>JAFUMO010000015.1 GCA_017482565.1 Bacteroidales bacterium | reverse complement strand
GAGGAGGTGGGGATGCCTGTGGATATGATTGTCGGGACCAGTATAGGAGGCCTGGTTGGCGGTATGTATGCGATGGGATATGATGCGGAGCAGCTGGATTCAATTGTGGCCGGGTGTGACTGGAAATATCTTCTCAGCGACAATACCTCTTCCAGGAGGGATGCCTCGTTTGCAATCAAGAGCCTGGATTCAAAATATCTGCTGAGGGTCCCCTTCTATGGAATAACCACAGGGAAAGGGGCAGCTAAGGAGGATTCTCCAATCTCAAGGCTTCCGGCAGGGCTTATCAGCGGACAGAATGTGCTGAATTTTCTCAACGGCCTATCTATGGGGTATCAGGAGCCCATGGACTTCAATGATCTTCCCGTTCCTTTTGCCTGTGTGGCTGCGGACCTTTCTACCGGACAGCCTGTGGTTCTGGATGAAGGGATACTCCCTGTAGCCATGAGGGCAACAATGGCAATCCCTGGTGTGTTTGCCCCTGTGGACCTGGATGGCAGGGTGCTTGTGGATGGCGGCATAATAAACAATTTCCCGGTGGATGTGGCAAGGAAGAAGGGGGCGGATATTGTGATAGGCGTGGATATACAGAATGATGATCCGGGGCCGGAAAATCTGAGATCCATCCCTCAGGTGCTCAACCAGATGATTGGGCTTATGGGGCGTGAGACATATCTGAAGAATGTGGCGGATGTGGATATCCTCATCAAGCCGGATGTTTCCGAGTATGGTACCTACAGCTTC
The DNA here is from genome assembly GCA_017482565.1 of Bacteroidales bacterium. Classification (GTDB taxonomy): domain Bacteria; phylum Bacteroidota; class Bacteroidia; order Bacteroidales; family UBA932; genus Egerieousia. The sequence goes on along the minus strand of JAFUMO010000015.1, from coordinate 57,518 downwards.
AACAAGGCTGCGGTTGAACAGCTTATGATTAACGGCAGGGAGGCGGCGCAGGAGAAATATGCTGAACTGGAGAAGCTGGCACGTCAGCTGAACTCAATGGATGCAGGGGCAAAGGGTCCGGATGTTCCCAAGGCAACTGAGGTGGTGAAGGATACATTCTGTTTCAAGAGTGTGGAGATAAGGGGAATAGAGAAGGAGAACGAGCATTGGCTGAAGAGGGTTTCAGGGCTGAGGCATAATGTAAAGCTCTCGGGAAGCGACATAAACAGGGGTGTTTCCATCCTTATGGGTACAAAGGCTTTCTCTTCTGTTACCTATACAGTAGTAAACAAGGGGAATGATGACGAGTCTCTTGTGGTGAATGTGAAGAAGGGGCCTGCAAATCTCCTTGCTGTAGGAGCAAGGTATGATTCGGAGGAGGCTGCTGCCATCCTGGTGCATATGGGCTTGGGTGAATATAAGCTGCTTGGTTCAAAGTTGGGTGTAACGGCAAGGCTGAGCTATAATCCTTATGGTGAGATTGATTATTCATATACTTCCAAGGATTTTCCAAAGATAGGGCTTTCTTATAGGGCAGGTGGAGAGGATATGAACATCTATAAGTCCACAAGGAACCAGGATAACCTTTCATTCAGGTATCAGAGGGTGCAGCTGAAGCTTTCCAACATTTATCTGAGGAACTTTAATTTTGAAGGTGGGGCCAGATATGAGTATTTTGATTTCAGCAAGTACCTGAAATATGACCTGCCTCCTGAATATGAGGCTTATAAGGTGAAGGATGAGGGATTCCTCGGCTATTATGTGGAAGGGAGGATGGACAGCCGCGATGACAGTTATTTTGCCACCCGTGGAATGACCTTTGATGCAGAGGGGACTTTCTATCACAGCAATTTCAAGTCCGGATTTGAGGAGTTTGGGGCGGTGAGGATTGATGTTGGAGGGGCAATTTCGCTTGCAGAGAGGCTTGTACTGCTTCCGCAGCTGTATGGCCGTGCAATCATAGGGACCTGTACAAGGGTACCGTTCCTTAATTATATAGGAGGTATGGTTCCCGGCAGGTATTTCAGGCAACAGCTTCCGTTTGTAGGTGTACCATATGCAATTGTCATGGATAATACGGTTGCCATTGCAAGGCTGGACCTCAGGCAGAGGATTGGGGAGAAGCATTATATATATGGTATGGCCAATTATCTTGCTACATCCCATGGTTTGGATGACCTCCTTGCAGGAGACAGTGCAGGTATGTGGGGTGCAGGCATCAAGTATTCATACAACAGTCCTATAGGACCGCTTTCGTTTAATCTGCATTGGTCTGATTATGAACACAAGGTTGGGGCTTATGTGAGCCTGGGCCATTATTTCTGATTTGTTTATGACACCGCAACAGGCTTTGGCAAGGCTGCAGGGGCAATGCAGCAGAGCGGAATATTGCAGTTCACAGGTGAGGCAGAAACTTTCCCGCTGGAGGGATGCCTCTCTGGCAAAGGGTATGCTTTCATTTACAGATGATGAGGCCGAGGATATCCTGCGGGCCCTTGTGGAGGAGGGGTATGTGGATGATGCAAGGTTTGCCGGAGCGTATGTGAGGGACAAGGCCCGCTTCAGCAGGTGGGGTGAGGTGAAGATAGCCTATAACCTCAAGATGCTGGGGATACAGGCATCCGTCATAAGGATTGCTCTTGAGGAGAATGCGGAACTGTTTGGTGAGGATGTGCTGCTGGATCTGCTGCAGAAGCGGTGGAGGCAGATGAAGGAGAATGATTCACTTGAGGTGAAAAGGCAGAAGCTCCTCCGTTTCGCCTTGGGGCGGGGATACGGCTATGGGCAAATTATGGATGCAATTAAGGGTTTCAGGTAGTTTTTTTCTTATCTTTGCAGGAAGCGTTTAAATTTATTTGATATGAGCAGTTTTATTGAGCGCCTGGATGCGCTGAGGAGGTCTCTTTGACTATGCCGGTAAAAAGGCTGATGTACAGGAGAAAGAGAGGATAAGCACTTCTGAAGGCTTTTGGGATGATCCCAAGGAGGCGGAGGCTTTCCTGAAGAAATTGTCGGGAGTTAAATATTGGGTAAATGCTCTGGATGCGGTGGCTGTGGCGCTGGAGGAGTTGGATCTGCTGAAGGAGATGGGTGCCGGGGAGGATGAGACGGCATCTGAAGAGAAGAGGATTGACAGCATGCTGGGTGAGCTTGAACTCAAGAGCATGTTGGGAGAGGAGGGTGACAATCTTGGAGCCTTGCTGAAGATCAATTCAGGAGCAGGCGGCACCGAGAGCAACGACTGGAGCAGCATGCTCCTGAGGATGTACACCAGATGGGGCGAGAGAAACGGATATAAGGTTACCGTATATGATGTGCTTGAGGGGGATGAGGCTGGGATAAAGTCAGCCACAATTGAATTTGAGGGTGATTTTGCCTACGGATACCTCAAGTCTGAGAACGGTGTGCACAGGATGGTGAGGATATCACCTTTCAATGCGCAGGGCAAACGCCAGACAACCTTCTCTTCTGTTTTTGTCTATCCCCTTGTGGATGACTCAATAGAGATAGTGATAAATCCTTCAGACCTGGAGTGGGACACTTTCCGTTCCAGCGGTGCGGGAGGGCAGAATGTGAACAAGGTGGAGACTGGTGTGAGGGTAAGGCATATCCCAAGCGGCATTGTGGTTGAGAATACCGAGACCCGTTCACAGCTTGATAACCGTCAGAATGCGCTGAGGATATTGAAATCACACCTATATGAAATAGAGCTTGCCAAGAAGAGGGCAAAGCAGGCTGAACTGGAAGGACAGAAGAAGAGGATTGAGTGGGGGTCACAGATAAGGAGCTATGTGCTGCATCCCTACAAGATGGTGAAGGACCTTCGTACAGGGTGCGAGACTTCAGATACCGCAGCGGTGCTTGACGGTGACCTCAATGAGTTTATGAGGAGCTACCTCATGGAGAATACGAAACAATAATGAATGCTTAAAATACAATAAATTATGGAATTTGTTTACAAAGAAATGTTCCCTATGGGAAAAGATACCACAGAGTATCACCTGCTTACTAAAGAGTATGTATCTGTGGAGAAATTCGGTGACAAGGAGTTCCTCAAGGTTGACCCTGAGGGCCTGAGGCTTCTTGCAAGACAGGCAATGCATGATGTGTCATTCATGTTGCGCCCTGAACACAATGAGATGGTTGCAAAGATACTCTCAGACCCGGAGAGCAGCGACAATGACAAGGCTGTTGCAATCCAGATGCTCATGAATGCTGATGTTTCTGCAAAGGGACAGCTCCCTTTCTGCCAGGATACAGGTACAGCTACAATAGTTGCAAAGAAAGGTCAGTTTGTATTTACAGGCGGCGGTGATGAGGAGGCCCTCTCCTACGGAGTGTTTGATACATATACAAATGATAACCTCCGCTATTCTCAGAATGTCCCTCTTGACATGTACAATGAGAAGAACACAGGCTGCAACCTTCCTGCCCAGATAGACATATTTGCCACCGACGGCAACGAATACAAGTTCCTCTTTGTGGCTAAGGGCGGCGGATCTGCAAACAAGACGTACCTTTTCCAGGAGACAAAGGCCCTAATTACTCCCGACAAGCTTGAGCCATACCTTATTGAGAAGATGAAGACTTTGGGTACAGCGGCATGTCCTCCTTACCATATTGCATTTGTAATAGGAGGTACCTCAGCAGAGCTTAACCTCAAGACAGTGAAGCTTGCTTCAACCAAGTATTATGATTCTCTTCCAACCTCTGCAAGTGAGGAGGGTTATGCTTTCAGGGATGTGGAGATGGAGAAGCGACTCCTGAAGGCTGCACATTGCCTTGGAATTGGTGCACAGTTCGGCGGAAAATACTTTGCACATGACATTAGGGTAATCCGTCTTCCGCGCCATGGTGCGTCCTGCCCTGTAGGTATGGGTGTGAGCTGCAGTGCAGACAGGAATGTTAAGGCAAAGATCAACAAGGACGGTATATGGCTTGAGACACTTGATTCAAATCCTGCACGCCTTATCCCTGAGCAGTATCTTTCAGGTTCTGCTCTTGCAAAAGGCATTAAGGTAGACTTGAACCGCCCTATGAAGGAGATTCTTGAGCAGCTGAGCCAGTATCCTGTTTCAACTTTCCTGCTCTTGAACGGTACCATCATTGTGGGCAGGGATATAGCCCATGCGAAACTTAAGGAGAGGATTGATAAGGGTGAAGGACTTCCTGAGTATATCAAGAACCATCCTATATATTATGCAGGTCCGGCCAAGACCCCTAAAGGAATGGCCAGCGGTTCGTTCGGCCCTACAACAGCAGGCCGTATGGACAGCTATGTTGACCTGTTCCAGGAGAACGGCGGCAGCATGATCATGATTGCCAAAGGAAACAGGAGCCAGCAGGTTACAGATGCATGCCACAAGCATGGCGGTTTCTACCTTGGAAGCATTGGCGGCCCTGCTGCAATCCTTGCAAAGGAGAATATCAAGAGTGTAGAGTGCGTTGAGTATCCTGAGCTGGGTATGGAGGCCATCTGGAAGATTGAGGTTGAGAACTTCCCTGCATTCATTCTTGTTGATGACAAGGGGAACGATTTCTTCTCTCAGATCAGGCCTGTCTGCTGCAAAGACTGAATCTGATGAGACTGTAACATCAGGGGTGCTGCAGGCTTTTACAGCACCCTTGATATATAGGATATGGCTCCTCTATATACATGGTAAAAAGAAGAGTGTGGATATGGTGTAATTATCACATTGGCTGGCGGCAAATTAATGATAGGAAATTTTTTAATTTTCTTTGGCTTTATGTAAAAAATGTATATCTTAGCGGCTGATTTTAATGTGAAATACTATCGTTGATGACTAAAAAACGCGCTCAGAAGGGCTTGAAAAGCATTTTTTTAATGCTCTTGGTGGCTGTATTGCCGGTTTTTGCGGCAGCACAGAGTGGGGAAGATACAGTGGATGAGCTGGTGCGTATGGGGTTTGAGAACGTGGGTTGGGCGGAAGATGAAGAGGAGAGGGTGTATGTATTGGAGAATACTGCATACAGGATTGACGGCATAGGTATAGGAAAGGCGATAGACCTTATCCAAAAGTACGGTTTGCCGCAGGACAAGGTGTGCAGGTTGATTGTCCTCAATAATAATGTCCCTATGATTTCGCTATGCTGCAATGCAGGCGGGGATAAGGAGATTACAAGACATGACTGGAATGTCAGCTATGACCTTGGTGACAGTTGGGAGCTTGTGAAGGGTGAGAAGAGGCAGAACAGTTCTTTGTACAAAGTTGATTTTCTTGTATACCCGAGCTTCAGCTTCAAGAATGTGAGGCTTTCGGTGATGTATGAGTTCCAGATAAACGCATCTCCGGCAATGGAGGTTTCGTTGTGGAGGGGCAGCAAATTGTCTGCACAGCTCGTTATCCCTATACTTAACCAGTACGGTTATCTGTATGATGAGGTAAGGCCTGGAATGATTACATTGTCGCAGACAGTAAGGCTGCCGTACAACACTTTCCTTACGGGAACTGTTGGAATATTCAGCAACGAGAGGTGGGGTGCAGACATGAAGGTGGAGCATTTCTTCAAGAACGAGAGGTTTTCGGTGGATGCACGTGTGAGCTATACCGGTTGGGGCAGATGGGGTGAATGGGAGCGCGGAAAGAGTATCAATGCTTTCAGGTTTGGATATGACAAGCATAATATGATATTCACCGGGTCAATAGGTGGTTCCTATTACATCCCCAAGTACAATCTGCAGTTTTCACTGCATGGCGAGAAGTATCTCCTTGAGGAGTTGGGTATAAGGTTTGACATGATAAGGCATTTCAGATACTGTTCCATCGGTTTCTATGGAATGAAGGTAGAGGATGCCGGAAATGACGGTTATAATGCGGGTTTCAGGTTCCAGGTGACCTTGCCCCCTTATAAATATAAAAGAAGAGGCTATGTGCCGAGGGTTCAGTTGAGCCGCAATGTTGGTCTGTCATACAACGCAGGTAATGAGTTTATCTACGGAAAGGGTTTCAAGGCCCAGGCAAGTGACAACATAAGCGAGGAAAACAGGTTTAACCCTTATTACATAAAATCGGAACTACTAAAATTTTAACTAATAACAATTTTAATTTTTAATTAAGATGCAAATGAAAAAATCATTGTTCGGCTTAGGCGCAAAAGTTGCGATGGCCGTATTGGCAGTTTGTTCTTTCGCACTTACAAGCTGCTATGAGAAATCGACTCCAGTAGTTGATCAGGAGCCAATTTACTATGTAGTTGGAACTGTTTATGATGCAGCAACTTCACAGGCGCTTGCAGCAAATGTTACCGTTAACAGCAACTCTGTAACTGTAACTAACGGTTCATTCATTACTAAGGTTAGCGCAGCAGGTGCTGTAACAGTTGCTGCTGAGGCTGAGGGTTACTATCCAGTTTCAAGGACAGTTCAGGTTGCTCCTGCTGGCAAGAACCAGATCAGTGTTAGCAACGCTGATATCGCAATGGTACAAGTTCCAGAGACAGAGCCAGATCCAGAGCCATAGACTGTTATTCCTGACACTGAGGTTGCTGAGGGTACTTTGACAGCTGCTGAGTTGATTGAGTTGTTCGGTTTCCCTGAGGGTACTGAGATTGACGAGGAAGGTAGGATTGTAATCTGCAAACATATCCAGGTTTTTGCTGAGTCACATGATGCGCACGATTCACATGCTGCTGGCAATGATTCACACGATTCACATGCAGGTGCTGGTTGTGGCTATGTTCACTATACAAATGATCCTTATCCAGTAAATGTTGTTAACTACAGCGGTTATATCTGGGATTTCGACGCTCAGAACGGGAATGTTGATGCTGGTGTTAAATTCATTATCACTCAGTACTCAAATGCAGAGTTGAATTCTGTAGTTAAAGGTGACAACTTCAAAGATTTCGTTACTAAGACTGATGAATATGTAGCTAATGAGGACGGTGCAAGAACTCTTCTTTGCGTATACGTTCATAACTACTTCAGCCAGTGGGCTCTCACTTATGTGATGGACGGTGTAGTTTACAAAGCTAATTGTGTAATGGGTGATGGTTATAAAGTTGCTCAGTTGTTTGAGTCTCACGATTCACATGACTCACACGATTCACACGATTCACACCACGATAGCCACAATGACCACTCACACAACCCTAACGCTGGTGGTGGAGCAGGCGACCCTGAGTAATTTTGCAGCTTGAGATAAATTGACTGAGAGACGTTGGCTATGTTTAGGAAATTAGTACTTATATTCTCTTTCTTGTGCGTAAGTTTTACGCTCTCAGCTCAATTTACCTATGGTACCACCGGGCTTCTCCATATGCCTTCGGCAGAGATGCAGGATGCAAAGACATTCGTTGTTGGTGGTAACTATTTGAACAAGCACATTACACCATATCCGTGGACTTACGGAACTTACAACTACTTCCTGAATGTGACAATTCTCCCGTTCTTTGAGGTTGCCTATACAGCAACAATGTTCAAAGCGAAGACAATTGGCATAGACTGGAAGGTGGATGGTGAAAAGTTCACCAATCAGGACAGATATTTTTCTGCCAGGATAAGGTTGATAAACGAAGGGAAGTATTGGAAGCATATGCCTTCCATAGTGGTTGGGACATCTGACCCTTATACCGAGAGCGGTGGAGGACAGATCAACACAACAAGCGGAAACGGCTATTTCAGCAGGTTCTTTGTTGCAGCCACAAAACACTTTCTTGTTGGATCAGAGAGGTTGGGGCTACACTTGGCCTATCTGTACAACACCAGGTTGAGCTACAAGCTCAACGGCATTGCAGCCGGTGTTACATACGACCCTTCCTTTGTACCTAACTTGAGACTGATTCTTGAGCATGATACAAAAGACTTTGCAATAGGTGCTACCTATGAACTTTTCAACCAGATTCACGCACAGTTTGAGTTACAGGGGTTCAGATATTTTACAGGAGGTTTGGCTTATAAGGTTCATCTGAAATAAGCCTCAACAATTAAAATTGAAAAAAATTAAAATAATGAAAAGCAAAATAGTAATACTTTCTTTGGTGTTGGCTGGTCTTGCAACAGTTGCAAATGCTCAGAGCAGATACTACGCTGAGAGTGCTAAAGACAACTACTTTATCAGTGTAGGTGTTGGTGCTCAGGTTTGCGTAAACCCAGACAACTCAGATTATGGCTTGGGAGATGCCATTACTCCATTGTTCAACCTTTCAGTAGGTAAATTGATCAACCCAGTATGGGGCGTTAGAGCTCAGGTTGCTGGTTTCAACACAAAACTTTACTCAAACTTTGCTAACGGTGCAGTTGGTCCTTTCGAGGAGTACAAGACTGACTACTTCACTCTTCGCGCTGACGCTATGTTCAACATCTCTAACGCTGTAGCTGGTTACAATCCTGACAGATTGTTTGAGGGTTATGCTTTCATGGGTCCTGGTCTCCAGTTTGCAAAAGCTGAGATTGGTGGCAAAGATGATACCAAAGCTCTTATCAACGGTTCAGTTGGTTTGGGTGGTGCATTCAACATCAACAAATTCTTCGCTATTAATGTAGAGGTAAGAGGTGAGTTGGGACAGTCTCCATTTGGCGATTACAGCTCTTCAGTAGCTGACGGCGCTGTAGGTGCAACTGTAGGTGCAACTTATTTCTTCGGTGGCAAAAAGTTTGTGAAAGTTACCAACGAGGCTCTTCTTGCTTCAGTTAACGGTGACATCAAGAAGTACAAAGAGCTTTTGGCTGCTGAGCAGAACAGCCACGCTGCAACTAAAGAGGCTTTGGCAGCTGCTGAGGCTAAGGCTAAACAGCCTGTAGAGGTTGTTAAAGAGGTTGAGGTTGCTGTTGCTGGTCCTAGAGCTATCTTCTTCAACATCGGTAGCGCTAAGATTGACTCAAAAGGTCAGGTTAACATCCAGCTTGCTGCTGACGTAATGAAAGCTAACCCTGAGGTTAAATACATTGTTAACGGTTACGCTGATAAAGCTACTGGTTCTGCTAACACTAACCAGAGGATTTCTGACAAACGTGCTGAGGCTGTTTACAATGCACTTATCAAGGCTGGCGTAAGCGAGAGCCAGATTGAGTGGAAGGGTAACGGTGGCCAGGGTGCTATGTATGACAACAGCAATGCTCTTACAAGAGTTGTTGTTATTGAGAAAGCTAACTAATTATAGTTTCACTCATATAGAAAGAGGTTGCATGAATTGCAGCCTCTTTTTTGTATTTTTGTCTCTGCAAAATAAATGAGAAATGGCAAGTTATCTTCAGGTAGAAAATGTCTCAAAGGCATACGGGCCAAAGGTCCTTTTCAGTAATATCAACATGAATATAAATGAGGGAGACAAGATAGCCCTAATTGCACCCAACGGAACAGGAAAGACATCTTTGTTGAGAATTCTGGCAGGGATTGAGGGCTCGGACGGTGACGGACGGGTAAAGTTCCTGAAGGAGATATCTGTTGCATTCCTGGCACAAGACAATGTATATGATCCGGAGGCCTCCATAATGGATGTTGTTGCTCCTGCAGCAGGCGATCTTCCCCGCCATGAGATTGAGGAGGTGCTCTTTTCCCTCAAGCTTTTCAATACAGACCAGAAAGTAAAGGAATTGAGCGGAGGGGAGATAAAGAGGGTTGCAATTGCGTGCATGTTTGTGAAGAAGCCGGATTTCCTTGTTATGGATGAGCCTACCAATCATTTGGATATGGAGACAATAGAGTATCTGGAGGATTATTTCAGCAGGCAGAAGTGCACGTTGCTCATGGTTACCCATGACCGTTATTTTCTGGACAGGGTATGTAACCGTATCCTTGAGATGGCTGACGGTACCCTGTACCCTTATGATGGGAACTATTCATACTATCTGCAGAAGCGGGAGGAGAGGATGCAGAATTTCAGGAAGGAGATAGACAGGGCAAGAAACCTTCTGAGAACAGAGCTGGACTGGATGAGGAGAATGCCATGTGCTAGGGGTACTAAGGCCAAATACAGGATTGATGCCTTCTATGACCTCAAGGATAAGGCTGAGCAGAGAATCCAGGAGAAGAACATGAACATAAATGTGCAGTCTGCAAGGCTTGGAAAGAAGATTGTAAATTGTTCACATGTAGATTTCAGATGGGAGGACTGGATAGGGCTGAAGGACTTTACATATAACTTTGCCCCTGGAGAGAAGATAGGTATAGTGGGGAAGAACGGCGTTGGAAAATCTACATTCCTCAATCTTATTACCGGAGACCTCCAGCCTACTGCTGGAGAGATACAGATAGGGGAGACCGTGAAGTTCGGCTATTACAGGCAGCAGGGTATAGAGTTCAATCCGGAGGATACGGTAATTGATGCGGTAAGGGAGATAGCGGAGGTAGTTACTCTGGGAGACGGCAAGAGCGTCCCTATATCAACATTCCTGAATTATTTCCTCTTCCCTCCAAGTATGCACTATAACAAGATTGAGAAGCTGAGCGGAGGGGAGAAGAGGAGGCTGTATCTCCTTACTGTGCTCATGAGGAATCCCAACGTGCTCATACTTGATGAGCCTACCAATGACCTGGATATCCTTACCCTTAATGTCCTTGAGGAGTACCTGAAAGGTTTTGCAGGTTCTGTAATCATTGTGTCACATGACCGCTTCTTCCTAGACAAGATAGCTGATCATCTTTTTGTATTTGAGGGTGACGGAGTGGTGAAGGATTTTGTGGGAAGCTATTCTGAGTACAGGGAGTATATTAAGGAGAAGGAAAAACAGGCTAGGGCAAGGGAGAGGGAGATTGCACAGAGGGAGGCACAGAAGAAGGCTGTGGCTGCCCAGGAACCGCAGGTGCAGCAGAAGAAGAGGAAGCTCAGCTATAAGGAGCAGAGGGAGCTTGAGCAGCTGGAGAGGGAGCTGCAGGAACTGGAGGCGGAGAAGAAGGCGCTTGAGGAGAAGCTGTCGGGAGGAGAGCTGCAGGGACAGGAACTCTCAGATGCTTCAATAAGGATAGGGGAGGTTATGGCTCTTCTGGATGAGAAAGAGATGAGATGGTTGGAATTGAATGATATTTGAATTACCTTTGACGCTTGGTTTTTGACTTAAACGGGCTTTTTTTATGAAATTATTGCATGTTTTGCTGGTCTTTTGTTTCTCTTTGTTATCTGCAGCCGCATATGGACAGGGGAATGCAAGTGAGGACCCGGGCATTTCTATAAAGCTTGATGCAAGGTTTGACGGTGAAATGACAAAGGGGGAGGAGGAGACAGATGGAGGCTTTGTAGGGCGTTATCTGAAGCTGCTGATCAACGGCAGGATAAATGAGAAGTTCAGCTACAGTTTCAGGCACCGCCTTTATGTAGACCACCAGAACCCCAAATCTTTCTTCAACGCCACCGATTGGGCAAATGTGACATATCACCACAATGAGAAGCTTTCCATCACTGCAGGCAAGCAGATGGTATGTATAGGCACAATAGAGTATGATTATGCTCCGATTGATGTCTATTTCGCCTCAGACTTCTGGAACCATGTAAGCCCGTTCCAGATAGGTGTAAATGTAGGTTTTGCTCCCGACAAAAACAACAAGTTCTTTATACAGATGACAAACTCCCCCTTTTCCACAAGGGAACTGGAGAACATTTATGCATATAATGTCATATGGTACGGCAAGGTTGCCGGGTGGTACAGCACAATATGGTCTGCAAACATGATTGAGTACCAGAAGGGGCATTTCATCAATTATATAGCTCTTGGAAACAAGTTTGAGCCGTGTCACAGGCTTGAGATGGACCTGGACTACATGAACCGCTATGCCGGGAAAGGGACAGCTTTCCTTGAGGACTTCTCCCTTCATGGGAGGGTCTCTTATGCCGTTTCAGAGAGCGTAAACCTGTTTGCCAAGGGAGGCTATGATGTGAATAGGGCCCAGGATGTATCCGCCGGTTTTGTGTATGACAGGTATGTGTTGCCGGGTGTGGACCTTGGCTTTTACGGAGCTGGTATGGAGTATTTTCCAATCAAGGACGCAAGGCAGTCATTGAGGCTGCACGCGTTCTGGTATTCCAATACCTCTGATCCTGTACCGCATACATTCAATATTGGTGTAAGGTGGCAGATGAAAGTGCTTGAAAGATAAAAACAACATATAACCGATGAAAAAAGACAAAAGACTGAAAAAGTTTGAGCCGCTGTTTTTCCTGATAATATTCTTCCTGATTTTCGGCGCCTTGGGTTCTGAGATGGGGGTTCCCAATATGCTCAATACCCTTATGAACACCTCCTACAGCCTCCTTATAGAGACATGTTTCTATATAATGGCAATTACTGTATTGTCCGGAGCCTTGGGCAAGATTCTTGTTGAGTTCGGTGTTGTGGGAGTTCTGGAGAAGCTCCTCAGGCCGCTCATGAAGCCGCTTTGGAACCTCCCTGGTGTGGCAGCCCTTGGCGGTGTGCTCACTTTCCTTTCAGACAATCCTGCAATCCTTACACTTGCAAATGACAAGAACTTCAGCAAATATTTCAAGAAGTACCAGCTTATTTCAATCACCAATTTCGGTACTGCCTTTGGAATGGGTCTTGTGGTAATGGTATTCATGGCCGGCCGCGGCTTTGCCATGTCGGCTGTGGTAGGTCTGGTAAGTGCATTTATCGGGAGCATCATCTCTACAAGGATTGCACAGAAGCTTATCCTTAAGGCGAGACCTGAGTTCGGAGAGGGTGTGGTGCCGGAGGATAATGGAAGTATGGAGGCAAATGAAGTTGAAGCGGCAAAGGAGGAGGGAACTTTCCTCAGGATCCTCAATTCACTCCTGGATGGAGGAAAATCAGGAGTAGAGCTTGGTATGGCAATTATCCCAGGTGTGCTCATCATCTCCACTTTTGTAATGATGTTCACTTTCGGCCCGGGTGAGAACGGTTATACCGGTGCAGCATATGAGGGTATAGCACTGCTTCCGGCTTTGGCGGAAAAGGTGGATTTCCTTTTTGACTGGCTCTTCGGATTCACCCATCCTGAGCTTGTGGCTTTCCCTATGACATCACTCGGAGCAGTAGGGGCGGCATTGGGACTTGTACCGAAGCTTCAGGCAAGCGGTTTTGTGGATGCAAATGCAATTGCAGTATTCACAGCAATGGGAATGTGCTGGAGCGGCTATCTCAGCACCCATACTGCAATGCTTGATTCATTGGGATACAGGGAGCTCACATCAAAGGCAATCATAGCCCACACAATAGGCGGGCTTTGTGCAGGCGTTATAGCGCACTGGCTGTTTGTGCTGTTTTCCCTTCTGTAGACCTTAGATAAAGAATTTGTTTACTTGGGCAAGAACTTGCGGCAGGGCGAATACGGCAACCCTGTCGTAAGGTTTTATGACAGTGTCATCAGTTGCCACAAATATCTCGTTACCGCGGATGATTCCACCGATAATGGCCTCTTTAGGGAAGTGAAGATCCTTGAGGGGCCCTTTTGTTATGGCGCTGCTCGGGTTTACGATAAACTCAAGTACCTCGGCATCGGAGCCGTTAAGGCATTTGATTGAGCGCACCTTGTTGCTGAGGGTGAAGCGGAATATGCGCCCCGCGGTAGAGAGCTTCTTGTTTATTACGGCATCAACTCCCATTCCCTCAGCAAGCTTTATATATTCAATGTTCTCCACTTCTGCAATTGTCTTGGCAATGCCCATCTTCTTTGCTGCCACGCATGAGAGGATATTTGTCTCGGAGTTGCTTGTAACCGCCACGAATGCATCGTATTTGGTTACATCCTCTTCAAGCAGCAGGTCTGAATTCCTGCCGTCGCCGTTTATGACAAGTACGTTGTCCAGTGTCTCGGCCAGATATTCGCACCTTTCCGGCTTTATCTCAATAATCTTTATGTGGTCAGAGACCTTGCCCATCTTCTTTGCCAGCATCTCACCTATCCTTCCGCCTCCAACAACCATCAGGTTTTTGATGGGGATTTCAGTCTTGCCGGAGAAACTCATGGCATCCTGTACACCATCTTTGGTGCATATTACAAATACAAGGTCATTTTCCATGAACTTTGTCCCTGGAGAGGGGATTATTGTGGTCTCATTCCTGGCAATGGCAACTGCCTTATACTGGCTCTTGCCGGTAAATGAGGATATGTCAGATACACATTTGTCAATCAGCGGGGCTCCGTCCTCCAGCCTGAAGGCCACCATCTGCAGCACACCCCTTGCAAATTCCATGAACTCTGTTGTGCCGGTCTGTTTGAGCAGGTCTACAATCTCGTATGAGGCAATCTTCTCGGGATAGAACAGGAGGTCTATTCCAAGCTCCTTGAACAAAAGCTTGTTCTCATGGTGCATATATTCATCATTGTTTACACGGGCAGTCACCTTGCCGCTTCCCAGCTTCTTGGCCAGGAGTGCGCTTATGATGTTGACATCCTGTTCCTGGGCAGGGCTTACTGCAATGAACAGGTCTGCCTTCTCGGCCCCGGCACTCTTGAGCGTCTCAATGGAAGTGGGGTCTCCAAGAATGGTGATCACATCTGCAACCTCACGCAGCTTGTTAAGGCGGTTCTCATCATTGTCAATGATAGTAAGGGAATTGGACTCATTGCTGAGCATCTTTGCAAGATGGCTTCCAACCTCTCCTGCACCTGCAATAATAATTTTCATACCAGAAATATTTGCTGATACAAATATAAACAAAAAAACCGCCCGTGAAGGGCGGTCTCAAATTCTAATATTCATCTTCGTTGAAAAAGAAATCCTCTTTGCTTGGATAATCAGGCCATATTTCCTCAATGCTTTCATAAACCTCGCCGTCATCCTCAAGATCATTAAGGTTCTCAATAACCTCCAGAGGGGCTCCCGAGCGGGTTGCGTAATCAATTAGCTCATCTTTGGTGGCAGGCCATGGGGCATCCTCAAGTCTTGAAGCGAGTTCCAGTGTCCAATACATAATGTAAATTTTTAATTTTTAACCAATTAGTATTACTATAATGCTTTTAGGGGCGCAAATATAGTAAAAAAATTGTTATGGCAGCCAAAACACTTCCTTTTCTTTATCCTCAACGCATAAAAATCTTGCAAGGGTAAACAGATAGTCAGACAGCCTGTTCAGATATCTCATCCCAACCTCCACTTGCCCAGATACTTCAGTGTTCCCTTCACCCCCTGTTCCTATGGCCAGTGCATGCCTCTCGGCCCTTCTGCAGATAGTTCTTGCAACATGGCATTCGGAAGACACCCTCGGTGCTCCTGGCAATATGAATGCAGTCTGGGGAGGAAGGAGTGCTGTCATCCTGTCAATTTCCCTCTCCAGGAATGCTACGGCCTCTTCATTTACCTCCTTGAGGCTCTTGCCGGATCCGTCTGAGGCAAAATGTGCGGAAATGAGCATCAGATCTTCCTGTATTTTCCTCAGGTGCTCCTTCACCTGCACAATGTCTGTATCACTTATTATGATCCCGATGAATGATATCAGTTCATCCAGGTCTCCGTAGGCCTCAACCCTCGGGTGGTTCTTGGGAACTCTCTTACCTCCTACCAGAGATGTGGTCCCTTTGTCTCCTCCTTTAGTATATATTTTCATGATTCAAAAGTTTTGTCCTTCCATTGCTGGGGTATAATTCATGGCGTCTGATTCAATTTTTCCGTCACGCAGGCGTATTATCCTCCTTGCATGCCTTGCAATATCCTCCTCATGGGTAACCACAATTACAGTATTCCCCTTCCTGTATATCTCTTCAAAGAGCCTCATTATATCAATTGAGGTCTTTGTGTCCAGATTGCCTGTAGGTTCGTCGGCGAGGATGATTGAAGGGTTGTTTATCAGGGCCCTTGCCACGGCAACCCTCTGCCTTTGTCCTCCCGACAGCTCTGCCGGCCTGTGGTCCATCCTCTCCCCGAGCCCCACGGCAATGAGGGCCTCCCGGGCCTTCTCCTCCCTGATGCGCCCAGGTACCCCGGAGTATATAAGCGGCAGGGCTACATTTTCCAGGGAGGTGTACCTTGGAAGCAGGTTGAATGATTGGAACACAAACCCTATCTCCCTGTTCCTCACCTCGGCAAGTTCACCGTCACCCATCTGGCTTACATCAGTGCCATTGAGGATATATCTCCCCTCTGTAGGGGTATCCAGGCATCCGAGAATATTCATAAGTGTGGATTTTCCGGATCCCGACGGTCCCATGATTGCCACATATTCATTCCTGTATATGGAGATGTCAACTCCATTGAGGGCATTTACCTGCTGCGCTCCCAGCCTGTATATCTTCTTCAGCCCCCCAATCCTTATCACTTCCTTTCTCCCGTTGTCCATATCCAATTTCATTCTGCAATTCCACTGAAAATATCCCTGCAGCACTCCTCAAGGGTATGCAGTGCGGCCGGGATGTCCCATTTCTTCCTGTCCCTCTCCCCAACCTCATTGGAAACTGTCCTCAGTCCTAAGAATGGTATATCCTCCATAATTGAGGCAAAATAGACAGCAGCCCCCTCCATGCTTTCAATCTGTGGGGTGTATCTTCTGTATATCTCCTTAACTTTCTCCGGGTTGCCGGTTACTGTCTGTACAGTGACACCCGTAACCCCCCTGTACCTTGCAAGTGCCTCTTCAATCCCTCCATGCGGTATTGGCCTGCGTTTGAGTGCCCCGCCGGTATATGGCATGGTATCCTTCCCAAGGATACCGCACTGGAACAGGTCCTCAAATCCGTGGGTGGTTTCAAACCCCAGGTCGGCAAAATATTCCCTGTCAATTACAGCGGCACTTCCAAGGGGGAACGCCTCCATGTCATAGCTTCCTGCAATCCCTATGTTCACCACAAGATCCAGCGGCTTCCCTGCAAGCCGTGCCTTCCATATCTCCCTTGTAACCGTATGGCACGCCTGGGTTGAGCCTATTCCGGTAAGCATGAATGTAATGTCTCCCATAACTTCCGGCCCGAATCCCAGAGCCATGCAGCCGTTTATTGCACAATCCAGCTCTTCCTGCTCGGCTGCCGTAATCAAGATCCTCATTCCTTTGTCTCCTTCATTGTTTATATTTACATGTACAATAAGTGTACCCCATTATAGGGACATCAAGCTAAATTTGAATACGATTCCACCGTCAGGTGAATTCTCGGCAGTAATCTCCCCCTTATGGAACAATACGGAGCTCTCCACTATGGCAAGCCCCAGGCCGCTTCCCCCGTTCTTCCTTGTACGCCCTTCCTCAACCCTGTAGAAGCGGTCGAACAGTTTGCCGAGCGATTCCTCAGGAATCCCCTTTCCGTTGTCCCTGTATGTGAAGTTTATCCTGTAGTTGGGTTCCCCGGAGATCTGTGATATGCCGGCCATTATTGTAATTGTTGTGTCCGGTCCGGCATGTTCAAGTGTGTTGTCAACCAGGTTCTTGAAGAGGGAGTATATGATGTCATGGCTGCTCCTTATGCACAGTTCGCTGCTTATCAGCGGCTTGAAGACCGTATTGTTGGCCTTCAGCTTGTGTGCCAGTTCCTCCTCAATCTCCTTGAGGCAGTCAGAAATATTTATCTCCTCTATCTTGTAATATTCAGACTGCTCGTCCAGCTTGTTGAGTACGGATACATCATTCACAAGGGAGGAGAGCCTGAGTGTCTGTTTGTATGCCCTGCCGGCAAACTTCTTCATTATCTCAGGGGGCATCTGCTCATCCTGTATGATGGTCTCAAGGTATGCCCTCACTCCTGTAAGGGGTGTCTTGAGCTCATGGGCAATATTGTGGGATACCTGCTGCTTGAACTGCTTAACCTGCTCCAGCTGGTTGTATGTGTCAACTATCTTGCGCCCCACTTCCCCATACTCGTTGTCGGGAAAATGAATTGAGGAGAAATCCTTTTTGTTGGACTTTACCATCTCAAAGAAGTCATTGAATGCCTTAAGGGGGCCTGTGAGCTTTTTTGTGATGTAGATGAGGGTGACAAGAAGCACCACTATCAATGAGACTATAGCATATTGGTAACCCGTATTGGGGCTGGCTGAGTCATGTTGCAATATGTACACCAGAAACGCACACATCACAATGGCTATCACAATGATGTAGTATACTATAAGCTGGTATTTGAGTCTCAGTTTCATATATGCAGGCAATATCCGTATCCGGATCTGTTCACTATCCATTCACCGCAGACCCCAAGTTTCTTGCGGAGCCTGGCTATGTGCACATCTACGGTGCGGTCCAGGACATAGCTCTCCTCTTTCCATACAAGCTGGAGTATCTCGTCCCTCGAGTATATCTTGTTGGGATTGCGGGCGAAGAGTACAAGAATCTCATTCTCCTTCTTTGTGAGGGCAATCTCCCCGCCCCCTATGAATACCCTCTTTGTGCCGAACTCAATCCTGAGCTCCTTATGGGTGAAGATATCCTCCTTTTCCCTGCGGCTGTCATTTTGGGCCTGTGGCTGGCTCTCCTTGTCGGGACTGCTGTAGCATCTGTGGAGTACGGCACTTACCCTCGCAAGCATCTCCTTTACCGAAAAGGGCTTGGGGATATAGTCGTCCCCGCCTTTGCTGAAGCCGGATATGATGTCATTCTCGCCGTCCAGTGCGGAGATGAAGATTATGGGGATGTCGTTGTTGTAGTCTTCGCGCAGGAGCTGGGCCATCTTGAGCCCGCTGATGCCGTCCATCATGATGTCCAGCAGGAGGAGGTGGTAACTGTCCTTCAATTTGAAGAGCGCCTCTTCTGCGCTTGATGCTGTGTGGGCAATATAGCCTGCCTGGTGCAGATTGTACTGCAGAATGTCGCGGATGTCCTCTTCGTCATCCACTACAAGTATTCTGTATTTGTCCGATGGGTTCCCCATAATTCAGGTAAGGTTATTTTGTGTCTTTTACAAAAATAGCACAATATTTTTTTATTTGCTACCTTTGTCTCCACACAGTTAATGAAAAGTCTGCAAAATATATGGCATATACAAAAATAGAGCAGTTTGATCCTGGGACTACAGCAAAGCTTGCGGAGCATTATCATGCAATCCTTTCCCTTCTTGGGGAGGATCCGGAGCGTGAAGGGCTTTTGAAGACACCGGAGAGGGTGGCCAAGGCCATGCAGTTCCTTACCCAGGGGTACAATATGGATCCTATAGAGATTCTCAACTCGGCGAGGTTCCAGGAGGATTACCATCAGATAGTACTTGTAAAGGATATTGAAATATACTCCATGTGCGAGCACCACATGCTTCCGTTCTACGGCAAGGCCCATGTGGCATATATCCCAAATGGAGTGATTACGGGCCTGAGCAAGATTCCACGTGTGGTGGATGCGTTTGCCCGCAGGCTGCAGGTACAGGAGAGGCTCACTATCCAGATCAGGGACTGTATCCAGGAGACATTGAACCCTCTGGGGGTGGCGGTTGTGATTGAGGCGGCCCACATGTGCATGCAGATTAGGGGTGTGCAGAAGCAGAATTCGGTTACCACAACATCTGCATTTACAGGGGCATTCCTCAAGGATATAAGGACAAGGGAGGAGTTCATGAGGCTCATTGGTGTAAGCCTGCATTAGAGTGCTGCTGTCGGGAGCAGGACGCAATCTGCCTGTGGCGCGATGGCGCACCGTTATTGAATATGAAGTGTAAAGTATAAAGGAGGGGAAATGGCAAAGTTGTATCTGGTCCCTACACCCATAGGGAATATGGAGGATATTACCTTAAGGGCGTTGAGGGTGCTGAAGGAGGTTGACCTTATCCTGGCGGAAGATACCAGGACAAGTTCTGTATTGTTGAAGAAATATGGGATTTCCACACACATGGAGAGCCACCACAAGTTCAATGAGCACAAGACTGCTGCCGGTGTGGTGGAGAAGATCCTGGGTGGTATAAATGTGGCATTGATAAGTGATGCCGGTACACCGGGGATATCCGATCCCGGCTTTTTCCTTGTAAGGGCATGTGTTGAGGCGGATGTTCAGGTGGAGACCCTTCCCGGTGCAACGGCCTTTGTCCCGGCTCTGGTAACTTCAGGATTCCCATGTGACAGGTTCTGCTTTGAAGGGTTTCTTCCGGTGAAGAAGGGGCGCCAGACCAAATTCAGGGAGTTGGCCACAGAGGAGAGGACAATGATAATTTATGAGTCCCCATACCGTCTTGTGAAGACACTGGGGCAGATGGTGGAGTTCTTCGGCCCGGGACGCAGGGCTGCGGTTTGCCGTGAGATAAGCAAGATGCACGAGGAGTGCAGGCGCGGTACGGTAGAGGAACTGCACAAATGGTACGGCAGCCATGAGCCGAAAGGTGAGATAGTGATGATTGTAAGTGGGGCCGGGCATGAGGCAGGAGAGCAATCACAGGATGAATAGTTCCGGAAAGGGGAACATGGAAATATCCAACAGCAGGGCAATGGGGGTGATTATCCTCATTGCACTGTTGTTTGTGTTTCAGGTGGTGACATTCACCGTGCACAAGATAAGGGAGAGGATCTGCAGGACGGCAGAACTTTCTGCTGTTGGAGATGGATATGCTGCAGAGGTGTCCGGTGCAGCTGCAGCAGGGGATGGAGGAGCCGTAGGGAAGAGTGGGGAGCGTGCGGGAAGGAGACATGAAAGGTTCCGGTTCAACCCCAACACCGTAGGGCAGGACAGCCTCCAGAGGCTTGGCTTTACTCCGCGGCAGGCCCAGAGTATCCTTAATTACCGCAGCAAGGGTGGCAAGTTCCGCAGGAAGGAGGATTTTGCCCGGCTCTATGTGGTGGACAGCATTATGTATGCCTCTCTGGAGGAGTATATTGCAGTTCCCGCGGCGGAAAGTGCCAGTCCTGCTTCCAAGCGGGCAACGGATAACGGTTCCGGAGTGAGAAACGTACGCGCCGGTACCAGACGGATTGCGGATGATGGCCTGGGGCCAGATGGTGCTCTCCATGATTCCATGCGGGCAGCGGAAAGCAATATAGGGAAAAGTACGTATGCCCTTTATGGCCGCAGGGGGGATGGGAACAGGTTCATATGCAACCTCAATACGGCGGACAGTACGGAGCTGGTCAGGCTATATGGGATAGGGGGATACTACGCCAGGAAGATCCTGGATTACAGGGAGAGGCTGGGAGGGAGCTTTGTGAGTGCCAGACAGCTTCTGGAGATAGAGGGGTTTACTCCGGAACGGTTCTCCGGTATAGAGAAGTACATTGAGGTGAAGGAGGAGGATGTGAAGGGGTTCTCCATTCTTGATGCCGAACGCAAGGCCCTGGAGCGGCACCCCTATATAGGGGCCTATGCAGCCAGAGGAATACTCATGTATCTGGAGCATAAGGGGAGGAAACGGTTCAAGGATAACCTGCAGCTGCTGGAACAGCTTGTGAGGGAGCATATAATCAGTGAAAATAATGCGCTCAGGTTAAGGGAATATTTGTTACATTTGTAAGGTTGATAATGTACTTTAAAGCGAATTAAAGATGGGAATAATAACCTGTGAGAAAATTACCAAGAAGTTTGGGGATTTCACCGCCCTCAATGCGGTGAGCCTGGATATTCCAAAAGGGAAGATTTTTGGTCTTCTTGGCCCTAATGGTGCGGGAAAGACAACACTTATAAGGATAATAAACCAAATTACTCTTCCCGACAGCGGGACGCTCCTGTTCAACGGGGAGCCGATAAGGCCTGAGGCAGTGGAGTGCATAGGCTACCTTCCGGAGGAGAGGGGGCTCTACAAGAAGATGAAGGTGGGTGAGCAGGCCATATATCTGGCCAGGCTCAAGGGTATGGATACCCGTCAGGCTACAAGGGAGCTGAAGGAGTGGTTTGTGAAGTTCAACATACAGGGATGGTGGGACAAGAAGGTGGAGGAGCTCTCCAAGGGTATGGCCCAGAAGATACAGTTCATCACAACTGTGATGCACCGGCCGCAGCTGCTTATCCTGGATGAGCCGTTTTCTGGATTTGACCCTGTGAACGTGAACCTCATCAGGAAGGAGATACTTGCAATGAGGGAGGCAGGCACCACAATTATCCTCTCCACCCACAATATGGAGAGCGTTGAGGAGCTGTGTGACAACATTGCCCTCATAAACAAGTCCAATCTCATTGTTTCCGGTGGAGTGGATGAGATCAGGCGCCGCTATGGCAACAACCATGTGGAGGTGATCTACAGGGGAACAGAGCCTGTTGCTTTGGCAGATGCACCTGCAAGGGTGGTATCGGACAGTGAATACAAGGGGAACAGGAGGGCTGTACTGGATGTGGAGAAGGATGCAACAAATGCGGAGATTCTTGGAGAACTCATAAAGGGGAATGACATTGTCTCCTATCAGGAGCTCATCCCGAGGATGAATGACATTTTCATAAAACTGGTTACCAACAATTAAATTGAATCAATATGGGAAAAAGCAAGATATCTGTGATTATTGCAAGGGAGTTTGCAATAAGGGTAAAGAAGAAGTCGTTCATCTTCACCACTCTTCTTACGCCGCTGCTGTTTGCCGCACTTATGGTGGTTCCAAGCCTGATAGCAATGTATTCTGAAGGGGAAGAGGGGCTTAAGGTGTGCGTGGTTGATGAGAGCGGCATTGTGATGCCGTATATGGAGAGCGATTCCGAGGTTACATTTACAGAGGTTACAGACCGGTCCATTGAGGAGCTGAAGGGGGATTTTGACAATCTTGATGCATTTGCCGTTGTAGGGATTTCAACGCTGGATTCTTCAAGGAACGTATCCGTTGTAACCTATTCAAAGAAACAGATGAACATGGACCTCCAGAGCAGGATTTCCCGCAATGTGGAGAGTGCCGTGGAGGAGAACAAGCTGAAGGGGTATGGAATCCCGCAGCTTGAGCAGATAATGGCGGATGTGGAGTCTGACGTGAAGCTGAGCACATATACCCTGGATGAGAAAGGTGGGGAGAAGGCATCCAAGGTGGAGATATTCATGGTGATAGGATATATAGGGAGCTTCCTCATCTATATGTTCATCTTCATGTTTGGAAGTATGGTGATGAGGAGTGTGATTGAGGAGAAGACTACAAGGATAATAGAGGTGATTGTGTCATCGGTGAAGCCGTTCCAGATAATGATGGGAAAGATACTTGGAGTTGCATCCGTGGCACTTGTGCAGTTCTTCATTTGGATTGTCTTCACACTGCTGATAGTTACCGTTGCCGGTTCTGCACTTGGGCTGAATGATGCGGCACAGACAATGGCTGCAGCTTCTCCGGAGATACCTGTAGACCAGATTACTGCTGCAGTGCAGAGTGAGGGGGACAGTTTCCTGCAGGCCCTCAGGGACATCAACTATGTGCAGATAATAGGATGCTTCATAATATACTTTGTTTTAGGGTACCTCCTCTATTCCAGCATGTTTGCGGCTGTAGGTGCTGCAGTGGACAATGAGGCGGACACCCAGCAGCTGGTGCTCCCTATCACAATGCCCCTTATCATAGGGTTGTTCATGATGCTCCATACATTCCAGTATCCCGACAGCACCCTCTCATTCTGGGGTTCTGTGATACCTTTCACATCCCCTATGGTGATGATGGCCCGCATTGCATACGGTGTCCCTGCATGGGAGCTGGCCCTCTCTGTAGGGTTGCTGGCAGTTACGTTTGTGGGAATGGCATACTTGTCGGGAAAAATATACAGGGTGGGAATCCTCATGTATGGGAAGAAGCCTGGTTGGAAAGACATTTACAAGTGGTTAAAATATTGATATATGGATAATTTCAGAGAATTGGTATGCGAGGGTATCCCTGCGCGGATTCCCTGTGCAAAGCCTTATGACAAGGAGATGAACCATGCTCCAAGGAGAAAGGATATCCTTTCCCTGGAAGAGAAGAAGCTGGCCCTGAAGAATGCACTGAGGTATTTTCCAAAGGAACAGCATGCGGCCCTGGCCCCTGAGTTTGCAAGGGAGCTGGAGGATTACGGCAGAATCTACATGTACAGGTACAGGCCTGACTATAAGATCTGTGCCAGGAGCATAAATGATTTTCCCCACAAGAGCGTCCAGGCTGCGGCAATCATGCTTATGATTAGCAATAATCTTGACAATGCGGTGGCACAGCATCCGCATGAGCTCATTACATACGGAGGCAATGGTGCCGTGTTCCAGAATTGGGCGCAGTACAGGCTTGCAATGAAATACCTCTCTGAAATGACAGACGAACAGACGCTGGTGCTCTATTCCGGCCATCCGCTGGGGCTTTTCCCTTCACATAAGGATGCACCTCGGGTGGTGGTTACAAACGGGATGGTGATACCCAACTATTCCGGCAAGGACCATTGGGAGAAGTTCAATGCACTTGGGGTTTCCCAGTACGGACAGATGACGGCAGGCTCGTTCATGTATATAGGGCCGCAGGGAATTGTACATGGTACAACCATAACTGTACTGAATGCGGCCAGGATGCACGGGAACCCGGATCCGGCAGGCAAGGTGTTTGTAAGTTCAGGGCTTGGAGGAATGAGCGGGGCGCAGCCTAAGGCGGCTGTGATTGCCGGTGTTGTGGGTGTTGTTGCTGAGATTAATGAGAAGGCCATACAGACAAGATATTCGCAGGGGTGGGTAGATGAGGTTTACAGTGATCTTGATGAACTCATAGCCCGTATAGAGAAGGCCCGTGCAGCCAAGGAGGCGGTTTCACTGGCATACCACGGCAATGTGGTTGACCTTTGGGAGAAGCTTGCCGCGGAGGAAATGCACGTGGATCTGGGTTCGGACCAGACCTCGCTGCATAATCCTTGGGCAGGCGGGTACTATCCTGTAGGGTACTCGTTTGAGGAGAGCAGGGAGATGATGGCATCTGAGCCTGAAAGGTTCAGGGAGTGTGTGCAGGAGAGCCTGAGGAGGCAGGTGGCTGCCATCAACAAGCTGTCGGGAAGGGGAATGTACTTCTTTGACTATGGCAATGCATTCCTGCTGGAGGCTTCAAGGGCAGGGGCAGACATCTTCAATCCGGGGATGGATGCTTCTTCTAATGATACGGAGCACAGCCGCAAGTTCAGGTACCCTTCGTATGTGCAGGATATCATGGGGCCGCTCTTCTTTGATTACGGGTTCGGCCCATACCGGTGGGTGTGCACCTCTTCAAGGCCTGAGGATCTTGCATATACTGATATGCTTGCTGCACAGGTGCTTGAGGATATAATGAAGGATGCTCCGGAAGAGATAAGGCCGCAGCTGGCGGACAATATCCACTGGATAAGGGAGGCCGGAAGGAACAGGCTTGTGGTAGGCTCGCAGGCCCGTATCCTGTATGCGGATTCGCAGGGTAGGATTGAGATAGCTCTGGCAATGAACAAGGCCATCAGGGAAGGGAAGGTGAGTGCCCCTATAGTGCTCGGGCGTGACCATCATGATGTTTCCGGGACAGATTCCCCTTACAGGGAGACCTCAAACATCTATGACGGCTCAAGCTTTACGGCAGATATGGCAGTGCAGAATGTCATTGGTGATGCGTTCCGCGGGGCTACGTGGGTTTCCATCCACAATGGTGGCGGAGTAGGCTGGGGTGAGGTTATAAACGGAGGGTTCGGAATGGTGATAGACGGCTCAGAGGATGCAGACCGCAGGATACGTAACATGCTCATGTGGGATGTGGACAACGGCATTGCAAGGCGCAGCTGGGCAAGGAACAAGGGGGCAGTTTCGGCAATCCGCAGGGAGATGGAACGCACTCCGGGCCTTAAGGTTACGATACCGGAAATTGCCGAGGATGCGGTAGTTGAAGAGGCATTTAAATAATTGGTTTTAAATTATATTATTTGTACCTTTGGACGATTTTCAAGAAAAATCATATTATCCATTCATATATAAAAATAAAAATATGGCAGAAAAATTATTTGCTGAGTTTCCACCTGTTTCCACAGAGCAATGGGAAGAGGTGATAATCAAGGATTTGAAAGGTGCCGATTACGAGAAGAAGCTCGTATGGAAAACCGAGGAAGGTTTTTCAGTCCGCCCTTACTACCGTGCCGAGAATCTTGAGGGTTTGAAACACCTTGGAGGAGAGGCCGGCGCTTTCCCTTTTGTAAGGGGTACAAAAGACAACAACAACTGGTTGGTACGTCAGGACTACTGCGCATGCCAGTGCGGTTTTGAGGCTGCAAACGCACAGGCTGTTGACGGCTTGAAGAAAGGTGTTGAGTCTGTAGGTTTCTGCATTGATGGCAAAAAGGCCATCAGCGAGGCTGAGATGAACACTCTACTTAAGGGAATAGACCTTGCAAAGGTTGAGGTTAACTTTACAGGATGCTGCTGCGCTTCAGTAGAGATCATCAACTCATTCCTTGCAGTTGCAAAGGCTCAGGGTGTGGGTGCTGAGGATTTGAAGGCTTCATTTGATTATGATCCTCTCAGAGGTCTTAACCAGACAGGCGCTTTCTGCTCAGACAAATCAATGGACAACCTCAAGGCTGTAGTTGATGCAGTTGCAGAGTACCCAAGAGTAAGGGTTATAGGTGTTGAGGCTTATTCATTCAACGATGCAGGTTCAAACATCTCACAGGAGCTTGGTTTCGGTCTTGCTATGGGTAGCGAGTACATCAACAAGCTTATGGAGCTTGGCTTGAGCGCTGACGATGCTGCAAGACGCATCAAGTTCACATTTGCAGTTGGTTCAACCTACTTCATGGAGATTGCAAAATTCCGTGCTGCAAGAATGTTGTGGGCAAACATTGTGAAAGCCTACGGTTCAGAGAAGGAGTGCTGCCAGAAGATGAAGATCCACGCTGTAACAAGCGAGTGGAACATGACAGTTTACGATCCATATGTAAACATGTTGAGAGGCACTACAGAGGCAATGAGTGCTGCAATTGCAGGCGTTGATTCTCTTGAGGTGCTTCCATTCGACTATCCGTTCCGCGCACCTGGCGAGTTCAGCAACCGTATTGCAAGAAATACCCAGTCTATCCTTAAGGAGGAGGCAAACTTTGACAAGGTTGTTGATCCTGCTGCAGGTTCATACTTCGTTGAGAACCTTACCCAGTCAATTTCTGAGACTGCATGGAAACTCTTTACTGAGGTTGAGAATATGGGCGGTTATGTTGAGGCATTCAAGGCCGGTTTCATCCAGAATACAATCAAGGCTACCGCTGATGCACGTGACAAGAAGATTGAGACCCGCAGGGCCATCATCCTCGGTTCAAACCAGTACCCTAACTTCACCGAGAAGGCAGACAAGGATGTTACCTTGGAGGTTGTTACCAGAAAACCTGCACCTGCAGCTTGCGGTACAGTTCTCGGCCAGCCGCTTGTAAAATACAGGGGCGCACAGCCTTTTGAGGCTTTGCGTTATGCTACAGAGCAGAGCGGCAAGGAGCCTGTTGCATACATGGTTACTTACGGTAACCTGGCAATGTGCAGGGCAAGGGCTCAGTTTGCATGTAACTTCTTTGCCGTTGCAGGCTTCAAGGTTGTTGACAACAACAGGTTCTCTTCAGTAGAGGAGGGTGTTAAGGCTGCATTGGAGGCTAAAGCTGATATTATTGTTGCTTGTTCATCTGATGACGAGTATGCAGAGGGCGTTCCACAGATTGCTTCACTTGTTGGTGACAAGGCTATCGTGGTTGTTGCCGGAGAGCCTGCTTGCAAGGAGGAACTTACAGCTAAGGGCATTGAGAACTTCATAAGTGTGAAGAGCAACGTTCTTGAGACACTTAAAGGTTATCAGGCTAAATTGGGTATTAAATAAGCAATAATGAATTTAAATCAGAATAAGATTATGCGTCCGAATTTTTCAGAACTAAAATATAACGGTGGCGCCGCCTGCTCACAGAACAACAACAGCGAGTGGATGACACCAGAGAGGATTGCTGTAAAGACAAACTACAGTGCCTCTGACCTTGAGGGAATGGAGCACTTGAACTATGCTGCAGGTGTTGCCCCTTTCCTTCGTGGACCTTACAGCACAATGTATGTGCAGAAACCTTGGACTGTAAGACAGTATGCAGGTTTCTCTACAGCTGAGGAGTCAAATGCATTCTACAGAAGGAACCTTGCTGCAGGACAGAAAGGACTTTCAGTTGCTTTTGACCTTGCAACACACCGCGGTTACGATGCTGACCACCCACGTGTGGTAGGTGACGTAGGTAAGGCGGGTGTATCAATCTGTTCAGTAGAGGACATGAAGATCCTCTTTGACCAGATTCCTTTGAACAAGATGTCTGTATCAATGACAATGAACGGAGCCGTTCTTCCGGTAATGGCATTCTACATTGTTGCAGGTCTTGAGCAGGGTGCAAAACTTGAGGAGATGGCAGGTACTATCCAGAACGATATCCTTAAGGAGTTCATGGTTCGTAATACCTACATTTACCCACCTGAGTTCTCAATGAGAATCATTGGCGACATTTTCGCCTACACTTCCAAATATATGCCTAAGTTCAACTCAATTTCAATTTCAGGTTACCACATGCAGGAGGCAGGTGCTACCAATGACATTGAGATGGCTTACACATTGGCAGACGGTCTTGAGTACTTGCGTACAGGTATCAAGGCAGGTATCTCAGTAGATGCTTTCGCTCCACGCCTTTCATTCTTCTGGGCAATCGGTATGAACCACTTCATGGAGATTGCAAAGATGCGTGCTGCACGTATGATATGGGCAAAACTTGTTAACCAGTTCAACCCACAGAACCCTAAATCATTGTCATTGAGAACCCACTGCCAGACTTCAGGATGGTCACTTACAGAGCAGGATCCTTTCAACAACGTTGCAAGGACATGTATTGAGGCTATGGGTGCAGCTTTAGGACATACCCAATCATTGCATACAAATGCATTGGATGAGGCTATCGCACTTCCTACAGACTTCTCTGCACGTATTGCACGTAACACCCAGATCTACATCCAGGAGGAGACCAGCGTATGTAAGTCAATTGACCCTTGGGCAGGTTCTTACTACATTGAGAGCCTTACAAAAGAGTTGGCTGACAAGGCTTGGGCACACATCCAGGAGGTTGAGGAGCTTGGCGGTATGGCAAAAGCCATTGAGACAGGTATTCCTAAACTCAGGATTGAGGAGGCTGCTGCAAGAAAGCAGGCAAGAATTGACTCAGGCATTGACACTATCGTTGGTATCAACAAATACCGTCTTGAGAAAGAGGATCCTATTGAGATTCTCGACGTAGATAACGCCAAGGTTCGTGAGCAGCAGATTGCAAGGCTCAAAGAGCTTAGGGCTAACCGTGACAACGCTAAGGTACAGCAGTGTCTTGACGCTATCACTGAGGCTGTTGCAAACAAATCAGGCAACCTCCTTGAGCTTGCTGTTGAGGCTGCCAAGGCACGCGCTTCATTGGGAGAGATCTCTGATGCTTGCGAGAAAGTTGTAGGACGTTATAAAGCAGTTATCCGTATGAATACAGGTGTTTACTCTTCAGAGGTTAAGAACGATTCAGACTTTGAGAAGGCAAAAGGGCTTGTAGCTGAGTTTGCTAAGAAAGAGGGTCGTCAGCCAAGAATCATGATTGCAAAACTTGGTCAGGACGGTCACGACCGTGGTGCAAAAGTTGTTGCAACAGGTTACGCAGACTGTGGCTTTGACGTGGATATGGGACCTTTGTTCCAGACTCCTGAGGAGGCTGCAAAACAGGCTGTTGAGAATGACGTACACGTAGTGGGTGTATCTTCACTTGCTGCAGGTCATAAGACTCTTGTTCCTCAGATTGTAGACGAGCTCAAGAAACTTGGCCGTGAGGATATCATCGTTGTTGCCGGCGGTGTTATCCCTGCACAGGATTACGATGCCCTTTACAAGGCTGGTGCCGCTGCAATCTTCGGCCCTGGTACTCCAGTTGCCTATGCAGCAATCAAGATTGTTGAGATGTTGATGCAGAAGTTCTAGGAGAACTCCATTGATATGATATGAAAGAAGGATGGCCAAAACGGTCATCCTTCTTCTTTTTTCTTTGCTCCCCCGGGATTTACCGGTTCAGGCGGGCCCGGCCTGATATATGCTCAGGCTATCATTTTCCTTTCCTCTGCCTGTATAGCTGGTATGAGTTGTATATGTTGTGCCAGACGCTGTAGAATCCGCCGGCCACAGCAGTGATAGGGGTGAAGAATGTATATCCCATCCAGATTACAAGTACGGTGTTCTTCTGCCCGAGCGACTGTCCTGCTGTTATTGTGTCATTGTATCTCCTTCCTATCCCCTTCCCAAGTGCAAACTGGAGAATACAGGTGACAAGCGCAACGGCGGCAATGCCAATCTGGTACCAGATTGATACGTTGCTGTGGACAATGCTTTTTACGGTTACCGCAATTGCAAGGGTAAGAGCCACGGCCCAGATATAGAATGATATATGGGCAATCCTCCCAAGTTTCCGGTGTACAGAAGGCCACAGGTGTTTGAGAAGGAAGGCGCATACGAACGGGCACAGCAGCAGCGGGAATACCTTGCCCAGAATGGTCATGAAAGAGGTGGTGAAGCTCATGGTTTCGTTAGGGAACAGTATTGATACAGCAAGGGGTACAAGCACTGCCACAAGGAGATTTATGAGGATTGTATAGGATGTAACATGTGCCGCATTCCCCTTCAGCTTTTCAGTTACCACAGCCGCAGCAGTTGCTGTGGGGCATATCATGCAGAGCATGGCAGATTCAATCAGGATATGTATAGGGTTATCCTTCAAAAAGTACAGCAAAGATCCAAGGAGGAGAAAACTTCCTCCCTGTATCATAAGTAGCCAGATGTTCCACCTGCACGGCTTGAGCTGGGAGAAGTCAATCTTGCAGAAGGTGAGGAACAGCATGGTAAAGATGAGCATAGGCTGCACAACCGCCACCGCTTCCTCCACAAAGTGTTTGGTAGGTGCCAGAAAAGGGATGTTTGCGTATATGAAATATGAGGCCACTCCGGTAACCATTGCCAGAGGGAGTGTCCAATCCTTTATGAATTGTATTATCTTCATTTTCTTCCCGACAAATTAAAAAATTGCGCACTGCCTTGCAGGCAGCGCGCAAATTTAATGAAAGTTTCCCAACAGGAAGCCTTATGCGTACAGATACCTCTTGATCTTCTGGGTGGCTGTCTTCTCAAAAGCCTCTGTCCTGAGTTCTACCTGGGCAATCTTTGAGAACTTGTTCACCTTTGAGTTCACATACTGGTGGATATCCTTCTCCCACTCGGCCATCTTTGCCTCAAGAGTCTTCTTGGCCTCCTCCTTCTTTGCCAGATAGATGGCTGCAGCCTCTTCCTTCTTGGCAATGTAGCTCTTGTACATCTCACGCCTCATCTGGTCATATTCAGCTTTCCACTCCTCTTTTCTGGCTTCATATTCGGCCTTCTTGCCCTCGTACTCCTTGCTCCACTGCTCTTTCTTCCCCTCATACTCCTTCAGCCACTCGGCCTTCTTGGCTTCGTATGCCTCTATAAGCTGGAGCTTCTTCTCGCGGTATGCTGCAAGGGCATCATCCTTCATCTTTGCAAGGGCTTCAACCTTGTCGGGATGAATGCACACCTTTGCAATGAGGGCACCTTTTTTCATGGTTACAACTGATTCTGCAACACATCCGTGGGTGTTGATTACAGTCTCAATCTCCTCTGGATAGATGTTCTCTCCGCTCGGACCTACAATCATGCTGTTAAGGCGGCCGCGGATTGAGAGCCATCCCTTTTCATCAATGTATCCGAGGTCCTTTGTCCTGAACCATCCGTCATCCGTAAATGCCTCGGCTGTAGCCTCAGGGTTCTTGTAGTATCCAGGCATGATATTGTCGCCTTTGGCAATGATCTCACCCTCACCTGTAACAGGATCCGGGTTGTTAATCTTCAGCTGCACATTAGGTACGGCAGGGCCTGTGGTCTGCCATTTTACAAGGTCAGGTGTAGCACCTGCAAGCAACGGCGAGCACTCTGTAAGGCCGTAGCCTATTGCGTAAGGGAAGTTTGCCTCCAGGAGGAACCTTTCCACTGTGCCGTCAAGCTTCGCACCGCCAATGCCGTAGAACCTCATCCTGCCTCCAAATGTCTCCCTCAGCTGCTTCCCGACAACTTTATTGATAAGCTTCCTTCCAATGGCAGACTTGTACATCTTGGCCATGATAGGGTTTGCAGTAATCTTGGGAAGCACGGCGCCCTTGTATATCTTCTCAATGATCATAGGCACTGTAAGCATGGTGGTAGGCCTTACCTCCTTTAGGGCCTGCATCAGGAGTTTGGGTACAGGCGGCTTGTCGAGGTAATATACAGAAGAACCTGCGAGCATAGGGAGAAGGAATGAGAGGCTGAACTCCAGAGTATGTGACAATGGAAGTACAGAGAGCCAAACATCCCACTCGAATGAAGGCCTCATCTTGTTGGCAATCTTCACATGCGAGCAGAGGTTCTTGTGGGTAAGCATCACACCTTTTGAGTTTCCGGTGGTTCCGGAGGTATAGATGATTGTGGCGAGGTCAAGCTCATTGGGGGTCATCTTCTCTGCCTCCTCATTTACCGCACTGGTGCAGCTTTCCCCCTTGAGTACGGTGAAGTCATCAACCTCAATGATGAAGCTGAGCTTCTCCTTCATGTCACCGGTAATCTTGTGGAGGAGCCTTTTTGAAACAAACAGGCCCTTGCACTCAGAGTGGTCTATGATGTTCCTGATCTCATCAACTGAGAAGTCCGGGAGCATGGGCACAGCAATCCTTCCGTATGAGCAGCAGCTCATGCAGGCAACTCCCCAGTTGGGCATGCTCTGGGCAAGGATTCCTATCCTGTCCCCGAATTTTGCATTGTTCTTATAAAGAAGAGCTGAAATGGCCTTTACCTTCTCATTGAACTGTTGAAAAGTGTAATAATTGCCACCAATTATGCATAGAAACTTGTTTTTTGAATAAGATTCTGCAGCACAATGTAATAGCTCCTTTAATGTCTTGAATTCCATATGGTAGTAATAATTGTTTTGGTTCAGGTGGTGTATTTATTCAAAAAGTGTGCCCAAATCAGTCAAGGTCCTTGCCTGTAGAGTACAGCTCAGGATATTTGGCTCCGTAGCCCTTGTCCTTGTAATGCTGTCTGATCCTCTTTATGTCGGCCTTGGCATCATCTGTAAGCTCAAATCTTTCACCCCTGCCGATAGTCTTGGTCTTCCAGTCGAAGTAGCCCAGATATACAGGCGCATTGCACGCCCTTGCTATTGTGTGGAAGCCGGTCTTCCAGTTGTCTGTCCTTTTTCTTGTCCCCTCTGGTGCAATGGCAAGGTGCATGTATTCTGCCTTGTTCATGGCGTTAATAGCCTGTTTTGCAACAGTGGCTCCTTTTGACCTGTCAACCGGTACGCCCCCCATCCATCTTACTATAGGTCCGAGGGGGCCCCAGAAGAACTCTTTCTTCACCATTACAAAGGCCTTGCCTCCAATGCTGTTGTAGTACAGGAATGATATTATGAAATCCCAGGCGGAAGTATGCGGAACCCCAAGGATAATGGCCTTGTTCCCTTCGCAAGGAGGTTCTCCGGCTTTCCAGCCAAGCAGTTTCAAAAAGAATTTGCAGATATGTTTCTTCATTTCCGTAAAGTATATTCTAATGCATATTTGATTTTTCGGCAAGCTCTTCCAGAATAAGGTCTGAACGGAGGTTGCTCTTTATGAATGTCTGCCTCTCCATAGTGTTCTTGCCCATGTAGAACTCCAGCAGCTCGTGGATGGTGTCATCTTTGCTCAGCCTTACCCTGTCCAGCCTGATGTTCTCGCCTATGAAGCCGCGGAACTCGTCGGGAGAAATCTCACCCAAACCTTTGAA
Organism: Bacteroidales bacterium; assembly: GCA_017482565.1. Lineage (GTDB taxonomy): Bacteria > Bacteroidota > Bacteroidia > Bacteroidales > UBA932 > Egerieousia. Next base: position 23,915 of record JAFUMO010000015.1, on the reverse strand, counting down.
TCGGGTAATTTCCGGGTTCTTGCCAAGCTTCTTGATGGCCTTCTCCTTCTCCTCGCTGCTGTAGCAGTAGTATGTCTCGTTCTTTTTCCTTACACGGAAAAGTGGTGTCTGCAGTATGTAGAGATGCCCCTGGCGGATAAGGTCGGGGAAGAACTGCAGGAAGAAGGTGAGCAGCAGCAGGCGGATATGCATGCCGTCTACATCGGCATCCGTTGCCACAACCACCTTGTTGTATCTGAGGTTTTCCAGATCCTCCTCAATGTTGAGGGCAGCCTGCAGGAGGTTGAACTCCTCGTTCTCATAGACTATCTTTTTGGTGAGGCCGTAGCTGTTCAGGGGTTTTCCCCTCAATGAGAATACCGCCTGGGTGTTCACATCACGGCTTTTTGTAATTGAACCGCTGGCAGAATCACCCTCAGTGATGAAGAGGATGGTCTCCTGGTTCCTTGGGTCCTTGTCGCCGTAGTGTATACGGCAGTCCCTGAGCTTCCTGTTGTGGAGGCTTGCCTTCTTGGCCCTCTCCCTGGCAAGCTTCTGTATCCCTGAGATTGCCTTCCTCTCCTTCTCGTTTGCAAGCACCTTCTTCAGGATTGCATCTGCCTGTGCCGGGTTCTTGTGGAGGTAGTTGTCAAGCTCGGATGAGATGAACTCCACAATGAAGTTCCTTATGCTCTGCCCTCCAGGCTCAACATCCTTTGAGTTTAGGAATGTCTTTGTCTGGTTTGAGAATGAAGGCTCCACTACCTTTATGCTTATGGCACCTACTATGGATTGCCTTACATCCTTGGGGTCAAAGTCTTTCTTGAAGAAGTCCTTTATGGTCTTGGCAACACCCTCCCTGAAAGCTGCCAGGTGGGTACCGCCGTGTATTGTATTCTGTCCGTTTACAAACGAGCTTATGTTCTCGCCGTTCTCGGTACCATGGGTGATTGTTACCTCAATGTCCTTTCCCTGCAGGTGAATAGGCTCATAGAGCGGTGTCTCGGAGAGGGAATCGTTGATCAGGTCAAGCAGACCGTTCTTTGATTTGTATTCTGTGCCGTTGAAGTTGAGGGCAAGCCCGGTATTCAGATAGGAGTAGTTCTTGAGCATTGTCTCAAGATACTCCACGTTGTACTTGTAGTTCTCGTAGAGCGCAGGGTCTGCAATGTACTTCACAAGGGTCCCGTTCTTCTCTGTGGTAAGGAGGTTGCCGTTGTCAACAAGGTCTCCCTTTGAGAACTCGGCCCATGCGCTTTCGCCGTCCCTGAATGACTGTATGTAGAAATAGGTTGAAGTGGCGTTCACCGCCTTTGTACCCACACCGTTCAAGCCTACGGATTTTGAGAATGCGCTGCTGCCGTATTTTGCACCGGTGTTCATCTTGCTCACAGCATCAATGAGCTTGCCCAGCGGAATGCCCCTCCCGTAGTCCCTTACGGTAACCATGTTGTCTTCGCCAAGGGTAATCTTCACACTCTTGCCGTACCCCATGATGAACTCATCAATGGCATTGTCAACAATCTCCTTGAAGAGCACATATATTCCGTCATCCGGAGAAGAGCCGTCTCCAAGCTTGCCAATGTACATTCCGGATCTCCTCCGGATGTGCTCGTTCCAGCTCAGGGTCTCAAAATCCGCCTCCGTATATCCGGAGGGCTTTGTGTGGTTATCTGTCTGCATATTATGCAAAAGTACAAAAAAAAGGGGTTATACCAACCCCTTTTCAATCAATAATTCAGCTATCTGCACCGTGTTGGTGGCTGCCCCTTTCCGCAGGTTATCTGCAACGCACCAGAGGTTTATGCCGTTCTCTACGGACGGGTCTCTCCTCACTCTGCCTACAAATACCTCGTCCCTGTCCTTGGTGAAAAGCGGCATAGGATATGGGAGGTTCTCCATTGAACCTATGGCAGAAGGCTGCCCTCCGTCCTCAAGTGCAACGGCATCCTGTACTACAACACCGGCCGTACCCCTGAGAGTCTGGAAGATCTCCTCCATTTCAAACGGCCTGGCAAACTCAAGGTTTATGGATTCCGCATGGCCTCCGAGTACCGGAACCCTTACGGTGGTAGGGGATACCCTTATGCTTTCGTCCCTCATGATCTTGTGGGTTTCGTTCACCATCTTCATCTCCTCCTTGGTATATCCGTTCTCCAGGAAGATGTCAATGTGTGGGAGGAGGTTCAGGTCAATCCTGTAAGGGTAGGCCTTCACATCGGGCTCCCTGCCATCCCTTTCGGCACTCATCTGGTCAACGGCCTTCTTGCCGGTACCTGTTATGCACTGGTAGGTTGAAACCACAATCCTCCTTATTGTAAACCTCTTGTGCAGGTCTGCAATTGCCACAAGCATCTGTATGGTTGAACAGTTGGGGTTTGCAATGATATAGTCCCCCTTTTCAATCACATCCCCGTTTATTTCAGGGATTACAAGCTTCTTTGTAGGGTCCATCCTCCAGCAGGCGGAGTTGTCAATCACGTAGCACCCTGCCTCTGCAAATTTTGGCGCCCACTCCTTGGATACCCCGCTTCCTGCTGAGAAGAGGGCAATCTGGGGGCCCTTTTCAATTGCCTGCTGGGGGGTACATACAATATATTCCTTCCCCTTGAATGGGATACTGCTTCCCGACGATTTTTCAGATGCTACAGGAATCAGCTCACTTACAGGGAAATTCCTCTCCTCAAGCACCTTCAACATGTTTCTGCCAACCAGTCCGGTGGCTCCTACTACTGCTACTTTCATATCTTTATAGACTTAAAATATCATTCAATACCCCTCCTGCAGTTTGTCTGGCACCAGCACCGGCACCTTTGATCACTATTGCGTTAGGGTAGTATCCGGATTCAATGATTACAGCATTGTCTGTCCCCTCCAGGGTGTAGAAAGGATGCTCTTTCCCAATGCTCCTTAGGCTGATTGTGCACTGCGGCTTGCCTTCTGCACCAGGTTTTGTGGCGTCAAGTGATGCGATGAAGCGGAGCTTCTCACCTTTGGCGGCAGCCTCTGCATATCTGGCCTTCAGCTGCGGCTCATAGGCCTCCAGCCTGCTGTAGAACTCTTCCGCATAGGCAGGGAAGTTGCTCTCCCCGGAGTTCATTATATCCTCAGGAATGAATCCCTCAAAGTTCACATCGCTGCTCTCAATAGGGAAGCCTCCCTGCCGTGAAGAGATAAGGAATTTGCGGAAGACATCCGTGCCGGCCAGATCGAGCCTTGGGTCAGGCTCCGCATAGCCCATCTGTGCAGCATCCCTTACCAGTGTGGCAAAGGATTTTTCTCCATTGTAGCTGCTGAAGAGGAAGTTCAGTGTTCCCGACAATATCCCCTCAATTTTCCTTATGGTGTCCCCGCAGTTGAGCAGCTGGAGCAATGTTTCCAGAACAGGGAGAGCGGCGCATACTGTGGTCTCATACCTGTATTTCACCTTCTCCTGCCTTGCTGTTGCAAAGAGCTCCCTGTAGGATTCATATGAGAGGGAGTTTGCAATCTTGTTGCAGGTTACAACCGAGAACTTGTGCCTGAACAGGTCTACGTACAATGAGGCTATGTTCCTGTTGGCTGTGCAGTCAACAAATATGGAGTTGCTAAGCTGGAAGCGGCAGATCTCACTTACATACCTGTTGTCCGTATTCTTCTCACCATCCTGAAGGTTGAATCCTTCCCTTATGCCGTTGCGGTTGATGATGTAGTTCCTGCTGTTGCAGATTCCGCATATCACCAGTTCCTTGCCAAGGCGTGCCTCAATGGAATCCTTCTGAGCGTAGATGATGGATACAAGTGCCTTTGAAACCGTGCCGTATCCTGCAATGAAGAGGTTTACCCTGTTGGATGATGTGGAGAAGAACTCCGCGTGGATGGCCCTGATGGCATCGTTCACATCCTCTGTGTGGAGTACGGCGGATACATTCTTCTCTGATGAGCCTTGGGCAATGGCCCTGATGTTTATCCCTTCACGCCCAAGTGCATCAAACATCTTTCCGCTGGCACCGCTCTGGTTCTTCATGTCATCACCAACAAGGGAGATGATTGAAAACCCTTTCTCTACCCGGAGCGGATCCACCTTGCCCAAGGAGATCTCGTAGGCGAACAGCTCGTCTGCGGCCTTCTTTGCCTTGTCTGCATCCTCTTCTGCAATTGCAATGCACATTGTGTGCACGGATGATGCCTGGGTGATGAGGATGATGTTCACATTGTTCTTGCTCAGGACATCAAACAGCTTGCTGGAGTAGCCCGGGATTCCAACCATGCCGCTCCCTTCCATTGAGAGGAGGGCTATCTTGTTGGAACTTGAGATTCCCCTTATCTTATCCTGTCCCTCAGGCGGGTTGCGTTCAATGAGGGTGCCAAAATCGTCGGGAGCAAAGGTGTTCTTTACATAAATTGGAATACCCTGCTTTACAACAGGCTGTATTGTAGGCGGATATACCACTTTTGCCCCGAAGTGGGAGAGCTCAAGGGCCTCCTTGTAGGAGATGTTCCTGATAGGGCGGGCATCCGGTACTATGCGTGGGTCTGCTGTCATCATTCCGCATACATCAGTCCATATCTCAAGCCTGCGGGCCTGTGTTCCCACCGCAATTATAGATGCAGTGTAGTCAGAGCCGCCGCGTCCCAATGTGGTTGTGCGTCCTGCCAGGTCAGATGCAATGAAGCCAGGCATGATGTAGAGCTTGTGTGTGTCATTGGCAAAATATTCACTGATGCCGGAAGTGGTGAGGTTGTCAATCACGGCATTTTTCCCTGCCTGCAGCTCTGTCTTTATCAGCTCTCTGGAATCCTTCCACTGGTGGCTGATGTTGAGGGATTTAAGCTTTGCGCTGATTATGTTTGTGGAGAGTATCTCTCCAAAACTTACAATGTGGTCCTGGCTAAGTTCAGTAAGCTCCTTCAGCAGATATACCCCCTTGCATATCTCCCGGAGCTTGTTGAAGAGGCTGTTGCAGGTCTCCTTTATTGTCTCGGATTCCTCCTGAGGGATAAGTTCCCCAATAATCTGCAGGTGTCTCTGCTGGAGTTCTGCTATGAGTTCCAGATATCTTTCATCACCGGTCTTGGCGGTCTTTCCAATAAGTATCAGGGCATCTGTGGCCCCGCTTATTGCCGATGAAACAACAACTGTGCGGTCGTTTGCAAGGGCATTCTTTACAATGGCAATTACCTTGTTTATATTTGCAGCGTTGGCAACCGAGCTGCCTCCGAATTTAAGTACTTGCATAGCTGGTTGGTTTATATCAATTTTTCATTCTCAATTACTTCCTTTATCTGTTCCCATTCAAGGAGGAAACCGTCGTGCCCGAATGCGGATGTTATCTCCCTGTATCTGGCTCCAGGAATGTGCCGGGCCATGAACTTCTGTTCAGCAACCGGGAACAGGCCGTCTGAATCTATTCCCACACATACAGTATTGGCCTTTATGCTTCCCAGTGCCTTTTCAACTCCGCCCCTGTGGCGCCCTACATTGTGGCTGTCGGTGAGGTTGAGCATATTCAGGTATGAGTAGGCGTCAAACCTGTCAACGAGCTTCTTTCCCTGGTACCGCTGGTATGATCCGGCCCTCTGTGGAAATGTGCAGTCTTCATCCTGCTCAAACTGGGTGGTATTGTACCCCTCAAAGCTCCTGTATGAGATAAGGGCAATTGACCTTGCAGCAGCAAGTCCTGCCTTGCCCCCTTCCCCGCTGGCAAAGGTGGGGTCTGCGTAGAGAGCCATCCTCATGGATTCGTTGAAGGCGCTTCCCCAAGGGGTGAAGCGGCAGTTGCATGCGAGGAGCACAAGGTTCTTTATCTTGCGTGGAAACATGATGCTCCATTCCAATGCCTGGAAACCGCCTACCGAGCCGCCTGTGAGGAGGTCAATCTGTCCTATACCAAGATGCTCCATAAGGATGTTGTGGCAGATTGCCACATCCCTTACTGTGGTCTTGGGGAAATCCAGCAGATACGGCCTTCCGGTAGCCGGATTTATGGAAGAGGGGGATGTGCTGCCGTAGCATGACCCCAATATGTTTGCACATACAATGGTGTATTTGCGCGGGTCCAGAAACTTCCCTTCCCCAACAAGTACATCCCACCAGTCCGAAGGGTCAGAGTTGGCAGTGAGGGCGTGGGTGATCCATATTACCTTCTTCCCCTTTTCAGTGCCGGTTCCGAATTCCCTGGAAATGTGGTAGCATATCTCAAGGTTTTCAATGGAACCCCCGCATTCAAGCGGAAATGCCCCGTTGTGTCTGTATATCCTTTTTTCCATATCTTGAGGTGGAATTATTTTATGGAATCAAGCGCCTGCTCAAAATCATCAATCAGGTCCTCAATGTCTTCAATTCCTACACTTATCCTGAGTGTGCCCGGTGTGATGCCTATGCTCAGAAGTTCCCGGTCGCTCAGCTGGCCATGGGTTGTGGTGGCGGGGTGTGAGATGAGCGAGCGATTGTCCCCCAGATTGGTGAGGAGTGTATACAGTTTGAGGTTGTTCACAAACTTGCCTGTATCTTCCCTGCTTGCCTTCAGGTCTACTGTAAATACACCTCCAAAACCGTTGTGCAGATATTTTACTGCATTCTGGTGCGAAGGGTGGCTCTCAAGTCCCGGATAGTTTACCCTCTCCACCATAGGATGGCTCTCAAGCCATTTGGCAAGGGCAAGGGTGTTGTCACAGGTGCGCTGGCACCTTAGTGAAAGGGTTTCACATCCTGTAAGTATAAGGAATGCATTGAAAGGGGAGAGGCAGCATCCGAAATCCCTCAGTCCCACACACCTTAGGTATGCAGCAAAGGCGCAGTTCCCAAAGTGCTCCGCAAATTTGATGTTATGGTATGATGCACAAGGCTCTGTAAGCTGCGGGTATTTGCCGCTTTCAAACCAGTTGAAGTTGCCGCAATCCACAACAATGCCGGCAAGGGAGTTTCCGTGTCCTCCAATATATTTGGTGGCGGAGTGGCAGATGATGTTTGCACCAAAATCAATTGGGGCGCAAACATAGCCTGCACAGCCGAATGTGTTGTCAACCATGAACAGGATCTTGTGCCTTCGGCAGATGTCGGCCAGCATTTCAAAGTCCGGTACGGAGAAATCTGAGTTTGCAATGGTCTCAACATAAATGGCTTTTGTATTCTCATCAATCAGGCCCTCTATCTCCTCCCTGTTGTTGCATTTGTTGAGCTTTACGTTTATTCCCAATTTGGGGAGTGTAACCTTGAACTGGTTGAAGGTGCCGCCATAGAGGGCCATGGAGCTGATTATGTTGTCTCCGGCATTGCATATGGCAGTTATGGCAATGAACTGTGCGCTCATGCCGCAGGTAGCCGATACGGCTGCAGTACCCTTCTCCAATGCTGCTATCCTCTGCTCAAGGACATCTGCGGTAGGGTTGCCCAGACGGGAATAGATGTTCCCGGCCTCTTCCAGTTCAAAAAGTTTTTTTCCATGTTCAACATCCCTGAATGCGTATGCGGATGTCTGGTAAATTGGAGTTATGCATGCTCCTGTTGTAGGATCAGGCTGCTGGCCTGCACGCACCTGAAGCGTGTCAAATTTATATTGTGACATAATGAATCTGTTTCTGGTAATATGTAAAAAGAAAAACTTGCCGGATGAAGAACCCCGGGCCTCCTGCCCAAGATAATTCTAAATTGAATCAGATAGCATCTTAGCGATGCATTCGCATGAACATGGCCATCATATCCATAGCCAGAGAAGGCATGGATGAAATGAAATGAATATGACGGTTCGTGATCATCAGTGCAAATATAGTGTTTTTGGGCTAAAAAAATCCCGGGACCGCTGTTTTTTTCGCATCTCCCGGGATAAATTCTTATCGTTTGTTAAGCTCTGCCGTCATCCTCTTCTGTGAGGTGTTCTTGTCGGTCCTTATGCATGGGCCGCTTGCACAACCGCCCTCGCATGCCATAACCTCAATGAAAGGGGCAGGACATTTGCCTGTCTTGGCGTAAACCTTAAGCATTGCAATGTTCTTCTTGTTGAGGTTTGCAACCTTAAGTGCCTGGAGGTTCGCCTTGTCCAGGAATACCTTCACAGCCTGGGTAACACCGCCGTCCTGAGCGAAGCCGTGGGCCTCCTTTACAGAAGTGAACGGCATTACGAACGGCTCAACCTTGTTCACATCCACATCAAATCCGTCAAGGATTGAACCAAGCTCCTCAAATGTCATAACATAGTCAACATTATTGTGGTACCTTGCCTCTTTCCTCTTTGCAATGCATGGCCCAATGAACACTGTCTTTGCATCAGGATATTTCTCCTTGACAATCTCCGCAGTGTAGTACATAGGTGATTTTGTGGTGGAGACATATTTTTCAAGATCGGGAATATGCTTCTTTGTGAGCTGTATGTATGAAGGGCAGCAGCTTGTTGTCATGAACGGCTGACCCTCCTCAAGCTTCTCCTCAAGCTCGTGTGCCTCCTTCTCTGTAGTTACCATTGCACCCTGTGCAACCTCAATCACATCTGAAAATCCGATAGCCTTGATTGCACCGTAAATCTGCTCTATAGGCTCGCTGAACTGGCCCAGGATTGCAGGGGCAACCATAGCTACAACCTTTTCACCCCTCTTTATGCTCTGGAGGATGTCAAATACCTGTGAAATCTCAAAGATTGCACCAAACGGACATGCATTTATACATTTTCCACAGTAGATGCACTTGCTCTCATCAATGTGCTCAATTCCGTACTCATCCTTGCTTATGGCCTTTACAGGGCATACATCCTCGCATGGAACAGGGATATATACAATTGCATGATAAGGACAGCTCTGGTGGCAGATGCCGCAGCTTATACATTTGTCATGGTCAATCTCTGCCTGGCCGTTGTTCTTGAAATGGATTGCATCCTTAGGGCAGTTCATGTAGCAGCTTCTTGCAACACAACCGCGGCAAAGGTTTGTAATCTCATAGTTTACCTGCACGCAAGATGAACAGGCCTCATCAATTACTGTGAGGATCTCCTCCTTGAGGTTCTTCTCCCTTGTAATTGCAGCCTGTGCATAATACGAAAGCGGGGTAAGCTCATCCTTCTCATCTGTCATGTCAAAGCCGAGAAGCGGGAGTGACTTGTATTTCCACACCGCACGCTCCTTGTGGATGCAGCAGCGTCCCTTCACTTTTGACTTCCTTGGGCTGAGCTCAATTGGGAGCCTGTCAATATCTTCAACCAGTTTGTCCTCTCTCCACAACTTCACAAGCTTTGCAAGCAGGCCGTGGCGGACAATCATAACATTGTTAGTAAATGCCATATAAGTTATAAATTGTAGGTATTTGTTTCAAAAGGGTACAAAATTCGGCTGCAAATATAACATATATTTAGCAAATTCCTAATAAATCATGCCGGTTATGAAGTCTCCCACCTCCGTTGTGCCATAGTTATTTTCTCCCGCTACGGCAATGTCAGGGGTAACAACCTTCTTCCCGACAGCTTCCTTGCAGGCCCTCCTTATGGCCTCCGCCTCTTCAAGCAGCCCGAAAGAAATCTCCAGCATCATTGCAGCGGAGAGGATTGTGGCAACCGGGTTTGCGATATTTTTCCCCTTTGCCTGCGGGAAAGAGCCGTGGATAGGTTCATAGAGGCCAACCCCGTCTCCAATGGAAGCGGAAGGGAGGAGCCCTATGGATCCTGTAATCACGCTTGCCTGATCTGAAAGGATATCACCGAACAGGTTTTCAGTGAGGACTACATCAAAAGAGGCAGGTGCAGTTACCAGCTGCATTGCAGCATTGTCTACAAAAAGGAAATCCAGCTTCAGCTTCTCTCCTGTAGCCTTGCATACCTTCTCCTTATACTCATTTTCATACATCTGTGTAACTGTCTCCCTCCACAGACGGCTGGTGGCAAGGACATTTGCCTTGTCAACAAGGGTAACCCGCCCTTTGCGTATGATTGCAAGCTCAAAGGCCTTCCTGGCAATCCTCTCAATTTCGGATTTGCTGTACACGCATGTATCAAATGCCACATCACCCTTCTCGGAGCGTCCCCTCGGCTCCCCAAAATAGAGCCCTCCGGTAAGCTCCCTCACAATCATGAGGCTTGCCCCCTTTATCCGCTCCTCCTTGAGGGGGGATTTGTCCAGCAGTGTATCAAACGGCTCCACCGGACGGAGGTTGGCATACAGCCCAAGGCTCTTCCTCATCTTAAGCAGCCCCTGCTCAGGCCTAACCTTTGCGGCGGGGTTGTTGTCATATTTCGGGTCACCAATGGACCCGAACAGCACAGCATCACTGCTGCAGCACACCTGATGGGTGCTTTCCGGATAAGGCTCACCGCACTCGTCAATGGCGCAGCCTCCTACGGGAGCATACACGAATTCAAATTTATGGCCATAAACCTCAGCAACCCGCCTGAGTACCTTTACGGCCTCACCAATCACCTCCGGGCCTATACCGTCGCCCGGCAATACTGCTATCCTCTTTTCCATCATTTCCTTTCCTTTTCAAATGATTCAACCAGCCCTTTTGTGGATACAAGGTAATCAATGTCCCTCTGTCCGTTCAAAAGGCAGTTCTGTTTGTATTCACCTATAGGGAAGCACTCCCATTCCCCTGTGGAGACTATTATAATTCTCCTTGCCGCCAGATCAATCTCAATGGAGGTCTCAGGATCTTGCTGCAGGGCGGTGAAGATCTTCTCCAGGAATTCTCCGCTTACCTGCACCGGAAGGAGCATGTTGTTCAGGGCATTGTTCCTGAAGATGTCTGCAAAGAAGCTTGAAACCACTGCGGTGAATCCGTAATCCGCAATGGCCCATGCAGCATGCTCGCGGCTGGATCCGCATCCGAAGTTCCTTCCCGCAACCAGTATGCGGGGCTTATCCTCCACGGAAGCCCCCTCGTATGGGGCAAAGATGGAATCCGGCTTCAGGGTGCCGTCACCGTTGTATCTCCAGTCATGGAACATTGCCTTCCCGAACCCTTCACGGCTGGTCTGTTTTAGGAAACGGGCCGGGATTATCTGGTCTGTATCAATATTTTCTATTCTGGTAAAAACTGCTTTCATAATCTTCTCAAATGTGGCTTATTTTTCCTGAAACTGCAGCTGCAGCGGCAACAATGGGGCTGCAGAGCATTGTCCTGGCGCCTGTCCCCTGTCTCCCCTCAAAGTTCCTGTTGGAGGTTGAGAGGCAATATTTTCCGGACGGCACTTTGTCTGAGTTCATGGCAAGGCAGGCTGAACATCCAGGCTGGCGCAGCTCAAAGCCTGCCTCATTCAGAATCTCAAGGAGCCCTTCCTCCCGTATCTTCCTTTCAACCTCCGCTGAGCCTGGCACAAGCCATACTGTAACATCCGGAGATTTCTTCTTCCCTTTCACATAATTGGCAAACGCCCTGAAATCCTCAATCCTGCCGTTGGTGCAGCTTCCCACAAATACATAGTCAATCTTCTTCCCGATGAGCTTTTCCCCTTCCCGGAATCCCATATACTGCAAACCCTTGCGGCCGCTCCCGTCACACTGTGGGATTGTCCCGTCCAGAGGCATTCCCCTTCCCGGGTCTGTGCCGTAAGTGATCATTGGGGCAATGTCTTCCGCCTTGAAGGTGTATTCCTTGTCAAATGCCGCCCCTTTATCTGTATGTAGTGTGCTCCATCTCTCTACAGCTGCTTCAAAGGCCTCCCCCTGTGGGGCATACTCCCTTCCGCGGAGATATTCGAACGTAGTGCTGTCGGGAGCCACAAGGCCTCCTCTTGCTCCCATCTCAATGCTCATGTTGCACACTGTCATGCGCCCCTCCATGCTCATGTTGCGGAACACGTCCCCGGCATACTCCACAAAATGTCCTGTTCCTCCGGCAGTCCCCACTTTGGAAATTATATACAGAATAACATCCTTTGGGGTAACGTTCTCCTTAAGGGAGCCGTTTATGGTTATCCTCATCTGCCTGGGCTTGTTCTGCAGGAGGGTCTGGGAGGCCAGAACCATCTCCACCTCGCTTGTACCTATGCCAAAGGCTATGGAGCCGAATGCCCCGTGGGTGGCGGTGTGGCTGTCTCCGCATACAATTGTCATTCCAGGCTGGGTAATTCCCCTCTCGGGGCCTATCACATGCACAATGCCGTGCCCGGGATCCAGCATCCTGAAATATTTGATGCCGTGTTCCTCGCAGTTCCTTCCCAAGGTTTCCACAGGTATCCTGCAGGAATCATCCTCAATAGGCTTATCCTGCCCCATTGTAGGGATATTGTGGTCTGCCGTTGCAAAAGTCTGCCCCGGGCGGAAAGGCTTCAGCCCCTTCTCCTTCAGGCCGGTAAAGGCCTGCGGGCTTGTAACCTCGTGGATGAAGTGGCGGTCTATGTATAGCTGGGTAATGCTTTGTGGGGCGGCAGGGTCATATTCTTTCCTGTCGCTTATCTCCTGTACAATATGTGCATCCCAAATCTTGTCAAACAGTGTCCTTGCAGCCATGATACTATATGAATTTGCTTATTGCATCAATGAATGCCTCCACGGAGGCGGTAACTATATCTGTATTGGCGGAGAATCCGTAGTAGGTATTCCCCCTGTTTTCAATCTGAATGTGCACCTTACCTACATCATCACATCCGCGGGTAATGGCCTGCACAAGGAATTCCTCCACCACAATCTTCCTGTTGATGAGCTTCTTCACTGCAGAGAATGCAGCATCCACAGGTCCGTTTCCGGAAGAGGTGGCCTGGCAGATCTCACCGTCTATGTTCAGCTTTACGGTTGCCATAGGAACAGAGTTCTTTCCGCACATTACCTGCAGGAACTTCAGCCTTATCCTTCTGGCCGCCTCATTGCGGTTCACACCCACAATTATCATGAGGTCTGAATCGTTGATATCCTTCTTGCGGTCTGCAAGGAGGAGGAACTTGTTGTACGCTTCGTTAAGTTCATCCGGAGAAAGGCTGATTCCCATACGCTCATAATGGTGCTTGAGGGCTGCACGTCCGCTGCGGGCAGTAAGGGCAATAAGCGAATCATTCACACCCACGTCCATTGGGTCAATTATCTCATAGCTCTCCCTGTTCTTCAATACACCGTCCTGGTGTATTCCCGACGAATGGGCAAATGCATTCCTCCCCACAATGGCCTTGTTGGGCTGTACCGGCATCCTCATCAGGGTTGAAACCAGTCGGGACATCTTGTATATATGCTTATGCTTGATATCTGTGTAATAAGGGATGTCCTTGCGGCACTTGAGGGCCATTGCCACCTCCTCCAGAGAGGTGTTTCCTGCCCTCTCTCCAATACCGTTTATGGTAACCTCCACCTGCCTTGCACCGTTCATGATTCCGGAAATGGTATTGGCGGTGGCCATTCCAAGGTCATTGTGGCAGTGGGTTGAGATTATAGCCTTGTCTATGTTAGGGACATTGTTCATCAGGAACTTTATCTTCTCTCCATACTCCCATGGAGTGCAGTATCCTGTAGTGTCCGGTATGTTCACAACTGTGGCACCTGCTGCAATGGCGGCCTCCACAACCCTGGCAAGGTATTCGTTCTCCGTACGCCCTGCATCCTCCGCGTAGAACTCCACGTCATCCACAAACCTGCGGGCATATTTGACTGCCTTTACTGCACGCTCAATTATCTCTTCTCGGGTGGAGTTGAACTTATATTTTATATGGGGGTCACTGGTACCTATACCTGTGTGTATCCTCTTCCTCCTGGCAAAATGGAGCGCCTGGGCTGCAGCATCAATGTCACTCTCCACGGCCCTTGTAAGGGCGCAGATTATTGGACTTTCAACATTCTTTGAAATTTCAACTACCGAATTGAAATCTCCGGGGCTGGATGCGGGGAACCCGCACTCAATGATATCAACATTCAACATCTCCAGAGAGCGTGCAACTTCCACTTTCTCAATTGTGTTCAACTGGCATCCTGGAACCTGTTCGCCATCTCTGAGCGTCGTATCAAAGATAAAAATCTTCTTATCCATAATAGTATGTAATTGTTAGTTCAATCCAAATAAAAGAGGCTCCCAGCAATTTGAGAGCCCCTTTCAGCAATATTTTTCACTACAAATGACCAAATACACGTGCAAAGCTCTCTATTTCAACAATAAAGCAGCAGTCGCAGGTGATTGTTCGGCAAATTGTACATGTTTTCTTCTGTTTTAAGCGTTACAAAGGTAGAAAAAAATCTGTACTTACAAATTGTAAGTAAAAAATTAATCTGAAATATGGCTACAAAAAAACCGTTGCCCGCAACAACGGACAACGGCAATATCTTGCATGGACAAGGGAAATTATTCCTCATCAAGTCTCAGATGCTGTACGTAGATAGCTTTTTTAAGCTCCTCCCTTCTCTGAACAGATTTCTTAACAAAAGTCTTTCTGCTTCTAAGCTCACGGACGATACCTGTCTTCTCAAATTTCCTCTTGAATTTTTTCAAAGCTCTCTCAATGTTCTCACCCTCTTTAATTGGAACTATAATCATCTTAAACCACCTCCTTTTTATTTGGACCGCAAAAGTATATATTTTTTTTTAACTTTACAAATCAAATCCAGATATGCGTAATGAATCCCAAACTGCTGGCTGATGCATACATAGAATATATAAAGGTGCAGAAAAGATACTCACCCAGGACACAGGAGCTCTACAGGGATGTTCTGAGGAGGTTCTGGCTCCATATCTATGATGCGGAAGATGATGCAGGGCTGGAAGAGGAAGTTGGGAAAGACCTGGAAGATGGCATTCAGCTCCCCAAGGCCCACCTCACCGCTCCTCAAATCAGGGGATACATCGCAGATTGCCTTAACAGAGGGTTGGGTGCCAGAAGTGCCAACCTCCACCTGAGTGCCTTGTCGGGATACTGCAAATGGCTCCTCAGGAAGGGGGTATTGGAGGATAACCCTGTAAGCAGCATTCCCCGCCCCAAGGAGAAGAGGCGCCTTCCCCACTTTTTCCGCAACGAGGCCCTTGAAGAGTATTGCTGCATTAGTCTTTCCGGTGATTATTCACAGATGAGGGACAGGCTGATGGTGATGCTCATCTATGCAACCGGCATGAGGCGGATGGAAGTGGCTTCCCTTACCCTCCAGATGGTTGATTTGGGAAGAAAATTGTTCAAAATAACAGGAAAAGGGGATAAAGAAAGAGAAATTCCCATTACACCTGTGTTATATGAAAAAATTTCTGTATATTTACAGAAAAGAAACCAGGAGTTCGCCTCTACTGAAGAAAGTTCATTTTTTTTAACGGATAAGGGTGCCCCGCTGTACCTGAAATTTGTTAATGATACAGTGAAGAAAGAATTGGCAGGCTTGAACGGTTTTGAGGGAAAAATCTCTCCGCATGTGTTGAGGCACTCATTTGCAACACACCTTCTGAATAATGGGGCGGACCTCAACAGCATAAAGGAAGTCTTGGGACACTCCTCGCTGGCGGCAACGCAGGTTTACACCCACAACTCCTTCGGGCAGCTGAAGAAAATATATTTAACCGCTCATCCACGAGCAAAAAAAGGAGGTTAGTATGGATATCAGAGTTCAATCGGTAAAATTTGACGCAGACGTTAAATTATTGGATTTCATTGACAAGAAAGTTGGAAAACTGGAGAAGTTCTACGAGGAAATCATCAATGCCGAGGTTACACTCACCCTTCTGCCTGACACGGCAAACAAATGTGTCAAGATTAGGGTAAACATGCCGGGCAAGGATCTCTTCATTGAGAAGAATGCCTCTACATTTGAAGATGCGGTTGTTGACTGCGTTGATGTTCTCAAGGAGCAGATTGTGAAGATCAAAGAGAAGAAAATGGGCAAATAGGCCCTTATATCATACACGTACAGGTGGGGCACGCAATCCGGCGTGCCCCTTTTTTTGTGTAATTAATTGAAGAACATCCCTGCCAGTTCTTCCGGTGTGATGTTGCTGAAATATGCTGATAAGCCAAGATGGTTGCCGGCAGCCTTCATGGTGCGGTCAATCTCCTGGATTTTTCCGGCTATGGCCTCCTGTGTGTGCGGGGTGCCGATGAGCATGCCGGTGAACTCTTCTGTAGGGAGGGAGAAGAAATAGTCTCCCATTATGCTGAGGCTGGAGATTGCCCCTTTGGCCACATCCATATAGATCTCCACAATTCCCCCCTGCAGCTTTGATACCTTTGAGAAGGTGTATGAAGGGGATTTGCCGAAGTTCCACTCCCGGGTGGCGTATTTTTCCTCCCTGAGCCTCTCAATGGCGGCCAGGTCTTCCGGAGTGTAGGTGTATGGGATTATGGAATCATATCGGGAAGAGATGTACTCCGCCAGATAATCCTTGAATGCCTCCATGTCCTGTATCCCCTGTGCAGCGGCAGTGGCGTTGGCAAGGTGTTCACTTATGTTTGTTACCCTGCTCCTGTTGGACTGTACCGCCTTCCCTATGAATTTTTCAGGGCGGGCCTTCAAGGCGTTCCCCAGGGTGTTCATACTTGCGCTGAACAATAGGGTGCCGTGCTGGAGTATCCTCTCCTTGTGTATGCATACCGCGTTGCCGGAGAACTTGCGTCCGTCTATGAGGAGATCGTTCCTCCCTTCAAGGTATGCCTTTACCCCAATGTTGTTGAGGGCATCCAGAATGGGTGCGGTGAACCTCCTGAACATGGCAGGGGCATCCTCCCCCTGGCGCCTGGCTTCCACGAATGTGAAGTTGAGGTTTCCCAGGTCATGGAAAACGGCTCCGCCTCCCGTAAGCCGCCTCACCACCTTTATATTATGCTCCTTTATATAATTGTAGTCAATTTCTGCAAGTGCATTCTGGTATTGCCCTATGATTATGGAGGGGGAGTTTGTCCATAGCCTGAAAACCGGTTGGGAGAACTCCTTCAGCAGATATTCTTCAGTTGCAAGGTTCCAGTAGGGATCTGTGCATGAATCATTTATGTACAGCATCTTCATTGAGGTTATATTTCCTTATCATATATCTGTAGAGGGTGAGGACCAGGTATCCCATCAGGGCACCGAATATGGCCCCGCAGATTACATCTCCCGGGAAGTGTTTCCCTACATATATCCTGCTGTAGGCAACTGCCACAGACCAGCAGAAGATGAATACGGTGTACCATTTATTTTTTAGTATTCCCTGTGAAACCACTGCCAGCCCGAAGAAGTTTGCCGCATGGTTGGAGACAAACCCGTATTTGCCCCCCTTGCTCTCAAGCATCCTTATAAGGTGCTCTGTGGTAGGGTCCCAGCCCGGGCGGAACCTCTCAATGGTATTCTTGAACAGGTGTACGGCCAGCTGGTCGGTGAGGGCGAATGTGAGGAGTATGGCGGCAGTCATCAGCACTGCTGTCTTCACATCCCTGTGCCTGAATATCATGTAGAGCAGGGCAGCGTAGATGGGAAGTCCGCTCCATTTGTTGGTGATGAACACCATTATGGGATCAAAAAAGGAACTGTTCCAACCGTTTATGGCCAGAAGCAGTTCCTTGTCAAGTTCTATGAGCCAGTCAAGCATAAGCTTAAACTTCAGAATTCAATGTTTTCCAGATAAGGTCCTTCAGCTCCCTTATCCCTTCGTTGGCAACCGAAGAGATGAAGATTGTAGGGATTTTTCTTGGAAGGTGAGGCCTTATCTCCCTCTTTAGCTCCTCATCCAGCATGTCTGATTTGGAGATGGCAAGTATCCTTTCCTTGTCCAGCAGGTCAGGGTTGAACTTCTTGAGCTCCTTGAGGAGTATCTTGTATTCTGCAAGGATATCCTTGCTGTCTGCAGGTACCAGGAACAGGAGTACGGAGTTCCTTTCAATGTGCCTTAGGAACCTGTGTCCGAGTCCGCGCCCCTCGCTTGCCCCCTCAATGATGCCGGGGATATCCGCCATAACAAATGACTTGTCATCGTAGTAGTTAACTATACCTACGCTCGGCTCCAGTGTGGTGAAGGCGTAGTCTGCAATCTTGGGACGGGCTGCAGAAACGGTTGAGAGGAGTGTGGATTTTCCGGCGTTGGGGAATCCTACCAATCCTACATCGGCCAGTATCTTCAGCTCAAGTATGAACCAGCCTTCCACTCCAAGTTCGCCCGGCTGTGCATAGCGGGGAGTCTGGTTTGTGGCGGTCTTGAAGTTGGCATTTCCCAATCCTCCGCGTCCTCCTTTGACTATAATCTTCTCCTCACCTGGTTCGGTTATCTCAAAGAGCACCTCTCCGGTTTCCGCATCCTTTGCAACTGTTCCCAGGGGGACATCCAGGTAGATGTCCTTTCCGTTGCGCCCATGCCTGAGGCTTCCGCTACCAGATTCACCCTCCTCTGCACGGATGTGCTTCTTGTACTTGAGGTGGATGAGTGTCCAGAACTGAGGGTTTCCACGCAGGATTATGTGTCCTCCGCGTCCTCCGTCACCTCCGTCGGGACCCCCCTTGGGTACATATTTCTCCCTGTGCAGGTGCATGGATCCGTTGCCTCCGTTTCCTGAGGCAAGAAACATCTTTACATAGTCAACAAAATTGGAATTTGCCATATTCTTGAAGTTTATGGTATATACCCCTCTTGATGGGATTTCTTACAGCAAGCTGCTGATTTTTTCAAAAATTTCCACAACTGTACCCTCCCCGCAGATTTCATTGTATTTTCCCTGCGGCTTGTAGTACTCTATGAGAGGCTCTGTCTTTGCATGGTATGTGTCAATCCTGTTCTGGATGGTCTTTGGATCTGCATCATCCTTCCTTCCCTCAATGTTTGCCCTGTGCTGGATCCTCTGGAATACCATCTCATCGCTGATGATGATTGAGATTACCTTGTTTACCTGTGAACCTTTGCCCTCAAGCATCTTGTCCAGAATCTCAGCCTGGGCAACAGTCCTTGGGAATCCGTCAAAGAGGAATCCGGAGGCATCCGGATTGGCGGCAATCTCGCTCTCTATCATCCCTACAACAATGGAGTCATCCACAAAGTTGCCGGCATCAATGAGGGTCTTGGCCTTGAGCCCCAGCTCTGAGCCTTTTGCAATCTCTTTTCTAAGCAGGTCTCCGGTAGAGACATGGTGGAAATTGAACTTCTCCACCAGAAGTTTTGCCTGTGTGCCCTTTCCTGCACCTGGAGGGCCGAACAGAAGATAATATTTCATAGTAATTTGTGTTTTTTGTTATTTATTCAAGTGTTTCCTTTTACTCGTTCTCGTCAAGGACATATATATCCTTGTATTGTCTTCCAAGCTGGTTGTAGTCCAGTCCGTAACCTACAATGAAGTCATTGGGAATCTGGAGGGCTGCATAGTCAATCCTTATGTCTTTCCTGTATGCGTCCGGCTTGAGCAGGAGTGTGCATACCCTTATGTCAGCTGCACCAGCCTCCTTCAATATCCTGTACATCTCCTCTATGGTGTTGCCGGTCTCCACAATGTCCTCAACAATTATCACTGTCCTCCCTGCAACACTTGTTGTAAGTCCCATTATCTGCTTTACCTGGCCGGTTGAAGATGTCCCTTCGTATGAAGCAAGCTTGATGAATACCACGTCACTCTTCACGTCCACCTTCCTCATGAGGTCTGCCGTGAACATGAATGAGCCGTTGAGTACGCTCAGGAATATGGGTGTGTCCACATCCTTGAGGTCATTGTTGATTTTTTCTGCAACAGCTGCCACAGCTTCATCTATCTGTGCTGCCGTCATGCACACTTTAAAGCGTTTGTCGTGAAGTGTTATCTTGTTCATAGTGTTGTGTTTTTCCAAATTTGCCTTTAAACTACAAAAATAGACATTATCTCTGGAAAAATCTAACGAATGAGGGAAAATAATGATGGCGGCACTGGTGTTCAATGACTTATGAGGACTTATGATGAAAGCCTCGCCGAAGCAAAAGTGCAAGGAAATGAAAGGTAATGAGGGCGGACGGTTTTCAAATCATTACCCGATAACGAGGTAAGTTTATAGGTCGTTGGAGTTTATTTCTACTCTCTGCCACATTCTGCATAACAATGTACAACTCACTGATAACTAATTTTGTAACCAAAAAGAATTGGATTATGCGAAGTCCATTTAAGGTGCTGTTCTACGTGAACGGAAGCAAAGAGAAAAACGGTATTGTCCCCATTATGGGACGAGTTACAATCAATGGTTCGGTGGCTCAATTCAGTTGCAAACTGACCATTGCCAAAACAATGTGGGATGCCAAAGGCAACCGAGCAAAGGGCAAGAGCAAGGAAGCAAGAGAAATCAATCTTGCTTTGGATAACATCAAGGCTCAAATCATCAAGCACTACCAACGCATCTCGGATAGAGAAGCATATAAAATGATAATTCTGATGATTCCCAATCTTGTCCATAAGAAACTGAAAAATCGCCATTGCCGACTGTTCAGGGAGACAATTCTCCCTGACGGTCTAACGACAGCCTTTACTTTGCCAACTACGTCGGAATATAGACATTCCTCTTTGGCCACAATAGAGCCATCACCATGAATGTATAAGTGGTTTCCGTCTATTTTGATGATACGATGCAAAAGATGTTTACCCCTATATCTTAACAGCACTACATCCATAGGGTGAAGTTCCTCGCTTTTACAAGGATACACTACGACATAATCAATCCCATCACGCAACAGGGGGTACATGGAATATCCTTTCAAGCGGAATGTAACGGAACGTCCTTGTGCGATTTCGTTCTCCACCCATAAGAAGAATAGTTCATTGGGAATCCGTTTCATTTTGCACTGGGAAAAGTGTCTTACATTAGAGGGATACGGCATCACCGTCAGGCAAACAAGCCAAATGATAGAAGGGGAGAGTTGCAATCAGCTTGTTTAGGAAACTGCCGATGTGGTCGTACAACATGTTATCGTATGCAAATTCGGGAGGACATGAGGGATGTATGGCTCCGTATGATTGCAATATGGATAGTTTGCTGATTTTATTATAAGGGGCTTGTGATAAGCGGACACACCCTATCAGTTCATATCTTTCGGGCTTATAACAAGGGGTCTTCCCACTCCAAGGACTACCGTATGCCCATACCTTGCCATCCTCTACCCTTACGATAGGGCTGTCATCGTTCAACAGAAATGCTCCATCAATGTGCTCTCGCCATAAGCGTGTGTGCGTACTCTTCCCCGTGCCACTTTCACCTAAAAACAGAACGGCTTTATCCCGATAGACTATGCAGCTGCTGTGGATCGCCACTGCACCGAGTGGTAATACCATTAATCCATAACCCACCCATAAGGCGAAGCGATATAACCGTATCTCATAATTACCATACATCTGTACATCCTTAGTCTCGTTGAAGTGCCACATATACAAAACTGCACCATTTTGGGGCTGCAATATAAGCATATAACCGCCATCAATGCTTCCGAAACTGCCTGTGACATCTTCATAAGTGAAACGATACTGAAAGCTCCTCATTTCGGGAATATTCCTGCCCTCTACGAATAAAAATGAAGTGTTACCATTGGCTGTTTCAAAAGGCTTGAAGCCGTTTATTTTCTCTACGGCCTTGCACAATCGCCCTCCCGACACTTCAAAATATGTCCTGCAACTTGATATGTATATCTGTCACTCATTCTATCACTGCACATTTCTTCAGGGAATTTACCCACAATCCAGCATCGCGGAGTGCCTGTTCTTCACTTATACCGTATGTTGCAGACAGATATTCCGCTGCATCCTCCAATGTAAATTCTTTGCCATAAAAATGTACATAAAGCAATCGTGCCGAATTGTTTAAGGAAATGATACGGGTCATATTCGTGACTGTAGCACCTTGATTCACCACAATGTTTTCTCCTGCAATATTACGCAGTTTATAATTGGGATTGATTCTCATTTGCTGTTTCTTTAAAAAGAAGCCCTGCTATTCCTGCGAACAGCAAGGCTCAAATTGTCTGCTAATGATATTTCAATTATTAATTATCTGTTGAAAATATATCACTATAGTGATTTTCATTGTCTTGTAAATCACACATTACAGTACCTGTAATTTCACAAGAATATGAAGAAGGATTATTTGAGAGGTTCTTGATTACATCCAAACTGCAATTCTTTGAAATAGTAATGTTCTTTACCGCTCCAGCACCTATATCAGCTATTTCACCATTGAATGTACCTCCGTTAATAGTAGCACTGCCAGCAGTTTCTAAACCATAATAGTTATTAATAAGGTGAAGAGCTGTATATGGAGCCGTGAATGTACCTCCGTTAATTTCTAAAATCCATGCATTATCAGTAGTATTATCTCCCATTCTTACGGCAACACCACCTTGGTTACCATTTGTAAGTTTTGATTCATATTTACCACCGTTAATGGTCAATTTGCTGGCAAAGTAGTTACATACAGCATTTGATTTGCTTGACGTGATGTTACAGTTAAGAATCGCCTCGGAACCAGCTTCATTATAGACACCACGAGTTTCTGTAACAATACCACCTTCCGTATTGCTTGTAATGGTTAGTTTACCATTATTTACGATAGCTTTTGAATCATTACTATATGCCACGGTAGAAGTCAACGTGTAGCTGCCGAGGTTAAGAATCAAAGTTTTTCCTTTAGGGAGAGTCAGAGTTTCGCCAACAGTAATATTGGCATCCAGCGTATAGGTTCCTCCATTAGCGAATGCTGACTTCAATTGGTCTATTGTTGAGATTGCAGTCGCTACACTTCCATCAACTGTAGTATAAAGAGTCACTTCAGGCATTGCCAACAATCTCTTTCTTATAATAGTGTTGGATGCTGTTGAAGTATAGCTCCAAGTTTCACCTTCTGCTGTACCCAAACTGATTTTGAAACCTTCAATTGTGCCGACAGGAAGAGGAATGAAGAACTTTTTATCTGTAGCAGACTCCTCAGTAGGGAAATTAATGGTTACAGCATAAGTAGTTCCTGATGCAGCCTGCGTATTAGGTAATGAAATTTCGAGTTTACCTGTCTCTGTATTTGTTTCAACAGGGAACTCTCCTGTAATCTGCTCATCAGCCTCGAACTTGAAGTAAGTTGTGGTCGCAGGAAGATTTTTGATTGTAAAGCAGAATGCACCACCCAAATGCTCAAAATAGAAATTTGAAGCATCTGTTTCTTCTGTCTGAGCAATCATAGGAGCTGCACCATATTCATTGCCTTTCTCAGTGTCTGCATATGTGTAAGTTGTAGGCATATTGAAAGTCAATGCTGAGTTCTCATACTTATGTCCTGAACTATACGGATGCAGTGCATAAATGGAATTGGAACCGATTTGTGTGCCTTCAAATTTTCCATTAGCTGTTCCTGCTCCTTCGGTCAAAGTATATTCGGTAAAGCTGCCATTTGTGTTTAATACAGCAATATCATCTCCTGCAATCCAATAAAGAGCACCGCTTGTTCGGTCAAAGGCTGTTCTTGTTTCAGGAGAATCAGTTTCCATTGAGGCTGTAATTGTATGATTACTCATATCAAGTTGCAAGTTCTCGTCCTTGTTGCAGGATGCGAAAACCAATGCAGCCATTGCTGCAAATAATGTCACTTTTTTCATAATCCAAATGATTTTAGTTAGAATTGTCCGTTTTACATTACTCCATCACCCCAATCGCCGGGTTCACCGCTTGAAGCGAAACCTTTTTCTACCTCAACTTCTATGATTTCCACCTGTGGAACCTCATAGTTTTCAAATGCATTTCTCTTGTCCATAGTCAATTGAATTTTAAATGTTTATAAAATGTTATACTCTCTTTTTCTTTTGCTTGAAGGTCGCTTCTCTTTGAAAGAGAAAACTTATCTCTTTGAAAGAGAAATGATTACCCGTACAAAGTTACTCATTTTTCGGCAAATGGCACCAAATTACACTAAAAAATGTTATGTCCGATTTTGATTTTGTTTAGTGGTGATGTGGATTGTTGAGCAAACTGCATTGGGTCTATTCAAATAACCGGCTCGTAATCAATGAGGATATGTCACATAAATCACTCTTTCAAAGAGACCTTTCATTCGCTTAACAATCCTTCACTCATAGAGATTTCAGTATCATGCTGTTCGCCTTGTCGATGGCTACAGTGTCCAATGATGCAAGATAG
>JAFUMO010000014.1 GCA_017482565.1 Bacteroidales bacterium | reverse complement strand
TTTTCATGCCTACAAGGGTAAACTCCAATGTCCCGTTAGCTGGGGCACTGATTTCATAGCGGCCGTCAACATCTGTTGATGTGCCTGCAGAAGAACCTTGCAGCAGAACGTAAACACCTATGACAGGCTCTCCGCTCTGGTCAGTAACAGTACCCTTTACTGTAATGTTCTGCGCATTTGCAAAACTTACAGCAAACAATGAGAGTACTGCTAAAATTAGCTTAAGTTTTCTCATAAATTTTTAATTATTAGTTGTTTAAATTAAACGTAGATTTAATTTGAACAGTTTTTGACCCCAAAATATTCTGCTTACAATTTGTTACATAGGTATCTGCAGAGATAGTTGGAACCGGGAAAACTTAAGCTGTCCATATGCATAAAAAAAGAAGGGTCCGTCTGCTGACGGACCCTCTTGTATCTTATGAAAGAGTGGGATTAGATGATACCCTGCTCCAACATAGCCTGAGCAACTTTCATGAAACCTGCAATGTTTGCACCTTTCACGTAGTCTACTCTACCATCAGGAAGCTGACCGAATTTAACGCAAGCCTCGTGGATGCTCTGCATGATGTAGTGAAGTTTAGCGTCAACCTCAGCACCAGACCAGCTGATATGGGTAGCGTTCTGGGTCATCTCAAGACCTGAAGTAGCTACACCACCTGCGTTAACTGCCTTACCAGGGGCGAAGAGAATCTTGGCATCCTGGAAAGTCTTGATAGCCTCAGGAGTACAACCCATGTTAGAAACCTCACAGCAGCACCATGTACCGTTAGCGAGAAGCTGTTTTGCATCGTCACCGTTCAACTCATTCTGGAATGCGCAAGGAAGAGCGATATCACATTTTACGCTCCAAGCTTTCTTACCAGCTGTGAATTTTGCAGCGCCAGGGAACTGGGTAGCCATATCCTCAACTTTGTTGCGGTTTGAAGAACGCATAACAAGCATGTAATCAATCATCTCTTTGGTGATACCGTCTGGAATCTCGCAAACGCCGTCAGGACCAGAGATGGCAACAACTTTTGCACCCAGCTCAGTAGCTTTGGTTGCAGCACCCCAAGCAACGTTACCGAAGCCTGACAATGCAACAGTCTTGCCTTTAATGTCTTTACCAGCTTTAGCAAGAACGTGCTCAGTGAAGTAAAGTGCACCGAAACCTGTAGCCTCAGGACGGAGGATTGAACCACCCCAGCAAGCACCTTTACCTGTAAGCACACCTGTATTGTACTCTCTTGCAAGTTTGGTGTACATACCGAACATATAACCGATCTCACGGCCACCTACGCCTACATCACCTGCAGGAACGTCCTGGTCAGGACCGATGTTGTGCCACAACTCGAGCATGAATGCCTGGCAGAAACGCATGATCTCAGCGTCAGATTTTCCAACTGGATCGAAATCTGAACCACCTTTACCACCACCCATAGGAAGAGTTGTAAGAGCGTTTTTGAAAGTCTGCTCAAAGCCCAAGAATTTGAGCATTGAAGGAGTTACAGCTTTGTGGAAACGGATACCGCCCTTGTATGGGCCAATAGCTGCGTTGAACTGAACACGGTAACCCAAGTTGGTCTGTACATTACCTGCATCGTCAACCCAAGTAACACGGAATGTGAAGATTCTGTCAGGCTCTACGATTCTCTCAACAATCTTAGCCTTCTCAAACTCAGGATGCTGGTTGTAAACCTCCTCGATTGACTCCAACACCTCGTGAACTGCCTGTAGATACTCTGGCTCATGGCTATATTTAGCCTGAAGTTTAGCCATTATTTCAGCTGCTTTCATAATAAATGTTTTATTTTAAGTAGTTTTAGTTTATAAAAAATGAATTAAGTGTCTTGTTATTTAACCTCCCAGGTTGCACCTGAATGCAACAGCTGGTCAATTGTAGAGATCTTTGCCTTCTCCTTAACCTCAGCAACCTGCTTGTGGACATTCTCATCGTATGTGCTGTCCTCAACATCCCTGATAACGCCCAATGCAACAGGAAAATCAGGATATTTCATATTTGCAAGCATGGTGTGGATAGGGAGCTTGTCATCAGATTTGGCATCGTGTACAAGGATATCCTTCTCAGTTACACCATTTTCACCAATGGTTACAACCTTAAGCTGGAGACCGTCAAGCACAAGTCCCTTATCCCTGTTTGCACCAAAAATCATAGGCTCGCCGTGCCTGAGGACAATGGTCCTGTCTGCCCTTACAGACCTCTCAGCAAACTCCTGGTGTGTGCCGTCATTGAAGATTACGCAGTTTACAAGCATCTCCATAATTGAAGTTCCCTTGTGCTTTGCTGCCTGTACCATAATCTCCTGGTTTAGCTTGAGTTCTGAATCAAGGCTGCGGGCAAAGAAAGTACCCCTTGCGCCAAGAACCAGGTTACCCGGGGTAAAAGGCTCCTCAATTGATCCGTATGGTGAAGTCTTTGTTACAATACCTTTCTTTGATGTAGGTGAATACTGACCTTTTGTAAGACCATAAATCCTGTTGTTGAACATGATTATGTTAAGGTCTATGTTCCTCCTTATAGCATGGATAAAGTGGTTACCGCCAATTGCAAGCGAGTCACCGTCTCCTGTTGCCTGCCATACAGAAAGCTTTGGATTTGCCACCTTCACACCTGTAGAGATTGCTGTTGCCCTACCGTGGATTGAGTGGAATCCGTATGTGTTCATATAATAAGGGAAACGTGAAGAACAACCGATACCTGATACAAATACCAGATCCTCCTTGTTGATGTTGAGCTCCTCACATACCTCAGGCATTGCTTTAAGCACTGATGCCAAAATTGCGTGGTCACCACAACCCGGACACCATTTTACTTCCTGATCACTTTTAAAGTCTTGTGATGTATATTTCATGACAATATTCCTTTTGAAATTAATAATTATAGAGCATTGACTGCATCAACAATCTCTTTTACGATGAATGGCTGTCCCTGAACCTTGTTCAACTGCCCGAATGTAAACTGAGGGTGGATACCTCTCAGGTAGTTTACGAACTGGCCGCTGTTAAGCTCACAAACGATGATCTTCTTGAATTTCTTGAATACCTCAGTCGTGTTCTTAGGAAGCGGGTTGATATAGTCAAAGTGTGCGAAACCTACATTCTTGCCCTCATCAAGCAACTGTTTTGTTGCAGTGTAGAGGTGGCCGTAGGTACCGCCCCAGCCAACTATCAATACATCACCTTCCTGGTTGCCCATAACTTTAAGGTCTGGAATATAGTTTGCAACCCTTGCAACCTTCTCTGCCCTGTTTGCAACCATGAGTGCGTGGTTCTCAGGATCTGAAGAAACCGAGCCGTTCTCAGCTTTCTCCAAACCTCCTACCCTGTGCTCAAGGCCTGGTGTGCCAGGATGAGCCCAACGTCTTGCCCAACGCTCAAGGTCCCTTTCGTATGGTTTGAACTTGCCCTCACATTTGTTGATGATAGGAGGGTTGATTGCAGGATATTTGCTTACATCAGGTATTTTCCAAGGCTCTGAACCGTTACCGATAAATCCCTCAGTAAGGAGGATTACAGGCATCATGTGCTCCAATGCATATTTTGCCGCATAGAATGCAGACTCAAAGCAATGTGAAGGGGTCCTTGCAGCCATCACCATGATAGGACACTCACCGTTTCTTCCGTAGAGTGCCTGTGCAAGGTCTGTCTGCTCAGTTTTGGTAGGGATACCTGTAGAAGGGCCGCTTCTCTGTACATCCACAATTACGAGAGGAAGCTCGGTAATCATTGCAAGACCCATAGCCTCAGACTTGAGTGAAAGTCCGGGACCTGAAGTTGTGGTTACTGCAAGGTTACCTGCGTATGCTGCACCTACTGAAGTACAGATACCGGCAATCTCATCCTCACACTGCACGGTCTTTGCACCGAATGCCTTGTGGATTGCAAGCTCCTCAAGGATAACTGTAGCAGGGGTGATAGGGTATGAACCGCAGAACAATGGAAGGCCTGATTTCTCAGAAGCTGCCAGAAGTCCCCAAGCTGTAGCCTGGTTACCGTTGATGTTCCTGTAGATGCCCGGCTCCTGGGCAGCAGGCTCAATCCTGTATGTATTAGGAATTGCGTGGATATTGTGTGCGTAGTTGTAACCGTCATTCAAGACCTTCTTGTTGGTCTCTATGAGCTGCGGTTTCTTTGCGAACTTCTTCTCAAGGTAAGCCTCGGTGAAGTGCAATGGGCGGTTGAACATGAAGTAGCACATGCCCAAGGTGAACATGTTCTTGCTTCGTACAATTGCCTTGTTGTCCAGGCCGCTGTCTTTCAATGATTCCTTTGTAAGTGTTGTGATAGGAGCCCAAACAATATGATAATCTTTAAGGTTCATCTCCTCAATAGGGTCATTGGTCTTGAAGCCTGCCTTCTCAAGGCCCTTCTCGTCAAATGAATCCTCATCAAGGATAATGCTTGCGCCAGGTTTAGCCCATTTTGCATTAGCCTTCAATGCTGCAGGGTTCATTGCAACAAGCACGTCACAAAAATCTCCTGGTGTCTTTACCTCTGTCTGTCCGATGTGAACCTGGAATCCCGATACTCCAGCCACTGTACCTTGCGGTGCTCTGATCTCAGCCGGGTAATCTGGAAATGTTGAGATTTCATTTCCATATAGCGCAGAGGCATCTGCAAACAAAGTACCGGTTAGCTGCATTCCGTCTCCTGAATCTCCGGTGAAACGGATTACGACCTCCTTTGTGTCAATAATTTTGTGTTCCATAAAGAATAGTTCCTTAATGTTAGCGTATTTTAAAAGATTATACAAATGTAATGAATATTCTTTACGATTTTAACTTTTTCGGAAAATATTTTCAAGCCGCTCAGTATCCGTACATAACGGGAACAATAAAAAAAGAGGGCCTCCTTTCGGGGCCCCCAAGCGTTTTCTGCCGTTCCTGAAAATTACTCAGCTGCCTGCGGTGCAGAAATCTGTGTAGGGGTTGTCTTGCTTGCAGGAATGCCGAGCTCCTTCTTCACCTCAGGAAGAAGGTCATTGCTTGCTGCCCCCTTGAACAGGATTGCACCTGTAGAAAGGTCAAACACGTATGTATATCCGCCTGCAGTTGCAATTGTCTCAAGAGCCTTGTTTGCCTTCTCAAATACAGGTGCGAATAAAGACTGCTGGAGCTGGCTCATCTCCTGCTGTGCATTCTGGTCAAACATCTGGAGCCTCTGCTGCATCTCCTCAAGCTCTTTTGTCTTTGCCTCAAGGATAGCTGCAGTCCATGTAGCGTTCTTCTGCTGGTATGTCTGGAGCTTTGTATTGAACTCCTGCTGCATGCCCTGCATTGTCTCCTCCAGCTCCTTGGCATAATTCTGCAGCTTTATAACGGCCGAATCCCTTTCAGGCATAAGGGCTACAAGCTCCTGCATGTTTATATGGCCCAATTTTGTCTGGGCGAATGACTGTGTTGCGAACAGCACCATTACAAGTGCCAAAAATTTAGTAACGTTCTTCATATTTTAATATCAGTTATTATTATTTCCAAATCAATATCCCAACAGCCTCTTCACCGCACCGCTCAAATCTGCAGCAGGATCCGTATAGGCAACTCCCTGCATTGAGGCAACATCAAGTATAATGGTATAACCGCCGGCCTGTGCCACCTTCCCTACAGCTGCATCCACCTTCTCCTTTATAGGATCCAGAAGTTCCTGCGATTTCTTCTGCATAAGCCCGTCCTGGCCGAAATAAGTCTGCTGGAGCTCCTTTACGGTCTTTTCCCTGCTGATGATCTCATTCTCCCTCTGCTGCCTTGCCTGTGCAGGGAGATTTGCCTTCTGGGCCTGGTAATTAACATACATGGCCTCAATCTTGGCATACTCGCCTTCAATCTTCTCCTGATACTGGCTTCCCAAAGACTCAAGCTGCTTTTGTGCAGCACTGTACTCGGGAACTGCCTTCAGAATCTCTTCAGTATTGATGTAACCCACCTTCTGTGCGTTCATCTGCAATGCTGCAAACAACATTGCCACCGCAAAAATCAATCCTCTTTTCATACTCCATTCATTTTTAAAGGTTAGAACTGCTGACCTATCATGAAGTGGAACTGGCTTCCTCCCCTCTTCAAACCTTCGTTTGGAACAGGGTCGAATCCCCATCCCCAGTCTATGCCCAACATACCTACAATTGGCAGCATAACCCTGAGGCCCGCTCCTACAGATCTCTTTATTTCAAATGGGTTGAAGTCTTTTATGTCTGCCCAACAGTTACCGCCCTCCAGGAACACAAGTCCGTAAATGGTTGACTGCGGCTGCAGCACCAGCGGATATCTCAGCTCAACTGTGAACTTGTCATATACCCTTCCTGCATACGCATTGCCCTCAATTGGCGTGAGCGAGTAGTTTGGATAACCCCTCAGGCCTATGATGTCCGAACCATATGTATTGTAGCCGCTCATACCGTCTCCACCAAGCTGGTATCCCTCAAACGGAGAGTGTCCCAGATCCCTGTTGTAAGTACCCAGGTAACCGAAATCCGCCGATGTCTTCAGCACAAGGTCTCCAATAAGCTTTGTATACAGCGTACTCTTGAAAGTCCATTTATGGTACTCTATCCATTTGTACCTTTCCTGGTCTGTCATGTTCTTGTAGTCTGTCTTGTCAGACTTGAACAGCGAATAAGGAGGTGTAAGCTGCAGGCTGAACATCATGTCAGAACCGCTTCTCGGATAGATGGGCTGGTCTGTAGAGTTCCTGTTGAGAGTCACCTTGTAGCTCAGGTTATTTGACTTTCCGTTTGCAAACAGGAAGTTATAGTTCCAGTCCTTAAGCTTGTACTGCTGCCAGCTCAGCTCATGATAAAGCACAAAGTAATCATCCGGCCACTTTAGACGGGTACCCAAAGAGGCTGCCACTCCAAACACCTCCATGTACTCATCATTTGTAAGATAATAATAGTACGAGTTTGTCTGGCGTGTGAAATATACCGATGCGCTCAATGAAGTAGGCTTCTTCCCTGTAAGCCATGGCTCCATGAAGCTTGCTGAAAGGGCAGTATAATATGTACCGTTTGTCTGGAACCTGATGGACAATGTCTGTCCGTCTCCGAGCGGTACAGGCCTCCAGGCCCCCTTCTCAAACACCCTCCTCAAGGAGAAGTTGTTGAAGCTCACACCCAATGTACCCACAAAAGTGTTGCCTCCCCATCCTCCCGACAGCTCAAGCTGGCTGTTAGGCTTCTCCTCCACATTGTATGCAATGTCTACCGTATTGTTGTTGATGTTAGGGACAATGCTGTATCCGGCATCAGACTGGAACCTTTCAGGATCAAAGTGGCCTATTGAGGCAAGCTCCCTCATTGACCTCTCAAACTCTGTCTGGCTGTAGAGATAGCCCGGACGGGTATAGATTGCCCTTCTTGCAACCTTCTCGCTGGTGATGGTATTTCCGTTGATGACAATATTGTTGAATGTTGCAGGCTTGCCCTCCATGATACGCATCTCCACATCCACGGAATCACCGTCTATATTGAGCTCAACAGGGGTTACGTTAAAGAAAAGGTATCCGTTATCCGTATACATCTTCCTCACATCCATATGCTGCTGCTTTGGATCTCCGTTGAGCCTCTTCTCCATTGTAACCACATCATAGATGTCACCCTCCTTGATCATGAGGACACCATTAAGCTGGTCTGTAGTGTAGATTGAGTTTCCTGTCCAGGTAATGTCCCTGAAATAGTACCTCTTGCCCTGGTCAATGTTGATGTCAAGGACCATCTTCCCTTCCGGAGTATAGCTTATTGAATCGGATACAATCCTGGCATCCCTGTAGCCGGCCTCGTTGAACACCTCTATCAGGGCATTCTTGTCATTCTTGTACTCCTTTTCCTTGAATTTCTTTGACTTGAAGAAGTTTGCGAGACGTCTGTCCTTTGTCTTCTTCATGGAAGCCGCAAGCTTGGACTCCTTCACATTCTCTATATTGCCGTTGAAGTTTATCTTTTCAACTTTCACCTTGTTGCCCTTATTCACGTGGAACGTTGCCTTCACAGCACCCTTTACAACAGTATCGTTCTCCTGTGTCATGTATACGTCAACAAGATAGTAGCCCTTCTCCTTGAAATAGTTCTTGATGATGTCTATTGAAGATTTCTCCACATAATCCGAAAGCTCGCCTCCCCTCCTGAGCTTGAGCCTCTCGGTAAGGTCTGACTTTTCAGAATTCTTCACCCCCTCAAATATCCATCTCGACACCCTCGGACGCTCCTGCAGCCTGAGGACGAGGAGACAGCTGTCACCCTGTGGCGAGAGGGAATCAATGTAGAAGCCCACATCCGAGAACTTCCTCTGGAGCCAGAGCCTGTTCATTATATCTGTGATGACATCACCCGGTATCTCCACCTGGTCACCTGCATCAAGACCGGTAAGGCCTATAATCCTCTCGGCATTGAGGTAACCGGTACCTTCCACCTTTATCCCCTTGAGGGTATATGTCTTAGGGTTCTGATAGTCAACAACAGGCTTGCCCCCCTGTACCTTTTCCTGTGCATGAAGGAATGCAGGAAGAAGGAAAGCCAGCAAAAAAATTATTTTTCCAAACAGTTTCATCTAAATTAAAATTAAACTTTACCAAACCTTCTCTCCCTCTTGCTGTAGGTGTCCAAAGCTTGCTGGAACTCCGTTTTGCGAAAATCGGGCCAAAGAATATCGGTAAAGTAATATTCTGTATATGCAGTCTGCCAGAGCATGTAGTTGCTGATTCTGAGTTCCCCGCTTGTACGGATAAGCAGGTCCGGATCCGGAATGCCGGCAGTGGAGAGGTTTGCCGCAAGGTCTTCTGCTGTCATCTGCAGCTGCCCGGCGCCCTCCTTTTCTGAATTTTCCCTCATGAATTTGTTGGCTGCCTGTACAATATCCCATTTTCCGCTGTAGCTTAGGAATATTATCAGCTGCAGGTTGGAATTGTTGCATGTAAGCTTCATGCAATCGTCTATCTCCTTCCTGAGCTTCTCTGAAAGGCGGCTGAAGTCACCTATGACACGGAAACGGACACCGTTCTTCTGGAAAGTGGGGGTCTCCATTGTGATGGCCTTGAGCATAAGCTGCATCAGCCCTTCAATTTCTGCCACAGGCCTGTCCCAGTTCTCCTCCGAGAATGCGAATACGCTGAGATACTTTATCCCCTTTTCAACGGCAAGCTCGGTACATGCCCTCACACTCTCAACCCCCTCCTTGTGGCCATATAGCCTCTCCTGACCGCGCTGCCTTGCCCATCTTCCGTTACCGTCCATGATAATGGTCACGTGTTCCGGAACATTATTTTTTTCGGATGCCATAAGTACGTTTTAACAAATAGGGCGCAAATATAAGAAATTTATTGCATATTTCTCTTATCCTCTCCCCATAATAGTTTCTGATTGAGGGCCGCAATGAAATTATTGTTGATTGAGACCGCCTTGAGCGGGAAGCTTCCCTTGGATATGATAATCCTCTCCCCTGCCATTATCTCCTGTGACCTGTTGTCAACCGTAAGGAGAGCCTTGGGGCTGCGCCCGTTGAATGATATTTCAACCGTTGAGCTGTCGGGAACCACAAGGGGTCTCACATTTAGGTTGTGCGGTGAAATAGGGGCTATGATAAGCACTTTTGAATCAGGGGTAACTACGGGGCCTCCCACACTCAGGGAGTATGCAGTTGAGCCTGTTGCGGTTGCCACCAGAATACCGTCCGACCAATACTTGGGGAGCCTGTTGCCGTCAATGAGCACATCCACCTCCAGCATGGAAGGGGCTGTCCTCTGGATTGTCATCTCATTGATGGCATAGGGATAGAAGCCCTCCGGCATATCTTCTTTCACCAGATGCAGCACAGTACGCTCCTCTATGGCAAAATCCCCGTTTATGAGCTTCTCTATCCACGGGTTGTTCTCCTCCACACATGCGGTTGTGAGGAATCCCAGGCGGCCGAAATTAATTCCTGCAATGGGAATCTCCCTGTCCCTCACCATAGTGAGTGATTCAAGGAAAGTTCCGTCCCCTCCAAGGGAGAGGAAAATGTCCGTATCCGCAGGAAGATCCTCATGGGAATTGAAGAGCCCTCCCTGGGGGAGCTCCTGGGAAAACTCCTTTATGAGGCTATAGAACGAACTGTGGTAACAGAACTCCATCTGCCTGTATTCCTTGAGGTTGTTTACAAAGAGTATAAGCTTTCCTATATTTGTCTTGTCTATCCTTTTTCCAAAAAGTGCAGCCTTCATAAGAGAAAATTTTACGCAAGATAAAACAATTTCCATATTTTTGTAACAATTAACCCATTTAAAAGAAACCGGCCATGACAATTTTAAGTGTAAACATAAACAAGATTGCCACCATAAGGAACTCAAGGGGAGGCAACATGCCGGATGTACTTAAGGCTGCCAGAAAATGTGAAGAGTTTGGTGCCCAGGGAATAACTGTACATCCAAGACCTGATGAGAGGCATATAAGGTACCAGGATGCAAGGGACCTGAAGCCTATCCTCACAACTGAGTTCAACATTGAGGGAAACCCCATTGAATCGTTCACAAGCCTGGTGCTTGAGGTGAATCCCGCCCAAGTGACACTGGTACCGGATGCACCGGATGCCATAACATCAAATGCAGGATGGGACACAATCAGCAACAAGAAGTTCCTCACAGAGATAACCAGAGTGTTCCATGCCAACGGAATTAGGGTATCCATCTTCATTGACCCGGTGGAGGAGATGATAAAGAATGCGGTGGATACTGGTTGTGACCGTGTTGAGCTTTACACAGAGGCATACGCTGCCAATTACATGAAGAACAGGGAAATGGCCATAGAGCCGTATGTAAGGGCAGCTGAAACTGCAGTGAAGTGCGGGCTTGGGCTGAATGCCGGGCACGACCTCAACCTGGACAACCTCAAATATTTTAAGGAGAACATCCCGGGGCTGCTTGAAGTGTCAATAGGGCACGCCCTCATAAGTGATGCGCTGTACATGGGACTGGAAAATACTATAAAGGCTTACAGGGAACAATTGCTGTAATCTCCATTTTTTGACTATATTTGCAGTTTGGAAAATCTAATAATAATCAAACATAAGATGAAACAACTGAAACTAATTCTATCTGTTGCCGTTGCTGCTCTTGTATGTGCATGCACTTCAACCGGCAACACCAATGGTACACAACCTGCAAAAGCTGTTGAGGGCGGTGCTGTGGCACCACAGGGAAGCATCGTATACATCCAGATGGACTCCCTCATCAACCAGTATGATATGTTCAATGACCTGAGGTCTGAGCTTGAGAGCAAGGCACAGGCCATCCAGGATGACCTTACCAAGAAAGGCAGGTCTTTTGAGAGTGCAGTGAAGGATTTCCAGACAAAGATTGAGAAGGGTCTCCTTACAAGGTCACAGGCAGAGGAGCAGCAGCAGAGGCTTGCAGAGAGGGAGCAGAACCTCCAGAGCCTGAGCCAGCAGAAACAGTATGAGATGGCAGAGGAAGAGGCTGTAATGAGCAGGAAGGTTATGGATGCAATCCAGACATACCTCAAGAAATACAATGAGGAGAAGGGCTATGCACTTATCCTTACCACCAGCGCAGCTTCAAATGCCGTTATAGTTGGCAACCCTGCCTTGGACATTACCAATGATGTACTTTCAGGATTGAACGACGAGTACATCAAATCTAAAAAGCAGTAAATTGAAAATTGCAATACTATCGTGCTTCTACCCTTACAGAGGGGGGATTTCGCAGTTCAATGCATGCCTTTTGAAGGAATTGGAGAAGAACCACACCGTAAAGGCCTTCAACTTCAAGCGGCAGTATCCCGATTTTCTGTTTCCGGGGAAGACACAATATGTTACAAAAGATGATGATGCCGTACCGGTAGAGTCTGTGGCTCTGCTGGATACGGCAAATCCTTTTTCATATGCAGCCACTGCAAGGGCCATAAGGGAGTGGAAACCGGACCTGCTTGTGATGAGATACTGGATGAGCTGGTTCGCCCCTTCATTGGGATACGTTGCAAGGCACATGGAGGAGAACTGCAAGGTAATTTCCATATTGGACAATGTGGTCCCGCATGAACCCCGCTTCTTTGACAGGCCGTTCACCCGCTATTTCCTCAGGCCCCAGGACGGGTTTGTGGTGCTGTGCAATGCAGTGAAGGAGGACCTTCTGGATTTCATTCCTGATGCAAGGCACATCTGTTCCCCCCATCCGCTCTATTCCCACTTTGGGGAGAGGATGCCAAGAAGGGAGGCAGAAAAGGCTGTCGGGATAAGGAAAGGGGAAAATGAGGAGACCAGGAACATACTTTTCTTTGGGCTGATAAGGGAATACAAGGGGCTGGACCTGCTGATTGAGGCTTTCGGGAAGCTGGACGGCAGCTACAGGCTCATCATTGCCGGCGAACCTTACGGGAGCTTTGACAAATATAGGGAACTGATTGACAGATGCCCCAACAAGGAGAACATCTCGCTCAACCTCAATTACATAAGGGATAATGAGGTGAACAGGTACTTTTCCGCTGCGGATGTATGTGTGCTGCCATACAGGAGCGCCACACAGAGCGGCATAAGCTCCGTTTCATACCACTTTGAGGTGCCAATGATAACCACGGATGTGGGAGGGCTTAAGGAGACTATTGGCGACCGCGGCACGGGAATGATACTCAGGGACGGAAACCCCGCAACCATAGCGGATGCCATAAGGGAGTACTTCTCCCCCTACTCATCTGCAATGAGGGGAGAAATGGTGGAGAACATCAGGAAGGAGAAGCAGCGCCTGAGCTGGGGCACCTTCTGCAAGAACTTGACAGATTTTTATAATACTTTGTAATACAAAACATATCAGATATGAAATCAATTACAAGAACCCAATTTGATTTTCCAAAACAGACTGCCGTTTACAACGGTAAAGTGAGAGACGTTTACACCATAGAGGACAAGTATATGGTGATGGTTGCCACAGACAGGATTTCTGCATTTGACGTTGTACTGCCTGAGGGAATCCCTTTCAAGGGACAGGTATTGAACCAGATTGCATCAAAGTTCCTTGACAGCACCTCTGACATTGTAAAGAACTGGAAGATTGCGTCACCGGACCCTATGGTTACCGTAGGCTACAAATGCGAGTCGCTTCCTGTAGAGATGATTGTAAGGGGCTACCTTACCGGAAGTTCATGGAGGGCATACAAGGCAGGCGCAAGGGAGATTTGCGGCGTGAAGATTCCCGACGGAATGAGGGAGCACCAGAAATTTGAGAAGCCTATCATCACCCCTACCACAAAAGCTGAGATAGGTGGCCACGACCAGGACATCTCAAGGGAGGAAATCATTGCACAGGGCCTTGTAAGCGAGGAGATTTACAACCAGCTGGAGAAGATTACCCTTGCCCTCTACCAGAGGGGATGTGAAATTGCAGCTGAGAGGGGCCTGATTCTTGTTGACACCAAATATGAGTTTGGCCTAAAGGATGGTGAGGTCTACCTCATTGATGAGATCCACACTCCCGACAGCAGCCGCTACTTCTACCTTGAGGGATACCAGGAGAGGTTTGACAAAGGGGAGCAGCAGAAGCAGCTTTCAAAGGAGTTTGTAAGGGAGTGGCTCATGGAGAACAATTTCAGCGGACAGCCGGGGCAGGTTGTGCCTGAAATGACCGATGAGATTGTAACCGGCATCTCAGAGAGGTACATTGAGCTGTATGAGAACATTACCGGCTCAAAATTTGAGAAGGCCCCATACGGCAACGATACTTACGAGAGGATTGAGGCAAATGTAAAGAACCTTCTTGCACGCCTGTAAATCCATTTAAAAATATAAATTTTCATATGCGTACCATTCTTACAATAATCCTTCTGATGGCGGCCGGCATTGTTTACGGCCAAACCTCACCGCAGATTACAGTATCAACCGAGAAGGTGAAGGTAAACGGCGAGGTGATGCTTGTACATAAAGTAAAGGGGGGCGAGACACTTTTCTCAATCTCCAGGGCCTATAATGTGGCCATTGAAGAGATAGTGCGCAGAAATGAATCCCTTAAAGCCGGGCTGAAGGAGGGGAGCACCATATATATCCCTTCCGCAGCCGACAGGCAGACAGTTCCTGCTCCTGTAAAGGAGGCCAGACCCGCTGCCGGAGCCCCTGACATGAACTCCGGAAAGACGGGCAATACCGCGGCTTCCGGGAAAAGCTGGGGCAAGACTCTTGGTGAGAGGCTGAAGATTGGCGGGCTTGCAGGGAAAAAGGGGAAAGGGGGCACTGTGCTTCCTTCCGGATACGATACAAAGCAGTATTCCAAGAAGAAACATACAGTAAAATGGTATGAAAAGATTGAGGATGTAGCTGCAAAATACAAGGTTCCGGTTGATGCCATAGTGGAGCTGAACTCCCTTGAAACAACCGCCATAAAGAAGAAGCAGGTGCTCTACATCCCAAATGACGCATTCCTGATGCTGATGGCGCAGAATGCTGTACAGGAAGAGGACCAGCCTGCACAGGAGGCAGTGGCTGAGGAGGTTGGGACAGTTGGAGATGTTGCTGAGGAAGAGGTTGCCGGAATCGCCTTTGACGGCAATGTGGACCTCACCTACATACTTCCGCTTAACCTCAAGGATACCTTGGGTCCCAACAGCAGCTTCATGGATTTCTATGCCGGAGCCATGCTGGCTGTGGAGAAGCTCTCGCACACAGACAACAAGGTTACAGCAAATATCGTTGACCAGCTGATGTTCAGTTCCATTGAAGAGCTTGTGGCATCCGGAGCTGTTTATGGGAAGAAGACAATCATAGGACCTGTGAGGCCTGCAGACATTGAGAAAGTGCTTGAGGCCACAGATGGAAAGGGAATTGTGATATCCCCTATGGACCAGAACAGTGAAAGGCTTGCTGACGGAAACCCCTCATTCTATCAGGCCCCTCCTGCCGCAAAGGCACAGCAGAAGGGCATTGCTGAGCTTCTTGCCTCAAGATGCACCGCTTCAGGCAATGCAGTACTGATATACGAGGCATCAGGAGCTGACACTGCACTTGTGAGGACTGCAAAAGAGACTCTTGCTGCAAAAGGCATTGCATTCAGCACCCTATCCTACGGCATTCTTGAGGGGAGGGAGATTCTTGGAAAGATGAGCGGATACATGAAGCCGGAAACGGAAAACCTTGTACTGGTACTCTCCAACAGTGAGGCCTTTGTAAGCGATGTTGTAAGGAACCTCAACCTCATCTGCACCAACCCTGTTGAGGAAAACAGAAGAAGCATAACCCTGTTCGGACTCCCAAGATGGAGGAATTTTGAGACCATAGAGGTGGATTATTTCCACAGGATGAACCTGCACCTCTCGTTGCCTTACTTTGTTGACTACACCCGGGAAAATGTAAAGGATTTCCTCATGAAATACCGTGCGCTGTACAACAGCGAACCTACTCCGTTTGCATTCCAGGGATATGACGTTACAATGCATGCATATGAAATCCTCAGGGGAAATGCAGCATCCATCCAGTCCGGGACACTGCAGATGAACGGGCTGTATACCAATGATGCCGGCAATGGCCATACCAATACCGGCACCAGGAATATCATGTACAACAATGACTATACCATATCTGTAATTGAGTAATCCCCGTTACAGATATTTTTCAGAAAGCCACTGCGCCGTTTCCTCATCAAGGAGCGGCGCAATTGTTTCATACACCCTCCTGTTATAATCCTTCACCCATTGGGTTTCAGGGGCATCCAGCAGCTCCCACTCAACGCAAGAGGTATCAACAGGCACAAGGGTATATGTGCTGAAATTGTAGAAATCGTTCATCTTGCTGTATTTCCACTCCTTTACCAGCACCACGTTTTCTGTCCGTATGCCATATTCCCCTTCAACATATACAGCAGGCTCGTTTGAAAGCACCATACCCGGAACCAGATGCACCGGATTCTCCTCCATCCTTATGCTCTGCGGCCCCTCATGCACACACAGGTAATGCCCTATACCGTGCCCCGTGCCGTGAAAATACATTGCGGCATCATTGAACAGCGGCCCGCGGGCAAGGATATCCAGCTGGCACCCTCTGGTACCTTTTGGGAAACATGCCATTGAGAGGCGCACCATCCCCTTCAGCACCAGTGTATAATGCCTCCTCTGCTGTGGAGTAAGGTTCCCCAAAGGGATTGTCCTGGTGGTATCGGTTGTGCCAAAAACATACTGTGCTCCCGTATCCATAAGGAGGAAATTATCCTTCCCTATAACCTGAGCACTCTCCTTTGTAGCACTGTAGTGAGGCAATGCAGCCGCAGCCCCAAAGGCAACTATAGGCTCAAAGCTCTCCCCCCTGTAGAATTCATTCCCGGAGCGGAACTCCACAAGTTTCTCCCCTATTTCATACTCTGTAAGGGCTTCTCCCCCCTTTATTGAATCATCTATGAACTTGAGCAGCCTGCACCACGCAACTCCATCCGCAAGGAAGGCCTGCTCAAATCCTGCCCTCTCCCAGTTGTTCTTTATGGCCTTGAAGAGGTTTACGGTACCTCCCACAGTAGGGTCTTCCATGAATGTCGCTCCCGGCTTCTGCAAGGCCATATAGTCCCTTACAGTAACCTTTGACTTGCTGCAGATCCTTATGATATCCGCAGGGAGTTCCTCCAGCAATCTGGTGAATGAACCGTACGGATGCAGCTCCACCCCCTCTGAAAGGAGTGAATCCCTCACCTCATCTGAAATTGAACCGAGATTGGCAAAAAGGTGTGTGGCGGTATTTGTAACCACGGCATAGGACTGCACCAGCGGATTGTACTCTATATCGGTCCCCCTTATGTTGCACAGCCACGCCACCTCATCGCACATAGCTACTATATGGGCAAAACGGTGCTCCTTCACCCCCAATGCCTCCACTACCCTGGCATGCTTTGATCTTGGGGTCTCTCCGGCATACTGCTGGCTGAGGTAGAGTACAGGATTTGACAGCAATGCAGGCCTCCCTTCCCAGAGCTCATCAAAGAAATCCTCCACAAGCTCTATCCTGCAAGGGGCAAGCTCCACCCCCAGCGATTCATATTCACTGTAGGAAAACAGGGCCTTGTCAATTGCCACAACCTCCCCCTGTGGGTATTGCCCCTTTATCCATTCAGGGATTGAAGGGGTCCCCTCCATCTTCAGCTTCATGAGCCTGATATCAGTTCCCTTGAGCTGCGAGGCCGCCTGCACGAAATATCTTGAATCTGTCCATAAGGCCGCCCCCTTGAGGGTAACCACAAGTGTCCCGGCCGAGCCGTTGAAGCCGCTGAGCCACTCCCTCACCTTATATCTGTCCTGGGTATATTCCCCAAAATGGGGATCATTTGTAGGGATTATAATGGCAGATACTCCCATCTGCTCCATCCTGCTTCTGAGTGACTGTATGGCCTGTTTCCTGTACATATCTTCCGTATTTTTCCGTAAATATAAAAAATTACCCCGGCAGAAGAGCAATTTATTTTGCCGTTTCTGCCGGGGATATGCCTGTGCCTTGCGGCCCAATTACAAAAGTGACTCTGCGTTAAGGTTGTTCTTCTCAATGTCCTTGAAATATTTTACTGTACCAACCTTCAGCTCGTCAGTTGCAGCATCATCACAAACAATGATTCCTTTCGGATGCATCTGTAGCACGCTGATTGTCCACATGTGGTTTACACAACCCTCAACTGCATGGTACAAAGCCCTTGCCTTTGCGTGGCCGTTTGCAAGGATAAGAACCTCTTTTGCGTCCATGATTGTGCCTACACCTACTGTAAGGGCAGTCTTAGGGACAAGGTTGATATCGTTGTCAAAAAACCTTGAGTTTGCAATGATTGTATCAGTTGTAAGGGTCTTGATCCTTGTCCTTGAAGTGAGTGAAGAACCAGGCTCGTTGAATGCGATGTGGCCGTCAGGGCCGATACCGCCCATGAA
Source organism: Bacteroidales bacterium (assembly GCA_017482565.1). Lineage (GTDB taxonomy): Bacteria > Bacteroidota > Bacteroidia > Bacteroidales > UBA932 > Egerieousia. The sequence continues at coordinate 33,010 of JAFUMO010000014.1, read as the reverse complement.
GAGATCAATTCCGCCGTAAGACTTGATCTTCTCCTCATATCTGACGCACTCTGCCTCAGGATCCCCGGCATTTCCGTTAAGGATGTTCACATTCTCCTTCCGGATATCAATATGCTTGAAGAAGTTGTTCCACATGAAAGAGTGGTAGCTCTCAGGATGGTCCTCAGGAAGACCGATGTACTCATCCATATTGAAAGTTACAACGTTCTTGAACGATACTTTGCCGTCGTTATAGAACTTGATGAGCTCCCTGTAGGTGCCGAGAGGTGTTGAACCTGTAGGCAAGCCAAGTACAAACGGTTTCTCTGCTGTTGGAGCAAAATCGTTGATTTTCCTCACAATGTAAGCAGCAGCCCAATGTGAAATCTGCGAGTAAGACTCTTGAATAATTAATCTCATAATTAAATCTATTTAATATTGTTTTCTTTCAATAATTCCCTTGCATTCTCAAGTGCAGCGTTGGTGAGTGAAGTTCCGCTGAGCATCCTGGCAACCTCCATCACCCTCTCCTGCCCCTCTATGCGGCGTATGTGGGTTGAGGCATTCCTCTCCCCGTCAAACTCCTTGTAGACCAGCAGATGGGCTCCCCTCTTTGAGGCAATCTGCGGAAGGTGCGTGATTGCAAAGATCTGCATCTTCTCACCCATCTTCCCTATAAGTTCCCCCATCTTGTCCGCTATGCTGCCGGAAACACCGGTATCAATCTCATCAAAGATCATGGTAGGCATTCCGGTATATTGGGCCATGAGCCACTTCAGGCAGAGCATGATGCGGGAGAGTTCCCCTCCCGATGCCGCCTTCTGCAGAAGGCCCAGTTTCCCCTCCCCGTTTGCGGAGAAAAGGAACTCTATATTGTCTTTACCCGCTGGGGTATATTTCTCTGTTTCATGCAGTGCCACCTGGAATATTGCATACGGCATCTGCAGGTTGCGGATCTGCTCCTGCAGGGTCTGCGCAAGTTCAGGGGCCTTTTCCTGCCGTGAAGCTGAAAGTTCTCCTGCCAGCTTCTCCCTCCTGTCCCCGAGGGCCGCAATCTCCCTCTGCAGCTCCTCTCTGCGGGCATCATCCTTCTCTGAACCCAGAAGTTCCTGCTCCAGGGTATCCTGTATCCGGAGGAGTTCCTCCATCCCCGATGCGGAGTGCTTCCTCATGAGGGAATATATTTGGGAGAGCCTCTCCTCCACCTGCTGCAGCCTCTGCGGCGATACCACAATCCGGTCTGCAATGCGTTCCAGCTCCTCTTCAATATCGCGGCACTCTATCCTGCAACTTTCCAGTCTGTTACACAGCTGCTGCAAATCGGGCACAAAGTTAGAACACTTTTGCAATAAATGCTCAGCATCCTTCAAATTTTGCACAATGGAACTTCCCATCGGCTGCATGAGGGCTTCTGCACCCTGTATGCACTCCCTTATCTGCTCCGAATTGGCAAGCTGCTTCTGCTCTGCTTCAAGCTCCTCCAGTTCTCCGGTCCTGAGCCTGGCCTCATAAAGCTTGTCAAACTGGAACTGCCTGTACTCCCTCTCCCCTTCCTTCCTTGCAATCTCCTCCTCCAGCTGCTCCAGGGCCGCCTGAGCCTTCAAAAGGTCATTATGGCATGCAGCATATTCCTCCACAATGGATGAGTTGCCCGCAAAATAATCCAACACCCTCATCTGGTAACTTGCATTTGTAAGCAGCAGATGCTGGTGTTGCGCATGTATGTCCACTATACGGGACGATATTTCTGTGAGGGAAGCCAGCGTGGCAGGCTCATCATTTATGAAATTCCTTGTCCTGCCGGCAGGAGAAATCACCCTCCTGAGTATCAGCTCCTGGCCGTCAACTTCAAATTCACCTTCCACAACACAGTTCCTGCCGCTGTCCTTGAGGGCAGAGACATCCCCCTTTGCCCCAAGCAACAGGGAAAGCGCCCCCAGCATTATTGATTTTCCGGCACCTGTCTCTCCGGTTATTATTACCAGACCTGCAGGAAACTCAATGTCCAGATTCTCAATAAGGGCGTAGTTCTGTATGGAAAGTCTTTTCAGCATTACAAGAGGCTCTCAATGTTATCTACAATATCAGCCGCCACAGCCTCCTTGCTCTTGAGCGGACATTCAACGGGCTCCCTGTCCTTAAAGAAGAGGGTTACCTTGTTGGTATCGTGTCCGAAGCCGGCACCCGCATCCCTCATTGAGTTGAGCACAATCATGTCCAGATTCTTCCTGGCAAGCTTGCCCCGGGCATTCTGCACCTCATCATTTGTCTCCAGCGCAAAACCTACGGCAATTGTATTTCCGCACCTGTTCTCACCCACCCATGCCGCAATGTCATTGGTAGGAGTAAGTTCCAGGTTATAGTTGCTCTTCTCCCTCTTTATCTTCTTGTCGGCAGCTTGGGCCACAGTAAAGTCTGCCACTGCTGCACACAGTATTATTATGTCTGCTTCCGGGGTATTGGCCTTTGTTGCCTCAAACATCTGGGCTGCAGTAACCACATCTACCACCTTTATGCCCGGATGTGAAGCCTTCAGGTTCACGGGACCACTTACCAGGGTAACCTCAGCCCCCCTCAGTGCAGCCTCACGGGCCAATGCGTATGCCATTTTTCCCGACGAATGGTTGGTAATGTACCTTACCGGATCAATGGGCTCCCTTGTAGGGCCTGCCGTGATGAGCACCTTCTTCCCCTGCAATGTGCCGCCTCTGGAAAATATCGCCTCCACCTGGGCGGCAATCTCCTCCGGCTCAGCCATCCTCCCTTTTCCCTCAAGACCGCTTGCAAGCTCACCGCTTGCAGGTTCCACAACCTCAACGCCCCACCCCTTCAGTATCTCAAGGTTCCTCTGGGTTGACGGATGCCTGTACATGTCAAGGTCCATTGCCGGAGCTATGGCTACCCTGCACTTGGCCGAAAGATAGGTTGTAAGGAGAAGGTTGTCCGCAACTCCGGAAACCATCTTCCCTATGGTATTTGCAGAACAAGGGGCAATCAGATAGAGGTCTGCCCACATTCCCAATGAGACATGGCTGTTCCAGTCCCCGTTCTCGGGATTGTAGAAATCCACAAGAATAGGGTTCTTTGAGAGTGTTGCCATTGTAAGCGGTGTGATGAACTGTTTTGCCATCTCTGTCATCACAACCTTCACCTGCGCACCCTGTTTTACAAAATGGCGCACCAGCAGTGCAGACTTGTAGGCTGCAATACTGCCGGTTATACCCAATAGAATATGTTTTCCCTTAAGCATGGGAACAGGAATTAAGCTTCTACCTTCCTTGAATAGATCTCACCGCTCTGGAACTCCTTTATTGCTACAAGTGTAGGTTTTGGAAGTTTCTCGTAGTGACGTGAAATCTCTATCTGCTCCCTGTTCTCGAAAGTCTCCTCCAAAGTGTCAGCAAAATTTGAGAACTCCTCCAATTTTGCACTAAGCTCCTGTTTAACCTCAGCCGCAATCTGGTTCGCCCTTTTTGCAATGATCATTGTTGACTCATAGATATTGCCTGTAGGCTCTGCAAGCTCACTCAAATTTCTGGTAATGGTATTACCGTAAACTTTGTACTCTTTTTTCTCCATCTTAATTATATTTCTTCTGAATTGTCTGAATCTGTTTTTTCCGCATGGTGCTCCACTTTCTCATAAAGCTCGTCAAGCTCCTTCCTGTACTTGGATTCCGGATACTCGCTTATGAAGTTGTAGTAGTCATCCATAAAATCCAGGTACCTCTCCTTCTGCCTCTCCTCCACACTGTTGAGTGCGAACTTGTAAGAAGACATGGCTACATAGTAGAGGATATCCTCCCTGAACTGGTTGTCCGAGTTCTCCTTCAGGACATTCTTGAGGGCATATCGGGAAGCCTTGTAGTCCTCCATTGTGTAGTAGAGCTTGGCTGATTCAAAGCTCTTCTTCTCCAGCCTGTCCATAAGGTCCTTCATCATCTCCTGGCACACAGGATAATACTCGCTGCCAGGATTGTCATACATGAACTCGCTTATTACCATCATGGCCTTCCTGGTAGGTGTCTGGTCAAGCTCATATCTGTATGTCTCCTCATAGAGGCACTTTATCCTCAGGTACTTGGCCTCCATAGAAAACGGACTCCTCGGATAAACCTCTATGAACTTTGCCAGGATAGTCTCCGCTGTCTGGAGATCACCGTATCTGAAGTTGCTGAGTCCATGATAGAAATTCACTGTATCCTCCTGGGGAAGCCCCTGCACGAGGAGGTTGAGGTTGTCAAATATATCCGCAGCCTTCTTGAACCTTCCCTTGTTGAAATACTCATGTGCAGCCTTGTACTTCTCAGCAACATCGTTGCTTTTCATGATTTTGTCGTAGCTGGTGGCACAAGAGACAAGAAGTGATGCCACAACAACTGCAAGCAATAATTTTACAGCACGCATCTTATATTCCTTTTAGTTCTCCTGTAAAAATTTTTCAGCATCCATGGCTGCCCTGCATCCGCTGCCTGCAGCTGCAATTGCCTGCCTGTAGGTAGGGTCCTGGACATCGCCTGCAGCAAACACTCCCGGAACGTTTGTCTTCTGGCTCTTGCCCTCGGTAATGATGTATCCCTCAGGATTTGTCTGTACAAACTCCCTGAACACCTCTGAGTTCGGATGGTGGCCTATTGCCAGGAAGAAGCCGTGGATCTTTATCTCGCTCTCCTCACCTGTCTTGTTGTTTACAAGGGCTGCCCCTGTAACGCCGAAGTCATCACCAAGGATCTCCTTTGTATTGGTATTCCACAGAACCTCAATGTTAGGGGTATTGAACACCCTCTCCTGCATTGCCTTTGAAGCCCTCAGCTCATCCCTTCTCACAATCATGTACACCTTGTTGCACATTCCTGCCAGGTAAGTGGCCTCTTCACATGCAGTATCTCCGCCTCCAACTACAGCAACATCCTTCTTGCGGTAGAAGAAGCCGTCACATGTTGCACATGCAGAAACGCCCTGCCCCCTGAACTTCTCCTCTGAAGGGAGTCCAAGGTATTTGGCAGTTGCACCGGTGGCAATGATGACAGTCTCCGCCTCCACCTTCTTCTCTGAATCAATCTCAATGGTGAAAGGCCTCTTTGAGAAATCCACCTTGGTAACGATGCCGAACCTGATGTCCGCACCGAACCTCTGTGCCTGTTTCTTGAGGTCCTCCATCATCTCCGAACCTGTAACACCCTGTGGATAACCGGGAAAATTGTCAATCTCAGTTGTTGTGGTAAGCTGACCTCCCGGCTGGATACCCTCATACAATACAGGGTTAAGGTTAGCCCTGGATGTATAAATGGCAGCGGTATACCCCGCAGGCCCGCTACCTATAATCAAACATTTAATTCTTTCTATTTCCATAATACATAATATCTTGCAAAGTTAACAATTTTTTTTGAATAGCTTATCTTTTATATAATATTCAGCCCTGAGTTCCCATACAAGGACAAACGAGCCTGCCCATCGGGAAAAGAGCATCACATACCACAAGGCCCCCAGTGCCGTAAGGAGAAGCAGGTCCTCCAGGTTGCTGTGGGATATTGCGATATGCGAGTTCAGCAGGTTTATGTCCCTCCTTGTAACGTTCCCGCTTTCCACCTCTTCCATCATTACAGCTGCCCCGTATGCCAGCCCCAGTGTGTTGGCTACAATCCACAGGAACGATGTCCTTGCGGGGAGTCCGAAAAATGCGAGGGGATATTTCAGGAACTTTGAAATCCACCTTATCACCCCGTACTCGGAGAGCAGCTTCTGCAGGATTGCCAGCGAGTATATAAGGGTTGTCATCTTTATCACCACCGAAAAAGTTGAACGGAGCCAGTCCATGAACAGCGGCATGAACTCCGGATCCTGTACCTGGGAGCCTCCCAGTGTACGCACAACCTCTCCTGGCATAATCTTATTCAATAAGAATGCCAAAGTAAATGCCGAGACTGTCCTTATAATTACAATGCGCACGGCAGAGGTGCCTGTCTTCTTCTGCACCGCAGTTTCGGTTATCATATTATGGGCACTCAGCACCATTGTGCTAAGGATTGTAAGCGAGCGCACGTCAAAATCAAAGGATACAGCAACCGAAATGGCTGCATACACATTTACAAAATAACCCGTAACAAAAGGGAGCGCTGCCTCGCCCGGCAGTCCTATTCCGTTGAAGAGAGGAGCCAGGAGATTTGAGAACCAGGGCAGAATGTTTAAGTATTTCAGGAACATTATTGCAAATGAGACTCCCACCGTTATCTTCAACAGCCAGATACAGGTTCTTGTGGTGCTTGGCAGGACGCTTCTGACGCATCCCAATATCTTTTCCTTATGGTTTACTGTAGAGACGGATTCTTTGGTACCGGGCATAATCCTCTGAATTTTGCCGCAAATTTAAAACAAAATTCTAACTCCGCCAGATATTGTAATGCCAAATGGTTCTTCTGAATGCAAAGTCTTTATCATATACCCCTTCTGCATGGATATAACCTCTTCATCCATACCAAGATACCTGCTTGCACCAGGTTCAAGGTACAGGTACGCATGCCCCCCAAGAAAGATTTGGGCACCTATACTTGCAGAGAGCGACTTCTGCCAGTGGCTGAGGTTTATCCTCTCCCCTCCGATTGTCCCGTACACACATCTTTCAAGAAGGAATCCTGCACCTGCATACAGGGAGAATCTGTCACCCTTTGAAAAGTAGATATTTGCCTTCAGGGGTACTCCAAGATAATGCAGGTTCTGATGCAGGGTTTCACCGTTCCCCTTCATGGTGGAGCCAAGATATTCGTAGGTAAGGCCGCTCTCAAGGAAGAGTCTGCCGGTAACCTCCATTGCAAATGAGACACCCAGCCTCACAGGCTGCCTGTGGCTGTACTTGTAGGACCTGTACACCTCCTTGCTCCTGAAGGAATAGAAGTTTGATCCGCCCACCATCACCACTTTCCTGTTCTCCTCAATGCCAAGGTTTGTAATCCCCAATATCTGTCCCTGCTGCAGATCCAATTCAGGCGTACCGGAGCCACCGCCCCACTCTTCATGGTCTTCATCCCCGCTGGCTGCCATATTCCCCATAACCATATCATCCTGAACAGGATACACCGATGATTCACCTTTCAAGAAACCTGATGGGGCAGAAAATGCCCCGTTCCCGGCAGAAAAGGCAATCCACTTTTTGCGCTCCGGCTTTTCCTCTGCCAGATAAAGAGCCTCCCTGATTGTCTCCTTCAACAGCTGCGGCTCAGTGCCTGGCTCATTCTGGGCTGTTTTTGTTCCCGAAGGCTGCTCCGCCACAGGTACTGGCTCATTCTGGGTTGTTTTTGTTCCCAAAATCTGCTCCGCCACAGGTACGGGCTCATTCTGGACAGTTTTCGTGCCTGAAGGCTGCTCCGCCACAGGTACGGGCTCATTCTGAGTTGTTTTTGTGTCCAAATGCTGCTCCGCCACAGGTACAGGCTCATTCTGGGCCGTTTTTGTTCCCAAAGGCTGCTCCGCCTCAGGTACGGGCTCATTCTGGGCTATTTTTGTGCCCGGAGTCACGGGCAGGGCTTCTTCCTGATGCTGCACAAAAAGGAATGCCGCCAGGAGTACCGCTGCCGCCACGGCTGTCCAATAAAGATACCTTGCCGGACGCCTCCCGCCAGTCTCCCCGGCGGCTCCTGCCTGAGGCATATCCTTTTGCAGATTGCTCCAGAAATCAGCCGGAGCAGGCTCCTGCCAGTTTCCCAGCGAGTCCTTCAGCTTCACAAGCCACTTTTCATCTCTGTTGATTTCCATTTTCCAATCTGTTTTTGTAGTCATTTATTTTCTTTGCCATTGCCGCTTTTGCCCTGAGCAGTTGTGAGGAGGAGGATTTTTCATTGATTCCGAGCATCCGGGCTATCTCCTTGTGGGAAAGCTCCTCAAATACATATAGATTGAATACGGCCCTGTATCCGGGAGGAAGCTCCTCCACAAACTTTACCAGCACTTCAAGAGGTACCTCACCAACGCTCCTTTCGTCGGGAAGAGGGCCATAGGTGCAGGGGGCATCCGGAGGAATCTCCACTGTCCTGAACCTTGATGTTTCCCTGATCTTCTCTATGGCGAGATTTATGGTAAGGCGGGTGAGCCAGCCCTTGAGGGATCCTGGGCCCCGCCAGGTAAACCTGCCTATATTGGAGTAGATCTTTATAAAGGAGTCGTGCAGGATATCAAGTGCCTCCTCCCGGTTTGAGGCATAGCGGAGACACACCCCAAACAGGTGTCCGGAGTATTTGTCGTATAGTTCCTTCCGGGCACCGGGATCATTCTGCGCACATGATATTGAGAGTTCCCGCTCCTCCATTTTCAAATCTTCTCACTCTATAAACGTACAAATGTAAAAAATACTGCAGCCGTTTATGCAGTATTTTATATTTTTGCACGTTTTATGTAGTGAACGACAAAAAAATATTTATAAAAATCACTGAAATGAGAAAATTTGCAACAATCATTTTATTGGCCCTTATGGCAGTTCCTTTCTTGCAGTCATGTACAACAGAATCTGACCAGCCTGACCAGGTGTCGCTTGTTACAGTAAAGAAATCACTGGATGCCGCAGGTTTCTATGGCATGCTGGATGATGGCAAGAAACTGTATCCAAGCATAATGAGGGTACAGTACGAGCCTTCAAATGACATCCAGAGAGCCCTTGTATACTTCAAGGAACTTAACGAGACTGTTCCCGGCTTTGACTACAATGCTGATGTTTACGGTATAACCGAGGTACTTACCAAGAAGATCCAGACTGTACAAACTGCCGGGGCGGATACGCTCAAGAACGGAATTGAGATTATCAACGCATACATTGGAGGCGGCTTCATCAATGTTGAGTTCAAGGTGAACATAGACCAGTACAACTCAAAACAGCACCTCACAGTAGGCCTTGTTGACAACCGGATTGACGGTGAGCCCCAGTGGGACGAGTATTATCCGCTTGAATTGGGATTCAGCTGCTACCCACCGCTTGAGGATGGTGCCGGATACACCATCACCAGCATGGCAAGTTTCTATATTGGGGAGTATGCAATGGATATGCTGGGATGCTCCGGTTATGAGCTGAAATTCCGCGGCCTGGACCATAACCTGGGACAGGAGGAGCTCAAATCCTACGTAGTGAAGCCATTGAAATAGGCCGGAACGGGAACCACCTTCCCTGCAGAAAAAGAAGGACGGCACCCTGATGGATGCCGTCTTTTTCATTACTTCACCTCCCAATGGAAAGGCTCAAACTCCGCATCTTTTGAAACCCAGCTATCCTTCCTGTTCGCATAGATGAGCAGTGGTGCACCAACCACAACCACACACCCTATGGCAAGGACAGAATACCACACGGTATTGCTTCCCGTTGCTATCTGTCCAGGAGGGATGAAGCTCAGGACAAATGCAAGCAATGATCCGCAGAAACCCAGCCCGCTCACAATCCACATCATGCCGTTACCCTTCCTGCCAATCCTGTACGGACGCTCATAATCCTTCATGTTATACCTGAGCTTTATGGCCGCAGCAAACATTATAAGGTACATTATAAGGTAGAGCACCACGGTAAGCTGGCTCAATATCTGGTAGAAACTCTGTACTGAAGGCATCACCACGAACAGGAGTCCCAGTATGGTTACAATGCCGCCCTGTACCAGCAGGATATTCCTCTGTACCCCGGCACCGTTGGCCTTCTGGAAAAAAGGAGGGAGATAACCAGCCTTTCCAACGGCAAATATACCTTTTGAAGGACCGGACACCCAAGTAAGCACACTTGCCAGCACTCCAAACGCCAGGGCCACGGCTATCACAGGGGAAAGCCAGCTTGCCTTCAGGTAGGCAAAATATTTGTCAAAACCAATCAGCAGGCTCTGGGTAAGGTTGATATCCTTCTGCGGGATAATCACACCAAGGGCAAAAGTACCCAGCACAAAAATCAGCACGGTGATGAACGCACCCATGAAGATGGCCTTAGGGTAGTTCTTGGCAGGGTTCTCCATATCCGTTACATGGATACCGCCCATCTCCATACCTGCATAGAAGAGGAATATTCCCGATGCCAGCACCAGATTGTTGAAATTGGTAAGATCTGGGAAGAAGCTCCCATGGAAATCCATCTGGGAAACCCCGCCGGTAGCGAGATACACAACCCCCAACAGCACCAGAAGTGCCGCTGGTATTATCGTTCCCACCAGGCCTCCTATCTTTGCCACCTTGGATACCCATCCCATTCCCTTGAGGGAGATTAAGGTAGCCAGCCAGTAGATTGCAAGCACCACCACGAGCGAATATATCTTGTTTGAAGCCAGGGCCATATCATGCGCCTGCCCCATCCCGATGAATGCAATTGCCACGGCACCGAAGGTTAGCACTGTAGGATACCAGATGGTACTCTCTATCCACTGCAGCCAGATGGCCAGGAAACCCCACTTCTTCCCAAAGGCCTCACCTACCCACCTGAACACTCCGCCCTGCTTGTCCTTGAACATTGCTGCCAGCTCCGCAGCCACCAGCGATGTAGGTATAAGAAAAACAATTGCGGCAAACAGATAATAGAATGCAGAACTCAATCCATACTCCGCCTCAGCCGGCAAGCCCCTGAGGCTCACCACAGCGGTGACATTCATGATTGCCAGCGTAACAACCCCAAGCTTGGCAACCTGTTTCTTGTTATCAGCCATAACTGTAAAGTTTTAAACCGTTAATGGGTAAATACCTTGCCCTTCTGCTTCTCCTGCTTTTCGTACGCAATGCGGGATGCGGTAGGATATTCCAGCCTGTCAAGTTCTGCCACGGCTGTGTGCATATCGTTGAGCATCATGTCCGCCATATCCCTTGTGAAGCCCTGCTTTATAACTACCCTCATAACTACTATATCCTCAAGGGTGGCAGGGAGGGTGTATGCAGGAACCATCCAGCCATATTGCTTGAGTTTGTCCTGCAGGTCATAGAGGGTCCATTTTGCACTCCGGTCATATTCCTCATCCAGATGCCAGATGAACAGAGGGTTCACCACCTCATCCGCATAGTTGTGGAACTGAGGGAACTTGGCTATCTCTTCCCAGATGTATTTTGCTATATCCATACAGTTCTGCTGGATTGCCTTGTACCCTTCAAATCCCAATCTTATATAATTGTAGTATTGCCCCAAAATCTGGGCTCCAGGACGGGAGAAGTTGAGCCCAACCTGGGAGATTTCCGCTCCAAGATAATTTACGGAGAAGTTCATTTCATCTGGAAGATACTGCTTATCCTTCCATATTACCCATCCCAATCCTGGGTATACAAGGCCATATTTGTGCCCTGAGGTGCTTATTGAGAGAACCCATTTGAGCCTGAAGTCCCATTTTTTCTCCGGTTTGAGGAACGGGAGGATGAATCCGCCCGAGGCTGCATCCACATGTATTGGAATATCATATCCTGTGCGGGCATTGTACTCTTCAAGGGCCGCATCAAGTGCCTCCACATCATCATTGAGACCTGTCCATGTTACCCCCTGGATAGGTACCACGCAGATTGTGTTTTCATCACAATACTGGAGTGCAAGAGCCGGATCCAGGGTAATGTGCTCCCTTGAAATGGGGACCTGCCTCATCTCCACCTGCCACAGCTGAGAGAATTTTTCCCATACTACCTGCATTCCTGTACTTATCACAAAGTTGGGCTTGTCATAGGGCTTGCCCTGGGATATCCTCCTCTTCTTCCACCTCAGCCACGCTGCAATACCTCCCAGCATACAGGCTTCACTTGACCCTATGCCCACTGCTCCTGTCTTCCATTTACGCTGCTCCGGGGTGTTCCAGAGGTTGGCAAGGATGTTTATGCACTTGCCGTTTATCACCGCCACACGTGGATATTCCGTTTCATCTATATAGTTGATGTTTATTGCCTCATTCATGAGCCTTGTGGCATAATCATCCATATAGGTGGTAACAAATGTAGCCAGGTTGAGCATTGGGTTTGTCTGGGGATAGGTCTCCTCCTTAACCATCTGGTAGGCAACTTCAGGGTCTGTAGGATTTTGTGGAATTACATCTGCAGGAGCCTGCTCCAAAACGCTCTTCTGTGCGAATACAGGGGCGTCCAAAAATTTTTCTTCTTTCATAATCTTCTGGTTATTAAATTTTTTGATTCCCGATAGTTCATTTACAACAACTTTTTTTGATTTAAGTTGTAATATTTTCTTAAAATTACTTGCATATAATAATCATTTTAATTTACTTTGCAGCACAAACAAAAACAGAGAATATATGCTTGCATTAAAAGAGAAAATTAAGGAAGCCGGACTGAAGACCACGCCCCAGAGGATTGCAGTTTACGCTGCAATGAGGAAGCTTGGGCACGCATGCGTGGATAGGGTTGCAGAGGAAGTTGCAGTCTCGTTCCCTTCCATGACCATTGCAACAATATATAATGTATTGGAGTCATTTGTAAACTCAGGGCTTCTGGTAAGACGGTTCAGTTCAAACAACAAGATGTATTTTGATGTAAACGTCTATGAACATGCCCATTTTTATGACACAGCCGATAACTCATATGAGGATTTTCACGATCCTGAGCTTGTAAGGATGGTCATGGAATACATATCAACCAGAAAATTTGACAACTTTAACATCAAGTCCGTTGATATACAGCTTGTAGGAAATAAAATTGCATAATAGGCACAAGAAACACAAACAATAATAAAATTATAGGAGAACAAAACTATGGCATCTATCAAAGGTACACAGACCGAGAAAAATCTATTGACCGCATTTGCAGGCGAGTCACAGGCAAGAACAAGATATACATTCTTTGCAAGCGTAGCAAAGAAGGAGGGTTTTGAGCAGATCAGCGCCGTATTTGCCGAGACTGCAGACCAGGAGAAGGAGCATGCAAAGAGATTCTTCAAATTCCTTGAGGGGGGAGATCTTGAGATTACAGCTACATACCCTGCAGGAAAGATTGGCACTACAGCAGAGAACCTTCTTGCCGCAGCAATGGGTGAGAACGAGGAGTGGAGCGTAGCCTATCCTCATATGGCTGAAGTTGCAATGCAGGAGGGTTTCCCTCAGGTTGCAGTTGCATTCAGGGAAATTGCTAAGGTTGAGGCAATGCACGAGGACAGATACCGCACCCTTCTTGCAAGAGTTGAGGCAGGCAAGGTATTTGAGAGGGAAGAGGCAATTGAGTGGCAGTGCAGGAACTGTGGCTATGTATATACAGGAAAGAAAGCTCCTGGAGCATGTCCTGCATGTCTTCATCCACAGGCATACTTTGAGCCTAAAAAGTGGAATTACTAACATTGGATTATGTGTGTTGGAACCGCCCGGTTTTCCGGGCGGTTTTTTTTGTACCTTTGACGGCAAATTAATATTGATATGCGAAACTTGCGGGGCCTGATAATGGCCATTTTGTCTTCAGCCACCTTTGGCCTGATACCTTTGTTCTCAATTCCACTTATGGTGAACCAGGACAAGAGCCTTGAGCTTGACCTTGACAGCGTATGCTTCTACAGGTTCCTGTTCTCTGCGCTCCTGATGGGTGTGATTGTCCTCATCAGCTCTGCCAGGAGACATGCCGGGGCCAAGAGTGCAGGAGTTATATTGTCGGATGCCTTTGGAATCTCCGCTAAACAGTTCCTGCTTCTGCTGCTCATCTCAGTATTCTATGCCTCAACCAGCATCTTCCTCACAGCCTCATATACAATTGGAGAGATTCCAAGCGGAATTGCCACCACAATGCACTTCCTCTACCCTGTTTTTGTAACTGCCGTAATGGTATTGTTCTTTGGTGAAAAGTTTACATTGCTCAAGGCATTCTCGGTGATACTGGCCTTTGCAGGGGTGTTCTTCCTGAGCGGTGCATCCCTTGGAAGCGGCATGGTAATGAATCCCCTGGGACTTCTGTTTGTACTTGTGACAATCTTCACATACGGTTCATACATAATTGGGGTTAACAACATAAAGGCAATTGCCGGGATGAACGGAATGAAGCTTACCTTCTACGTGCTTGCATTCTCCTGTATGCTGTTCATGCTTAACATACTTGTAAAGGGAGGGACATTTGCACCGCTTGTAACATTCCACCAGTGGTGGAACATATTGGCACTTGCATTCATACCAACCCTAATCTCAGACCTCACCCTTGTTTATGCCATTCAGATTATAGGCTCAACCATAACTGCAATCCTGGGGTGCATGGAGCCACTTACTGCAGTACTCGTTGGTATCGCCATATTCGGGGAAAGGCTCAACCTCAGCCAGGGAATAGGGATGGCACTGGTATTTGTTGCCGTTTACCTTGTGATAATGAGCCAAAAGGGGAAGAAATAGCCTTTTGCACCCTATAGGTGTTAACTGCCGGCTGCATCTCTCCATATATTTGTACAAACCACAGAAAAAGGAGATGAGAGAGATAAAGGTGGGTAACATCCTCATATACCGCAAGGAAAGGGCCTGCGTGGTAAGCAGGATAATTGCCGGAGATGATAATCTTCCCGACATAATCATTGGAACAGACCACAACAACTGCACCTGGAAAGGACCGCTGCATGAATGGAGCAGCATACTGCACATGAAGCATATGCTCCGCCCCCTTGAAGATGCCATTTTTAAGAATATAGTGGCTGAAAGGGGCTATTAGCAGTGGAATAATTGCTATCTTTGCCAGTATGAAGATGCATAGGAAGGCATATTACGTTCTGGCAGCTGCATTTGTTGTCCTGTTTATGGGCAACCTGGTTTATGGTGCGGTAAACATCCCCATAGGGGATGTGCTGAGCATCCTTACCGGCGGTGAGGCAGAAAAGGCATCATGGAGCATGATTGTACTTAACTCAAGGCTTCCACAGAGCATTACAGCAATGCTGGCCGGAGCCGGACTGGCTATAAGCGGGCTCATGCTCCAGACTCTCTTCAGGAATCCCCTGGCGGGACCTTCAATATTAGGTATCAGTGACGGTGCAAACCTTGGAGTTGCAATTGTGATGCTCTATTCAGGCGGACTCCTCGGCGGAATGACAGGCGGTGCATATTTCACAATGATCCTGGCTGCACTTGCAGGTTCCATAGCAGTGCTTTCCCTCATAATATACTTCTCCCGCAAGGTACGCAGCAATGTGATGCTGCTCATCATAGGGATAATGATAGGGTATCTGGCATCATCTGTAATCTCCATCCTCAACTACCATGCGGCTGCAGACAAGGTACACCAGTTTGTAATGTGGGGAATGGGAGACTTCACAGGTGTATCAACGGAAAAGCTCCCCTATTTTGCATTCTTTACTACAGCCGGGCTGATATACTCGCTGCTGCTTATCAAGCCGCTCAACGCCCTCCTCCTTGGGGAGATGTATGCGGCCAATCTTGGAGTGAAGATAAAGAGTGCCAGGATTTCAATCCTCCTATGCACAGGAATACTTACCGCCACCATAACCGCCTTCTGCGGCCCTGTCTCGTTCATAGGGTTAGCTGTACCGCATGTGGCCAGGATACTGCTGGGCACTTCCAACCACAAGCATCTGGTTCCGGTAACAATCCTCAGCGGTGCCTGCATAGCAATGCTGTGCAACATGCTCACGGTAATTCCAGGCAGCAACAGCCTCCTCCCCCTGAACGCAGTTACACCAATGATAGGTGCCCCAATAATCATATATGTGATAATTAACAGGAAAAACCTGCAGTATTTCAATTAAACGCAAGTGGAACGGATGAAGGCAATGGATATAGCGGTTGAAGCGAGGAATCTCTCAATAGGTTACAACGATTCCAGAGGGCGCAAGGTTGTACAGAGCAATGTGAACCTTACCCTCCACGGCGGTGAGGTTACATGCCTGCTTGGGCTCAACGGTGCCGGCAAGTCAACCCTTATCCGTACATTGTGCGGCTTCCAGCCCCCTCTTCAGGGTGATGTGATGCTACGGGGAAAGCCTCTGCAGCAATACTCCCAGAGTGAGTTTGCAAGGGAGGTGGGGGTTGTCCTCACTGAGAATACAAATGCCGGGGGAATTACCGTGTATGAACTTGTCTCTTTGGGCAGGCACCCCTATACAGGATTCTTTGGGACCCTGAAGCCACATGACCATAAGATTATTGAAGAATCCCTGCAGGCTGCCGGCATTGCCCACAAAAGGGAAAGTTATGTCTCCGCCCTCTCCGACGGTGAAAGGCAGAAGGTGATGATTGCAAAGGTGCTGGCCCAGGAGTGTCCCATCATTATACTGGATGAACCCACCGCATTCCTTGATGTCACCGCCAGGATTGAGACAATGGTACTGCTGAGGAAACTGGCAAGGGAGCAGGGAAAGGCAATTGTCCTCTCTACCCACGACATTGATTCCGCCATACAGATGGGAGACCGGCTGTGGCTCCTCTCAAAAGGGAAACAGGTGAAGTGCGGAGCCCCTGAAGACCTCATAATGGACGGCACCGTTGGGGAGTTCTTCAGCAAGGAGAACATTATTTTTGACAAATCTACCGGCAAGCTCAGTTCATCCACTGCCGGAAATATCCCCGTTGGTGTGGAGGGGGACTTCAACACAGCCTACTGGGTTGGAAATGCCCTGCTCCGCAACGGATTTACCCCTGCCCCAAGGCAGCAGGAGGGGATAAACATAATCTGCCACAATCCCGGGCAGATTGAGATTACATTTCCAGGAGGCGAAAAAAAATCGGCCAACAATGTGGCCGGTCTGTGTGCACTCCTCAACGGGCTGCCTCTTCCATAGGTTTATAGCATATCAGTTCATGCTCCGGCAGCAGCTGAGGATGGAATATGTGCAGGAAATCCGCCAGAATATAATCCGGATGGATTGATATTGTCTCGTAATATGAACTTTGCGTTGTATTACATGCATAGATATTCCTGTTTCTGAACGGTGCAAAATCTCCGTAAGGCTTGTACTCCTGCAAAAGGTCATTGTATGTCATGTCCCGGTCCATGCTGTATTTGAGCAGCCATATATCTGCGTCAAGCCCCCTTTCATACACCCTTTCAAAAGGGTAAGGGACACTGCCTGTCTCATTGAGGTCACTGAAGATATAGTCTGCCCCGGCATCCCCGTACATGGTTGCCATATAGCTTGCCCCGCCGGGTATGAACCATGAGGAGCCATACTTGCGCTCCACCATAAGCCTCGGACGCTTTTTAGCCTTTGAAGCGAGTTCCTTGATTGCATTATATCTTGCAACAGTCCCCTGGAACATTGAATCTGCCTCAGCCTCTTTCCCAAGAAGCATTCCATACACCTTCATCCACTCTGCCCTGCCCAGAGGATGTGTCTCCATATAATCCGCAGATTCAAAAATGGGTACTCCAAGCTTCTCCACCTGGCCATATCCTCCATGCTCAAATGGTGATGCTATTATTATTTCACCCCCGATATCCATTATTTTCTCCACGTTTGGAGCCGTTGCAAGCCCGCAATCAGCAATCCTGCCGCTCCTTACCGCCTCCTTTGCCCCGGGAGAATTAAGATACTGCGTTTCACATATCCCAGCCACTGCATCAAGGGCACCAAGCTGCTCCAGCACTGATGTATGCACCACGGTATACATTATGGCATTTTCTATAGGGACACGGATAATTGTCCCTTGCGGAAGGTTACGGGGTAGGGGTGCACTTTTCTCCACAAGGATATATTTCTGGAGGACTTTGGCGGTATCCCAAGGGTCCGCAATTGACACTGTTGAATAATCCTTGAAACGGGTTATCCCAAACCCCTTGGCATAGAGGTTCTCCTCCACCTTTCCCCCTTCCGCCCCCGCTTTTGTCCTGCTGCCTGATGAACAGGCACACAGGAGCAGGATGCAGAGGACAACTATTGTATTTACGCTTATTTTCTTCAAGATATGCTATTTTCTTAATGGTGCTATGGCAATAGGGTTCATGGCTCCTGTATCAAAGCTTGCCTTTATGGTTCCGTCGCTTGATACAACATATACATCTCCGTTGCTGATATAGTCTGAAGAGCCTATATATACATCTCCTGAAACCTCATCTGCATAAATGCAGTAGCCGTTAGGGACATCTGAAACTGAAACGAATTCCCCTATCAGCTTATCCTTGGTGGTGTCAAATGTATAATATGTGATTGTCTGGTTCCAGTTCTCGTCATAAACGGAGCTGAGGATATAGGCCACACCACCCTTTCCTACCGCCATATTGGTTGGTACAACATCCTCAATTGTTGTGACAGCATCCGAGCTTGTATTTATTTTCTGGAGCTTGGCAGGGACTTCTCCATAATCGCCCCAAGTTATGAGGTACATTGTATTGTTTGAAGCAACGTGGAAAGTCTGCGGATTGTTTGAAACTTCCAATGTCTTTGTAACTGTAAATGTAGCCGGGTCAATTACAGAAACTGTTGTTCCGTATGGCCAGTTGTATCCGTCTGAATTGGCAACATACACCTTCTTGTTTGTATAGGCCATTCCCTCAGGCATAGGACCCACCTTCACTGTCTGTACTGCAAGGCTGGTGGTGTCAATTGCACCAACGTATCCCTCCATGTATGATACATAAACCTTTCCGTCTACCTTGGCCAGACGCCTCGGAGAGAGGTTTGCACTCTCGCCTGCCACTGTTATCTCCTTAAGGATGTTACCATTAAGGTCTGTGACAAATACAATTGCGGAGTTAGTAACTGCAATATAGATTTTCTTGCCGTGAATGAGCATGTCATTGCCCGTATCTCCCAGCTGCTTTCCGTTAGCAACTTCAAACACATTGGCAGAGAGCTGCTTTGTACCCATGTCATAATATGCCAGCTGGGCATTGTTGTTGCCCATCTTTCCGCTGTTGAGCACATAGAGCCCTACTGTTGATACCTCCTGCGGCTCATCCGGAGCAGGACCAATTACCGGATCATCATCTGAACATGCTGCTGCAGCAAACGCCAATGCCGCAATAATCAGGAAATTTCTGAACTTCTTCATTTCTTCTGTATTTTAATGGATCATTTATAATCAAACTTTACTGTAAACCTGAAGGACCGCCCCGGCATAGGGTAGTACTGTATAACATCATACTGCACATCTGCAAGGTTCTGGCACTCCAACTGCAGGATTAGGCTGCCCCACTTCATCCCAAAGCTGCGGCTCAGGGAGATTGAATGGTCTACATAGCTGTCTATCCTGTTCTGTTCCGTATTCTGCGGCAGTGCATACCTCTCACCCACTGCAGACGCCATCCAGCCCACATTCACCCATCTGTTCATAAGTGACATGGAGAGGCTTCCAGAATGCCTTGGGGTGTAAGGTATCTGGTCCTTGTAGTTCTTGTCCTTTACTGAGGTGACATCCACCGCATGCTGGTAAGACCAGTTTCCCTGGATATTGAGCCTTGTTGCGGCTCCAAATGAGAATGCGGCACCCAGGTTCACATCGGCTCCCAGAATCTCCACTTTCCCCAAGTTCATCATCTTCCACACAAAGAGGGTAGGAAGTGCCACAATCTTGTCCTCCACCTTGTTGAAATAGCCGTCTGCCTGTAGGGAAACTTCATCCAGCACACCGCTGAATCCCTGCCTCCATGTTACCCCCACATTGAACTGCCTTGCAATCTCCGGATCCAGCATCTTGTTGCCTATCCTGTTGTAGTAAAGGTCATTGAAGGTTGGGGTACGGAACATGTCCTGATAAGATGCCCTTACCCTTATATTCTTCTCCTCAAACAGCTTGTAGGATACACTCACGGCCGGAGAGAGCCTGAACCTGTCATCTGCTGCCTCCCCCACCCTGAGTTCCTCTGTTATGAATGTTGAAAGGAGGCTTGCCGTTGCAGTAAGGCGCCCGTTGGTATATTTTGCCGCCAGGGCTGTAAGTGAGGTAAATCTTTCGGGATACACAAAATTATTGTACGAGGCCTCAAGGGTATTCTTGAAGACATCCTGAGAGAGGACGGCTGAAAAGCCCTCTACAGGGGTATATCTGGCAGATACGGAGCCGTAGTACTCCTCCTGGGTGTAGCGGTCTGTCTGTACTCCACCCGGATAATACTCCTTCTCATCCCTGTATTTGTTCCATGCATAATTGTACTTGAGCTGTCCCTGAAGCTCCCACTTCTGGCTGAAAGCCTTGCTGTAACGTGCCTGTACAAACCAGGTCTCATCCCACAGCCTCTCCCTTGCATCCGTATTATAGAGCACAACCGAACCGGGCAGCCCCCTCTCGGAACCCAGATAATTTCCCTTGAAAGAGATTTCGCCCCCCCTTCCAAGGTCTCCATACACATTTGCCTCTGCCCTGAAGGTATTTACATCAGAATTGAACCTCTTCTCCTCTGTAACCAGGCTCCCGTTCCTGAGAGTGAACGGATACTCCCCGTCAGAGACCAGCCAGTCTGCATTCACGGCATATATCCATCTTCCCGACAGTTTCTGCTGCACATACAGCCCAGGATTATAAGTGCCGAAGGAGGCAAACCTCATTGAAGCCCCCGCATTCACGTTCTTCTCTCCGAAGGTTGGCTTTGCTGTCCTGATATTGAGGACACCTGCGCTGGCAAACATCCTCGCTGTCTGGAAAATCTCGTCTGACTGCCCTATTGAGAGGGTTACATAATCTACATTGTCCAGATTGAAGCGCCCTATATCCACCTGGCCGCTCTGGGCGTTGGAAATGGTTACCCCATCGTAGCTGATTGCAGTATGCTGGCTACCCATACTCCTTACGGAGACGGTCTTTACACCCCCTATTCCGCCATAATCCTTTATCTGGACACCGGAGAAGGTCTTTACGGCCTCATGCAGTTCCTTGATGCCAAGCTTCTCAAAATCGCTTTTGGCCATCACTTGCAGCGGCGCACTCTGGAGCGTTGCCGAGGGCTTGGCCGAAGCCGTAACCACAGTTGTGCTCAGGGTATCGCTCTTCTCCACCACCACATTCTGGGAATATGCCTCAGATGCCCCCAGCAAAAGGAGGAGACAGCAGAGCCTCCACGCCACCATACGGGTGTGTGATACGGCAGATTGCCTTAAGGCATACGACACGCTGCGGCGCACATCATTGATATATTCAAACAGCATTAATTAAGGTTCTACGAAAATCTTTACCCGAGATCTTCAAGTTACATGAATTGCGGCAGGTCTTCTGACTTGTTCCTCCAGCGGTGCCTTCCCATCATCATGGACAGTGGCCAAGAAAACCGTTGGAACTTATGGAATTTACAGCTACGGGTATAGTTCCTGAATCTCACAGGATTCCCTATTATCAACTGCCCCTGACAAGGGCAGTTACACCCCAACTCAAGTGCAAAGGTAGCACTTCTGCACAAAAAAACAAGCGGAGGCCGCAGAAATGCGCCTCCGCCTATAGCTTAATGGTCTGTACCTTTGCCGGCTACAGGCCGAATGAAGGTTTCACTATACCAAACAGGATATATGCCAATACTCCTGTTACAATAATATTGAAGCTCTGTGCCACAAGGAATGCATACAGGGTGTTCCTGTTCTCCTTTGAAACTATATCCTTAAGGCGTGTATCCAAACCTATACATACGAATGCAAGGGAGAAGAAAAGCTGTGAGAATGTCTTTGCAAGTGATGTCTCTACAAGCTTCGACTTTGCAAAATCAGGGAAAATCTCACCGCTCTGGCAGAGGCTGAATACAAGTGATGCAGCCACAAAGCCAATGATGAATTTAGGGAACTTCTCCCAAACTATGCCCAAAGAAGGTTTCTGGGACTTGCCGTCCTCACCCTTTGTTGAGAGGTAGAGGGCAATGAAGAATGCCACAAAACCTATGAGCACATTCTGTGTTGCCTTTACTATTACAGCTGTCTTGTTTGCAAGGTCTCCCACCTGTGCGAATGCCATCTCTGATGAGGCTGCCACACCGCTGGTTGTATCAATTGTTCCTCCAATCCATGCACCGGCAATCTCCTGCTGTATTACAGGGTCTGAGGTAAGGAGCGGAACAATCTGTTCCGCCAGCCAAGGCATCAGGTATATCATAGGCACCACAACAATGAGCACTACAGAAACAATATATGAAAGCTTCTTGTCATCTGTACCGGCAACGCGCGCTGCAGTAATACATGCAGATACACCGCAGATTGAAAGGCCGCTGGACATTGTCATGGCAGCTGAACGCTCAACCTTGAACTTACGCGCTACAAAATAGGCAAAGAACCATACGATTGAAACTACAAGAATAGCCTGTACAAGACCCATTGAACCGGATTTCATCACATCCCTGAACAGGATTGTGGCACCCAGGCACACAACACCTATCTTTATGAAGTACTCTCCCTGGATTGCAGGCTTGAGCCATTCGGGAATATGGAAGCAGTTCCTTATGATAAGGCCGAAGATTACAGAGAAGAATACTGCCTCAAAACCATAATACTTGATGAAAGGTATCTTTGCAATCCACAGCGCAAGCGCCGCAATTACAAATACAAAGATGAATCCGCCCAAAAGCCTTTTTACAGGACGGCCGAGGAGCATGTTGCCCACAAAAAGAGCAAGGAGGGCTATCACAAAGAGTGTACACATATCTGCCCATGCACCCCAAGACCTGAGGTCTGACGGGATTGAAATCTCGGGCAGATAATATGCAAGACCTGCAATGATAAGGAGAGGAATTGAAACTACTACAACTACCCAGTCCTCCACCTGGAATTGCTGCCAGAACTTTTTCATATTACATCATTTTTAATTGTCCGTTATGAACGGGCAAAGTTAAAACTAATTCCGGACTATAAAAATTTAGTCCATGTTAATCCAGTCATTAATGGCAAACGGCTCCTTGTTCTTAATAATGAGGGCAGTTATGTCATTTATGATATCGTGGCCGTGATTGCTGTTAGTAAAGTATGTGAGATAACCGTCTGCAGAAGGTATCACAATGAAGAGGGCCTTGAACGATCCGTTGTCACCCCAATGCCACAAAACCTTCCCGAACTCTGCGTTGTCCTCAGTACCTATACCCATTGCCCATGCAATTGAGTTGTCACACTCCCTGTGGTTTGCAGCATATCTTACTGCCTTCTCCGCACATGGTGTGAAGAACACCTCTTTTGCCTCAGGGCTCAATCCTGTACCGTCCAGGAGTGCCTGGAGAAATTTTGCATAGTCGGCTGCACATGTACGGAGGGTGTAGCCTACATTTGCCCTTGGGTGCCTTCCCTTTCCGCGGTTTTCGTTCTGCTTGTTGTAGCCGTCAACAGCAAGGGTGTCATACATAGGCTGCCATTCGTATGAAGTGTATTCCATTCCAAGAGGCTGGAAGACCTCCTCCTTTGCAATATCATCAATCTTCTTGCCCCTTATCTTCTCAACAGCCCTCTGGAGATATGCAAAGCCCTCTCCGGAATAGCCATAGCATGAATCTACAGGGAACTTGAACGTGATTGGAGAGGTTGGCCACTCCTGGCTTGAAGGGCTCTTGCTCCAGTTTGGAAGTCCTGTCCTGTGGTTGAGCACCATACGGGCAGTAAGCCTTGAAGCGGACTCCTTGTCTTCAAAACGGTCTATATCCGTATAGTTGCAGATTGGGGCATCAAGATCTATCTCTCCGCGGTCATACATCTTCATTACAATGTACGCGAACACCACCTTGCTCAATGATGCAGCCTGAAACACTGCTGGCTGCGGGGTTGCAGCCTCTCCGGCTGCAATCTTCAGAGAATCATAGAAATTGGGGTTCTCAATCTGGTATGAAAGCCTCTCCCCATTGAATTTGCCCTCAAGCTGGATCAGAGGGATCTGGGCTTCTACAATTATCTTCCGGATCTGCTCCTTGTACGGATCTTCCTCAGGAGCACAGCTTACTGTAAAAGCTGCTACCATTACTATGGCAAAAAGGGCCACCACGCCGGTAAATCTGTTTTTCATAATTTGCGGGATTATAATGTTTTACAATTTCCTGATCTTTATCTTCCTGCCCGGATAGATCTTTGAGTTCTTGGTAAGGCCGTTGAGCTGGAGGATATCATTTAGACTCACTCCCTTGAACTTATATGCTATGCCAAGAAGTGTGTCTCCGCTCTTTATGGTGTACCACTCATATCCACCGCTTTTGCTGGTTGTTGCAGAAGATTTTGAACTGCCGGAGCCTGATGATGAGGCAGGGGCTGAGCCTCCATAGATCTTTATTCTCTGTCCTATCCTGAGTACAGATCTTGAGGTAAGACCGTTCCACCTCTGGAGGTTCCTTACGCTTACATGATACCTGAGGGCAATGTGTCCCAAAGTCTCCCCTTTCTTAACCCTGTGGATAATCTCTCTTCCTGATGAAGCCTGTGTACCCTGTTTGATGTCGGCCTTTGCTACAGGGCTGAAATATACGCTGTCCTTGTATGCATATATCTCCTGCTCCTTCTCCACAAACGGCACTGTATAGTTGTATGGGAGACGGAGAACATATCCTGCCTCATTCCCTGGAATAATGTTCTCTACATACTGCGGGTTATAGTTCTTGAGTTCCTCAACAGGTATTCCTATCACACCTGAGATCTGCTCAAAGTGGAGGTTCTTCTTCACTATAAAGGTATCTACATGTGCAGGTAGGTTGAACTGCGCCGGCTGCAGGTTATGCTCCTTATAGTAGTTGAGCATATAGAGTGCTGCTATGAATGATGGGACATATCCCCTTGTCTCCCTTGGAAGGTACGGATAGATCTTCCAGAATTCCCTGCTGCCGCCTGCACGGCGTATGGCCTTGTTCACGTTGCCCACACCGCAGTTGTATGATGAGATTGCAAGGAGCCAGTCACCAAAGATTGTGTATGAATCCCTCAGGTATTTTGCAGCCGCATGTGCAGATGCAACCGGATCCAGACGCTCATCAACATACGAATTTATCTTGAGGTTGTACTGGAGGGCTGTCCTGTACATGAACTGCCACATACCCTTGGCCCTTGCCCTTGATACCGCCACCGGATTGAGGGCAGATTCTATGATGGCCATCGCCTTTAGCTCCTTAGGCATGCCGTAATAGTCAAATACCTCTTCAAATATAGGGAGATAGTATGCACTGAGGCCAAGGATATTCCCGGCCTTCACCGGCATCTTCTCTGTATAGTAGATAATATGGTTCTTTACAATATTGTTGTATGTAAGGGGAATGAATGAGTTTATCCTGTTGAGCCTCTCAATATATACATCATCCGGAATGTTGGATGTGAGGGTTATGCTGTCCAGGCTGCTCCCTGTGCCTTCCAGGGTAAGCCTCTTTTGGATATACCACATTGAGAGGAGGCTGTCGGGATTGGAACCGGGATCCACATCTGCAAACAGCTCGCTGTCTACATAGTTGAAGCCGCCAAGTGTTCCGGCATCATCCAACTGGGTTGTGTCTGACATTTCCAATGCTCCACCCTCTATGATTCCCCTGAGTGAATCTATGGTTCTCTGCAGCTGTATCCTCTCTTTGAGGAGCTGTTTCTTTGAGAGCTTGTTCTGTGCTGTTGCAGTGCCGGCTGCAAGAATGGCAATAAGGGCAAAAAGCAGTGTTTTTCTGTAGGACATTGTTGAAATTGTATCTTTTTATATGGTTTTAAAATTTAATGCTCATCTGGAACCCCAGCTGCTGCGGGGCCTGGTTGCCTGCAAAGAGATTCCCTGCAGGTGCCACGGGTGATATCATTTGCGGCTCCACATTGAAGGAGATGTCATCACTCACATCAAAGGTATTGAAGTGTGCAAATACATTGGCATCAATTATATTGAGGGCATATACCAATATTGTGGCAATTATTGAATAATCCCTGTAGCGGCGGTGCTGGTCCCTGTACCATTTGATGTTGTCTACGGTAAGGTTACCGGTGTATGTCCCCTCATTATAGGCAACATACATGTCCCTGTAGCGGTCATACTGCCTCTGGTTGAACCCCAGGCAATATACACATGCACCCAACCCTGTGTAGAAGATTGGTATCTTCCAGTAGTCTCCGTTGTATGCCTGCCCTAATCCTGGCAGTATGGCAGAATACATTGAGGCCCTTGCAGGGAGCGGCTTCTGCACGCTCTTGTACGATACCAGTCCGTCAAGGACACTGCCCCACCATGAGGCAACAGCCCCTGCTATGAAGAATTTCTGCGCGTCCTTCCCCCTTGTTGCAACTGCACCTCCTATACATCCTCCTATTGTACCGTACACTATAGGGAGCTTCCAGTACTCGCGATTATATATCTGTGCAGTACCAGGGAGTATCATTGATCCCACTCCCATCTGCCCTATCTTCATGGTATCCTTATGGGCAAGTGCCCTGAAGTATGTCTTTACGTTGAATGAAGGCTTGGTTGACACCACTACCTCTTCCTCATCCTGGCTTGTCTGCGGCTGCATATCCGTGCCCGCTCCGGGAGGGGCGGTACTTATGAAATTGTTGTTGAACTGCCCATACGATGGAAGGGCAGCCAACAGTCCGCACAACAATATGAATATGAAGTGTATTCTACGCACCTTCTCAAATATTTGAATCTTCAAGTGCCTGGAGGAAATCCTCCACCTCCTTGTCACTGTTAAACCTTATGGTAATCTCGCCCGCACCCTCGCTGCTCCTTTTGGCAACAACATTGTTGTTGAAGTATTTCCCGATAATTTCAATCACCCTGAAATGCCCCTCAGGCAGCTCCATCACAGGAGATTCAACCGCCTCCTCCTTCCTGTTCCTCTTCTCCCCGAGCTTCTGGATCTTCTGCTCAACCTGCCTCACCGACAAATCCTGCTCAATTATCTGGTTGGCAAACTTCAGCTGCTCCCTGCTGCTCTCCAGTCCGAGCAATGCCTTTGCATGCCCCATGGAGATCTTCTTGGCACGGATGGCAAACTGTATCTCAGCCGGAAGCTTGAGCAGGCGGAGATAGTTTGTTACTGTAGTACGCTTCTTCCCTACCCTCTCGGCCATGGCCTCCTGAGTGAGGTTGCACTCCTCTATGAGCCTCTGGAAGCTGAGAGCCACCTCTATGGAATCCAGGTCCTCCCTCTGGATATTCTCCACAATGGCCATCTCCAGCATCCCCTGGTCATCGGTCTTGCGGATATATGCAGGAATCTTCTCAAGTCCTGCAATCTGGCTTGCCCTGAACCTGCGCTCTCCACTTATAATCTGGTACCTTCCACCGGCAAGTGGCCTTACTGTAATTGGCTGTATCAGCCCCAGCAGCCTGATGGATGCCGCCAGCTCCTCCAGCGCCTCCTGGTTGAACTCCGTACGGGGCTGGTATGGATTTGGCTCTATCCTGCTTATCTCTATTTCGGATGTGGAGACCAGCGGACGTTCCTGCTCCCCGGCAGCCTGCTTCCCGGCTGTGCGCTGGATGGTATTTACATCTGAGATGAGGGCTCCCAGCCCCCTTCCCAAGCCTGTCTGAATCTTTGCCATATCCTATTGCTCCTGTTTTTGCTTGGAGATGAACTCCTTTGCAAGGTTGAGATAATTGTTTGACCCCGTTGAAAGGGCATCATACAGGATTACCGGCTTGCCGTGGCTCGGAGCCTCGCTCAGCCTTACGTTCCTGTTTATCATTGTCTGGAATACCATACTGCCAAAATGATGCCTTACCTCCTCCACAATCTGGTTTGCGTACCTGAGGCGGCCATCATACATGGTAAGGAGGAATCCCTCAATTGCAAGCTGCGGGTTCAGCCTGTTCTGCACCAGCTTGATGGTATTGAGCAGCTTGCCCAACCCTTCAAGCGCAAAGAACTCGCACTGTACAGGTATGATAACCGAGTCTGCAGCCGTAAGCGAGTTTATGGTAATGAGCCCCAAGGATGGGGAACAGTCTATGATGATGTACTCAAACTGTTCCTGCAGTGACTCTATGTTCTTCTTGAGCACGCTCTCCCTCTCCTGCACATCCAGCATCTCAATCTCCGCACCCACAAGGTTGATGTGGGAAGGGACAATCTTCAGGTTCTTTATCTCCGTAGGGAGTATGATGTCATTTATGTTCTTCTCCCCTATGAGCACCTCATAAAGCGTACTCTTGGAGTTTGAATCAGGATCAAAGTTCAGGCCAGATGTGGTGTTGGCCTGTGGGTCGGCATCTATCAGCAGGGTGTTCTTCTCCAGAACTGCCAGTGATGCTGCCAGGTTAATTGCTGTGGTAGTCTTCCCCACGCCTCCTTTCTGATTTGCTATAGCTATAACTTTTCCCATAAAAAAATCTCTAACACGCAAAAATAAGAAATCTTTTTAAAGAGTTCAGTTTTTATTACATTTGCGTACTATAAAGTTTTCAACAATATGGCAATGACAGATGTATGGATGGTGATTGTGAACCCCAAGGCCGGCAGCGGCAGGGGGCTTCAGGACTGGCCCATAATTTCCAACCAGATGTACAGCAGCGGACTCCATTTCACCTGCCTCTTCACCGAGCACAAGTACCATGCAATGGAGCTTACCGTAAAGGCCATCAATGACGGCTACCGCAACATTGTGGCGGTTGGGGGTGACGGCACCATACATGAGGTTGTCAACGGCATATTCATACAGAAGAAGGTTCCCACAACGGAGATTTCGCTGGCTGTGATTCCGGCCGGTACCGGCAACGACTGGATAAGGATGTACGGAATCTCAAAGACCTACAGCGAGGCGGTAAGGTCTCTGGTAGAGAAGAGGACCGTACTGCAGGATGTGGCCAGGGTCTCATACTACGAGACAAGGGTACAGCACACCAGATACATGGCCAATGTGGCCGGATTGGGGTATGATGCGGTGGTGAACCTCAAGTACAACATGCTCAAGGATGAGGGGAAATACGGCAAGGGGCTCTATCTGAGAAGTGCGTTCCATACCTTTGCCCGGTTCAGCCCGGTACACTTCAACATAAAGGCAGACGGAAAGCCTTTTTATGAAGGGATGGTATTCTCCGGGGCAGTTGGTATAGGAAAATACAACGGAGGAGGAATGCAGCAGACCCCGTATGCTGCCGTGGATGACGAGCTCATGGACCTCACCATAATAAAGAAGATGTCCAAGCTCCGCATTGCCCGCAACTTCAGGCTCCTCTACAGCGGAAACATCTACTCAATACCAACGGTGCTGCACACCCAGTGCAAGAAGCTTGAGATAGAAACCTTTCCGGAAAGCCGCATTGAAATTGACGGTGAGGCAGTTGGCACCTCCCCATTCGTGTTTGAGCTGGTGCCCCATGCAATAAAGGTTGTGGTGGGTGTAAACTACACAATCTGATGGCAGCATGATGCCCGTTTACAGCGGGTCCACATCCAGAATGACGGCCTGATGCCCCTTTATATCCCTGATGCACTCCTGCAGGATTGCCTTATTGCGCACAAGGCGGCTGTTGCGGGCGAACTTTATGTAGAAGCACTTTACAAACTCCCCCCTCACCTTATCTATCACAGGTGCAAAAGGGCCTGTAAGTTCCTTGTATTCCAGCTCTTTTCTTCCCGACAGCTTTCTTGAGATTTCCCCGCACAGTTCATCCAGCTTCCCGGCATCCCTGTGCCTGACAATAATCTTCACCATCCTCACGAAAGGGGCAAAATTGTACTCCTGACGCTCCCTGAGCAGCTGTGCTGTAAGAGGGGGAAGGGAATTGCTGTCGGGAATATTATGCTCCTCAAGCCTGGTGAGCACCGGGTGTTCCTTTTGGGAGGTCTGGATGATGAGCTTTCCCTGCACCCCTCGGCGGCCCGTGCGCCCCATCAGCTGGCTCATAAGCTGGAGGGACTTCTCATCCCCACGGAAATCCTGCACGCCCAGAATGGTGTCCGCCTGTATGATAGCAACCAGCTTCAGCCGCTCAAAATCAAAACCTTTGCTTATCATCTGGGTTCCCACAAGTATATCAATGTTCCCCTGGGCAAAATCCCTTATCACCTGCTCCTCAGTTCTCTTGCTCCTGGCAATATCGGCATCATAACGGGCAATTGAAGCCTCAGGGAAAAGTGCCGCAAGCTCCTCTTCCAGCTTCTCTGTACCTGCCCCCCTGTACTTGAAGGAAGCTGTACCGCAACTGTTGCACACCCCGGTGAAATGGGCTATATAATCGCAATAATGGCAGCGGAGGGTATTGTTATATTTATGGTAGCTCAGATACACATTGCAGTGGGGGCACTTTGGAATTGCACCGCACTCCTGGCACTCCACAATTGGGGAATAGGAACGGCGGTTGCGGAAAACCAGCACCTGGAACCCCTCCCGGATGGTCTTCCTCATCTCATTGATCAGCTTCTGGCTGAAACTGCCGGTCATCTGGCGGGTCTTGTACGCATAAATTGTATCCACAATCTCCACCTTTGGGGGAACGGCTCCGTGATATTTCTCCTTGAGCTCCACAAGGGCAAACTTGCCGCTCAGGCAGTTGTACTCACTCTCAAACGAAGGGGTGGCCGAGCCCAACAGGATATTGGTCCCATGCAGCTGCGCCAGCATAATTGCTGTATCCTTGGCCTGATAGCGCGGCGCCGGCTCTGTCTGCTTGTAGCTGGAATCATGCTCCTCATCCACTATCACCAGCCCCAGATTGCTGAAAGGGAGGAACAATGAAGAGCGGGTCCCCAGGATTACGGTGGCCGGGTTAACTGTGGCGTGAGCAGTACCTGTACTTTCCTGCGCAGGCTTTACGGGACTGCCGGTCTGCTGCCCGGCCCGGGCTGTTGCGGAGCTCACATCCCTTCCGGCCTGGTACTGCAATATCTTGTGGATCCTCGCCTTCTCGGCGGCTGTCTGCTTGGAATGGAATGTGAGCAGCCTCTCCCCAAAAACCTTCTTCAGACGGCTCTGCAGCTGCTTGCTGATAGCAATCTCCGGAACCATATAAAGGACACTCCTCCCCCGCCGGAGCTGCTCCAGCGCCAAAGTGATATAAATCTCAGTCTTGCCGCTCCCCGTAACACCCCTCAACAGCACAGGCTTCCCGGGCGCCTCCATGAAACTCCTCCTGATCTGCTCCAACACCCCCTGCTGCACTCCCGACAACCGGGGTGCCACTCCTGATGACTCAGGTGACGATCCCGACAGATGCGTCTTACCTTCCGATGAATGAGGTGCCCCGTCCGAAAGCAGAGGCTCCTCTCTTCCCCCGTATATAGTATCTTTTGAGGCAAGCCCCTCAAGGAAATGCTCCACCGTCTTCCTCGGCTTCACCCCCTCCTGCCTTACAGCAAGTGCAGGATAGGCAGCCTTGAACACCTCTCCCGGGGTACACAGATAATACTCCGCAACCTTATCCCACAAGGCAAACTCAGAAGGAAGGATTGCGGGAAGCTCCTCTATTGCCAAAATCGGCTTATACTGGATTGGCTTTCCGTCGGGAGTAAAGGCAGGAACCTCATCTTCCTGCAGGATACGGCGGATTGCCCCCTGATAAACCTTTCCTGCCAGGTCTACCCTCACCCTATGCCCCACTCTGGCCTCCATAAATTGAGGTAAAATGTAGGAAACCTCCCCGCTATACTTAACAGGAAGAATCACAGAGGCATAACGCCTTTTATGCACAATTTGCGGTTCCATAACTTTTACAAAAATATGAAAAAAGTTGAGAAAAGTTTTGGAGTTTTAAAATTAATGCCTACATTTGCAATCCCAAAACGATGGTGTCATAGCTCAGTTGGTAGAGCAAAGGACTGAAAATCCTTGTGTCCCCGGTTCGATTCCTGGTGACACCACCCAAAAAGCCTTGTAGAAATGCAGGGCTTTTTTCATTTTCAGGCACTTACAGTCCAAGCCCTTCAGCACTTCGGGAGCAATTGAAAAAGTAGGTGGAGCGATAAAATTTATGCATAAATCTTAGCCAGTCTAAAAAAGAAAAATTTCAAGTCCCTGACACCGTGCAAAGTTGTTCTGAATCGTTTGATTTTTGCATTGAAGGATTCAGCTGAAGCATTAGTTGCTCTGTTGTTGAAATAATTCAGGATCTCATTATAGTGAGAATATATTGTAGCGCTAATGGTATTGAATGATTTAAATCCACTATCCGTCACCTCATTGAACCAAAGAGCCAATTTTTTATATGCAATTCCTCTATGCTTGGATGTGTTGTAAATGATTCTGAGTTTGTGTACAAGCCAGTAAGCTTTCTTGATATCCGGATACATATCAAAGAGAATTCTTGCTCTGAGACTTTGTTGAGGGGTCCATTTCTCCGGTGATTTGAACAACAGGTATCTGCTCCTGAATAACAGCAGTTTCTTAGTGTCACCATTGGAAAGAATCTCCGGAGAGTAACTTCTGTGCTCGAGCCTTGCATTTTGGATGGCATCAGTCTCCTCATTGATAGCATCCCATCTGTGAGCAATCCTCATCTCCTGCAATGCGTCGTAGGCCAGTTTTTGAACATGAAAACGATCTATAATGCGTTCAGCATTAGGAAAACATCTTTTTACAATCAGATTCATTGTGTTGGCCATATCAAGGGTAATCTCAATTACCTTTTGCCTATATTTGAACGGTATCTTATTGATTATGCCTATGACATGTTCTGATTGTACACCTGACACAATGGCTACCAGTGCTCCTTTTTTGCCGTGAGCATCCTTATTGGTGATAACAGTATATAACTCTCCATTGGATGGGCTGGTTTCATCAATACTGAGTCTTGGCCCTATGTTTTCAGGAAAGATTATCCATTGGTCTGCATGCTCTTTCTGTTCCCACTGCTGGTAATCACTTAAGAAGTCCTTATATTGTTGGCCCAGTTGATTCCCATCTATGTGATAGAACTTCTCAAGACTCTTGCTGCTGATTGGGTACAAATCCAAGAATCCCTTTTAAAAAAGACGCGAATTCCGGTGAATAACGCGTGCCTTTTTCTGTGAGATTGAAACTGTTGCTCACTATTTCAGAAGTTGACACATTCTGCCACTTCCTGCGTCTGGCATGGATAAATACTGCTTTGTCTCTTAATGGATAATCTTGGATAATCGACTCTGGGTAAAACCCTTTGGACTGATATTCTCCCTTCTTGAGACCTTCTGGAAGAACATTCTTTTCATCTACAAACAGATGAATTTCTTTTTCATAAACATCTACTTTAAGGACTTCAAAGAAATCAAATATTTCTTCAGGTAAAATCAATCGGAGCAAATCCTCGTAACTAACTTTTTTCTTATCCATCTTTTTTGTTTTCAAAGATAGACCTTTTACTTTACTCCACCTACTT
>JAFUMO010000013.1 GCA_017482565.1 Bacteroidales bacterium | reverse complement strand
GATGTCTTGAAGGTCTCTACATATCGCTGATAAAAATCAAACTCTGTAAATGCAATCTGTTGCTGAGTGTCAGATAAATTTCGTACTTTTGCCATGAGTTATTTTTGCTCATTTCCTCCGAAATTCACTTTTCCAGGGTGTTCGGAGGAATTCTTATTTCCTCTTACTAAGATACTGAATATTTATCACATTGACAATCAATTGATTATATTTTTAAGCCTATTTCACGACTGGCCCTAATTATAAATGGCAGCAAATTCAATTATATCAAGCATCTTAAATAGCACACCGTTAATGGAAGAGCTCCAGGTTTGATGAAAATGTCCATAATACCAGCGCTTTAAAGGATGGGAATCATTTACAAGACGGTTATATAGTTTTGTCATTGTTGCCCGTTCTTCTTCCACATCATTCAGCAGACTTTCATCTAAAGCCGCAAAAGACTGCAAACCGCTTTTGCTTATCAGCTCGCAGAAATGTGGTGCCGTATGGGTAATTACGGTATCAATGGAAAATTGACTTCCAATGAGTCCAAGCATCTCATCATTATATACCGGTGTTTCTCCAGTCCAATAGAAATTCTTACTTAATATATCATCTTGTATGCCTTCAATTCTATATTTAATGCAATATTTCTTCCATTCATTCATACGGTATTTCCGGTCTATTGATATTCCACCGCCAACACAGAGTATTGTATGGTTACAAGCCAAAAGATTCCTTTTTCTCAAAGCCGAAGCCACAATCCCCTGCAACAATCAGCACTGTATCCCTCATCTGATATTGTGAACAAAGTTTAAATATCAAATGATTAAAGTCTCCATGAATATCACCTGAGACAATTATATTTTTTGCATCAGGAAATGCTAGGGTAAAAATCTTATTCATACATATTCAACTGTTACACAGGCATCTCCCATTCAACCAGACTTCTATCCAGTAATATCTGCTTTGGCATGCCTTGTTTTCCTTCTATAAAATAGTTTCTGGCAATATCATAGGTTATCTGTTCCATGAAGGCTGTCCTTACGGCCGTACACTTTTCGCATATGGAATTGTCCAACGGATCAACTAATCTTTCAATACTTTCCCTCATCTTCTCCTTGTCATCCCTGTTGGAAACCTTTCCATAGATCCTCAGTATTTCCTCCTTATAATCCATTAGATCTGAGAACATGAACTTCCTATCATGTTTCAGAAAAAAGAGGAAGACAGTCTTTGGGAGTGGGCTCATCTTTATTTCCTTGTCGTAATCGGGAAGAAGTATCTTGAAATTTCTTGTAATCAGAATTCTGCTCAGCTTGACTTCCGGCACGAGGAATCTCTTTATCACCTCCAGAGACACACCACTTAGCTGAAGCCTTTTTACAGCATCTATTGCCATGTCGAGCAGTTCACTCTGTTCTGAATTAAAGCCATCATCGGAATTGGCTGTGGTTTCCCGGATTAAACTGCAGTGTAAATCTGCAGTTTCTCCGGTAACCGATTCATTGAATTCAAATCTGCAATCTTCTATCATCAACCCATGACGGGACAACAATGAAGAAAATGACATCATTTGGAAGGACAGATAATCTTCAACTATAAACTTTAATGCATACTGGCCTTCAGCTGCAAAACAATAATACCTGTATTCATCATTATTGGGGCAATATCTCACAAACGCATATTCATCATCTCCCAACGATATCTGCATCATCTTGATTATATCCTTCATAAAATCAATGGGAGAAAGCGGCAACTTAAAATGAGTTCCAGGGAAATTGTAGGACAGGACATCATGATTCAATTCTGAGAAAATTTCAGGAATATAGATCAATTCCTTGCATTCAGATGCAAAAATGCCTTTAATCGCTGAAAGCCCATTATTTTCAAGTGATTTAGGGCTGTCCCCAGAAAAAAGATAGACATAATCCTTATTCTTACACAAGGGAAGGGCAATATTACATGATATTGCAAACTCCTGATGAAAAAGGTCTTTGTTCATATTTAAAAAATTTACTCTCCTTCCTTGAAGAAATATTGGTCTGAAATCATACTATCTGCCCTACAGCAGAAAGATGCGTATGAATGAGTATATTTCTCCATCAAATTGCAAACGCCTTCTTCCGAAGCCTCAAAATCCAGTGCATTTACAATACCAATATTTCTGGCCACATACGCAGAATCCTGATTGGCACCCATATAGGTAAAGGTCCATCCACACCCCTTCTTCCTGCCAATCAAATCTCTGATTTGACTTCCCGAAAATTTGCTGGAAGAATTCTCCTGTCCATCAGTAATGACTGAGACAAGAACCACATCATCCTCAGTTACCAGTTTCTCCAATGTCTCAACTGCAGAACCGATTGCATCATATAGAGGGGTACATCCGTCGGGAAAATAATCTGTAATCCTCAACTTGCGCATAGCCTCTACTGGCACATTTAAACAAATGAACTTTACACCCTCTGTCCCCCTGCCGCTGAAGGTGACAAAAGTAACGCTATGTTCATGCTCATTATGCTCCTTTTGAACCCTTTTAATTGTCTGTATAGTCTCATTCATGGCAGAAAGGGCACTCCTTCTTATGCAATCCATGGAACCGCTCTCGTCCAATAAAATCAAATTGTAGAATTTTTTCATATTACCTCCAGTGTTAATTTAACTGCACACAAAATTCTACATTAATGAACTATATGACCAATTTTCACAAGCCTTGTGATTATTTTATGTATTTACTATCGCCACCTTAATCACCCCATCCAGCTTGTTCTCAAAGATTCTGTAGGCTTCCTCAATTTCTTCCAAAGGGAAACGGTGTGTAATGAGCGGGGTGGTGTCTATCCTACCCTCTTCAATCAGGCGGAGCACTTCTGCACAGTCGCAGCCTTCCACACCACCGGTCTTGAAGGTGAGGTTCTTGCCATACATGTCGGGAAGAGGGAGTGTCTGGGGCCGGTCGGGCCACCACAGTTACAATGGCATCTGTGGGTTCCTGCAGCTGTGGCTCCGGCTTCTCCACCAAAGCAAATTTTCCTTTCTCTATGTACGTGTATGCCAACATAATTCTTTTCCCTTTTATATCATCAACATGATCCTCCCCTCTGCCTTTACAAAGGTCTCAGGATAACGGCAGATTACCGCATAAACCTGCTTGGAGGTAACCGGCTGCCCGTCCTTGCGGATATGCAGCCGTTGGCGGTTTATCATCTCCGCTATCTGCTCCGTCCGCATCCCCCGGTTCTGGCTTGCAAGGCAGTAAAGTATGGCTTCTTCTATTTTCATCTCTTCAAAGTTACATAATTTCAGGATTTGTTATAAATTTAACAGCCAATTCAAATCACAAAAAGTATGGACATCTCAATCAAAAACCGGGTAATGGATTTATGGGAGCGCTATTTCCCTAATGCGGAGCTTCCTGTTGCCGTGTTTTATTCAGGCACTCTCCATGGCGCAGAGTATCCAAAGAAACCGGCAGACAACCAGCGTGGGTACACCTGCCTGTTTGCACAACTCTCACGTTTACATAAAGGTGAAGCCCTGGCTTTTGGCCCGGAGAATCTGGGATGTTTCGGAGCAATGAAATCAATCTATGGTGGATACAATGAAGATGCTGAAGTGAAATTATTGGTAGAAATAGAACGCTTCAAGAAGAACAGGGAGTGCGTACGCTCTATGTGTTCCGTAAATCCTGAAGCCTCACCAAAAGGGCGGTATATCATCTTCAAGCCTTGGAATACGCTTACTGAGGAAGATAACCCTGAAATTGTCTGCATATTTGCAAAGCCTGATATGATTTCTGCTCTGCACACGTGGGCCAGCTTTGACATTTCACAGCTTGATAACATAATAGTACCGCACGGCGCCGGATGTGAAGTGATGCTTACCTTCGCCTTTGCCGAAACAGAACATAAAATGCCACGCTGTGTTTTGGGAGGAATGGATACTGCAATGCGCCTTTGCCTGAAGCCGGATATCCAGACCTTCTCAATCGCCTACAAGCGGTTTGAAGAAATGGTCTCCTTCGCCGATGAAACATTTCTGGACACCTATATTTGGCAACCGTTGAAGAACAGATAAATGACATACTTCACAGATACAAAACCTCATTATGCTCTTCTCGACGGTCTCAGGGGAGTGGCAGCCCTACTGGTAGTGATATACCACATTTTTGAAGGACTGGCATTTGCAGAGGCAACAGATGGAGCTGGGAGCGGCCTTATAACCACATTCAACCACGGACATATTGCAGTTGATTTTTTCTTTATCCTGTCGGGATTTGTAATCAGTTATGCCTACGATGACCGGTGGGGCAGAATGTCTCTTGGGGGATTCTTCAAGCGACGCCTCATCCGTCTGCATCCTATGCTCATTATGGGTGCCATAATAGGAGCCGTAGCATTCTTTGCAACAGGGTGTGAAAGATGGGATGGCAGCATCACACCTGCAGGTTGGGTAATGCTTGCCCTGCTGCACACCATGTTCATGATACCTGCAGTTCCGGGAGTGCCATACGAGGTGCGGGGCAACGGGGAGATGTTCCCGCTAAACGGACCGGGGTGGTCCCTTTTCATTGAGTACATTGGCAATATCTGCTATGCACTCTTCATGCGCCGCATGCCAACCAAAGTCCTGGCATTCTTCACACTCCTTCTCGGCCTTGTACACGCATGGTTTTTCATTGGAGACATCTCAGGTTACGATATGATTGGGGTGGGCTGGACAATAGACAAAATAAACTTCTGGGGAGGATTCATAAGGATGCTCTTCCCGATGAGTATGGGAATGCTCCTTGCACGCACATTCAGACCCAGAAAAATCAAAGGTGCATTCTGGATTTGCACCCTCATGCTTATAGTGCTGTTTGCCGTGCCATATATTCCATCGGAAGGTGGCATCAGCCTCAACAGCCTGTATGAATTTATATGCATAGCCTGCATTTTCCCTGCGCTCGTATGGATTGGAGCCTGCGGCACTGCAACTGGGGCAACCGGCAGGGTGAACAGCTTCCTGGGGGAACTGTCATACCCGCTATACATAGTACACTACCCCATCATGTATATCTTCTATGCCTGGCTCATCAGGAAAGACATCTATACACTGGCAGGGTGCTGGCCAACAGCTCTTGCAGCGGTAATTTCAAGCATAGCACTTGCATATATCTGCCTCAAATATTATGACAGGCCAATCCGCCGCCGGCTGACAGGCCGCTGATTTCATATTAAAATTTCTATTTTTGCATAAATATCAAACCCGTCCGATGAACAAAAGCATAAAAGAGACAATCGGCAGATTGTTCAAGATTTATATTGTGGATGAACTCAGCCACATGGCGCTCGGCCTTTTCTGTTCCCTCATCCTTGGCCTTATAATCAAGCAGATTGCCCTTCTTACAGGCCTTCATTTCCTTTTGGATATTGCAGCATTCCTGCAGTCTGCCCCTGTTGTAGGCGGCGCCATTGGCCTTGCAATTGCCCTTGGCCTAAAACGCGCCCCGCTGGTTACAATTTCCGCTGTAGCTGTAGGAGCCCTGGGTAACCAGTATGGCGGGCCTATAGGTGCATATCTGGCATCCATAGTTGGAGTAGAGGCGGGTTCCCTTGTTTCAAAGCGCACACCAGTAGACATAATTGTCACACCTCTTGTAGCCGTTGTAGTTGGAGGGCTGTTCGCCAAATATTGCTGTACCCCTATCAATGAATGGGTAATGTCACTTGGCGATGTGATAAACCGTGCAACAATGCTCAATCCGTTCATTATGGGAATTGTGGTATCTGTTTCTGTAGGGTGTATCCTTACCCTTCCAATCAGTTCAGCCGCCCTATGCATATCCATAGGTATAGGTGGTCTGGCTGCGGGTGCCGCCACTGCCGGCTGCTGCGCCCAGATGATAGGTTTTGCAGTAATAAGCTTCAAGGACAACGGAGTTGGAGGCCTCATTTCACAGGGATTGGGCACATCAATGCTTCAGATAGGAAATATTGCCCGAAAGCCTATAATCTGGCTTGCACCAACACTTACATCTGCAATTCTGGGACCTGTATCCACAATGTGGCTGAAGATGACCAACAACGCCGCCGGTGCCGGTATGGGTACAGCCGGTCTGGTAGGTCCTCTGGGATGCTGGGACACAATGACTCCAACTACAGACCACAGCCTGCTTCTGGCAGAGATTATCGGGCTATATTTTGTTGCTCCTGCTCTTCTGAGCCTGATCTTTCACTACATAATGAAACGCCTTGGCTGGGTAAAGGATGGAGACATGAAACTCAATTGAGGTACATGCTGAAGAATTTCCATATCTCCCCTGCAGTATCAATATCATCATTGAACCAGGAGTGGACCCCATCCACAACTTCATAAAGCCAAACCTGGGGTGCATTTTTCTTCCCGACAAATTTATGCGCAACCACCTTATGCGCCCCGTCACCCTTCAACGGAAGATTTTCCACAATCTCCCTGCGGCAACCGTTGCGCTCCACCCAGTACTGCACGGCATCAGGGACAGGGAGGTAGGCCCCCCACCCTCCTTTATCCTGCATATCACCACACCACTCGGAAACCCTATCCTCAGTTCCGTGTATCTCAAAGAGCGGAATAGGCCTTGTACGGGTATACTTTTCCGGCATCCATGCCATTGTAAGGCCGGCTATAGATGCCACGGCCTTAAAGGTCTTCTGCCCGCAATAGGCCAGCAGATAGCACATCTCCCCTCCGTTGGACATTCCGGTACAGAAAGTGTTCCTGCTGCTCAGTCCATACTCTTTCTGCAGCTTTTCGGCCAGAGCGCACAAGAACGCCACATCATCCACCTCCATATCCTCCTGGAAAGGATAGCCCACATTCCAGCAAAGATTCCCCCTGCCGTCACGTGAACCCTGCGGATAACACACCGCAAACCCATATTTCTCCGCCGCCTCACTGAACCCCTTGTCATCCACAAGGTCAATTGTAGCCCCATAGCCGTGAAGCACAAACACCATCGGGGCACCATGCTTCACCCCTTCCGGAACATATATCCTGTAGCTTCTCTCCAGCCCGTCAAAAACCGCTGTACAAACCTCACCTTTCTCCTCCTCAAGCAGCAGATCCACCACCACAGGCCTGTGGTCAGATGCCACAGGCTCCCCAATTACCCTGCTCTCCTGAACCTCAAATTCTGGGGCACCCTTTTTCAGCAAGGCAATATAATCCAAGGTCCTGCTGGGAAGAGGGGCAGGAAAAGTCTTCTCGGCCGGGTTGTTGAGCAGATGGAAATCCTTCTGCAGCCCCTTTATGAACGGGGAATCTGGGATATCATTCAAATCCCCTGCAAGAATGAAAGGTTTTGCACAGGATAAAGCTATCTTCCCGATAATTTCAAGCGAGGCCATCCTGTCCACCTCTGTAAGGGAAAGATGGGTACAGGCAAAGAAATAATCCTCAAACTCAGCCACCAGAAGGGCCCTTTCCTCCTCCCTGCCTGGAAGAGCATACCCCTGAACTCCAAGAGGTTTCTCCCTTGAAAGTATTCCAATGCCATATTTTCCGCCATCAAACTCAATAGCAGGAAAATACTCCGGATGCATACCGGTAAGGGCAGCAATCTCTCCCAGAGCATACTTTTTGCCATAGCGGATAGTCATGCTGTCCAGCTCCTGAACCGCCACAACATCCGGTGCAACATCAAGGATAACCTTTGCAATACGTCCGAAATCAACAGTATTGTCCATTCCCTTTGCATTGCGTACATTATAGCTCATAATCTTGAGGTGTTGTCCTGCAAAAGCATCCTGGAATGAAACCAATATGAGAACCAACAACGGGATAATATTTTTCATAAAAATGGCTTTAAACTTGTTGTAGGCAAATATAGCAATTAAACCCGCTGCAAATTGCCATTTTTTCCCAACTTTATAGTCTATAAACAGAACACTTAAAGGCACACATCCTCAAGAAACTGGGATTGTAACAGGAAGAGCATAAAAAAATAAGAGGCTGACTCAAAAGGTGGAAATTTAAGGCTTGTGCAGGTAAGGAAACCGGAGTTTACTTAGGTAAATGAGGATTTCCGAGGCAAGCGTAACGCAAAATTTACCCTTTTGAGTCAACCTCTCATTTATTTGTCGGGAAAATCCCCTACTCCTTTATGCTTGCATTGTAGATTGCATTTGTAATGGTCTTGAGGAAGCTCTTGCCCTTTACTGAGGTGTAGCCGTTTGTCATGGCAACTATACCCCAATTGTCAGCAGGGCTCCAGATCATGATGCTGTTAAGGCCGTATGCTCCGCCTGTATGTCCTACAGGGTAGCTGCCAGGAGTGTTGTATTTCTCATCATCAATATAGTCCACAAACTCCTTCAGACAAAGTGCGTACTGGTCCTCTCCCTCGTTCTTGATGATCCACACAGGGGTCTGCATTGCTTTTGCGCTCTCCTGTGAAATTACACGTACACCATTGTACTCACCATAGTTCATGTGCATCATCATATATTTTGCAAGGTCAAGTGCAGAAATCTTCACACCGCCTGTAGGCGAGAAGATTGGAGATGAATATCCGAACTTGTAATCAGGCATATCCTCTGCCCTGCTCCTGTATGCTCCCTCAGATGCCACATACTGGCCGTCAATGTTGTTGTAGATAAGTGCAAACTTTGAAGCATCCAGTGAATCAATGTTATGGCCGCCATAAAGGCCGAGTTTCCAGATTACATTCTCCCTTACATAATCATCAAACCTTACACCTGAAACCTTCTCAAGGATTGTTCCTGCAAGGTTGAGGCCCATGTTTGAATAGTTGTATCCCTCACCAGGCTTGTACTCAAAATAAGACTCAACGCAATCACCGTAAACAGCAGGGTTAAGGTGGTCAAGTGTGAAGTAATCCTCCTTGTCCCTGATACTTGCAGTGTGAGAAAGGACCATCCTCAAGGTAATTGGGATATCAGGATGGTGAGGGTTCCTTATCTTGAAGCCGATAAGGTCACTTACATCATCATCAAGTGAAATGATCCCCTTGTCTACAAGCTGCATAAGGGAGGTTGCTGTGAATGATTTTGAGATTGATGCAATCCTCATGATGTCATCATTTCCCAGAGGTGCCTTGTCCTCAAGGTTCTTGTAGCCGAACGACTCATTATAGACAATCTCTCCGTCCTTTACCACTGCCGCAGCAATGCCAACAGCATTGAACTCATCCATTACTGCCTTGATTGCCTCATTTGTCTTCTGCTCAACTGTAGGCGCAGTTGAACATGCCTGGAACATCATAACAGATGCCGCAATTGCCAGGAAAAATCTTGTAATACGCATTGTCAGATTATTTATAGGTTAATTTTTGTACGAATTTAGGGATTTTTGGGGATATCGGGAAGAAAACAGATAATTTTAGTACATTTGGGAAAATAATGAATGCATTATGAAACTATTTGGAACCATTACATTGGCTTTGTGCGTTGCAGCAGCTGTATCGTGCGGCCAGCAGAACCGGAAAAATGAAGACGGCATGAAAAAGAACGAAGTAATTGAAAACATCATGTCCCGCCGCAGCATCCGCCAGTACAAGGCAGAACCGGTGGCAAGAGAAACAATGGATACAATCTTCCTGTGCGGCATCAATGCCCCTAACGGAATGAACAGGCAATCATGGGAAGTGAGGGTTGTGGACAAACCTGAAACCGTTGCAA
Source organism: Bacteroidales bacterium (assembly GCA_017482565.1). Lineage (GTDB taxonomy): Bacteria > Bacteroidota > Bacteroidia > Bacteroidales > UBA932 > Egerieousia. Next base: position 5,182 of record JAFUMO010000013.1, on the reverse strand, counting down.
AACTTAAGGAGCTTATGATAACGGGAAATCCTGAGATGAAACCTGAAATGGTGGAAGGATGCTTCAGGAACGCCCCTACCCTCGTATTTGTGGCCAATGACCCGGCTTACGATTTCTCTGCAATTGACTGCGGGCTCCTTTCAGAAAACGTAATGCTCTCTGCATGGTCACTCGGCGTAGGCTCTGTATGCCTTGGCAGCCCTATCCGTTTCCTCAAGAACTCACCTGAGGCACTTGAAATGCTCGGATTCAGCGAAGGCTACAACCCAATCATCTGCATAGGCCTGGGTTACCCGCTGGAGAGCCCGGATGCAAAACCAAGGGATGCCTCAAAAATCAAGTTTGTGGAATAAAAAAAGAGAGGTTTCCCTCTCTTTTTTATTTGACTTTGGTAAATGAGGATTTCCGAGACAAGCGTAACGCAAAATTTACCCTTTTTAGGCATCCTCTTATTTGACGCACTCCTTCAGGCCCCGTATAATTGCCGAAGTGAACCCCGCATGCTCCATCTCATTCAACCCACGGATTGTAATGCCTCCAGGAGTAGTAACCTTGTCAATCTCGGCAGCCGGATGAGCCCCTTTCTCCAACAGCAGCTTGGCTGCCCCAATGAGGGTATGCTCCACAATTTTCCGGGCATCGTCAGCCTTTACCCCAATCTCCACACCGCCCTGGGCTGAAGCGTGGATATAGCGCATTGCAAAGGCAATTCCGCAGGAAGCAAGAGCCGTGCAGGCAGCAATCTGGCTTTCAGGAACAACCATAACAGGGCCAAGCTTTGCAAAAATATGGCTCACCAGCTGCAGCTGCGGAATCCCCTCCCTGACAGCAGAAATGAAAGTCATGCTCTCCAGCACCTCCACAGCTGTATTTGGGATTACCCTGAATATTGCAGGCAAATATGTCCCTTTCCACGGCATACCTGCTGTAAGCCATTCCTCCAGCCGGCTGCAGGAAATCCCAGCCGCTACAGATACAATAATCTGCTTATGAGGATCAAAAGAGAACTTGATTTGCTCAATCACCCCCTGCATCAGCCACGGCTTCACTGCCAGAACTACGATATCAGCCCCATTTACAGCTGCAACATTGTCTGTAAGTAGATTGAATCCCGGATTGGTACCGCGCAGCTTCTCAAGGGTTGCCGCACTCCTGGCAGTACAGGTAATTGCATCTTCGGTAAAGGTTCCGCTCTTGGCAAGGCCGCGGGCAATTGCTCCCCCCATATTGCCGGCCCCTATAATTGTAATCTTCATAATTTCTTGTCTTTAACGTATAGTTGGTAAAATGTTACAGGCTGTACGGTGCAGGAAGGTGCATTCCGTAAACCTCAAGCCCTTTTTCCTCAGCCATTTTCAGGATTCCCTTCCTGGTGGCAACAGCTGCATCCTTGTCCATATCGTAAACTGCACAGAACTCAGGATACCTGGCCTGAAGGGCCATTCCATGGATGAAGTCTCCTGCAATGAGGACATTTCCCATTAGGTATATAGTGTGCCCCATGGTATGTCCGTATGCTCCTATAGCTGTAACTTCACCTGGGAGCTCGGTGCTCATGAATGTTGTGCCTGCCATGTTATCCTGCCAGAAGGATTTGTCGGGAAGAAAAGTTGTAACCTTATAGGCCTGCAGGGTATTGCGGAGTTTGGTTGTCTTTTCCTGTGGCATTGCCATCCATGAATCATATTCAATTTTGTTGATGTAAAGCTCTGCATTTGGGAAGGATGCCATACCCTGCTGCATCAGCCCGCCTATATGGTCTCCGTGGAGATGGGTAAGATATATCAGATTTATATCTTCAGGTGCAACACCGCATTTGGCAAGCTCTGCCATCAGCCTGGAGTTCTCCGCCCCGTTGGCGGCATCAAAGAGGATATTCAGGCCATTCGCCTTTACAAGGAAGGCATTTACTGAAGAAGGGATGCCATCCTGCAGGCCCAGGGTTATGATAAGGCTGTCGGGAGCATCAGAAAAAAGGCTCCTCTGCATAACTCTTGGGGTTGGGGTATCCGGCAAAGGGAATATCTCCGCTTGTGGGTTGTTGCCTGCGCAGGAACTGATTATACAGGCTAAAGAGACTAAAAGGGAAATGATTCGGGTCTTCATATCTGTCATTTATTAAATTGATTCTTTAAGCATTTCTATCACATCCTTGTCCGCAGGGAGCCAACCCACTTCTTCCAGTTCATCCGGGGAGAGCCAGCGGGCACTTTTGTGCTCAAGCAGCTGAATACCGGCCGCTCCGGGAGCAAGTGTACACAGGAAACAATGCATCTTCAAGTGAAAGGCAGGGTAATCATACTCTGTGGTACATATCTGCTTCCCGACAATAATTTCCACACCCAGCTCTTCCAGAATCTCCCTCTTCAAGGCATCCTCCTTCCCCTCGCCAGGTTCAATCTTGCCGCCCGGGAACTCCCACCATCCCTCAAACTCTCCATAGCCCCTTTGAGTGGCAAAATATTTGCCTTCCTTGCAAATGATTGCTGCAACAACTTCTATTGTACTCATCTCTGTTTCATTTTAATTACTCCGTATGTCTGCAGTGCTACTGAAAGTACAATCAGGAATATTCCTGCCCAGAATGAAAAGTCCAGCTGCTGCAGTTCCCCAAAAAGGATTGCAGCAATTGCAATGCTGTACAACGGCTCAAGGTTATAGGCAATGTTCACCGTAAACGCATTCAGCTTGCGCAGCGCCTGCAGCTGGAAAAGGAACGGGAGCACCGTAAACAGGGATCCAAGCAGCAACAGTGCTATGATGTCATCCCCCTGAGGGACAACCGCTTCAGCAGGAAAAATCATTTTATACGGAGGTATGCACAGGACAAGGAATGCAACTCCTCCCGTCAGCTCATACAACAACATTATGGCACTGTCCTCCTTTGTTTCTGCCGCCACATTGATGTTGAATATGGAAAAGAGCGAGTAGAGTGCGGCACAGAGAAGCCCTATGGCAATTCCCAGCCTATATCTTACATCAAGGCTGAAAATAAGGAGTATTCCGGCGATGGAAATGAAGCTCAGGAGAATCTGCTTCAACGAAACTTGTGTCCTGTTTATCAGAGGGTCAAACAATGCCGTAAAAAAACATGATGTGGCTACACATGCAACCCCTATAGATACATTCGATGCCTGGATACTTGCAAAGAAAGCTACCCAATGTACGGCAAGCAGTATTCCACATCCGGCAATCTTGAAGAACGGCTTCAGCCCTACCCAATGAAGTCTTTTCATTCCCCCCAACACAGCCAGCAGCACCAGCACGCTCACAAGAATCCTGTACATGACAAGGGGAAGGCCGCCCAAAGAAACGAGTCTCCCGAAAATGCCAGTCCACCCGGCCAGGAAGACAGCAATGTGCAGAATAATGATGGTACCGTTCATGCGGTGTAAAGGTAGGTATATTTTTAAGTTTGCCAAATGGAAGAATATGAGTATCTTTATAAAAAAAATCCAAGATGGAACAGAAAAACAAAATCAGCTACGGGATATTTATAGGAAATGAATCGGACATTGAGGCTATAGCACAGTTTCAGGTGGATATGGCTCTGGAGTCTGAGGGTACTGTCCTCAACCATGAACTGGTGCTCAAAGGCGTTACTGCTGCAGTGGCAGATCCTTTCAAGGGAACCTATATTGTGGCAAGGGACAGGGACAAGACTGTCGGGAGCCTGATGCTTACAAAAGAGTGGAGTGACTGGAACAACCAGTGGTACTGGTGGATTCAGAGTGTATATGTAGTCCCTGAGTATAGGGGTATGGGTGCCTACAGGGCCATGTACGCCAGAATTAAGGAGATGGCCCGCGAACAGGGAATCCCTCAGGTAAGGCTGTACGTAGACAGGACAAACTTCCCTGCTCAGAAAGTATATCAGAAACTCGGCATGGCCGAGTGCCATTATCTCATGTACGAGGAGGTGTTATAAGAGGAAAAAGGGCATAAAAAAACCCGGATTCATCACCAGCATCTGATATCTGGGAGAGGAACGACCGGGACTGCATTGCAAAGATACAGATTTTTGGAATTAGTAAGGCTTATCCTGTGTTTTTGTGGTAATTCACCCTTTGAATTTGTGGCAATTTACACTAAATTTTTGTGGCATATATCACCTACCCTTCCACATAAAACCTCCCTTGCTCATCCCTGATGATTGTATCGCCCTCGTTTACGGTAACACAACCCTCTTCAGTTACAAGGGAGAGCATTGAGAAGCCCATACAGAAGTAAGGGGCAAGTATCTTGTCTCCGCAGAATTCCTTTACCTGCGGGTAGTTAAGTCCGGTGTAAAGTATTTTGTCCATAGCTAATATCCAAGCGACTTGAAGAAGAATTCCCTGCGAAGGTTGTCGGGAATGGCATAAGGGTCTATGCGGCTCCTAATTCCCTCGTAGAAGAGATTGTCCGTGAGGCGGCATACATATAGGGTATCTGTCTGGGAGAGGTACAGGGTATTGAAGCGGATATCCAGGTTATCCTGTAGCTGAAGGGTGAAGTTCACGGCAGCCTCCGCCTGTGTAAGATCCAGCAGGTCCCTGCAGAATATGAACAGCCCGAATTCCCTGAAATTGCCATAAAACCCTTTTGCAACCTTCTCCACCTTGCTTGTAATGATTCTCTGAAGCGGCTGTGCAAGCCTCCAGTACTCATCCTCAATATAACCAGTATAGTTCAGCCCCGGAAGGCCGTATGCATATCCGCTCTCCACAATCTTCTGCATGTCTGCACGCTGGGATTCCTGTATCTGCATACCGGCAAGTTCCTTGAGGAGCTGGTTTGCATTGTGCCGGTCGGGCTCCATTGCACGGGTAACCTCAATTCCCAATGAATTGTCGGGAGACTGAAGGTCTGGCCTGTCAACATTGGTAAGGGAGGCATAACGTTCTCCCAGAATTGTTTCAAGGGTAAGCTGGGCATAACGCTCAAAAAAGCAGGTGTCAAATTTCCTGTAGGCCATAATTCTCCTTCTTATAAAGACTGTCCTTCAATTATTGATTTTTTTTCAAAGATACATTTTGTCTGAATAAATAATTGTTTTTATTATAAAAATTACGGTTCTCGGAGCAAAAAAGGTGAAATTCTGCGTTTTGAACTGAGCCATAACGCATTAAACAGAAAACCTCGGAAATAGTAACAATGGCAATTTAGCAAAGAAACGCAAGGTAATTAAATAGAACGGTTG
>JAFUMO010000012.1 GCA_017482565.1 Bacteroidales bacterium | reverse complement strand
CCTCACCTTCTCTATTCCTATCTCGTTGTTGCGCACCTTGTTGGTGTTCTCTGCAGAGACCACAATGCCGGTGAGGGCATATACCTTCTCCTTAACCACTATGTCCAAAGTACCGTCATTGTATACCTGCAGATGCACCTTGGAGTCCTCCAGCGAGTAGCCGCTCACATCAAGGGTGTTTTCTCCTGCAGGGAGGAGTATCTTGTAGAATCCCGCCCCGTCTGACTGGGCGTAGGATTTGGAGGCGTTGTTGGCTATGGTAACACCTATTACAGGCTCTCCGGTGCGGGAGTCACGGACATAGCCGCTCACGTATGAGTTCCCCTTCTTTGCATTGTGCTTTTCTCCCACCTGATACACCTTGTTCTGGGAGAGGGCCAGGTTCTGCTGCGCTCCAAGGAGGTAATCGGGCTGCCGGTGCTCCTCCTTCTTCTCATCGGCAAGGGCAAACCAGCTGTCGGGAAGAAGCTCCTTTATTCCTGCACCTTTGAGGATTAAAAGGAGACCTTCGCTCCTGGAGATGCTGTACCCTTTGGATTGCAGTTCTCCCTGTATCTCCTCCAGCAATGTTGGGCTGGCGGTGTTTATGGTAAAGGCGAGACTGGCTGCCGTGGCATCCTTGGTGTAGTATATCTTCTCCGGAACCCTCTCCTGCATTATGGAGATGAGGGAATCGAGCCCTATATTCCTGTGTATGAACCCGCTCTGGGCCAAGCCTGCAATTGTGGCAGCGAGGATTAAGGTTAAGGTTAAAGCCGCTTTTCTCATATCACTTTTCCTCCTCAATCAGTTCCATAATTACAGAGAGGTTCACATCCCTGTCTCCTCCCTTGTGGTGCTTGAGGTACTCCTTCACCTCATCCCGGCGCTCCCTGTAGATTCTGGTCAGATCACTCTCCTTTTTCACTCCCATCACTTTCCCATCCTTAACCAGCCAGTACCTGTGGCGGGGCGAAAACACCTTTACTATCTCTCCGGTAATGAGGTCGGAACGGTCATGCACACTCTTGTAAATCTGCTTGAGCAGCATATCCTTCCCCCTGTGGATCACCTGATAATACCCCTGTGCAAGCCACTTTATCTGCCTTTCCCCATACAGGGCTGTAAAGTTCCTCTTCCCTATGGTGAAATCCCCCACCAGGCTCCTCTTGACTGCCATGCTCTCACCGGTAGTGCCAATACGCACCTGCAGCTCGTTGCGGTGGGCATTGAGGTTCATCATAAGGCCGCTATATTGCTTGCCGTTGAACTCCAGTGAGCCCTCCCGGAACTCATCTGAATAGGCATAGACCGTACCCTCCAAAGGATAATTATACTTCTGGGCAAGCTCCCCGCGAAAAACGGGGATGTTGAAATCCTGTGCCGGCAGGGCAATATCTGCCAGAAGCACCAGAAGAAGTGTGAAATATTGTTTCATAGGCAAAGTTTTCAATTATGGTCTTATGCTATCGTGGCCAGAAATCGGGTCTGGTGCTGTTGGAATAGACTCTGCAGTCTACACACCGGTGGTAACTCCACCAAGGGGCGTCCTCATCTATGGCATATACCCTGTAGCCTTGCTGATATTTCTCATCCCACTGACCTTCAAACTGTACTGAACTGCATCCCGGTTTATATAAATCCACATCTTCCCAGTCAATAAATTTCCTCATATGGGTTGCAGTGGTTACACTTATGTATCCTACCACCACTTCATCTGGATTTGTAGCAGAAACAATGTTGCCCATCAATTCTGTTGGCTGTTCAGAGAAAATTCCACCTATATTACCGGTATTCCTTTTAAGTGCATCCCAATACCTGTACGCCTCCTGGTCAAGGGCCTTCTGGGTAACTGTTATGGCATACAGGGCCATTGCCCTTGTATCTGTATTGGCAATTCTTCTTAATACTGATTTGGAGATGAGATTTTCAGAAAGCTTTTCGGTATTTGCTATACATACATCCGTTGAAACTGCCTCACTCCAACATTGTGAGCGCTCCAATGTTTCGTCGGGAGTAAGATACCTCAAACCATTGTTTCCCTTGTACGGGATATACTCTGCAGAAGGCTCTATAACTGCCGGGCTCTCCCAATTCTCCGTATAGTTCCACTTGCAGTACAGCTTCTCCGTTTCTGTGTTGTGGGTTGTAACCTCAACATTGGCATACGTACCGTCTCTGGAAATACTCCAGGTAATGTCATCAATTGGTGGGGAAACCATTACAGGCTTGTACTCAGAAAAATATTCACCTCTGCCCGGGACAGAAACAACAAGCCTGTACATCTTATCTGCTTCCAAATCACGAGTATCTATATCAAAATAATCTGCCCTGCCATCAACTAAATCTCCGCTATAGATCTCTCCAGCTTCGTTTTCCACCCATACAGCTGTTCCAGATGGCATTTCAATTGGATAATCCTCCAAAAGCTTTGTTGTAAAAGAAAGCCTTATGTGCGTAATATCACCAATCAAAATATCACCATCTATCACTAAAAGTGGTTTGTCAAGACCAAGAAGGCTCTCATCCTTAGGGTTGTAATCATAAATGCACGAACTCAATAAAATACTTACAAATAGAATTGTAAATTTGACAAGAGCTAGAATTATTTTAGTCTGTAACATAACTTCTCAAATAGGACACAACTCATGCATCATAAATAAACATCCCATACCACAAAATTAATTGAAATAT
>JAFUMO010000011.1 GCA_017482565.1 Bacteroidales bacterium | reverse complement strand
TGTACTCATACATAACATTTAAATTTTAGAATTAGACAATAAATTATCACAATCTGAATCCACGCTTGCGCTGTGGCTTCTTTTTCTTCTTTACATACTGCTTTGCCAGCATCTTCTCTTCGGGATCGGTGGCAGGGGGCGGTGGCTAGGTCGAGTAGGCTGGCACTGATACTACTCTCTTTGCGTGGCGAGGTACACAGGAGGTACAAAAACAGGCGTAAAAAGGCTTAGCAACGATTAACAACGATGCTTGCACAAACAAAAATAGCACCCGTAAAGAGTGCTATATTAATCATTTATGATTGATTTAAATATTTGATAACCAACTACTTACTTACCGATGCAAAATAATTATTTCCCCACGCAAAACCTCCCGAATATGTTCCCCAGCACTTCTTCAGTATTGATTTCCCCAACAATGGAACCCAAATGGTACAGAGCTTCGCGGATATCCTGAGCAACAAGGTCAGTGGCAAGGCCGCTGGCGAGGCCGTCTTCTACACGGTCAAGGGCTATCTGGGCGTCCATGAGGGCCTGGTAGTGGCGGATGTTGCTTACAAGGGTGCCGCCGCCGGCAGCGGAGGAGGTGAGGGCCTTCTGGCTCTCTACCAGCACTGAACACAAGTCATCAATGCCCAGCCCTTTTTTGGCCGAGATTGGCAGCACTGCTATAGGGCCAAGGGTGTTTTCAACGCAGAGGTCCTTTATCATTTCCAGGTGGGCTTCCACGCCAAGTTCCGAGACCTCATCCATTTTGTTGAGCAGGATGATGAGCTGCTGTCGGGAAGAGATTTTCCCAACAAGATTCTGCAGCCCTGTTGCAAAGTGCTCCGGGCGTGAGGCATCCAGTACCAGTATAACTACACTCGCGCTGCGGAGTTTCTGGTATGTCCTCTCTATGCCAATTATCTCTATGGTTTCCTTGGTTTCGCGGATTCCGGCTGTGTCTATGAACCTGAAGGTGATTCCTCCCAGGTTCATGGTGTCTTCAATCACATCCCTGGTGGTGCCGTGGATGTTTGATACTATGGCCCTCTCTTCCCCCACAAGGGTGTTCAAGAGGGTACTTTTGCCGGTGTTTGTAGCTCCTACAATTGCCACAGGTACACCGTTCTTTATCACGTTTCCAAGGCTGAAGCTCTCAATCAGCTGGGTTACCCTTCCGGATACAGCCGCCAGCAGATCTCCAAGCTGTCCACGGTCTGCAAATTCTACCTCTTCCTCGCTGAAGTCCAGCTCCAGCTCCATGAGTGAAACCAGGTTCAGCAGGTCTTCCCTCATCACTTTCAGCTCGCTTGAGAAGCCTCCCTTCATCTGTTCCATTGCAATCCTGTGGGCAGCCTCGGTCTCTGATGAGATGAGGTCTGCAACCGCCTCCGCCTGTGCAAGGTCAAGCTTTCCGTTCAGGAAAGCCCTCTTGGAGAACTCCCCGGGCTCAGCCATCTTCACCCCAAGCCCCAGCAGAAGCTTTATTATCTCCTGCACAATGTACTGTGAACCATGGCAATATATCTCGGCACTGTTCTCCCCGGTATAGGAATGCGGCCCCTGGAAAGTCACCACCAGACACTCGTCAATGAGCCTTTCCCCATCCTTTATTGCCCCGTAGCGCATGGTATAGGGTAGGGGAGCCTTCCCCCCTGCTGCCTCAAATATCTTCCCGACAATCTCCGGTGTATCCTCACCGCTCAGCCTTATTATTGCTATGGCACCTTGCCCGGCAGGGGTAGCCAGTGCACAAATGTTCCTGTTCAGAAAATCCATACCTTTATTTTTTTACGTTGTCCTTTTGTACAATTGTCTGTAAAACAGCCAATTGAATTTCAGGGTTTTTGCCAAGGCAATAATCCTGAAATTACAACATATTAGAACCCAATATGTTGTACAAAAGGACAACGATAAATTAATTTTTTAGTTTAAGTGCCACTACATTTTCCACATGGTGGGTATGCGGGAACATATCTACTGGGCGGACCGCTGTTATCTCATATTTTTCGCTCAGGATTGCAAGGTCGCGGGCCTGTGAGGCAGGGTTGCAGCTCACATATACCATTCTGGCAGGGGCGGCCTCAAGGAGTACTGCAGCCACATCCGGGTGGATTCCGGCGCGGGGCGGGTCAAGCACAACAATGTCGGGATGACCGTTCTCTTCAATGAATTTTCCTGTGAGCATATCCTTCATGTCCCCGGCAT
>JAFUMO010000010.1 GCA_017482565.1 Bacteroidales bacterium | reverse complement strand
TGGCACGGAGTTAGCCGATGCTTATTCGTACGGTACTCTCATCACTCTACTCGTAAAGCTTATTGCTCCCGTACAAAAGCAGTTTAAGACCCATAGGGCCGTCGTCCTGCACGCGGCATGGCTGGATCAGATTTCCATCCATTGTCCAATATTCCTCACTGCTGCCTCACGTAGGAGTCTGGTCCGTGTCTCAGTACCAGTGTGGGGGATAAACCTCTCAGTTCCCCTAGACATCGTTGCCATGGTGAGCCGTTACCTCTCCATCTAGCTAATGTCACGCGAGCCAATCCGTCACCACCGAAGCTTTAATGCCAAAGAGATGCCTCCCCTGCATACTATGGAGTATTAGGCCACGTTTCCATGGTTTATCCTCCTGTGACGGGCATGTTGCTCACGCGTTACGCACCCTTGCGCCGGTCGCCGGCAATGTATTGCTACACCCCGCTGCCCCTCGACTTGCATGTGTTAAGCCTGCCGCTAGCGTTCATCCTGAGCCAGGATCAAACTCTTCATTGTATATATTTACTTTAAATCTCTTGCTCCTGTAACTCGTATGGTTTCCTGTTATATCTAACTAAAGGAATTTACGCTCTCTCATTCCTTAAAAGAATGAGGTCATAGTCTTTGTAACTATGCTGCTTGTCTTTCTATTTCTTTCAATGAACTTTCTCGCTCTTCAGACTCGGCTTCTACCGGCCTTCCCGTTTGGGACCGCAAAGGTAAGAACTTTTTTTTATCCTCCAAAAAAAAACTTGAAAAACTTTTAAATTCTTTTCCCGGTATGTCCTGCCCTGCGTTCCTTCCCGTTTGCGGGGTGCAAAGATAGGAACTTTTTTGCTTCCGCCAAATTTATTTTGAAAAAATTTGCAAAGTTTTTTTGCTACAATAATATTATTTTGCAGAAAATAACGACATTAGCCCTTTGCACATATCTGCTCCAACATTCTTGCAAGCTGATCTGGACATGATGTGGACTTGTTTCCGCACCTTATTCCCTTAAGGCGCGCCATAACATCCTCCACTGTCATTCCTTTGGCCAGAGAACACACTCCTTGGGTATTTCCTGAGCACCCGGCTACGAAGTAGGCCTCCTCAATTACATTATCAGCATTGATCTCCACATGGATCAATTTTGAACAGACTCCCTGCGGAATATACTCGTATGTCTTTATTGTGCTATCCATATAGTACCATTTTTATTTTAGAGTTATTGTATTTTAACTGTCGGGAATAAAAAAACAAGAGAGACACCCCCTCTAAAAGATGTCTCCCTTATATTTATTGTGTAGAAATTACTCAGCCTTCTCCTCTGCAGCCGGTGCCTCCTGTGCAGGAGCAGCAGCCTTCTTAGAACGGCTTCTACGAGTAGTTGCTTTCTTAGCCTCCTTTTTAGGAGCTGAAGCCAAAGCAGCCTCGTTGAAATCTACCAACTCAATGATTGCCATATCTGCAGCATCACCTACACGGAAACCGGTCTTAAGGATTCTGGTGTACCCGCCCGGACGGTCTGCGATTTTAGGAGCAATTACTCTGAAGAGCTCTGTAACAGCCTCTTTCTGTTTCAAGTAGCTGAATACAGTACGTCTTGAGTGGGTGCTGTCATCTTTTGACTTTGTGATAAGCGGCTCTACATAAGTACGCAATGCCTTAGCCTTAGCTACAGTAGTCTCAATGCGTTTGTGAAGCAATAGAGACGATGCCATATTAGCCAACATCGCTTTACGATGGCCACTTTTTCTACCCAAATGGTTGATTGACTTATTGTGCCTCATTTTGTATTACTTTTTTTCAATATTATACTTGGTAACGTCCATGCCGAAAGACAGCTTCAACCTGTCAATCAACATATCTATTTCAGTCAACGATTTCTTACCGAAGTTCCTGAACTTCATGAGTTCAGCCCTCTGATGAGAAACGAGGTCTGCAAATGTTTCAATCTCGGCAGCTTTAAGGCAGTTGAGAGCCCTTACCGATAGTTCCATGTCAGACAATTTTGTAAGAAGAAGATGACGCATGCGCAATGACTCCTCATCAAGCTCGTTGCTTACCACCTCAGGAGCAGTCTCAAGGTTGATCTTCTCATCTGAGAACAACATGAAATGGTGGATAAGGATCTTTGCAGCCTCCTTAAGGGCATCCTTAGGATGGATTGAACCGTCAGTAGTAATCTCAAGGTTCAATTTCTCGTAGTCTGTCTTCTGCTCTACACGCCAGTTCTCAACATTGAACATTACGTTCTTTATAGGGGTGTAGATTGAATCAACTGGAATGGTTCCGAATGGAGCACCCTCAACTTTGTTCTCGTCTGCCGGAACGAATCCCCTACCCTTACCGATTCTCATATCGATAACAAGCTTTACAGAAGGCTCCATAGAGCAGATGTGAAGCTCAGGGTTAAGGACTTTGAATGAAGATAGATGTTTTGAAATATCTTCTGCAGTAAAATCTTGCTTACCACTAACAGTTACAGTTATCACTTCGCTATCCTCACCCTCAATCATTCTCTTGAAACGTACTTGCTTTAGATTAAGGACGATGTCGATAACACTCTCAATCACTCCCGGGATTGTGGCAAACTCGTGGTCTACCCCCTGGATCTTGATTGAAGTGATAGCAAAACCCTCAAGTGAAGATAACAATATCCTACGCAACGCGTTACCTATTGTAATACCATATCCAGGCTCCAGAGGTCTGAATTCGAATTTACCAAAGGTCTCGGTTGAATCGAGCATTATTACCTTATCCGGTTTTTGAAATGCTAAAATTGCCATTCTCTTTAATTTTTATTAGTGTTACGCTTATAAGCAAGCCATTACTTAGAGTACAACTCAACGATAAGCTGCTCGTTAATGGTCTCAGGAATCTCAGTTCTCTCAGGAAGGTTCATGAACTTGCCTGAAAGTGAGTTTGAATCCCACTCCAACCATGAGTATTTGTTTGCAGAAGTAGCAAGGCTCTCCTGAACTACCTCAAGGCTCTTTGACCTCTCCCTTACACCGATAACATCACCAGGTTTAACAAGAGTTGAAGGGATGTTCATTGTCTCACCGTTCAATACGATGTGGCAGTGTGAAACCAACTGTCTTGCTGCTGCACGTGTAGGAGCAATACCCAATCTGTAAACGAGGTTGTCCAAACGTGACTCAAGCAGAAGGATGAGGTTCTCACCAGTCTTACCTTTCATCTTGGCAGCTTTCTCATACAGGTTGCGGAACTGTCTCTCCAACAAACCGTATGTATATTTTACTTTCTGTTTCTCTTTTAGCTGGATACCGTACTCAGAAGATTTCTTTCTCTTCTTTGCCAGACCATGCTGTCCTGGAGGATAATTCTTTTTCTCAAAACTTCTATCAGGACCGAAGATTGGCTCTCCAAATTTGCGGGCGATTTTTGTAGAAGGCCCAGTATATCTTGCCATACTAAATCAAATTTTTAATTTAAAATATCAGGAATTATACTCTACGGCGACCTTTTGGTCTACAACCGTTGTGTGGAAGTGGAGTAACATCAATGATCTCTGTTACCTCAATACCTGCACCGTGAATAGTACGAATAGCAGACTCACGACCAGCGCCAGGGCCCTTTACATAAGCCTTAACTTTACGCAATCCTAAATCAAACGCTACTTTAGCACAATCTGCTGCAGCCACCTGAGCTGCATAAGGAGTGTTCTTCTTAGAACCTCTGAATCCCATTTTACCAGCAGAAGACCAACTGATAACTTGTCCCAAGCTATTAGTTAAAGTCACAATTACGTTGTTGAAAGTAGATGAGATATGAGCCTCGCCATAAGCATCAACCTTAACAACTCTCTTCTTGTTAGATACTGTTTTCTTTGCCATAATTCTCAGGTTCTAATTATTTAGTTGCTTTCTTCTTGTTAGCTACTGTCTTCTTCTTGCCTTTACGTGTACGGGCATTGTTCTTGGTGCTCTGTCCCCTTACAGGAAGGCCAAGTCTGTGACGGATACCCCTGTAACAGCCAATGTCCATAAGACGTTTGATGTTCAACTGAATAGCAGAACGAAGCTCGCCCTCTATTTTATACTCTTCTGCAATTGTTGCACGAATTGCAGCGATTTGGTCGTCTGTCCAATCTTGCACCTTAGTATTGAAATCAATGCCATTCTTGCTAAGGATTTTTTTGGCAGAACTGTGACCAATTCCAAAGATATAGGTCAAACCTATCTCTCCACGTTTGTTTTTTGGTAAATCTACTCCGGCTATACGTGCCATAATTATTTTTTTTATTCTTTATTGTTTACAATTGGAATTATCCTTGGCGCATCTTGAACTTAGGGTTCTTTTTGCAAATTACATACAAACGGCCTTTGCGTTTTACGATCTTGCAGTCTTCACTACGCTTTTTGATGGATGCTTTTACTTTCATTGTATTCTGTTTTTATTTGTATCTGAAAGAAATCCTTCCCTTTGTCAAATCGTAAGGGGACATTTCAACTCTTACCTTATCGCCAGGCAAAATTCTGATGTAATGCATCCTCATTTTTCCCGATATATGTGCGATAATGACGTGTCCGTTATCCAGCTCTACCCTGAACATGGCATTTGACAACGCCTCAATAATTGTTCCATCCTTTTCTATAGCAGATTGTTTTGCCATATGTTTTCCTTACAAATTAACGTTATTAAAACTTATTTTCGATATAATCAAATGTTGTCAAGACATCAGGCTGTCCGGCCCTTACAGCTACCATAAACTCAAAGTGAGCTGATCGTTTCCTGTCTGCCGTACTCACCTCCCAACCATTATTGTGAAGGTATATATCCTTTGTACCCGCGTTGATCATGGGTTCAATACAGATAACCATCCCTTCAGACAACTTCTTTCCTTTTCCCTGTTTGCCGTAGTTAGGGACCTCTGGGGATTCATGCATGTTTTTCCCAATGCCATGTCCCACCATCTCCCTCACTACCGAGAAACCGGCCTGCTCAGCGTGCTGCTGCACTGCTGCACCGATATCCCCTATCCTGTTGCCGGCCACTGCCTTTTGAACCCCCAAATATAGGGATTCTTTTGTAACTTTTAAAAGTTTTGCAGATTCCGCATCTATTTCGCCTACAGGGAAGGTATACGCCGAGTCTCCATAGAAACCTTTGTATATGGTTCCACAATCCACTGATACAATATCTCCCTCCTTCAATACATAGCTGCCTGGGAACCCATGCACTACATAATCATTAACGGAGATGCACAATGTATATGGAAAACCGCCATAACCGAGAAAACCAGGAACCGCACCATTGTCTCTGATGAAGGTTTCAGCTATTTTGTCCAGGGTGCTTGTGGCAACCCCTGGAGCAATAGCTTTTCCTACTTCAGCCAACGTTTTGGACACCAAAATTGCATTTTCCCTAAGGATTTCTATCTCCTCGTTGGTCTTAAGTCTTATCATTTCAAAAGAACTCTATCAAAAAATTACATTCCCGAACGGCCTTTGAGACGTCCTGTCTTCATTAGACCGTCGTAGTGGCGCATCAAAAGATGACTCTCTATCTGTTGAAGGGTATCCAACACTACTCCAACGAGAATCAACAGACTTGTTCCGCCATAGAACTGTGCGAACTGGTTGTTGATACCCAATTTCATAGCGAACGCAGGCATGATTGCAACCAAGGCAAGGAAAATTGATCCAGGCAAGGTAATGCGTGACATTACTGCATCAAGATACTCGGCTGTCTTCTTGCCAGGTTTTACACCAGGGATAAAACCGCCGTTCTTCTTCATCTCCTCTGCCATCATTGTCGGATTTACAGTTACTGCGGTGTAGAAGTATGTAAATGCAACAACCAACAAACCGAATATGAAATTATACCAGAAGCCTGTATAGTTACCAAGAGTGGCGGCTAATCCACGGGTAGCATCAAAGCTTGCAAAGATAATCGGGAACAACATCAGAGCCTGTGCAAAGATAATTGGCATAACTCCTGCCGCATTAACCTTGAGAGGGATATACTGACGTACTCCACCATACTGTTTGTTACCTATAATCCTTTTTGCATACTGTACCGGAATCTTTCTTGTACCCTGTACCAGTGCTATTGTAGCAACAAATACAAAGAACAGGATGATAATCTCAACGATAAGCATGAGAAGACCGCCTGTAGTCTGGCTGAGCCTTGTACCGATCTCAGCAGTCAATGCAAATGGCAATCTTGCAATGATACCCACCATGATGATAAGGGAAATACCATTTCCTAAGCCGCGGTCGGTAATTCTCTCACCCAACCACATGATGAACATAGTACCACCAATAAGAACTATAGTTGCAAATAGATTGAAAGAAAATCCTTTAATCAAAAATGCTGTCTCAGGCAACTGTGTATGCAGGTTTGTAAGGTAAGCCGGACCCTGGAGTGCAAGAATCACAATTGTCAGATAACGTGTCCACTGATTCATCTTCCTGCGACCGCTCTCGCCCTCGCGCTGGAGTCTCTGGAAGTATGGAATCATGATTCCCAAGAGCTGAATAACGATAGATGCCGAGATGTAAGGCATTACACCCAAGGCAAATATCGAAGCATTTCCGAAGGCTCCACCGGAGAACATGTTCAACAAGCCCATAAGGCCGTCCTGTGTCTGAGCCTCCAGATTTGCAAGCTGCGTAGGATCTATACCCGGAACAACAACGAAGCTGCCGAGCCTGTAGACCAAAAGGAGCATGACAGTGTAAACTATCCTGTTACGCAACTCTTCAATCTTGAAAATATTCTTTATAGTTTCAATTAATTTTTTCATTGGTTTTTTAGATTATAGTTGCAGAACCTTGAGCAGCCTCAATTTTAGCTACTGCAGATTTTGAGAACGCATGAGCTGTAACATCAAGCTTGATGTTGAGTTCACCGTTACCCAAGATCTTAACCATATCCTTGCTTGAGATAAGACCGTTCTCTATCATGGTATCCACAGTAATTGTAGCCTGACCTGTCTTCTCACTCAATGCTGAAAGAGTAGAAAGGTTGATAGCCTTGTACTCCACTCTGTTAGGATTGTTGAATCCGAATTTAGGCAGACGTCTCTGGATAGGCATCTGACCACCCTCAAAACCAATTTTACGAGAGTAACCTGAACGTGACTGGGCACCTTTGTGACCACGGGTAGATGTACCGCCATGACCAGAACCCTCACCACGACCAATTCTTTTCTCTCTTCCAATAGAACCTTCTGCAGGTTTCAATGTATGTAATTTCATCTCTAAATCCTCTTAATTAGTTGATTTCTTCTACTTTAACAAGGTGTAGAACTTTCTCTATCATTCCTTTGTATACAGGAGTGAGCTCCAATTCTACAGAGTGTCTGATACGGCGAATTCCTAGTGACTGCAAGCAAGCAATCTGATTCTTAGAAGCTCCGTTCTTACTTTTGATCTGAGTAACTCTAACTTTTGCCATAATCATTACCTCCTTATCCATTAAATACTTTATTCATGTGTACACCTCTCAAACCGGCAACTGTGTAAGCATCCCTAAGTTCAGCAAGAGCTGCAACAGTAGCCTTTACAAGATTGTGAGGGTTTGAAGAACCTTTGGATTTAGCCAATACATCATGAACACCTACTGACTCAAATACGGCACGCATCGCACCACCCGCCTTAACTCCTGTACCGGCAGCAGCTGGTTTCATAAATACGCTTGCGCCACCAAACTTGGCAGTCTGCTCGTGAGGAATAGTACCCTTATATACAGGAACCTTCACAAGGTTTTTCTTAGCATCCTCGATACCTTTTGAAATGGCAGTAGTAACCTCGTTTGCTTTACCCAAACCATATCCTACAACACCATTCTCATCACCTACAACAACTATTGCTGCAAAACTGAAGTGACGACCACCTTTTGTTACTTTAGTAACCCTTCTAACTGCAACGAGTCTATCTTTAAGCTCTAGCTCGGTAGTTTTTACCTTTTTTACATTCATATTTGCCATAGTCTCTTAGAATTTAAGTCCACCCTCGCGAGCGGCATCAGCCAAACTTTTTACTCTACCATGATAAAGGTTACCGCCACGGTCAAAAGCAACCTCGGTAATTCCTTTAGCAAGTGCACGCTCTGCAGCAGCTTTACCTACCATAGCAGCAATCTCCACTTTGGTCTTGCCAGCAGCCTGCTCAGCAATTGCCTTATCCCTTGATGAAGCGGCAGCCAATGTAACACCGTTTACATCATCTATCAACTGCACGTAAATCTGGCAGTTGCTTCTAAATACACACATTCTTGGCCTCTGAGCTGTACCATTAACCACTTTACGAATGCGATAATGTATTCTTTTTCTTCTTTCAATTTTATTAATAGCCATAAAACCTTCTCCTTATTATTTAGCGCCAGCCGACTTACCAGCTTTACGACGAAGTTGTTCACCAACAAACTTAATACCTTTACCTTTGTATGGCTCAGGTTTACGCAATGAGCGAATTTTAGCTGCAACCATTCCCAACAGCTGCTTGTCACAGCTCTTAAGTACGAGGATTGGATTGGCACCTTTCTTAACTGGCTCTGCCTCACCCTTAATCTCTGCAGGAAGCTCAAAGTGGATATCATGCGAGAAACCAAGGTTGAACTCAAGGATCTGGCCTTTAACCTCAACACGGAAACCTACACCGACAAGCTCCTGTCTTGTCTGGAAACCGGTTGATACACCAACAACCATGTTGTTGATAAGAGCACGGTACAAACCATGCAATGAACGATGGCGCGGCTGATCTGTAGGTCTGCTTACAGTCACTACGCCTCCCTCTACGGCTACTTTGATGTCAGCGTCAACCTTCTGTGACAACTCGCCGAGCGGGCCTTTGACCTTAACCACATTATCGTTACCTACTGTAACTGTTACTCCCTGTGGAAGGCTTACAGGTGATTTTCCTATTCTTGACATAGTAATTTAATTGTTGTTAATTAAAACTTGATGAATTGATTAGTAAACATAGCAAAGCACCTCACCGCCAACGTTCATGGTTCTTGCCTCTTTATCAGACATGATACCCTTGTTGGTTGAAAGGATAGCAATACCCAAACCGTTCAATACTCTTGGCATCTCTGCAACGCCAGTGTACTGCCTTAGACCTGGTTTACTAATACGGATAATTTTTTTGATAGCTGCTTTCTTGCTCTCAGGATGATATTTAAGAGCAATCTTGATTGTGTTGAAAGGAGTGCCCTCTACAACTTTGTAGCTAAGGATGTAACCCTTCTCATGAAGAACGCGGGTCATCTCTACTTTCATCTTTGACGAAGGAATCTCCACCACCTTGTGGCCTGCCATTGAAGCATTACGGATTCTTGTCAAAAAGTCTGCAATTGGATCAGTCATTGTTTTTTTGTTTTTTTCAATATCGACCCCCGTAAGGGCCCGATATCCAATGTTAATACTTTTTTTATTTATAACAGAAGGTGTGCACCATACACAAGTACGATGCACGCCTCATATATTTTCTACCAGCTAGCCTTGTGAACGCCAGGGATCAATCCTTTGCTGGCCATTTCACGGAACTGAATACGGCTGATACCGAAGATACGCATATATCCTTTTGGTCTGCCGGTGATTGAGCAGCGGTTGTGCTGACGTACCGGACTGGCATTCTTAGGAAGTTTGTCAAGGGCAGCATAATCGCCGGCCTCTTTCAACTGTTTGCGTTTCTCAGCATATTTGGCACATAGTTTAGCGCGTTTTACCTCGCGTGCCTTCATTGATTCTTTTGCCATTATCTTTCCTCTTTAGTTATTCATACTATTTTTTAAAAGGCAAACCAAACTCGCGGAGAAGTGCCAATGCCTCCTCGTCTTTCTCGGTAGAAGTAGTGAAGGAAATCTCCATACCAAGAACTTTGGTAATCTTGTCAATATCAATCTCAGGGAAGATGATCTGCTCTTTAATACCCAATGTGTAGTTACCTCTGCCATCCAGTTTCTGGTTGATACCCTTGAAATCCCTGATACGAGGAAGTGATACAGCAATAAGTCTCTCAAGGAACTCATACATTCTTGCACCGCGCAATGTAACTTTAACGCCAATAGGCATACCTTTACGCAATTTGAAGTTTGAGATATCTTTTCTTGAGTATGTAAGCATAGCCTTCTGACCTGTGATGGTAGTAAGCTCCTGCTGTGCAACCTCAATAAGTTTCTTGTCCTGAGTAGCCTGGCCCATACCCTGGTTGATAGTGATCTTCTCAAGAACAGGAACCTGCATAACTGATTTGAAACCGAAGTCCTTCATCAGCTTGGCAACGATCTCCTCTTTGTACTTCTTCTGAAGTGTAGGAACGTAGCCCTCCAATGATACGCTTGCTGCAGCTGCGTTTTTAGTCTCTTTTGCCATTATTTGATTTCCTCCCCAGATTTTTTAGCATAGCGAACCAGCTTACCGTTCTCGTTAAGTCTGCGACCGATTTTGGTAGCACCACCTTTAACTGGATCAACAACCTGCAAATTAGAAATATGAATACCAGCCTCCTGCTTTACGATACCACCCTGTGGGTTCTTGGCATTTGGTTTAGTATGTTTGCTTACCATGTTGAGACCCTCAACGATGGCGCGATTCTTATCTGTATCAACGCTAAGAACTTTACCGGTTTTACCCTTCTCGTTACCAGCGTTTACAAAAACCATATCGCCTTTTTTAATATGTAACTTCTTGTTCATAATACCGTCCTTATTATTATAATACCTCTGGAGCAAGTGAAACAATCTTCATATAATTGTCACGCAACTCTCTGGCAACAGGGCCAAAAATACGAGTACCGCGAACCTCACCCTGGTTATTCAAAAGAACGCAAGCGTTCTCGTCAAATCTTATATAAGAGCCATCTGCACGACGAATCTCTTTTTTAGTACGAACTACAACTGCTTTAGATACTGATCCCTTTTTAGCATCAGCTCCAGGGATAGCGCTTTTTACAGCAACTACAATCTTGTCCCCAACGCTAGCGTAGCGACGGCGAGTACCGCCCAACACACGGATACAAAGTACCTCCTTAGCACCGCTGTTATCTGCTACCAATAATCTTGATTCTTGTTGTATCATGGCTTATTTAACTTTTTCTACAATTTCTACTAATCTCCAGCATTTTGTCTTGCTCAATGGACGTGTCTCCATTATTCTTACAGTATCGCCCTCGCTGCACTCGTTCTTCTCATCGTGAGCTACAAACTTGGTGGTTTTATTTACGAATTTTCCGTAAATAGGGTGTTTCTCTTTTGTTTTTACGGCAACTACAATAGATTTCTCCATTTTATTGCTAACCACTACACCTATTCTTTCTTTACGAAGTTTTCTTTCCATGAACCTTCAATTATTTCTCCAGTTGGCTCAACACTGTAAGCATTCTGGCAATATTTTTCCTTGCTTTCTTAATTTTAGATGAATCCTCTAATGGAGAGATTGCATGATTCATCTTAAGTTGGTCAAGATTTGCTCTCTCTGCATCTATGCGCTCCTGCAAATCCTTTACAGACAATTCACGTATTTCAGCTATTTTCATCTTACTTTTCTCCATTAAATATTATTCAACATAATCCCTACGAACTACGAACTTGGTAGTAACAGGCAATTTCTGTGCACCAAGGCGGAGAGCCTCTTTTGCAATCTCCATTGGAACACCCTCAATCTCAATAAGCATCCTGCCTGGAGTAACAGGTGCAACGAATCCCTCAGGAGCACCCTTACCTTTACCCATACGTACCTCTGCAGGTTTCTTTGTGAATGGTTTGTCAGGGAAAATACGGATCCAAATCTTACCCTCACGTTTCATATAACGAACTACGGCCTGACGTGCAGCCTCAATCTGTTGTCCGGTCATCCAGCAGCTCTCCAATGTTTTGATACCGAATGATCCAAAAGCCAACTGATTGCCTCTCTGGGCTACGCCCTTCATACGGCCCTTCTGCTGTCTTCTAAATTTGGTTTTCTTTGGTTGTAACATAACTCTTAATATAAATTGTTGATTCTCAGCAACTTGGCTGTAACGGAGCCGAATTACCGGGTTGCAAAGATACACATTTATTTTTATATGCAAATATTTTCTGAAAAATTTCGGCAATTTTGGTCAAAAAAATGCGACACCCAACAACTGCATTCTCATGCAGTTACAAAAATCAAAAAAAATTCCGCACCCCCAATTTGGACAAAATTGGAAAGTGCGGAAAACGCTGGAAAAATTTCTATTCCCGACAGATTATTTCTTACCCTTTGCAATCTCCCGGGCAACCTCTATGGTCTCCTCCCAAACCCTCATGAAGTTTCCACCCCAGAACATCTCAAGCTCCTTCTCGGTATAGCCTCTTTTCAGGAGCTCCACTGTAATGTTCTTCATCTGCGAACAGTCCTTGAGGTCAATCATTCCGCCGCCGCCGTCAAAATCTGTACCCAAACCTATATGCTCAGGACCCACCAGATTCTTTATGTGGTCTATATGGTCTGCCAGGTGCTTTACGCTGGTCTCTGACTTGGGAGCATTGGTAAGGCACCATCTACCTGTAGCAATCTGTATAACACCACCTGTTGATGCAATTGCCTTTATCTCCTCATCTGTAAGATTCCTCGGATGGTCCTTTATAGCCCTTACGGCAGAGTGTGACGCAAAGAGGGGAGCTTTTGTAATCTTCATCACATCCTCCAGGGTAGAGGTGCTTGCATGAGAGAGGTCAACCATCATCCCCAACTCGTTCATCCTCCTCACCACCTGCTCTCCGAACGCAGACAAGCCTCCGTGGCCGTTGGGATTGTAATATCTGGAAGCGTCACAAATGTCATTTGTATAGTTGTGGCAAAGGGTGATGTACCTGCATCCAGCCTGATAGAAAGAATCTATCTTGGCCAGATCCTGTCCTATTCCATAGCCGTTTTCAAGGGCAAAGATCACAATGCTCTTCTTCCCTTCCTTCTTGAGCTTCCTCACCTCTTTAGGAGTACATGCTATCGCAGCCTCATCCTTGTGGTCCGCAACATACTTCTTGAATAGATTAAGCTCGTCCATCGCAAATCTGTACACAGAATCCCTTGAAGAATCCCTCAGCGGACCCTGGTCGAGATATATCGCAAAGAACGCCGCATCCAGCCCTCCCTCCTTCATGAGCGGGAATGTAACCTGTCCTTTGGCCACGCTCCAGTCATCGCTGTCGGGATGATTGAGATACATTGCCGTATCATTGTGAGTGTCTATGGTGAGATATTTTTTATGTATCTCATCCGCCTTCTTCATATAAGCCTCATCGGAGGTCTGGGCATCAGCTGCACAAAATACACACAAAGCTGCAGCCAGCATCAAAAACTTCTTCATCTTCTATTTCCTTTTGTTCCACCATCCCATTCTGATGGCAATTAATATAATTAAAAATGTAAGCAGCAGACATCCAAGCGAGAGCCACAATCCCATCCCGTTCATAAAGAGGATAGGGACAAACGTAATGAGCAGGATCTCAACAGGGGCAATGGGGAGATATGCCAGGGCATAATCATCCATGGCCTTGCTGGCAAGTTTAGGGTCAACAATACGGATAAGTGCGATACCCATTGCCATTGTGCCGGTCCACCAGCCCCAGGCAAAGATTGTCCTCTCAAACCAGAAAGTCTTTGAGAGCCTTCTGCCGAAGTAGAATGAAATTCCCCATACAATAAAGATTCCGGCTACGCATAGCACTATAAGCGGAACTGCATATTTCACAACAACGCCAAGTTTGATTGAAGCTACGCCAAATGCCACCAGAAGGTCTGTAGCCATGCTTCCTATACGCTGTGTAGTCTGCGGGCAGATGTAGTCCGTAACATTGGTTGCATCAAAAACCTTCTTAAGGATAAGGCCCACTATAAAGGCACAGCTGAAAACAGGGAGCTCAAGCTGCGGATACCACTGTTTCACACCCACACTCAGGGAATATCCCAGAAATGCCACAAGAAGCACAAGTGCCAGGTGGAATGTAAGAGGCTCTATTGATATTGAAGAGGTTGTAGCAGAACCCATTGAATCCCTCTTCTCCTCAGGGACAAGACCTGAACGGAGCTCGTTTGGAAGGTCTGCGAAATCAGAGATGAATGCTGTATGCTTGTTCTTGGCTGCCCATTTGATGAATATAAGTCCGCCCACAATTGCCAGGATCACACCCACTGTAGCGGTTGTCATGCCAAGGCTCGCCGCCTCATCCCATCCCAGGCCGTTGAATGCCTCACCTATTGCAGCTGCAGTACCATGGCCGCCGTAATATCCGGTAGAGAGCATCACTCCAAACGCATCATGCAGGTCCGGCCAGATGAGCTTCAGGACATACAAGCCGAAAAGGCCCGCCACGGCCCACTGGAGCAGCATGCCTATAGAGGCATAAGCCCACATGGGGCCCACCCTGCCTGCAACCTCCTTCATGGAGAACTTAGGGGAAGACAACGGAAGGGAGCCGAACACAAGTGCAATAAGCACGGCCGCGTACGTTCCCATGCTTCCCGACAAAGGGAGCCATCCAAGTCCGTTTGGACCAAAGGCAAGGCCCAGCACACCTGCTATGAGACTTGGCGGAATGAAGAGCTGCTGCACAAGTTTGACTTTTACTCTGATGAACTTTCCCACAAGAAGAAGGGCAGAGATTATACCCAGATCCGTAAGTAGCACCCAAGGGGTAAAGACTTCTGTATTGAACATTATTTTAGTTTTTTAAGTTTTACAATGCTTGTAAAGTTAGTATTTTTGCGGATATATATGGCTAAATTTCTTACAAAATATTGTTTTTTGATGCTTGTGCCGTTCCTTTCGGGAATTTCCGCATACGCACAGTCCTCCGCAAAGAAAGGTGTGCCCATAGGGTATGAGATTGTTGCCGGAGACACGCTGTATGTAGACAAGATTGCCCCTGCATACGTGTTCAACAGACCTGAAAGATGGAAAGAGAGCAGGGAGTGGCGCAAATACTACCGTACCGTATACAATTTTGCCAAAGTATATCCGTACGCATTGAAGGCAAAGGAGATAATGCAAGATGCAGACAGCACCATAGCCAACTCCGGCTTTACCCCAAGAGAAAGGGAAAAATATATAAACCAATATGAAAGGAGGCTCTTCAAGGAGTTTGAAAAGCCTTTGCGCGGCCTCTCCATCAACCAGGGCAAGCTCCTTCTGAAGCTGCTGGACCGGGAGATGGGGCTCTCCTCATTCTATGTGATAAGGAACTATAAGGGAGGTGCCGCCGCCGGCTTCTGGCAAGGCATTGCAAAGCTGTTCGGGTCTGACCTGAAGAAACAATATGACAGGTTCGGGGAAGACAAGATGGTGGAAGAGCTGGTACAGATGTACTGGAACGGAAGTTTCTGGTATCTGTATCACTCAATGTTCAACGACTGGCACACTTCGCCGTCAAAAAGGAGATAATCAAAATCATGAATCCACTCTCCAAGGAGGAACATCTCCCCGCCTGAAGCCAGCTTCATGTGTGTCCTGTAATGGAAATGGCCGAAAATGAAATAATCCACCTTATCCGCACGGGCAGCATTGAATGAATTTGCAAACTTGACAATCCTCTCCCCTTCACCTTTCCACACCCATGGATTATCCTCATGCAAGAGCCTGTTGTGCCTGCTCCACAGATGTGCCAGGCCAAAAGCCCAACGCGGATGTACTCCACTGAAGAGCCACTGCAGGAACCTGTTCTTGAAGCCCCAGTTCAGGAGCCTGTATCCAAAGTCCCCTTCCCCAAGGCCGTCTCCGTGCCCCATACAGAATCTCTTCCCTTCAATCTCCGCCACATATGGCTGCTGCAACACCTTTATCCCAAGTTCTTCCTCAAAATAGCCATATGTCCATATATCATGGTTACCATTAAAGAAATACACCTCAACCCCCCTGTCAACAAGGGCAGCCAGCGCTCCGAGTGTACGGGAAAAATTGCGGGGTATCACATTCTTGTACTCATACCAGAAATCAAAGATATCCCCCAACAGGTAAAGCGCCCTGGTATTCTGCGGCAGCGAATTTAGGAAAGAGGCAAATTTCCTCTCTCTGGCAACAGGGTCCTTATGATTGAGACCCAGATGCACATCCGACACAAAATAATAAAGGTTCTTCTCCATTCCCGACATATTTATGCTATAGCAGTGTGCTTACAATGCAGGACACACCAGCAACCACACAATAGATTGCAAAGAGCCACAATTTTGCCCTCTTTACAATATTTATCATAAGTGTACAGGCAAACAGCCCCGAGAGGAATGCCGAAACAAACCCCAAGACCAGTGACAGCGTTGGGATTCCCGATATGGCACCTGAAAACTCTCCCCCCACAAGCTCAAGGAAGGCCTCTCCGAGAATTGGCACAAGCACCATGAGGAACGAGAACTGTGCCACATCCGCCTTCTTCACACCTAACATGAGCCCGGTAGAGATGGTGGTACCTGAACGTGACAGCCCCGGCAATACTGCAATGGCCTGCGCAATGCCTATGATTATTGCATCCTTTACCGTTACGGGGTGTCCCTGGCCTGCATTCCTTCTGGAAAGCCACTCGCTGAGGGTAAGCAGAAGCGCAGTGAGGAGAAGCATACATCCCACAACCATGAGTCCGCTGCCAAAGACTGCCTCAACCTCATCCTTGAAGAAAACCCCAACTATGAAGATTGGGACCATGGAGATCACTATCTTTAAGACATACTCCTTCTGTGGGTTCATGCTCATGCTGAACAGCCCCTTCAGAAGATCCAGTATCTCCTTGCGGAAGGCAACTATGGTACTGCATACTGTTGCGGCATGAACCATCACCTCAAAGCTGAGGTTGCCTGTATCTATACCAAAAAGTTCCTTTGCTATTGTAAGGTGCCCGCTGCTGCTCACCGGCAGGAATTCTGTAAGTCCCTGCACAAGCCCCAGAATTATCGCCTCTATTGCATTCATCAGCCGTTCCTCCTGCCTGATTTGCCTACATGCATGATAGCCCAGACCTCAATTACCATTCCGGCAAGGATTACAATGGGCGCAACCACTATACGCCTGAAGCTGAACATCTCCTGATTGAACACATCAGGATTGTCACTTCCTCCGCCAGCCATGAGGAAGTACCCCAGCAGCATCACAGCAAAACCGGCTATTACATACAGTATGTTCTTCTTTGGCACGGCAAAGCCGGCATCATCCAAGTTTTCCTTCATATATCCTTTACTTTAATAATATAAATCATCATTGTTGAGCGAAACCAGCCTGTTCACTACAAAAAATGTGCATACAAGGCAGATGAGTGCCCCAAGAAGCACAACACCCGCGAGCGTTGCCCCTACAAGTTCCATGTTGAAAATTGAGAACATCTGCTCGAATTCATTCCGCACCAGGTACAATATTCCCACAAGTGCAAGCGCTGCAAGCAGCCCCGCCAGCATCCCCTGGAAGATTGACTTTACCAGGAACGGTGCCCTGATGAAGCTCCTCCTGGCCCCAACAAGCCTCATGGTATAGATGGAGAACCTCTTTGAATAGACATTGAGCCTCACAGTATTGTTGATCAGCACAAACGAAATGAACATCAGCAGAGCCACAAACACCATGAAAAAATATGCAATCCTCTCCATATTGTTGTTGAGCAGCTCCATAAGTGACTCCTGGTAGGCCACCTCCTCAACTTCCGCCTCCTTCATCAGGGATGCCGTAAATGCCTTGAGGCTGTCGGGATTAAAATGGCTTCCCCTGAGGTTCAGCTCTATTGATACGGGGATTGGATTAGAATCAAATGCCTTGAGGAAATCCTCCCCCAGAAGCTGCTGCATCTCCCTTGTCCCCTGCTCCTTTGATATGAACTTGGTGCTTTTCACCGCAGGATCAAGGTCCAGCCTGCGCTGGAACTTCTTTGCCTGCAGGTCTGTCACATTCTCCTTAAGTATGGCGGAAATCTTCACATTCTCCCTGAAATAATTCTGCACGGCCCCTGCATTCACCGCAAGAACCCCGAATATGCCTATAAGGAGCAGCACAAGCGCTATGCTGATAATGGAGGAGAGATATGAATGCACAAGCCTCCTGGCGATTATATTTTTCTCTTTTCTACTCATACAAAATAACTTTCAAAGATAAACACAAAATGCATATTTAAAAATGTTTGATTATTTTTTATTATCTTTGCACATTAAAAATTCCATTTCTATGAAGGAGACCAAAAAAATACTGTTTGTCAACTCAGAAATCACCCCTTATCTTCCTGAGAGCACAATTTCCCGCGTAGGACGCTACCTTCCGCAGGGGATACAGGAGAGCGGAAAGGAGATCCGTTCCTTTATGCCAAGATACGGCAACATCAATGAGAGGAGAAACCAGTTGCATGAGGTCATCAGGCTTTCAGGCATGAACATAGTTGTAAATGACATTGACCGCCCGCTCATAATCAAAGTGGCATCAATCTCATCTGCAAGGATGCAGGTATACTTCATAGACAACGAGGATTATTTCCACAGGAAATTCGTATACGCAGGGGAAGACGGCAAGTTCTTTGAGGACAATGACGAGAGGGCCATCTTCTTTGCAAGAGGAGTGCTTGAGACTGTAAAGAAGCTCAGATGGAAGCCGGACATTATCCACTGCCAGGGCTGGATGTCACATATACTTCCGCTGTATCTGAAAAAGGCCTATAAGGAGGACCCTATCTTTACAGACTGCAAGGTTGTACTTTCACTGTATGATGAGATTGCGGAGGAGTCGTTTGCAGAGGACATGAAAGGGAAAATGTCACTTCCTGGGATAAAAAGCAAGGACCTTGACATCCTAAAGGAGGCCAATGGCATAAATCTTGCTAAACTTGCCATCCAGAATGCCGACGGCATAATCTATGGCAGCGGGAATCTCAATAGTGAGGTTGCAGCTTTCGTTGAAGCATCCAAGTTGCCCGTACTGCCGTTCATTGACCAGTCGGATTCCGCGTATATAAAGGAGTATGATCAGTTTTACGACAAAATTTTAGGGGAAAATGCAATTTAGAAATACAGTTGTACTTGCCATTACAGCTCTTTTCATGGCTGTATCATGTATTACAGTTGACAAGACTTTGGGTGATGACCTTATCCCCACAGACCAGAACATTGAAATCTTTACGGATGAAATAGATATTCCCGTACAGCTGAAGCTGGCACAGCCCATGCAGGCACTTTCATCTTCACAAGCCATATTCGGAGCCATCAGGACTCCTGAGTTCGGGCTTGCGGAGTTTGCCACTGTCACAGATATCTGCCCCAACCAGAGCGGCTGGGATTTTGGAGAGGATCCTGTAATTGAGGACATCTACTTCATTGCTCCAGTATCATCACATGTAGTTGTTGACAACGAGCAGACCGGTATTCCGCAGATAATCTCACTCCACAGGACCTACAAGAGGGTTGACAGCACAACCGTGTTCAACAACGCCTTCACTGAGGCTGATTATGATCCGGAGCCCCTCAACACAAGTGAGTTCATGTATTTTGGAGGAGATTCCATCAAGATGCATCTGGATATGGCATTTGCAGAGGAGATTCTGGCTTCTTCACAGGCTGAAAGGGATTCGCTCGACCTTTTTGTAGAGAAGTTCAAGGGTATAGTGATAAAGAGCTCCACACCTGAGGAGGGTGTTTATGGCGGAAGGCAGAATTCAATGACTTTTGGAGCAGGTGCCATCTATATAAGGGTTGACTACCAGCCTACATGGGGTGAGAACCTCAGGAGGAAAGATACCCTGTTCTGTCTCTCTGTAGGGTATGACCAGTGCCTGAACATATCATCATACAGCAGCGCCGGGATGCAGACCAAGACTCCGGGTGAGATAATGGATATTGAGGGCTCGGCAGGACTCAAGCCGTTCATAAGCAAGGATGAGCTGAAACAGGCTATCGAAAACTGGAAGAAGGAGAAGGGCTTTGAAGGGAAGAAGATCATTGTGGCAAAAGGGGCTTTCATATTCCCTTTTGAGATTCCCCAGGACAATGACATGACAAAATATCCTTCAAGCCTGTATCCATGCAACAGGGTGCTTGACACAACATACAACCAGAACATTCTGACACCCCTGTCCGACTGCTATGTAACCGGTTACTCTACAGGAACAATGAACAGATCATTGCGTGAGTACAACATGGACGCCCCTTCATACCTGCAGGAGATGTTCATGAAGAATGCCGTTGACCTTGATGACACTTATGATCTGTGGATAATGCCTATATATTCCCAGACTGATTCATATTACGGCAACACCTACTATTACATAGATGACCTTTCATACTATGTTGGCAGGCTGAACGGGCCTCAAGCGGAAACCAGGCCCAGGATAAGGCTTGTCTACTCTGTCATTGAAGAATAAGGATCAGCGGTTGATCTTGTCAACCTTTCCTTCAACAACTACAAGGGTACTGTTTATGGTACCCTTTTTCATTTGTAAGCTGTCTGCAGCAATATGCACGATATTGTAATTGACCAGGAAGGTATCACTCTCGTTTACCCTCCGGAGAGATGTGATTTCAGCCTTGTACCTTGAACACTCCTCCTGCAGGAGAGCCTTGATTGGGCCATCAAGATTCCTGTAACTTTCTGTTGCGGCATTGAACTCCTCCTGGAACCCCTCAGTGCAGCATGCCGCCGCGGTATTGAAATCATTTGCAAGGAACGCATCCAGAAAACTCTGAGCTCCATTCTGCGCCACCTCACTTTTGTTTGTACATGAAACTGCAGCGCATAGCGCCAATGCCATAAATATCCTTTTCATCTCTGAAATATTAATCCAATTTCACCACTGTTATTCCCGAGCCGCCAAACTGGACATCCTCGTCCTTGCAGCTCATCACCCCAGGAACTGTCCTGAGATATTTCCTTATCTCCTCCTTAAGTATGCCGTTCCCCTTACCGTGGAGTATCTTCACCTCTCCTATCCCAACCATAAGGGCATCATCAATGAAACGGCTTACAATCTCAAGCGCCTCCATGAGCCTCTCCCCCCTGATGTCAATATTTGGCTTGAAGTTCAGCCTGCGCTCTGCCAGCCCCTCAGAATGCCCGCTCATCTGTTTTGGAAGCGACTTCACTGCACTTGCATATTCATTATTGGAAATATGCTCTACATTTGATTTCTGCACCTTGCTTATAATGCTCCCTACCGCAACATTCACCCAACTGCCTCCGGTCTGCATCACCTCTCCCATAAGGTTTCCTCCCTTTATCCTAACCTTGTCTCCCGGCTTGAGTTCCCTCTTTCCATCCTCCTTTCCATGCTCATGCGCACCGGCAAGTGCAGCCGGCGCACAAATGGCCCCACCATCCTGCTTTCCTCTCTGGAGCCTCTCCTCCTTCCTCTTCTTCCTGTTGAGAAGCTTCTGCATCTTTGCCTCTATCTTCTTGTCGCTCTCGGAAACATTCTCCATGTTCATCTCCATATTGAACTGCTCCAGCTCCTTGCGGGCAGCCTTGGTGCGTTCCTTCTCAGCCTGGGCCTCCTTTATCTCCTTGATGGTTGCCTCAACCTTCCTGTTTGCGTTGTCTATTATCTCCTGCGCCTCCTTCCTGGCCTCTGCCAGTATCTGCTTCTTTACAGTCTGTATATCTGTAAGTTCCTTCTCGTATTTCTCTGTGATGGACTCCAAAGCCTTGTCTGTATGCTTTATCCTGGCCAACTTCTCATCCAGAGCCCTCCTGTTGCGGGAGATCTTACGCAACTGCTTCTCCAGATCCACATAACCGGTACCTGCATTCTCCTCAGCCACCCTTATGATATGCTCCGGCAGGCCAATCTTGCGGGCCAGCTCAAACGCAAACGAATTGCCCGGGAGCCCCACCTCCAGCTTGTAGAGCGGCTGTATATTGGCCACATCAAACAGCATTGCTCCGTTAATGGCCCCATTCACCTTCTCCGCATAGAACTTTAGGTTGGTATAGTGTGTTGTAATCACCCCGAACACCCCTTTCAGTTCAATGTTCTCAAGGATGGCCAGCGCTATTGCGCCTCCCGCCGTGGGCTCTGTTCCCGTACCGAACTCATCTATAAGCACCAGGGAATTGTCGGTAGCCCTGGCCAGCATATCCTTCATGTTGGTAAGGTGGGAGCTGTAGGTACTGAGGTCATTCTCCAGAGACTGCTCGTCACCTATATCAATGAATATGTCATCAAATATCCTGAACTCGCTCACCTCGCTTGCAGGAATGAGCAGACCCCACTGGAACATATACTGCAGCATCCCCACAGTCTTCAGGCATACAGATTTGCCACCTGCATTGGGGCCTGATATTACAAGTATATGCTTGTCGGGAGTGAGGGTAAGGGTAAGGGGTACAATTGGCTTCTTGTCCTTCTTGAGGGCAGCCTCCAGGATAGGGTGCCTCCCCTTTACAATCTTCATGGTGTCATCTGTAGAGATGATGGGCTTGCCTGCCTCCATCTGCATTGCCACAAGGGCCTTTGCCCTGATGAAATCAATCTCCCCGATAAACCTTGCACCCGCAATGAGATCCGGCAGATATGGGCGGAGGAAATCCGTGAATTCCCTCAGGATACGGAGAATTTCCCTCTGCTGGGCAAAGAGGAGCTCCTTCACCTGATTGTTAAGCTCAACCACCTCTATGGGCTCAATGAACACGGTCTTGCCTGTAGCAGACTCATCATAGACAAACCCAGGCAGCTTGCGCTTGTTTACCGCACTTACCGGTATCAGCAGGCGTCCGTCCCTGGCAGATATGCTTGCGTCTTCTTCTGCAAGCCCCTCCTCCTGGGCCCTCCTGAGTATCTGCTGTATCTTGCGGGATATGGAATTCTCCTTCTCCCTGAGTGATTTCCTTATATTGAAAAGTTCCGGACTGGCATTGTCCCTCACCTCGCCGAAACGGTCCAGAATGGCCTCTATCCTCCTGGATATTTCCGGGAAGAACGTTATAGGCTCAGCCATTGCCTTAAGATTGAGGTATGAGCCCTCCTTGCAGTGCCTGAAGAAACCAAGCACGCCCCTAAGGTTCTCCACAAAAGTATTGAGCCTGACCATGTTCTCCAACGAAATGGAAGAAAACTCAATCTCCAGAGGCTTGAGGAAATCAATGCTGTCTATAAAGCCGTTCTGCGGAAAGCTGCTCTCAAACATGCAGATTAGGCGCATCTCATCCGTGAGGAGGAGCCTCTTCTCTATGGTCTTGGGATTATGCGACACCTTCTCCGCAGCCACCCTCTCCCTGGCATAATTGGTGGAACAGCGCAAAGCCAGCTGCTCCCTTATTTTTCCGAAACCAAGTTTCTGTTCTATCTTGACACAGTTCTCCATTTACAATATTTTTCCATTGCAAAGATAATATTATATTTGCAATGCAGAATTTATGTTTATGACCTTACCGCTGGGAATAGCACTATATATTTTCTTCATAATACTTGCCTACCTGATGGGTTCAATTTCAAGTTCCATCTTATTGGGCAGGCATGTGTATGGGATAGATGTGCGCGAATACGGCAGCAGGAATCCCGGAGCAAACAACACCCAGAGGGTGCTTGGCTGGAAAATGGGGCTGCTGGTCCTTGCCTTTGACATCCTCAAGGGTGCGGCAGCTGCCTCGCTGGTTTTCTTCCTCCCGTTCCCGAGAGAAACCAACGGATTTGTAGGGACCCAGATAGTGTTCGGCTTTTCTGCAATACTGGGGCATGTGTTCCCGGTCTTCCATAAGTTCAGGGGGGGCAAGGGGGTTGCCACAATGTGCGGAGTGCTCCTTGCAATACATCCTTTTGCAGTGCTTATATGTACTGCCATCTTCTGCGTGACCCTCTTCATTACAAGGTATGTTTCCGTGAGCGTGATTGCAGCGGTTACCTGTTTCCCTTTCCTGGTAAACACCCTCTTTGCATTGTGGCTTGATCCCAAGGAGACTCTTGTGATAAAGATATTCAGCATTGTTGCAGGCTGCACCATCTGGCTGAGCCATATCAGCAACCTCAAGAGGCTGTATAACGGCACAGAGGAGAAATTCATCATAAAGAAGCCGCTGAAAGAGAAATCATGCCCGCTGCCCCCAAGGGAGCCGGGTGCCAAGAACCTTAAATGACCCTAAAACCCAGATACCATGTTCGGCATAGTAAACATCCAGTTCATAGACATACTTGACATCCTCCTGGTGGGACTGCTGGTATATTATGTCTATAAGCTCATACGGGGAACAGCTGCAATAAGCATTTTCCTGGGAATCATTGTACTGTATGTAATTTGGGCCATTGTTAGGGCGCTCAACATGAGCCTGCTCTCTGCAATAATGGGGCAGATACTTGGAGTTGGAGTGATTGCTATCATAATATTGTTCCAGCAGGAGATAAGGAAGTTCCTCCTCCGTCTGGGCAACACATATATACTGAACAATGAGAGCCTGAAGTTCATGAGGAATCTGTTCGGCAACAGGGGTGGCAGCATGGAACTTGAGGCCCTGGATGAGATAACGCAGGCATGCAGGAAAATGGGGGAGACCAGGACCGGTGCACTCATAGTTCTGGCCCACAGTTCATCAATGGAGTTTGTGATTGAGACTGGAGACATCATTGACGCTAAGATAAGCCGACGCCTCATTGAGAACCTCTTCTTCAAGAATTCCCCTCTCCACGACGGGGCAATGGTAATCTCAAACGGCCGTATAGTTGCGGCCAGATGCACACTCCCAATAAGTGAGAACCCAAACATCCCGGCCCACTACGGAATGCGCCACAGGGCTGCCACAGGACTCTCCGAAGAGACAGATGCCTGCGTGATTGTGGTTTCCGAGGAGACCGGCAACATCTCATTTGTGAAGGATGGCGAAATAAAGACTATGGGCTCAATCTCTGAGCTGAGGCTGGCTATTGAGAATTCGTATAAGTAAGCTCATCTCTTGCCGTAACGTGCTGAAGGCTCTGAAAGCAGGTTTTTCTTGGGAGATTTGATCTCTCGGATAATTTGAAGCATCTCGGCAGGAGTAACTACGAACGGTTTCTTGGGGAAGTGCTTTGTATTGCCTGTTACAAGGAATGAATCTTTCACAGATAGAGTGACCTCATAGAATACAATGTCCTTTGGATCGGGGAACTGCTCATTACTGGCAATTCTCTCTGATTCTATACCA
Source organism: Bacteroidales bacterium (assembly GCA_017482565.1). Taxonomy (GTDB): domain Bacteria; phylum Bacteroidota; class Bacteroidia; order Bacteroidales; family UBA932; genus Egerieousia. The sequence goes on along the minus strand of JAFUMO010000010.1, from coordinate 2,045 downwards.
CCCTTCCTGATTGCTTCAATGGTGGCGCAGACAGTTTCTTCTGAGAAATTAAATTTAGACCTTCCCAATACTGCTTCGTACTCTTCCAATATTTCATCATTATATACCGGAACAATATCCCTGTCATATAGATGATCAAGTATCTTGACTGTTGCTGAGTCTTGATAACGCGACAAGAGCGCGGATACAATTACATTCGTATCAATAACTGCATAGACCTTCATATTACTCTCCCCTTCTCGCCAATCTGATCTCCTCATTGATTTCCTCAAGACTCATTCCAGCTGTTCCATTTTCCGCGGCAATTCTACGCATCTCATAGAATGCTTTCCTTCCTCTCTCCATTACTTCATCAATGGGGTCTGCCTCAATTGAGAAAGGAATCCTCCTCTGACGAACAACAGTCTTTACATATATATTGAAGGCTGTATTTGCACTCATGCCGAATTCCTCGCATAATTTATCAAACTCAGCTTTCAGGTCTGCGTCCATTCTGATGGTTGTTGCTGTTTGTCTCATAATTATATTTTTTTACAAAGATAAACAATTGATGTCATAATGCAATACTTATACCATCAATTTTATATGTTTACATAGCAATACATACAATATACTCATAAACGGGTGCAATGTATAGTCATTTATTACAGCCGGTCCTGGGGGAAATAATCCTTTCAGGGCCGGTTTTTTTATTCTTTTTTGCTGATATATGGATTTTTATGTTACCTTTGCGCCCGCTTTAGGCAATAGTGGAAGGATTTGACTGCTTGCAACCACATTAAAAAATGCTAAAACGATTCCAATCATTTCAGCACAAAGTCAAAATCTTACACTAAATTTTGTTAATCGGTACATGTTTTGCGGCAGGGTTGATGCCGGGAATATGTAATCGGGAGTATTAATTTAATTTAAGTGTTTTTAGAGTTATGTCTTATTTGTTTACTTCAGAGTCTGTTTCAGAGGGACATCCCGACAAAGTTGCAGACCAGATTTCAGATGCTATCCTTGATGAGTTCCTCCGCCAGGACCCTGAGAGCAAGGTTGCCTGCGAAACTTTTGTGAGCACCGGTCTTGTGGTTGTAGGAGGCGAGGTGAGGAGCGAGGATGCATACGTTGATATCCAGCAGGTAGCCCGCAAGGTTATCAACAAGATTGGCTATACCAAGGCCGAGTATATGTTTGACGGCAATTCATGCGGTATACTTTCTGCACTTCACGAGCAGTCTCCCGACATCAACCGAGGAGTTGTGGTTGAGGAGAAGGACGAGCAGGGTGCAGGTGACCAGGGAATGATGTTCGGTTACGCATGTACAGATACTGCGGAGTATATGCCTCTTGCAATCTATCTTTCCCATCTTGCACTTACAGAGCTTGCAGACATAAGGAAGAACACTTCACTCATGCCATATTTGAGGCCTGATGCAAAATCGCAGTTCACCATTGAGTATGCAGATGATGATACCCCTGTACGTATCCATACAATTGTAATCTCAACCCAACACGATGAGTTTGACTCCGACATTGCAATGCAGCAGAGGATAAAGAGCGATATCAAGAACATCCTTATCCCAAGAATGCTCAAGAAGCTTCCTGTACAGACAGCTGCATTGTTCAAAGGCGACTACATCCTTCACGTGAATCCTACCGGCAAGTTTGTAATTGGAGGCCCTCACGGAGATACAGGCCTTACAGGCCGCAAGATCATAGTAGATACATATGGTGGAAGGGGGGCACACGGTGGCGGTGCATTCTCGGGCAAGGACTCAAGCAAGGTTGACCGTTCTGCAGCATACGCAGCACGCTACATTGCAAAGAACCTTGTTGCAGCAGGCGTTTCCAAGGAGATTCTGGTACAGCTGGCATACGCTATTGGTGTGGCAAAACCAGTGAGCATCTTTGTAAACACACGCGGTACATGCCTTTTGAACGGTGTTACAGACGGTGAGATTGCCCGCAAGATTGGTGAGCTTTTTGATCTCCGTCCTGCAAAGATTATTGAAAAATTTGAGCTCAAGAACCCTATTTTTGAGGAGACTGCCGCTTAC
>JAFUMO010000009.1 GCA_017482565.1 Bacteroidales bacterium | reverse complement strand
GGAGAAGCGATATGAGAATGAAGGAATGGAGGAGCAGGCATGGAACCAACAACTGCTGCAATGATAGCCAAGGCCGCCATTGCGGTGGGAACCAACAAAAAGGTCTGGACAGGAATTGCATCTGTGATTGTGGGGATATGTATTCCCTTTATACTTGCAATTGTGTGTATCTTAAACCTTGCATCCGCAGCGGCGGATCATAATAGGGCGGCAGTAAGGCTGGCATTTCATGGAGGGTTTGTCCCCATAAGCATGCCTGCTGACTACAAAGAGTATATCTACAAAATGCAGCAAAGCTTCGAGTGGATAGACGCCGCTATGGATGAAATCGATGCAGTGGCAGAGGGGGATGTTCAGGACAGGTATCTGGTCAAGGCGGTTTTTTACTCTCTGTATTTCGGCGAGGACTGGCTCTGGCTTGGAGAATCGGACTATCAGAGATTTGCAGAATCCTTTGTAAAGTTTGAAGACCGTACTCGGATTGTTACAGACGAGGAGGGAGGGCAAAGTGTAGAAAACTATCAGGCATCCATTGCCATTACAGATAAGGTGGAACTGTTTGAACGGATAAAGGACCACTACGGGGTGGCAGTAACCTATGAGCAGCAGTCCAATGCAATGAATGTGTGGCATATCGCAAAATACAACACAACAGCTCCGCAGGAAGGAGATGGGTTTGATGGATGGGCAGGTTGGAATGGAGGCGGTGACGTTACCTATTATGACCTGCCTGCAAGCGAAGTAGGAGGAAAGGTAGTGGAGCTTGCCATGTCCCGGCTGGGGCACCCGTATTCGCAGACCTACAGGGGAAAAGACAATTATGTGGATTGCAGTTATCTGACGCTATGGTGCTACAGGCAGGTAGGGATTATTCTGCCGGGGACTGCTGCAGAGCAGGGAAGGTATCTGGTGGAGCATAACCTGACCATTGCAAAAGAGGATTTACAGCCGGGGGACCTTGTGTTCTGGAGTTATAAACCAAACGGGCGGTTCATGAACATTACCCATGTAGGTATCTATGCCGGAGATGGAAAGGTAGTGGATGCATCCTATTCCAAGGGAAAAGTAGTATATCGAAATTTGTTTGATGAAGACAAGCAGGTGCTTTATGGCAGACCACAGTAGTTTTTTGATGCCGTAGGCATCTGTTTTGCGCTTTAAGAAGGAGGAAATGTGAGAGCAGTATTTTTTAGAAAAGAGCCGGAGATAGAGGCAAATGAATTCTGTGTGGAAAAGGTCATTGTACTTCCGGCTCCTGAGTATGAGTCTTTTACCAAGCATCTGATGCACGATTATGACTTTATCAGAGACAATGTGGATTTGATGCGTGAAAAAGATGGTGTGTGGCACTGCCTGTTAGTAACCGGCGAGGGCATGGAAGATGGTGTTTTAGTGGAGAGCGAAGGCTCATCCTATGCCAGATACTCTGCCTTTGTGCCATCGGTAAAGGAGATCATGGAACAGTATCAGACGATGCAGGAAACACAGACTGCCGGAATGAATATGGGAATGTAGGAGGAGAGAGAAATGGCAGAGAAAGAAATCAAGATTGGATTTTCCGAGGCAAAGATG
>JAFUMO010000070.1 GCA_017482565.1 Bacteroidales bacterium | reverse complement strand
AGCTGAGGTGGCCTGCTGTGCCTCGGGTGGTGGGTGAAAGCACGGCACTGTTGCTGCCCAGCGATGCCGTAAAGCACAACTGTTCCGAGGGGCGCAAGCGGTTGCCTTCCCACTCATCACTACAACCACTCACTGTTCCCAGCAAGGCAAGTAGTACTACAAGGAGTTTATAATGTTTCATCTAGTATATTTACTATTTAGCGATTTACAATTTACAATCTAGTGATTTACTATTTGGCAATTTACAATTTACTATTTGGCTCACGGAGTATCTTAAGTCCCCCTCTACGAGGTTGCCCTCCCCCGATAACGGGGGAGCCGGAGGGGATAAAGCCCATAGGGCGGGGGGAGGTTAAACCACCTTATATATAACTCTACAACTTGTACCCCCTATATCAACCCTCCACTATCAATTGTCAACTGTCACCCAGATACAAATCCTCATCCTGATTGTTCCAAGAGTTCAGGGTACATACTCCCTCCAACACCGCACTCTTGTTGAAGTAGAGGCTGAGGACAAAGAGCTTGCCGACAGTACTATTAGCATCGGTTATTTCATTACCCTCCAGGTCATTTAGCTTAATGAGCACCTCCTTATCCTCCCCTTTAGAAGTCTTAATCTTTAATGTGTATTCCGTAGCCGGGCTACAGAGCACAGAACCAACTTCTTGGATGGTGGTGGCAAGGGGTAATCCGTCAGTAGATTCAAGAGCTACAATGTCTACATCATTTCCGCCATAAGTAACTGTTCCTAAGCCAAGTTTAACTGCGACCTGATCTTTGCTCCCTACAGAGATTCTAGTAATCTCTCCCCAAGTTGCCGGGGCATCCTCACTGGTGGCGCACACGCAGATTCTCAGCCAGGTAAGCAGGTGATTGAATTGCAGAGGTGTTTGGGAGAAAGGACTTGTCCAAGAGCCTGAGTGCTGAGGAGCAAACATGAGGTCTTGCACACCATCGATGGTGGCAGATACAGTTTGATTGTCTGTAGTAGTCCATGTGTTCCCACTGGGATAGAGACCTACACAGTAGGCTGAGCCACCACTAGGATACTTTAAGTCTTTATTCTCATTCCGAGGGTACTCCAGGGCCTCACTGTCAAACTCTATTTTGGTGTGGCAGGGGAGGTTAGCCTCCTCATCTGCTACGGTAGGGCTATACTCTCCGCTAGTGGCAGAGAACCACACATCTGCAGTAAATTTGTTGTCAGAAGAGGGTGTGGTACCCTTGTAAGGAGCAGCTGTTGCAGCACGGGTAGTGACAGCAAGCTCTCCCACCGATGCACTCAGGGCAATTCTCCTATCCGGTTCCTCCATCTCTGCCTGACTGCATGCTGTGAGTAGGGAGGCAATTAGTATGATGTAGCAAATATTCTTCATTTCGCTGTTCTATTTTCAATGTTCAATTAGCAACTCATCTGTGGGTGGGTACGGAACCCTCCCTTTGACCCTCGGCGACCTTCAGTTTGACCCTTCGGTTCACTCTGTGATTTCTCCGGAAGCTATGCCACCTGTTTCCCAGTCTGTTGTCCGGGCGGCGACGGTGATGGTGTTACCCATCTTGAAGTTGAGCAGCAGGGTGAATTGCTTGCCCATGGTATTTTCCCCATAAGGAGTATTTTCTCCACTCATCAGGTCTACCGGCACCTCCACCGTACGTTCTGTTGTCTGCACGGTTAGGGTGTATTCTGTTGTATTATTTCCCTCATCATCCACTTTACTGGCAGTTACCGGTTCACAGAGGACGTAGGCAACTTCTTCTACATAGTCCATCTTGTCGATTTCTTCATCCTTATTAGCAGGAGGAGGGGCAGGAATGGTGTATGGGGTATTACTATCCGGGAACACATTATTCTCTCCGGTCTTGTAGAAAGGCATGTCTATTATGCTCGTCCCATCACTACCAAACGTTACCAGTTCAGGTCTATAATCACTCTGCAAGTCTATAGTTACATTATTACTACTTTTAATAGTGAGGCTTTGCAACTCCCCCCATGCGTCACTAATAGCTTCACTCTCTGCCACTATTTCAATGCGAAGCCAGGTGAGCAGATGCTTAAATGTAAGCTTCGGCCAGTTTGTATCTCCATATTTTCCAGAAGTTTGGGGCGCAAACATTACATCAGTCTTGCCATCGAAAGTATAGCTGGCACTGATACCTGCATCATTACCTACCCATCCTTGAGGATGCATGGCTACAAAGTTGACTGTGTTGTTTTGTGGATAAATAGCATCAATCAGCAACTGGGCACTCCCATTCTGGAAGTTAGCCTTTGTATGACGAGATACTACATTATTACTACCATCCCCAGCTGCTCCATCCACATGCTTATATATATTAGATGTAGTAGAAGCCCATACGTCTGCCAAGACAGGATTCTCCGGTGTGGGAGTCGTCAGAGTGTAAGGGGTACGTGTCTGTACAGAAGACTCCACGGCTACCGACAGATATATCCGGCGGTCGGTATCATTCAGCTCCAGTACATTGCTTTGGCAAGCGGAGAGGGTAAGTACGACACAGAGTAATATAGGCATTATCTTCTTCATACGTTATTCTACATCAATTATATTCTTATATTCCACATCATCCCATTCCTCTACAGCAACATCCAGAAGCATTTCTGAATATCCATCACCTAATTTTAGTGTGTAGGTGTATCGCTTACCAGGTTCCCAAGCCTTAACATCCTCTGTGTGTATTGCTATACCGCTCTTATCATACGGTTCTTGGTTTGAATCTATTCGCTGAGCATCTACAGCCAATGTTACTGTTTGAATGTCCTGAGGAATGACTAAGAAAGGCCCGGCGAACACTGCATTATAGTTTACATCCTCAGGAATCTTCTTGCCGATGCTGAATGTCTGATTAGCTGTTGCATCGTTTGTGCTCCAAGTTCCATAGGGTGAGTCTGAAGTGGTATCACTTGAACCGGCATAAGAGCCTCCAAGCTTTATATTACTAAAAGCCAGGCTTTTCATTTTTAAACGATATGAACCTACCGCCAGTTTAAAATACACCACCGCAAACGGGTGGACGAATTGTAGCTTGACACGGCCGCTGTTGGTGTCCTTTTGCTGATTCTTGCTGAGGGCGTAGATAAATTCTGAGACAGTCTCCTCATTCTGTGAGCTTGCGGGTAAGGCGGCATTGAAGGTAACGCCGGATGAGGTGTAACCTATGCTGGTTTTATCAATATAGTTACAGCCCGTCAAGTCATACGGCATGTAAGCCAGAAAGTCCAGGTAGCCATTGTTGGGCCAATAGCTGGTGTAATAATTTGTGCCATCAAAGAATCGCCAGGTCTCTCTAAGGTTACCGTTTTCATCCTTCTGTCCTTCGGCATCTGCAAAGTAGTTTACCCGTGCATCAATATACTTAGTATAGTCTGTGCCGGTTTCTGCCTCATGAAAGTATGCCTGCACCGTAAAGTTTCCGGCAGCCTTTAGGTCATCCAAGCTCTCAAACAAGGAGGCGCGGGTGTTGGGGGTTTGGTTGTTGACCACCTCCAGCCGGATGCTGTCCTTGGGTTGGGGAGCATCTTCCGTGCTGCAAGCCACTAGCAGAAGGGCTGTTGCCAGGTGCAGAATCGTAATACCTCTTTTCATCATTCTTTGTTATTAAACCTGTGTTCTATGATTTCTTCCAGAAACTTCACATCGTCTATGCCTACCGACAGGGTGTAGGTGTAGCTACGTCCGGCCTGTAGGTTGGTGCGCAGGGGCACGGTTTGCAGCCGCTGCGTGATGCCGGTTTGTGCTGCGGTGGTGTAGTCGTACTCCACCGTTACGCGCGTCTCCAGCTGTTGTGGCAGCATCAGCCAATAGTTGCCAATGGGCTGTGGCAATGCGTCAGCCCTCTCTTCCCCCTCAAAGAAGGTGAGTGGGGTGAGTGAAACATCCAGGCTCCACTGCGGTGAGGGCAGTGAGCGGAAGCTGCCTTTGTGTCGCACCTCGTCTATGCTGATGCGGCGGATGGTTATTTGCTCACTTTCTTCTACCCGATGCTTTACCCGGAACTTCACCAGACAGAGTGCATGCTCAAAGCGCAACTGCACCACCCAGCCGTCCTTTATCTTCTGCTTGTCGCTATGCGGGGCGGTGTAGAGCAGGTCGGTCTGATTCTCCAGCATGTCGGTGCTGTACTGTATGCCGGCGGTGGCGTCACACTCACAGTTGGCGGCAAAGGGTGCATAGGCCAGGAAGGTCAGCGACTGATACTTGCTTGGCCAGCTGGTCTCTTCACCAATCATCCAGAGCGTGTCCTTCACCGTCTCGCGCAGGGTGGTGTCGCTAATCAGCACCTCCCGACTCTTGGCTTCCGACAGTGGTAAATATTCCGTAGCCTCTCGGCTCCCCTCACTCCAGCTCTGTCCGTCGGGCAGTGCCCAGGCACGCACACCGAAGCTCTCACTGGTGGGGAACTCCTCTACCTCCTGATGGCTCACCTGCATATACATGCCGGGCTGGAACATCAGACGGCACCCGGGATCAAAGTCCCGGGGCTCGTCGAATGTACAGCCTATGAGTAAAAGAACCAAAAGTATAACGAGAGGCTGCTTCATTTATCTATGAGTATTTTGTTGTAAGCAAACTAATTAGTTGTTTCTCCAATAGTTACATCTACCCAGTCTGTAACAGAGGGTTCAAAGAAGATTTCATCAAGTGTAAAGACAAGGGTGTAGATGTATCTTTTACCCATTTCCCAATTTATGATGCTCACATTCGCTGTCGTCGTTGACAAATACTCCTTAAGGTCGAAAGAAGTTGTTTGAGCAAGATATGTTTTGGTATTGTTCTCTCCTGCCACTCCGTATTCTATTTCATAGCTCACAGTAAGTTTAATACCACTATCCTGAACAGCTTGTGGCAGAAGAATCTTTGTACCACAATCAAGAATAGTAGTTGTGCCATCAGTTCCAACGAACGGAACAACTTTAGCTGCATCATTAGTTGTAATATATGAATATTCAGTCGTGGAGGGTGTAGTACCTTGTTCTCTTGTCGCCCATGCTGCTGCATCAGGAGTTTCTACTGTAGCTAGGTTTACATTCTGCTTGAATGTATTTGTATTCTCAACTTCAGATATTTTCAGTGAGGTGATTCTTATTTCTCTGCTATAGTTTCCCTGTGTCTTAGCCTTAATTTGCACAGCAGAAAGAGCATGATTAAATGCAATATCCACGCCATCATATTTAGTATTATCGGTAGTCTCTTCTGTA
>JAFUMO010000069.1 GCA_017482565.1 Bacteroidales bacterium | reverse complement strand
TGTTGGGGTGTGTCTTCTCATGCATGAGTCTTGCCCTGTGACCAAATGCTATCGGTTTGCCGGTATTCTGGTCTATGGCAACAATTGATGGCTCATCCACAACAATCTTGTCATTCATAAAGATGACAGTATTTGCAGTACCCAAATCAATAGCCAACTCTTGTGTCAAAAATGAAAAAGCCATTATTCTCCTCCTCTTTATATTAATGTTTGAAATGGCGGATGCCTGTAAATACCATGGCAACACCATTGTTGTTGCACCATTCGATGCTCTCGTTATCCCTTATCGAGCCGCCCGGCTGTATAACCGTCTTTATTCCCTCATTCGCTGCAATCTCAACACAGTCTGCAAATGGGAAGAATGCATCAGAGGCCATTACCGCACCATTCAGGTCGAAGTTGAATGATTTGGCTTTTGCTATAGCCTGTTTCAATGCATCTACTCTTGATGTCTGTCCGATGCCGCTTGCCAACATCTGTTTTCCTTTGGCAAGAACAATTGCATTTGATTTGGAATGTTTTACAAGTTTGTTTGCAAAAATCAGATCATCAATCTCCTCCTCCTTAGGCTGGGCATTTGTTGCAGGTTTAAGGTCTGCAGGGGTCTCAACATAACTGTCTCTTGCCTGCTCGAGTACACCTCCCAAAGGTGAGCGGAATTTCACTGAAGAAGGTTTTACATCCTTGTTCTCAAGAATAATTCTGTTCTTCTTGCTCTTAAGTATCTCAAGTGCCTCAGCTGAGTATGCAGGGGCAATTACAACTTCAAAGAAGATCTTGTTCATCTGCTCTGCTGTTGCCTGGTCAATCTCTCTATTTGCAATAATAATGCCTCCAAAAGCAGAAACCGGATCTGCCTCAAGGGCTTTGTCCCAAGCTCCGAGCAAAGTCTGTGCAGAGGCGCATCCGCAAGCATTGTTATGTTTTATTATTGCCACGGTTGTATCCTCAAAATCTGAGATGAGTTCAACTGCAGCCTCAATATCAAGCAGATTGTTGTATGATATCTCCTTGCCGTGCAGCTGTGCAGGAAGTGAGTTGTCGGCGCCATAATAGAAGCCCTTCTGGTGAGGATTCTCTCCATATCTCAGCTCTTTGCTTCCGGTGATGCTCTTGCTGAATGATTTTGTAGGCTCCGGCTGAATTGAGTTGAAGTAGCTGAATATGGCTGTATCATAATGCGAGCTCACAAGGAATGCCTGTGTGGCAAAATACTCCCTTTGCTCGAGAGTTGTCTTTGCACCATTCTCCTTGAGAATATTGAGAAGCGGTGCATATGACTCCTTGGACGGAACTATTACAACATCATTATAATTTTTTGCAGCACCTCTGATAAGAGAGATGCCTCCTATATCTATCTTCTCGATAATCTCCTCTTTTGAAGCGCCTGCGGCAACATACTCCTCAAAAGGGTAGAGGTCTACGATAACCAGATCAATTGAAGGGATATCGTACTCGGCAATCTGGTTCTGGTCTGTTGCATTCTCCCTTCTGTTGAGGATTCCTCCGAATACCTTTGGATGGAGAGTCTTTACCCTGCCTCCCAATATCGACGGATATCCTGTCACCGATTCAACTGTCTTTGCCTGTATGCCCAGATTCTGGATGAAATCGAAAGTTCCACCTGTTGACAATATTTCAACACCGTTCTTGTCCAGTTCCCTTACTATCTCCTCAAGTCCGTCTTTATAGTAAACAGAGATGAGGGCTCTTTTTATCTCTTTGATTGATTGCATGTTATACGATTGGATAAGTTGTAAAAAATATTTTTGTAAAAATAAAAAAATATATGCTATTTTTAATAAAATTTATTGTATTAATTTGCGCAAGATATAAACATAATCTCAACATAATGGATAAGCAGCTATATGTGATCATAACAGCCGGTGGTGTAGGCAAAAGGATGGGAGGCAACATTGCAAAGCAGTTTATGGAGCTGGGCGGCAAACCTATTCTGCTGAGAACTATAGATATGTTCAGAAATCTCCCTTTCAGGACAGAGATCATTCTGGTGTTGCCGGGAGAATACAAGGAGTATTGGAAAAACTACTGTATGGAGAATAACCTCTGGTTCAAGCACACTCTTGTTTCTGGAGGAATTACCAGATTTCATTCGGTAAGGAATGCTCTGGAGTTTGTCCCCGACGGAGCTCTTGTTGCTGTGCACGACGGAGTGAGACCATTTGTTCCTGAAAAAATGTTGGAAGAGCTGTTTGGATATGATCTGTCGGGAGAGAATGTGGCAGGTGTGATACCTGTAATGCCATCTGTTGAGTCGATGAGAAAGAAAATCTTTGATGATGAGGGGCATACCGTAGGGGCTGAGCCTGTAAACAGAGATGAGTACATATTTGTACAGACTCCGCAGGTCTTTGATTCAACCCGACTTAAGGAGGCCTATAAACAAGCTTACTCTCCGGCATTTACAGATGATGCATCTGTTGCGGAGAGTAAGGGTTATAAGATTCTCTTCTGTAGCGGAAGCCGTTTCAATATAAAGATAACGACTCCTGAAGATCTGGAGATGGC
>JAFUMO010000068.1 GCA_017482565.1 Bacteroidales bacterium | reverse complement strand
TTCTCTTGAGTGATGGTCAGATTCATAGCGTCACCTCCTGTGCTTCTACAAACTGCATCCGCAGAAGAGCTCCATACATGTTCTTCATTTCTCGTTCTTATAAATTCATCAATGTCTTCGATAATCCACTGACGACTCTGCGTATGCAATATTTTCCAATGCTCTGACAGGTATTCCAGCACGCCATACTCTGACAACAAAGCCATCGCCTCGCTACCGCTGATCCCTTTTTCATTCTTGTACTGCTCTATACAGAAGGAAATGAAATAAGCTATGTCCTGCTTTCTCTTATCCATATACCAACCTTTTATAAGCATCAGCACAAATTACATTCCGCTGTCTTCACTGCGAAGATAATGAGAATATCGCAAACTTGTACCTTACGATGCTATGATTACAATTTATTCCAATCGTTCTTCTGCTTCAACTTGCTCCCCGATGTTTTGAAACTCAAACCGTTAGCGACTTATTATATTGAAAAAGAGGAAGTCACTTGTGTTGTAACTTCCTCTTTTCTGCGGAGAGGGAGGGATTCGAACCCCCGGATCCTCTCAGATTAACGGTTTTCAAGACCGCCGCAATCGACCACTCTGCCACCTCTCCAATTCCTCCGCTTTTGCTTTGGGATTGCAAAGGTAGGAATAAATTTTATTTCTCCAAATAAATAAGGAGTATTTTTTTAGAATTTTATTGTAGGATTCACGTCTCCCCTGTCATAGTCATCTTTCAGAAGCATTCCGGAAGGTGAATAATAGAGGTCCCTGTCCCTTTCACCCCTCTTCTCCACCTCTATCAGGTAGAATATCTCTCCCGGCCTCTCATATTTGTCAATATCATCAATGGCCCAATCTCCGTATGCGCTGGCTGTAAACGCATCAGATACTGCCTGAGGGAGGCCGGATATCCCTCTGCCAAGGTCTGTTTCAGTCATGCACCATTCTGCATTCCTGTTGTACCATACCTTCAGCTCCTGGCCTTCTGCATAGAATTCTGCAACATAATAGCCGCTTTTCCTCTCCCATTCTGCCATCACCGCTTCGGGGTATCTTGAATTCAGAGCTTGTGAGAACTCTGCCCCTATTCTCCTTATATCATCATCTTTTTCACAACTTGTACCCATTGTCCAGCCCAGGACAACCAAAAGTACCCAAACGAGATTCTTTTTCATATCCAATGCTTTTTTAATATCAGTAATCAATATCTGTCAATTCCATTGAGCTGTTGAATGTAAGGTCAACCCTGTTTGACAGCTCAACCTCATATCTCCTGTCTTCCTTCTCTATCTGCAGCACCTCCACACCGGGATACTTACTTGTTATGTAATATGCAATTTTTTGCGGGATAACTGCTGCAGGAACTTTCCCATATTTACAGTCCAGGTTTGTCCACATCCCCTTCCTGTCAAATTCCACCTTGTCCCCATTTGTAAATATCACATCATAGTTCTTAAGAAGGAGTGTCCCCTCCTGCTTTGCAACTGCAACCTGAAGCCCCCCAAAGTGTCTGTTGATAAATTCCTGTGCAGCAGCCGGCATCTTATCAACCGAAATTGGCTTGTCATCATCTGCAAAGAGGGGAATTGCAACAACCAAACCAATAACTGCCATCAAAACCTTTTTCATAATCTAAAACCTTTTTTATTCATTAACTTGATACAAAGGTGAAGCATAAAACTGAAAAGAATCTGAATTAATGCCCATATTACAAAAAAAAACGGGAAAATTTCATTTCCCGACAGCAAACCAGTGCATTCCCTCCCCAAAACAATATGTAATTGTCAGAGAGGAGTGCCTGCATATTGTTTCAACCATAGGAAGCCCCAGACCGGTGGAATCACTCTTCCCCTCCCCATGCCAGAACCTTTCGAATATCAGATTGGCGTTCAGAGGGCCATCCTCAGCCGTATTGCCCACAATAAAGCCATCCACACCCACATCTACCTTTATCTCTCCGCCAGCGGCCCCATGTACGAATGCATTTTTCAGGAGGTTGGCAACAAGCACACCTGCAAGTACGGCATTCATCCTTACCACACATCTGCCCTCTTCCCTGATTGAGATTCCCATCCCCTTGGCAGCATATACTTCCTTGAAGTCTCCAGCATATTTCTCCACCAGCGGATTAAATTCAACCTCAGAGATCTCTTCATATTGGTTATTTTCAATTTTGGAAAGCATAAGCAGGGTCCTGTTCAGTCTTGATACAGATTCAAGGCCCCTTATACACTTGTACAGCTCCTCCATCTGCCTCTCACCGAGCGATTCATCCTCCATAAGCATCTCCAGCCTGTTTATGCTCACAGCTATTGGGGTCTGTATCTCATGTGATGCATTTCCTATAAACTGCTTCTGCTGCTGGAATAATGCTTCGCTATGGTTGGAATACTCCCTCACCGCATCATTCAGCTTGCGGAACTCCTGCGTGTCAGTTTCTATTGCCAGTTCCTCCTTCCTGTTTCCAAGGCTGTTGTTCTCCAGCCACGCCAGAAGTGAATACAGCGGCTGCATGCTTTTCTTGAACACAACAACATTTATGAGCAGGAATGCCGCCAGCAGCGCCGCATACAGCCACACAATAAGCCACAAAATGGATTCCCCAAGATCAGACCTCTCAATGGCAGGAACCGATACCTCCAGCTTATAGCACTTTCCCTCCGAGTCCCTGAAAAGCGTTGTAAGAATCCTTGCAGGCTCGGTTTCCTTTTTCCCCACAATATATACCATAGAATCCCTATAGGAGATTGCAGGGTGTGAACTTGCATAATTCTCACTTACCTCCTTCAGGAAATACTGGTTATTGGAACCGCTGTCGTTAGATGGAAGTGCCTCACCTGCCAGGGAACGGGTAATTATCATTTCCGAATAGTCCTCCAGAGAATCATCAATCTCATCCGTAACCTCATCCATCATGAAATAATGGAAAAAGAATGCCCACACCGCCAGCACGGGCACTGCCCCAAGGGCAAGTCTCAGGAATACCTTATAGAACAAATTCATGGTGCTGCAGTCTTATTCAACAAGTTTATATCCAAGGCCATATACAGCCTTAACCTCAATGGATGCCCCTGCCTCCGAGAGTTTCTTCCTCAGATTCTTCATCTGGGCATATATAAAATCAAAATTGTCTGCCTGGTCAATATGATCGCCCCATACAGATTCAGCAAGCGCACCCTTGCTTACCATCCTGCCCGGCCTGTTCATGAAATGGTGCAGTATATCATACTCCTTCCTGCTCAGCTCCAATGGGTTTCCATCCACTTCAACACGGAAATTATCGGGAAAAAGAGTGACATTCCCTACAGTAACTGCATGTTCCCCATCCCTATGCCTCCTCCTGAGGAGACTCTTTACCCTTGCATTCAATTCTGCCAGGTGGAAAGGCTTGGGGAGGTAGTCATCTGCCCCCAAATCAAGCCCCAACACCTTGTCTTCCAATGAATCCTTTGCCGAAATTATTATCACATTCTCCCTTTTCCGCATTCTCTTAAGCTGCTCAAGGAACTTGAGGCCGCTGCCATCCGGAAGCATTACATCCAGGAGGATACAGTCATAATTGTATGTACCCGCTTTCTGCACAGCTGTTGATATATCTCCCGCTGTTTCCACCACAAAACGCTCCTTCTCAAGTGATTCCTTTATCAGTTCCCGCATTGAAGGCTCATCTTCAACAATTAGTATTTTCATATAAGGGCCGGTTGAAGTTTCTTTATGCAAAGAAAAGACTAAAATCTGAAACAATTCTGAAATAAGTCATCAAATCTTAACAATAACTAAATTTTATGTTAATCACATTAATTCTTTCAATTGCTAATTTCGCTCTCGGAAAGCTGGACCACACTTACAAACAACTAAAATTTATTCAGATTAGCACTGAACAATCCATACTGTTCAGGGTTAATCAAACTAATAATCTTAGGGATTTATGGGTAATTCAAAATTCGACAGCGAGATTATTAACCTGGAGCCTAGTCTTACCAGATACGCGTATAGTCTTACTGCCAACATGGACGACGCAAAGGACTTGGTTCAAGAAACTTATTTCAAGGCTCTTTACAATCAGGACAAATTTGATGAGCAGACAAACATCAAGGCCTGGATGTACACAATCATGAAGAATACTTTCATCAATGATTACAGGAGAAGGGTGAAGAAACAGGCTATATTCAACAAGGATGTGCAGGAATTTGTAATCAACAGCCGCCCGGCTGAAACCAGCCCTGAAAGTGACTATAACTTCAGGGAACTTACCGCAATGGTAAATTCACTGGAGCCGGAATTCAGGATTCCTTTCCAGATGCATGACAGCGGCTACAAGTACCAGGAGATTGCAGATGAGCTTGGCCTCCACCTGGGAACAGTAAAGAGCAGAATTCATTTTTCCCGACAGAAACTTATAGAAAAGATAAAGAAGTGAAATAACCAGTTACCCAACAAGAAACCCGCGGAGTGGATCCGCGGGTTTCATATTTGTTCCATGCAATGACGCTACAACCTGAATTTCCTGCATACAGGTGGCAGGCCCAATCATTTCTTCTCTTCTGCTGCAAAAAATTTCCTCTGGAAAATGAGCATATAGATAACGGATACAGAGATGCATGCATCCGCAAAATTGAAGATGGGCCTGAAGAAGATGAATTGCTCACCTCCGTACCATGGGACCCAGTCTGGCCATGTGGTGTCAATTATCGGGAAGTAGAACATATCCACAACCTTTCCGTACAGGAAACCTGCATATCCACCTCCTTCAGGGAAAAGCTCCGCCACCCTGGTGTAGGTTGACTCACTGAAGATTTCCCCATAGAAGAGGCAGTCCAGTACATTTCCTATGGCACCTACCAAAATGAGCGAAATCCCCACAAGTACCCCTGTGGGAGTTTCCGCCCTTTTCAGCAATTTTCTGAGATAAAATATGATTGCCCCAATGAGCACAACCCTGAAGAGGCTCAATGCCAGTTTCCCTATTGATCCTCCAAACTGCATCCCGAAAGCCATCCCATTATTCTCAATGAAACATATCTGGAACCAGCTGCCGAAAACGGGAATGCTCTCCCCTATCGTCATGTTAAGCTTTACAGCAAACTTTATGGCCTGGTCTGCCACAAGGAGCAGGACTACCAGAATAGAGACAAGGTTGCCTTTGGAAAGCCTCATAAATCACCTCTTATTTTTAGCCTCTACACTTAGGGTTGCATGAGGAACAAGCATAAGCCTCTCCTTAGGGATAAGCTTGCCGGTCTCCCTGCAAACGCCATAAGTCTTGTTCTCAATCCTTATCAGAGCTGCCTCCAAAGACTGAATAAACTTGAACTGTCTCTGTGCAAGCTGGCCTGACTCCTCTTTTGAAAGCGAAGATGCGCCCTCTTCAAGAACCTTGAATGTAGGGGAAGTGTCCTCAACGCCATTGCTGGCGCTGTGGGTGATGGCTGCCCTCAACTCTTCATAATCCTTCCTTGCAGTCTCAAGCTTCTGTAGGATCAGTTCCTTGAACTCCTGCAACTCAGCATCGCTGTACCTTACTTTCTCTGTACTCATAACTATTTGGTTTAAAGTGACAAATTTACTAATTTAATTGACACTTGCAACACTTCGTCATTACCCCACTCAACTTCATCAGCAGCATCAAGCGAATCCACAAGCTGGATGTTCTCACACAAGGTCTGCTCACACACATATCCGGCAAACTCCGCAAGGGATTCCGCAACATCATCGCGTCTTGCAATCTTCACCTCAACCCTGTCCGTTATCTCAAAATTCTTCTCCTTCCTCAGATTCTGGATCCTGTTGATAAGCTCACGGGCCACACCCTCCTTCCTGAGCGAATCTGTAATGGTAATGTCCAGTGCCACGGTAAGCTTGCCTTCAGTTGCAACAAGCCATCCTGGCATATCCTCTGAAGTGATGTCATAGTCACCAGGCTCAAGCACAACCTCACCTGCAGGCAAAGCAAAGGCATATGTGCCTGCCATCTCAATCTTTGAAATGTCACTCTGGGTAAACTGGCCGAAAGCAGCTGCAATATCCTTCATCATCTTGCCGTACTTCTTGCCCAAAGTCTTGAAGTTAGGCTTGATCTTCTTGGTGATCAATCCCTCAGTATTTGTAATGAACTCCACCTCCTTCACATTAATCTCATTCAACACAAGATTCTTCACCTTCTCAAGCTGCTCCTGTATCCTTGAATCAAGGACAGGGATGATGATCTTTGCAAGAGGCTGCCTTACCTTTATGTTCACCTTCTTCCTCAGCGCCAGCACCATTGAAGTGCTGATCTGAGCAAGTGCCATCCTCTCCTCAAGATCCTTGTCAATGCAGCTCTCATCAACCTCCGGCATAAGCACAAGGTGTACTGAGTTCTCCGCATGCATTCCTGAAACGGCGTTCAGGTCGAGGAAAAGCCTCTCCATGAAGAACGGCGCAATAGGAGCGGCAAGCACTGCAACTGTCTCAAGGCAAGAATACAGTGTCTGGTAGGCAGCAAGCTTGTCTTCACTCATTGAACCGCCCCAGAAACGCTTCCTGTTGAGCCTTACATACCAGTTGCTCAAATGGTCACACACAAAATCCTGAATCTTGCGGCCCGCTGTGGTAACATCATAGTTCTCATAGCACTCCTTTACCTCCTTTATGAGGGTGTTCAGATATGAGATCACCCAACGGTCAATCTCAGGCCTCTTCTCCACAGGTACCTGAGGTGCCTTGTTGTCAAAACCGTCAACGTTTGCATACAACGCAAAGAATGAATAAGTGTTGTACAGGGTACCAAAGAATTTCCTCTTCACCTCATCCACACCGGCAAAATCAAACTTCAGGTTATCCCAAGGCTGTGCATTTGTGAGCATGTACCACCTGAGTGAATCGGCTCCGTACTGGTCAAGGGCCTTGAACGGGTCAACCGCATTGCCCAACCTCTTGCTCATCTTGTTTCCGTCCTTGTCAAGCACAAGTCCGTTTGAAAGCACTGTCTTGTATGCAACACGCCTGTTCACCATTGTAGAGATTGCGTGGAGTGTGAAGAACCATCCGCGGGTCTGGTCAACACCCTCAGCAATGAAGTCAGCTGTCTGGCCGAACTCAGGCTTCCCAAGGTTCTCAAGCCCCTCCTGTGCAAACGGCATTGCGCCTGAATCAAACCATACGTCAATGAGGTCAAGCTCACGCTTCATAGGCTTGCCGCTTGGTGAAACAAGTATATATCCATCCACATATGGCCTGTGGAGGTCAATCTTCCCATAATTCTCCTTAGAGAAATCGCCAGGAACAAATCCTTTGTCCTTCAATGGGTTTGAAGCCATGAAACCTGCAGCCACAGACTTCTCAAGTTCATTGTACAGCTCCTGGGCGGAACCTATGCACATCTCCTCCTTCTTGTCCTCTGTCCTCCAGATAGGGAGCGGTGTACCCCAGTAGCGGCTCCTTGAAAGGTTCCAGTCCTGGAGGTTCTCCAGCCATTTGCCGAAACGGCCCGTACCTGTACTCTCAGGCTTCCAGTTTATGGTCTTGTTCAAGGCAATCAGTTCATCCTGCACCGCAGTGCTCCTGATGAACCATGAATCCAGCGGATAGTACAATATCGGCTTGTCTGTCCTCCAGCAATGAGGATAGTTGTGGGTATGCTTCTCAATCTTGAATGCCTTGTTTGCCCCCTTGAGCATAAGGCAGATACAGATATCCAGATTCTCGGCTGCAGAAGCTGCCTTCTCGTCATAAACCTTGTTTACTGTAAACTTAGGGTCGTATGCATTCTTAACCCATCTTCCCTCGTACTCCTTGTAAAGCTCCACATCAATGCAGTCCTTCACAAACTCCTCATCAAGCTCCTCCATCAGGTAGAACTTACCTGTAAGGTCAACCATAGGGCGGGTCTCACCGGCCTTGTTGATCATGAACAATGAAGGGATGCCGGCAGCACGTGCCACAAAGGCATCATCAGCACCGAATGTAGGTGCAATATGCACTATACCGGTACCGTCCTCGGTTGTAACATAATCACCAGGGATAATGCGGAATGCCTTGTCTGAAGCATCCTGCCACTTGCCCTTCTCGTCAACTGAAACAGGCTTCACCCAAGGAATCAGCTGCTCATACTCCATACCTACAAGTTCAGGCCCCTTGTACTCAGCCACAACCTTGAAAGGAACAAGCTTGTCACCAGGCTTATAATCCTCAAGCGCAATCTCCTCCGCCTTCTTGTTGAAGTGAGAATAAAGGAGCGGCTTTGCAAGCACCGCTGTCATCTTTTCACCGGTATATGCATTATATGTCTGTACTGCAACATACTCAATCTTAGGGCCCACACAAAGCGCCACATTTGAAGGCAATGTCCAAGGGGTAGTTGTCCATGCAAGGAAATAAGGGGTACCCCACTGCGCCATCTCAGCTTTAGGCTCCCTGATTCTGAACTGTGCCACACAAGTTGTATCCTTAACATCCCTGTAGCAGCCCGGCTGGTTAAGCTCGTGCGAGCTCAAGCCTGTACCTGCAGCAGGCGAATAAGGCTGGATTGTATAACCCTTATAAAGCAGCCCCTTGCCATAGATATCCTTGAGCAGGTACCAGAGGGTCTCAATATACTTATTATCGTATGTGATGTACGGATTGTCCATATCCACCCAATAACCTATCCTCTCAGTA
Organism: Bacteroidales bacterium; assembly: GCA_017482565.1. Classification (GTDB taxonomy): domain Bacteria; phylum Bacteroidota; class Bacteroidia; order Bacteroidales; family UBA932; genus Egerieousia. Next base: position 117,246 of record JAFUMO010000068.1, on the reverse strand, counting down.
AGTGAAACCCACTCCTTTGTATATTTCATCACCTCCTTGCGGCAGGCACTATTATAGTCATCAACAGATATCTTCTTCCCTATATCCTCCTTGGTGATGCCAAGCATCTTCTCCACACCCAGTTCAACAGGAAGTCCATGTGTATCCCAACCGGCTTTCCTCTGTACAAGGTATCCGCTCTGCGTCTTGAACCTGCAGAAAGCATCCTTTATGGCCCTTGCCATTACATGGTGTATGCCGGGCATTCCGTTTGCTGAAGGGGGGCCCTCAAAAAACACAAACTTTTTGGCGCCTTCCCTTGCCTTGAGGGTATTCTCAAAGCATTTCTCTGCCTTCCATTTCTCCAATACACTGCGATTTATCTCTGTTAAATCTAGATTTTTATATTCCGCGAAACCCATTTTTGAGATTTTTTAAATTTTAATCCGCAAAGATAATACGAAAAACCGATTAATAAGAATTTCAAGGACAAACTATCTGTGAAAATCACCCTTATCCTTCACAAGCACCACCTTCAGCCTAGGGTCTGCAAGCATCCTCTTCCCTTCTCCCGACAGCAGGAACAAAAACTGGCTGCTCCTGTGTTTCCATGTGAGCAGATCCACCGGAGCATCCATATCATCACTTATCTCATCATACCACCAGTACGGGAATGACACAGCCCTTACACAACCGCTCCCTGCAACATCCTCAATTGCATCAATGCACTCTTCCTTCTCCCTCTCATCCAGCCTATTCGGTTTGCCAAAAGGGACATACCAGGAGGTGTAGAACCCGGCTCTGGTAAAGGCCTCAAGCTGCCTCCATTCCCGTGACTCAACAATAAGCCTCTCCCTGGCGACCCCATACTCCCGGGTAAGTGACACAAGCCCCGCCAGGACGGAATCCCTGTTGCCGCCGTGCAGATTCTTCACATCCAGCCACATCCTCCCCTCATTGGAGGCATAATGCCTGAAGAACTCCTCCACATCCAGATTGAAGGTTGTATCCAGGTCATGGGTAACATCCAGCACCCCATCTCCCCTATACACCACATCCACCTCTACGTTTGGGTACATATCCGCCATCTCATTAAGCTTCTCAATTGAATTGCACCTGTGGAGCCATATCTTCTGGGGATAATCCCCCATATCCTCCCATGCAGCACACACAAAGAAGAGCAGCACCGCCACAGCGGCAAAAAGGGCTGCCAAAACTGTTCTGTTCAAAATCCTGCACATGCTCCAAAATTAACAAAAGTTTTACTCCATATGATTCCAATAGGATAAAAAAGCTTACTTTTGACAAAAAAAAGAGATGGAGAACATAGGATTGCTGGACATAACCATACTTGTAATCATACTGGCCTCAGCCATATGGGGAATTTTCAAGGGATTTGTAAGACAAATTGTAAGCATTGTATCCCTGCTGCTGGGGGTATGGTGTGCATTCAAGTTCTCCGCATGGCTTTCTGCCGAAGCCAGGGAGCTCCTCTCCCTCACCATAGCTCAGAATACCCTTCATATTGTAACCTTTGCGGCAATCTTCATCATTGTTGTAATACTCACCCATTTTATCGGGAAGGGGATTGAAGGGATAGTAAAGCTAACCATGCTGGGGTGGCTTAACCGCCTTCTGGGTTTCCTATTTGGCGCGCTCAAGGCCATAATTCTCCTCAGCATTGCCGCGTATCTTGTCAATTACCTAAACTCAATGCTGCACATCATACCCGGGGATGTTTTCAGCGGCTCAAAGGGATATGCCTTCCTGGAGCATTTCCACCGCAATATTTTTCCGTTTCTTCAAAAAATTTTTTCATAACGGAATTCGCAGGGTAAATTTTACCCAAAACCTGGCATAATCCGTTTCCGCTTTCCAAATTTGTGGAAAAAGGAGACCGGATATGACTGAAAACACACCATCACTGCAACAGCTTGGAGAATCCCCCCAAAGGATACTCCTACCTACCCGCCACGGGGATGCCACATTCATATTCATGCTGGTTCTTGCCGCCGTGCTGTGCATTGTCTCACTCTTCATAATACCCATACTGCCATGAAGAATGTAAAGATACGCCAGCATTACAGATATGACTGTGGGGCTGCCTGCCTTGTCTCCGTAGCAGCATTTTACGGGATAAGGGCCTCCATTGCCCGCACACGGCTCCTTTGCGGCTGTACTCCAGACGGAATCACCATACAGGGAATCATAGACGGGGCGTCCCGGCTTGGACTGGATGCGAAGGGGTACAGATCCCCCGGCAAGGAGCCCTCATCCATAAGCAGCATCCCTGTTCCGGCAATTGCCCATACCATGGATAAGGATGGGCTCCTCCATTTCATTGTGGTATACCGTGTGGGAAAAGATATGCTGGAAGTGATGGACCCGGCCGGAGGGGAGATGAAGAAGATGAAGAAAAGTGATTTTGCCGCAATATGGACAGGATACATCATTGCTGTCACTCCAAGCTTTACCGTAAAGGCTGCAGATGATGGCACAGCTTCATCTGCAGCGGCACTATGGGAACTCGCCCGGGCTAACCGGAAAGAACTGGCGCTTGCAGCTGCCGGCTCAATGGCCTGTACGGCAGCCGGTATAAGCACCACATTCCTGCTGCAGCAGACAATAGACAAGGTGATCCCTCAGGGAAACGCCGCAGCTGTCATATTCCTTGCGCTGCTGCTCTTCTCTCTCACCTTTGCCTCACTCTATATAGGCTACTGTACCACAAGATACCTCATAAGGTGCAGCCTGAAGGTTGAGACCACCCTCACATGCAGCTATATGGAGAAGCTGCTCAGGCTCCCAGCAGGGTTCTTCAGCAGTTTCCAGGCAGGCGAGATATCCTCCAGGATTGAGGACATACACCACATCCGCTCATTCATTACAGGGGGAACCATAGGGATATTCACCAGCCTGATTACAATTATTGGGGCTCTGGCTGTGATGTACTGCTACAACACTAGGCTTTCAATCATCATCACACTGGCACTCCCGGCATATTACGCACTCTACAGAATAGCCGGGCACATGAACAGGAAATACAGCAGGCAGGTTGCCGCCTCCGGCGCCGCATTCCAGACAGACCTGCTGGAACTGGTCTCCACCCAGGGTTGTATAAGACACTACGGGGCATACCGTCTTGCCGCCGGAAAGATGGAACGGAGCTATGTGGGGATGGCGGAGAGCCTCAACCGCTGCGCCGATGCCGTGAACCTCTTCTCCACATCGGTACAGGGGATATCAAGGATACTGCTCTGCATCATCCTAACCGCCGGTTCCGCCGCCCTCCTCAGGGGAGAGATGAGTATAGGTGAACTGGTGGGGTTCTACTCCCTATGCTCTTTCTTTACGGTTCCTGTAGATGACCTCATAAGGACAAATGAAATGATTGCAAGGACCTCTGTCTCCTGCAGCAGGATATTTGAAATTCTTTCCCTTCCCGACGAAGATGGAGCAGGATATGCCGGAGCAGACAGAGCAGGGACAACCTCTGCCGCAATATCTCCTGACAGCCTGGACGGGGACATTGTGGTTGAAGGGGTACATTTCCGGTATCCGGGGAGGGAAGAGCTCCTGCACGGCTTATCCTTCACCGCCCCCAGGGGAAAGATTACCCTACTCAGGGGCGGTAGCGGATGCGGAAAGAGCACGGTGGCCTCACTGATACTGAAAGACCACACTCCCGGCACGGGAACCATAAGATACTCCGGAATTGACATCAGCCGCCTCAATACATCCCGGTGGAGGAGCATGATAGGGTATGTACCACAGAGAGCAGCCCTGTTCAATGCTACCATACTTGACAACATCACCCTTGGGGAGGATGAGCCTGATATAGGGAAAGTCCTGGAAATATGTGGCAGGCTGAAGATGATGGATATGGCAGAAAGATTCCCTCAGGGGCTCCTTACCAGAGCCGGTAGTGGAGGATGCAGCCTGTCGGGAGGAGAATGCCAGAAAATTGCCATGGCAAGGGCAATCTACAGGAATCCCAGGATATATATCCTAGATGAGGCCACCTCCTCCCTGGACCCTGAAAGTGAAAAGTGCGTGCTGGAGGCCCTGGTGGGGCTCAGGGATGCCGGAAAGACAATAATTTTCATTTCCCACAAAAGGGATAACGGTACAATTGCAGACAACGTTGTTGATATAGGCCGGGAGGGGTGCGGCCACACTCCCACCGGAAGTGGTAACCTGCGTAGCACTTGACGGCAGGAAATTTAAAACATGATTTATGAAACGGATAAAAAGTGATTGCAGCGGTCTGGTGGAAATCAGCCGTCAGGAAATGTCAATTGTAAGGGGCGGTGTTGCCGTAGCATTCCTGGACAACTTCTGGGACTATGTACAAAAGGCTGTAGCCTTCATCAAGGAGTACAGGGAAGAGATCTGGAACGGGCTCAAAAGGGGCTGGAAAAACTTATAGGAGGGGATATCATGGGAAATTTCATTGAAATTGACATCAGACAGGCCTCCGCCATATATGGAGGCAAGAACGAGGAGACAGCCAGGCTTGTTGAGTTCATAGCTGAGTGCATAGGCACAATAGCAAAGATGATCTACATGGCAAACCAGTTCAGGAAAATGTTCTTCAACCCGGCTGCGCTGTAGCTTCAGCGGCATGAATAATCCGGGAACGGAATTTGTTTGCGTCATTGCAGGATGAGGGAGTCTGGAGGGGTGGATCCGGGCTTGTGCTTCAAAATTTCCCCTCCTTACTGCCCTCATTAACAATATTTGTATAACTTTGTTGCTTGAGCGCAATATGAAGAATTTCGGACACCACACATCATTGCTTGTAATGGCCATATTTCTGGCCTGCACAGCCTTTTCACAGGAGAAATGGACTCTGGAAAAGTGCATCAGCCATGCCCGTGAGCATAACCTGCAGGTAAGACGGCAGGCAATTGCGGTTGAGCAGGCCGGCAACAACCTCACTTCAGCCAGGCTGGAGTACCTCCCCACTATGAATGCCTCAATGAACCACAACATGAGCTGGGGACGTTCGGTAAACCTGAACGACCTTGAAATCATTGAGAACAAGCTCTCGCAAAGCACATCACTCAACTTCTCAGCCTCCGTACCGCTTTTTGAGGGGATGCGCAAGCAGAACAACATAAAGAGCAGCAAGGTGCAGCTGGAACTGGCAGGAAGCAATGTGGAGAAGCTGAAGGATGAAATTTCAATACAAATTGTGCAGGCATTCCTTCAGGTAATGCTGTGTAGGGAGATGGAGAAGAGCGCACTTGAAAGCTGCAACAGCGTGGAGGCACAGGTAGAGAGGACCAGGGCGCTTGTGGATGCCGGAAGCCAGCCCTACAGCTCGCTCCTGGAGGTACAGGCACAGCTTGCCAGTGAAAAGGTGCAGGTGGTTGCAGCCAGGAACAACCTGAGGACCAACATGATAAATCTGGCCCAACTACTTGATATTGATAATATTGAAAGTTTTGACATTGAAGCCCCTGAAGCAGGCGGTACCATACCGGATCCTGAAAATTATGATGAGGAGGAGATTTTTGCCGGGGCTTTGGGGCTCCCGGCCATAAGGAGTGCGGAACTTGCCCTGGAGAACAGCGAGCTGCAGTACCGTATACAGAAGGGGGCAGCACTTCCTACAATATCTTTCAGTGCAGGATACGGTACTTATTACAGCGACAACCAGCCAACCCCGTTCTTCACCCAGTTTGACAACAACCGCAACCCTTCAATGGGATTCGGTCTGAGCATCCCTATCTTCAACAGCTGGAAAAACAATGCCGCCATAAGAAATGCCCGCCTGAATGTAAAGAGTTCTGAGATTGACCTGCGCATACAGAGGCAGAACCTGAGGAAAGAGATACAGCAGGCCTGCAATGAGGCCCTTTCCGGCTATGAAAAGATGAATGCCGCCAGGGAGAACCTCATTTCCGCAAGGGAATCGGCCGGATACACAAAGGAGAAGTTTAACCTTGGAATCCTCAACGGTACAGACTATACGGTTGCAATGGCAAACCTCTACAAGGCAGAATCTGAATATCTGCAGAACAAATACCAGTACATCTTCCAGCTGAAGATACTGGATTATTATAGGAACATTCCCCTTACACTTTAACAAGGCACAGATATGGCTTCCAAAAAGAACAACAGGAAATTTATTCTCATTGCAGCTGCAGCTGTAATCGTACTGCTTATAATAGTAGGGAAGAACAATGGCAGCAAAGGGCTTGAGGTTACTGCAAAACCTCCACAGAGAGGTACAATCATTGAATCAATCCCGGCAAACGGAAAAATACAGCCTGTCACCGAGGTAAAGATAAGCCCCGATGTATCAGGCGAGATAATCAGGCTTAACTGTCGGGAGGGGGATATTGTGGAGAAGGGAGACCTCTTGCTTCAGATAAAGCAGGATGTATACATCTCTGCCAAGGAGAGGGCTGAGGCATCACTCAACTCCATGAAGGCACAATACCTGCAGCAGGAGGCATCGCTAAGGCAGATTGAGCTTTCACACGAAAGGAACGTACTGCTGTTCGGGAAGAAGACAATCTCACAGGCAGACTACGAGAAGTCCCTGGCAGAATACCGGATAGCCAAAAGCCAGCTGAAAGCTGCGGAATATAACGTAAAGAGCGCCGAGGCATCGCTGAAAGAAGCTGAAGAGAATCTGGTAAAGACCAATATATATGCCCCTATGACAGGTACAATCTCCAAGTTGAGCGTGGAGATTGGAGAGAGGGTTGTGGGAACCACCCAGATGGCAGGTACTGAGATGCTCAGAATTGCAGACCTCAGCCAGATGGAGGTTCTGGTGGATGTGAACGAGATAGACATTATCCGCCTGGATGCCAGGGATACAGCAACAATTGAGGTTGATGCCTATCCCGGACGCAAGTTCAAGGGGGTTGTGACCCAGGTTGCAAATTCATCCAAGAACTCCGGTACAGCCATAAGTGCAGACCAGGTCACCAATTTTGAGGTAAAGGTGCTCATCCTCCCCTCTTCGTACAGCGATCTGCTGGAAAACACCCCTATCCCTTTCAGACCAGGCATGAGCGCCTCAGTAGCCATCCAGACAGAGAAGAAGGAGAATATACAGACAATACCGCTCCAGGCCATTACCACCAGGAAAGGGATTGTTGACAGCCTGGATGCCACAAAAGAGGTGGTACAGCAGGTATTTGTACTGGACCCTGCCACAAACAAGGTGGAGGTGAGGCAGATTACAACAGGAATTCAGGACATGACAAATATAGAGGTTACAGGAGGGCTTCCCGACAGCTGCATGATTGTTACTGCACCATACAGCGCAATAAGCAAGGACCTCAGGAACGGCTCACTTGTAACAGTGAAAAAAGATTAGTTTATGGAAAAATACATTTTACTGATAGAGACAGCAACGGACTCATGCTCTGTGGCATTGGCCAGAGGAAAGGAGATTGTGGCTGAAAAATACATAAACCAGCCAAAAGCACATGCCACCCTCCTTGCCGGATATATATGCGATATCCTTGAGGAAAACGGCCTCAATATGGACAGCTGCAGCGCAGTTGCAGTAAGCAAGGGTCCCGGATCATACACCGGCCTGAGGGTTGGGGTATCATGTGCAAAAGGGCTGTGCTACGGGGCCGGCAAGCCGCTCATCTCTGTATGCACACTCGCCACCATTGCCAGGATGGCCCTGGACAACAACAAGCTTTACCAGGGTGAAGGGGATTTCCTGATTGTACCTATGATTGATGCCAGGAGGATGGAGGTATATACCGCAAACTTCAACAGCAAGGGGGAGCAGCTTACCCCGGTTGAGGCCAAAATCCTTGATGGGAACAGCTATGCAGCCGAGCTTGCAGCAGGCCCGGTCCTCTTCACAGGAAACGGTGCGGATAAGTTCAGGGAACTGGTTGCAGGAAACCCCAACGCATATTTTGCACCACAGGAGCCTCACGCTGCCGGCATGAGGATAATTGCTGCCCGGAAGCTTGAGGCAGGCGAATTTGAGGACAGCGCGTACTTTGAGCCCTTCTACCTGAAAGACTTCATTGCCGGCAAGCCAAAGAAGCTGTTGTAAGCCACACCGCCCGGAGATGGCTCAAGGATACCGGACCTCGTCATGTGCATGAAACTGTGCACTACCGGACTCCTCCAGGAAAACAACGAATCCCCGCCAGAAAGCTTTGGCGGGGATTGTGTCATTGTATGGTTACCTTGTCCGTATTATCTTACTGCCTTGCGTACTGCATCCTCAAGAGCAGCCTTTGAGAAGAGTCCCTGGCTTGCAACTATATCACCTTTGCGGTCAAAAACAAAGATTGACGGAACGCTGTAGATGTTGTAGGTAGCAAGTGCCGGCGATGCCGCACCCTTGCCATCGCATACGCTTATCCAAGGGAGGTTCTGCTCCTTCACTGCAGTTGCCCATGCTGTCTTGTCTGTATCTACTGCCACCTGGTAAATCTCAAGCCCTGATTTGCTGTACTTCCTGTAGATATCAAGAAGGTCGTTGTTGAACATCTTATGGTTCACATCAGTTGAAGCCCAGAACATGAGGATGAACGGTTTGCCCTCAAGTGATGCAAGCTCCACATTCTTCGCATTTATGTCGGGAAGGGAGATATTGGGGAATGATGTCTCCTGTGCATTTGAAAGCTTCTCTGCAAATGCAATTGCCGCCTTTGCCGAAGCCACCTGCTCCTGGAGTGATTTCAGGTATACAGAACCTGGATATACTGTCTGGAGCGAGTCATGAACCCTCTGCACAAGCATATGGTCATTCTCTGAACCAAATACTGGAAGCCCTTGTACAAATGTCTGGTAAAGTGCCTGGATGTTTGCAAAAGCATACGGATTCTGCATCACATTCCTTATCATGTTCTGCTTGTGCCTTACGAACACCTTGCCCATCTGAGAATTGTACTGCTGTACAGCCTCCCTGTCACCGGCCTGTGATGCGTCTGCAAGCTTTACAGACAATGCATCAAACTCAGCAACTGCAGCTGCAAGCATCTCATTGTATTTCTGGAGCAGCACAGACTCCTCCGAGCCCTCAATTGCAAGCCCCTTTCCAAGGGTATCAACTGTAACGTTCACCTTGTCACCCGGCTTTAGGATAAGTGAAGCGAGTCTCTTGCCATTGTATGACAGATAATAGAAATCGGGCGCATCGCTCTGTAGGGTTATTGTGCTCTTCAGGTTCCCTGAAGCATCTGTCTTAACTGAATCCACAAACTTAATCTGGTTTACAGCCAGCTGTGAAACCACCAAATCCTTATTGGCAGCCCCCTCTATCCGGGCATTGACAACAGCAGTGTTGCTCTTTGAACAAGATACCGCCATAAGTGCAGCCAATCCCATCAAAACAGTTCTTCTTATCATATACTATAATGTTGTAAAAGCTTTTGAAATATTCTCTGCAACCTGGATGAACTCCTCTTTGGTAAGGGCAGCCTTCTCCTTCCTGAAATCAAGGTCCTGCTCGCTCTGCAGGGGTACAAGATGGATATGTGCGTGAGGCACCTCCATGCCAAGTACGGCAACACCCACCCTCTTGCATGGCACAGCAATGTCAATGGCCCTTGCCACCTTGTTGGCAAAATTCCACAAGCCTGCGTATGTCTCTGCAGGGAGGTTGAAGATATAATCCTCCTCCATCTTTGGAATCACAAGGGTATGACCCTTTGCCAAAGGATTGATATCCAGAAAAGCATAATAGTTCTCATCCTCCGCAACCTTGTACGAAGGAATCTCACCGTTTACAATTCTCGTAAAGATTGAAGCCATGGCACCTTAGATTGAAATGTCAACAATTTCAAACTTGATGACGCCGCTTGGAACTGTAACCTCCACAACCTCACCTTTCTTCTTACCTATAAGAGCCTTGCCTATAGGTGTCTGTGCAGCCAGCTTGCCCTCCTTGAGGTTAGCCTCGCTCTCACCCACAATGGTATACTCCATGAGGGCACCGTTTGCAAGGTTCTTGATCTTCACCTTGTTCAACAGCTGAACCTGGTCTGTATTGATTTTTGACTCATCAATCACACGTGCATTTGCAATGATATCCTGCAATTGGGAAATCTTGAGCTCCAAAAGACCCTGAGCCTCCCTTGCTGCATCATACTCCGCATTCTCGGACAAATCACCCTTGTCCCTGGCCTCAGCGATGGCCTTTGAAATGGCAGGCCTCTCAACGGAAATCATGTGGGCCAATTCAGCCTTCACTTTCTCCAGACCTTCCTCTGTAAAATAATGTACCTTACCTGACATAATCATATAAAAATTAAAAAGAATCCCGATGAATTCGGGACCCTTCCTCTTTTGCAAAGATAATAATAAAAATATTATTTACACTAAAATTCCTTGAACTTTGGCTTCATAATCTCAGCAAAAAGAACCATATCCTCAGGATGTTCCTTCAATCTCTCCTTCAGGCTTTTCCTTGCAGCCGGAACATCCGCTCCGGACTCCGCGCCCATCTGCTGCTGCAGGTCCGCTGCATGTGCAGCCTCTACAGAAGCCGGAACCGCCTCTTCAAAAATCTCCTCCTGAGGCACTGACGGCTGCAGCTGCCCCTGCGGAACCTCAGGTTCCTTATGCGTCACCACCGGTTCCTCAAGCACAGGCTCCTCCTGTGCAGGCTTCTTCTGCATCCCGAGAAGCACCTCAAAGAGCTCCTCAATCTCTCTTGCCCTCTCATCCTCCTCCGGCTGCCGGGGCATCTGCCCAATTGGAGCATCTTCCGGCCCCTCCTGGCAAGAGGGATTATCAGGGAAGGCAAAAGGGGAATCATCTTCGGGATACTGCCCGCCGGTCCTCTCATGGGCAGAGGCATCCTTCCTCCGCTTCTCCTTCCTCCGTTTCTCAAAAAGGGCGGAAACGGCAGGGAGTGCAAAGGTGAGTATGGCCAGCAATAGGCCCATCAGATCCGAATCCAGCCTGTTCATTATATCCTTTTTTATCTGAGTTTCTTCACAATACTGTCTTTAAGGAGGCTATAGGCAAATGCCTTGTCCTTCTCCAGCTGCTCCTTCAGGGCATCAAGTGAAGGGAACTTCTGCTCCGGCCTTATCCTTCCCACAAACTCCAGCTTGATATCGAGGCCATAAATATCCTCGTTGAAACCAAGTATATGGGTCTCTATTGTCCTCTCATTGCTCTCCCCAACGGTAGGGCGGGTACCAATGTTGCAGATGCCTATATATACCTTTCCCAACACCTCCACAAACACACTGTACACCCCGTCTGCAGGGATCATCTTCAGCGGCTCATAGAGCTTCATGTTGGCAGTAGGGAAACCTATTGTCCTCCCCACCTTCTGGCCTGAAACCACAACCCCCTTGAGACCGTACCGGTAGCCCAGGAACTCATTTGCCTGCTCCACATTGCCGGCCTGCAGCAGATTGCGTATCTTGGTTGAGCTTATCACATTGTTGTCCTGCACGAACTCATCAACCTTCAGCACCCTTATCCCCATTTCCGCCGCCATTGCAATCATCTCCTCATGAGAGACCTTATCATGGCCGAAACGGTGGTCATAGCCTATAATGAGGGTTGAAACCCCGTACTTGTCCTTCAGGTAATCCTTCAGGAACTCCCTTGTAGTGTTGCGGCTGAACTCCTTGCAGAAAGGTATGGTGATGAACTTGTTCACCCCCATACCCTTTACAAGAGCCTTCTTCTCATCAAGGGAAGTGAGGAGCCTCAGGCTGTACGCCTGCTGCTGCAATACATTCCTGGGATGAGGCCAGAAAGTTATGACCGCACTTTTCTTCCCCTCCTGCTCCGCCATGCTGCGCAGGAGAGAAAGAACCTTTTTGTGTCCTTTATGTACGCCGTCAAAGAAACCTGTTGCTGCTACAACCATCTTACCAACTCAAAATCTTGTCTATGCGGAAGCTGCTTGTTCTTGGCATACATCCTTACAGCTGTCTGGTACGCACCTGTCTTGTCAGGGACAATCTTGCACCTGTAGGTAGCCTTGCCATCCTTGCTCTCCTTCAGCTTGTACTCAAAGATCTCCTTGATGCAGAGCTTGCCTTTCTTGTTAGGCTCTGCAAGAAGAATCTCAATTCCAATATCCTGAGGGTCAATCTCACCAACAGAAAGTGTCATCTCTGCCCTGTACTCGTTGTTCAGAAGCAGGGCACCTGAGATGTTGTCTACATTTGTAGATGAAAGCACCTCAATCATAGGCCACTCCCTGCGCATCTTCTTCTTCCAGTCTGCAATATCCTTTGCAAGTGCATAATCCTTTGCAACAATCTTTGAAGACCTCTTTGCAAGCGGCAGATAATATTTCCTTATATAATCCTCCATCATCCTGTTTGTAGTGAAGTTGCATGCAACATTAGCAACACAGTTCTTGATGGTCTCAATCCAAGGGCTTGAAATGCCCTTCTCATCCTTGTCGTAATACATAGGGGCAATCTCACCCTCAATGATGTTGTAGATTGTTGCTGCATCAAGCTCATCCTGGAAGCCCTGGTTGTCGTAAGACCTCTCCATAGGGAGCATCCAGCCGGCACCCTCCTTGTAACCTTCAACCCACCATCCGTCAAGCACGGAGAAGTGCATTACACCGTTCATCACAGCCTTCTCTCCTGAAGTACCTGAAGCCTCAAGAGGTCTGGTAGGGGTATTCATCCAGATATCAACACCCTGTACAAGGTGTTTTGCAATTGTAATGTCATAGTTAGGTACAAATACAATCTTTCCTATGAACTGAGGCATCTTGGAAACCTCAACTATATGTTTGATGAGGTCCTGGCCGGGTTTGTCGGCAGGGTGTGCCTTACCTGCAAACAGGAACTGTACAGGATGCTCTGGATTGTTCACAATCTCATTGAGCCTGTCGAGGTTCCTGAACAACAGATGTGCCCTCTTGTAAGTTGCAAAACGCCTTGCAAAACCAATTGTAAGGATATCATCCCTCAAGGTCTCCTTAATCTTCACAATCTGTGCAGGAGAGTAGTGGTTTGCAGCTGAAGGATTTGAAATCACCTCCTTAACCTTGTCAATAAGCTTGGTCTTGAGGGTCTTCCTTATCTCCCATATCTTCTCGTCTGCAACTTTCCTGATACCGTTGAAGCAGCTCTTGTCATAGTGGTGTGTCTTGAACTCCTCACCGAACACCTCTGCATGAACCTCTTTCCACTCAGGGGCTGTCCAGGTAGGATAGTGTACACCATTGGTAACATAGCTTACGTGAAGCTCCTCAGGAAGGTATCCGGGCCACAAGTTGCCAAGGATATCCTGGCTCACCTTACCGTGCAGCCAGCTCACACCATTAACCTCCTGGCTCAAGTTTGCAGCAAGGTTACTCATTGAGAACTTCTCGCCCTGGTTGTATGGATCAATCTTTCCAAGGGACATAAGGGTTGTCCAGTCTATGTTCAACCTGCCAGGATAGTGTGAAATGTACGTCCTCATCATATCCTCAGAGAACGCATCATGGCCGGCAGCAACCGGAGTATGTGTAGTATATAGTGAAGAAGCCCTTACAACCTCCAGAGCCTCAGAGAATGAAAGCCCTTTGTCCTGAACGTACTCCCTCAACCTCTCAAGGCCGATAAATGCAGCGTGGCCTTCATTGCAGTGGTAAACCTCTGAATCAATGCCCAAAGCTCTCAGAGCCCTGATACCTCCAATACCGAGGAGAAGTTCCTGTTTAAGACGGTTCTCCCAGTCACCACCATAAAGCTGGTGGGTAACGCATCTGTCCTCAGGAAGGTTCTGGTCAATGTCTGAATCCAGGAGATAGAGGTCAATGCGGCCTACAGCCACCTTCCATACCCTTGCATAGATATTCCTGCCAGGGAATGCAACTGAAATTGTAACCCAGTTGTTGTTTGCATCCATTACAGGAATTGCAGGTGTCTTGGTGAAATCCTGAGGATCATATGTTGCAACCTGCTCTCCCTGAGATGAAAGCTGCTGGGTAAAGTAGCCGTATTTATAAAGGAAACCTACAGCATTCATGTTCACATTCATGTCGCTTGCCTCCTTCAGGTAGTCACCTGCAAGGATACCCAAGCCGCCAGAGTAGATCTTCAATGAAGTGTCAAGACCGTACTCCATACAGAAATATGAAATCTGAGGAGTGGTAGGCTTTGACTTGCCCTCCATATATTTCTTGAAACTCTTGTATACCGAATCAAGCTTTGAAAGGAAAGCCTCATCCGAAGCAAGCTCCTTATATCTCTTGAGGTCAACCATATCCAACATTGCAATAGGGTTACCGTTTGCAATCTGCCACAACTCAAGGTCAACCATCTTGAAGAGCTCAATGGCATCCTGGTTCCAGCACCACCACAAGTTCTTTGAGATGGTATCAAGGTGTTTCAATTTTGCAGGAAGATCCTTGTTTATAAGGAGGGTCTTCCACTCCGGAGTATTCACTTTGTATTTCTGATAAGTCATATTCTTAGTTTCTTTAATTTGAGGGAAAGCACCATTACGCTCTACAACCTTATCAAGAGCAGTTGCGTATGCCTCCACATAATATTTAACATTATTGTCCCAAAGGGCTATTTCTGAAACCTCCTTGGCATTCACGCTATAAGCCTTCTTCCCAGTCTCAGGAAGGGCCGCAACAGCCAGTATCCTCTGCATCACGTTCCCAACCACAGCATCATAGTTAGAATCGTTCCTCTCTATAACCTCAATGCCAGGATGTTCCCCCTTATAATAATCCTTCACCCACAAGCCGAATCCTGCCAATGTTGTGGTCACAGTTGGTACCCCAAATGCCAGGGACTCAAGCGGTGTGTATCCCCAAGGCTCATAATATGAAGGGAATACAGTAAGATCCATACCTATAAGGAGATCATAGTACTTCATGTTGAAGATACCGTCATTACCGTTAAGGTAGCTCGGAACAAACACAACACCAATATTATCCTGCTGTGCATTGAATCCAAAATACCTCATCTTGCCTGAAACTGCATCATACTCGGGCTCCACCAGGTAATGGGTTGAATTTGTAATGTAAGCGGGATTACCTTCACCCTTCAGCTTGAGGACAAGCTCCTTGTCGGGGCCGTTGCTCCATGCCGGAATCATAAGGAATGCAAGGATCCTGTTTCCCTTGCCTGAACTCTTTATCCTGCCAAGGGCATCAAGGAACACATCCAGTCCCTTGTTCTTGTACTCGTATCTGCCGCCAATGCCAACAATTACAGTATCAGGTCCATACTCAACACCGTGCATGGCAGAGGCAACCTCCAGCAGTCTCTTGCGGGCCGCACCCCTGCTGCTGTCAAATTCCTCACCCTGAGGTACAATACTGTTGTCAAAGCCATTAGGAGTGATGATATCAGCCTCCTTCCCGATAAATTGTCTGCATTCTGCCGCAGTAATGTCACTTACAGTAGTGAACACATCCGCATTATGGGCAGCTGTCTTCTCCAGAGAGTGCTTTGCAGTAACATTGAACTGCCTTGCCTTTTCATCAGCATTCACATGCTCCAATGAATCATACAGAGGCAGGTTGTTGCAGGCAAGACACCTTCCCACAACTGTAGCATGTGTAGTGAACACTGTACCTACTGCAATGTTCTTGCTCTTGAGATAGAGCACTCCGGCACCTGTCATCCACTCATGGAACTGGGCTACCACCTTGTGGTGTGGCTGGAGGTTGAAGTTGACAAAGCTCTCAATTACTTTACCTGAAGCGTAACCGAACAGGGCAGACTCCACATAATCCCACTGGCCGCTCAATGAATCCAGCCCGAAATTCCTCCACATCTCTGCAAAAATCTCGTCCTTTCTGGAAACGAACGTGGTAAAGTCAACCAAAATGGCTACCGGACTTCCTGGTACATTCCATCTTCCCACTCTAACTCTCAATCCCTCTGAAGCGGCCTGCTGTCTCCATACCCTGAAAAGGATAGGATCCTCAGCAAACTCCGGGTTCCGGCTCTCGTCCATCCACACATCAGGACCAATCATGATATGGTTCCTGCCGTAGCTCCCGGACAACTTGAGTGCCTTGGTGGCTACAACTGTATGGATTCCACCCACTTTATTGCACACCTCCCAGCTCGTTTCAAAGAGATAATCGGGTTTGTTTACTTTCTCAATTACCATTCTTCTTACTTCTCTTTTTTAACTCAAATTTGACTCAAAGGGGCAAAATCCTGTCCCTTTGAGCCAAATTTCACTCACTTATTTCTATTTGTTTGTAAAATTATTTCTTCTTAGGCTTGTTATTTTTTTTCTCCACCCTCAAGGCGAAATCGCTTAATACATTCATATAGTTGATGAACGCCTCATATGGTGTATCGTATGGGTTGAAGTACTTGTGTACTGCACCGTCCGAGAAAAATTTTGTACACATATAGTAGAAGTGGTCACTCTCCTGCAACTTGCGGAAATCTGCAATGATCTCCTCATCCTTGGTTGCCATTACACCCTTCTCCAAAGAGTACAGCTTCTCAAATGCCTCGTTCTGGAGCTCGTTACCCAACCATGCACTTGTATCCCTCTCCTCATCTGCCCATGAAATTGCATACGGAACATGAAGAGGTGCAACAGGCTGGTGCTTCACGGCTGCCTCGGCAGGAGTACAGAATTTGAGTTCTGTATTTGCAAGCACAGCCTCAGGCAATGCCCTCATGAACTCAAAAATACCGGTAGCTGCACTCTGATGCTCTCCGAATGTCTCATAATCCATGAACAGGTTGATTATGTCTGCCTCCCTTGCAGACTCTGCAAGCCATCCTGCATACTGGTCACTTGTCATGTTGTTGCCTCCAAACCTGAAAGCAATGTCATCACTGAGGTTGAAGTTCTTCAGGAGAAGCTTCAGCTTAGGATTGATTGCGTTTGTGTATAGGAAATTAGGGCTCTTCCAGCCTAGGATGTGCCTTGCACCCTCAGTAAGCATTGTATTGTAGCCCATCTCAGCAACAGCCTCACCAATCACATCAGAGTAGATGAGCTCAGTATTCCTGAAAGTCTTTGGCTTGATACCGAAGTGCTTCTTGATTGCAGCAGCATGCTGCTTAACCTGATTCTTGAACTCCTTCTCAGACTTCAATGATGCAAGACTGTGTGAATAAGTCTCTGCAAGGAACTCAACGCATTTTGTTGAAGCAAGCTTCTTGAAACTCTCAAGAACCTCCGGAGCATACTGCTCAAACTGCTCAAGAGCCGCACCTGAAATTGAGAATGCAACCTTGAAGTCTTTGCCATGCTTCTGGATAAGCTCATAGATAAGCTCATTCATAGGGAGGTAGCAGCGCTGTGCTATCCTTTTGAGTATGGTTCTGTTGGCAAACTCATCAAAATACTGAGAATCATTGCCTATATCAAAGAATCTGTACAATCTTAGCCTGTCGGGCTGATGCACCTGAAAATAAAGACAGAGTGACTTTTCCATATATATCAAATTTTATTCGTTTCTTACTTTAAGTTATCAATGGCGTCCTGGTAAACGTCAATCATCTTGAGTGCAGCATTCTCCCATTTGAGGTTGTTCACCTCCTCAACACCGCATCTTGCACTCATTGAGGCAAGGGCAGGATAATTGAGCAGGCCATAGATTGCATCTGCCATTGCGTCAATGTCCCAGAAATCGGTCTTGATCGCATAGCTGAGAACCTCAGCCACACCGGACTGCTTTGAAATGATGCTAGGCACGTTTGATTTCATGGCCTCAAGCGGTGAAATACCAAATGGCTCTGAAACGGAAGGCATTATATACACATCAGAATATGCAAACATCTTCTTTACATCATCTCCGCGGAGGAAACCTGTAAAGTGGAACTTGTCTGCAATGCCAAGTTTTGCCACACGCCTGATGGACCTGTTCATGAGGTCACCGTTACCGGCCATTACAAACCTCACATTAGGGCATTTCTTGAGCACCTTGTTGGCAGCCTCAATGAAATACTCAGGACCTTTCTGATATGTGATACGGCCAAGGAAAGTTACAATCTTGTCATCAACTCCCCTCTTCACCTCCATCTGCTTGAACTCGTTGAAGTCAACAGCGTTGTGTACAGCCACAACCTTTGATGGGTCAATGCCGTATTTGTTGATAACTATATTTCTGGTAAGGTTACTTACAGCCATAATCTTGTCTGCAGCCTCCATACCCATCTTCTCAAGTGCAAATACGCGCGGGTCAATTGCGTTGTCGCTCGCGCGGTCAAATGAGGTTGCATGCACATGAATAACAAGCGGCTTCCCTGAAATCTTCTTTGCTGCTATACCGGCAGCATATGTAAGCCAGTCATGCGCATGGATAACATCAAAATCGTTCTCAAGTGCAATTGCGCTGGCAACCATTGCATACCTCTGCACCTCCTCCATAAGGTTTGCACCATATTTTCCTGAGAACTTATATTTGCCGCCGAAGTGGATCTTGAACTGCTCATACTCCTCATAGCGGTTGCGCTTCTCAGTGCCCTCTACCATTGAAGAGAACATCTCAGGATCAATGTATGGCACCAATCCCGACGAAACCTTGAAGAAGCTCACCTTCTCCAAAAAACTCTCAAGCCTGCTGATGTCTGTCTTTCCCCAGACCTCTGCAATTGATATGTCACTTGCATTGATGATCTTTACGGCACTCTCATCCTCATCACCGGATGCGGAAGGCATTACAAACAGAACCTCAACATCATGTTTAGCCAGACCTTTTGTAAGTCCGTAACATGCAGTACCCAAACCACCTGCAATATGTGGAGGGAACTCCCAACCGAACATTAATACTTTCATCTCTTTACTTTTTTATTCTGTTCAACATGCTCTTTCCCCTTACTATCTCTGCCACGCTTATTGCAGAAGAGATACATCCGTGAGGCCTGTGTGATGGGTCTCCGTCATAAATTTCGGCAACAGAGCCTATGCCGTGGATTGCCATATCCTCCTCAAATGCATTGAGCATCTCCTTTGCCTTCTTAACAAAGCCCTTGCCTGTAAGTGCAAGTGTAGCCTCTATATAAGGTGTAAGGAGCCAAGGGAATGCACATCCGTTGAAGTGTGCGATGTCCCTGCTGCCCTGGTCGCCTTCGTAAACACCCCTGTAGAGAGGGTTCTTGGGAGACAATGACCTTATGCCCCTTACTGTCAGGAGCTCCTTCTTTACAGCTGTAAGGACCGCCATCTTGGTCTCGTCATCAAGCGGTGAATATTTAACGCAGCATGCCATCAGCTGGTTAGGACGGGTGAAGATGTTCTGGCCATGCTCATCCACATAATCTGCAAGATGGTTCCTCTCCTCACTCCAGAATACCCTCATGTAATTCTCCCTTATCTTACCTATTATATTGTCTGTCTTCTGTACGAGCTTGCCCTTGCCGAACTTGAGGTCAAGATCCCTCACAAAGCATAGCGCATTGTACCACAACGCATTAACCTCAACCTGATAGCCAGGTCTCTCGCTTACCGGCCTGCCATCTACATATGTGTTCATCCAGGTAAGCGCTACGCCGTACTTCTGTGCCCAAAGAAGGCCGTTCTCATGAAGCTTCACACTTGTCCTCCAGTTGCCCAGGAATGACTCAATCACATCAACCATCATCTTGCCGTATTTCTTCCATACGGCAGAGGCATCCGCACCAAAGTCTACATACTGCTGGATTGCGCGTATGAACCACAACCCGCTGTCGGGACACTCAGACTCCTGGAGCATGTTGTTGCTGTGGCGCCTGATTGTGCTGTCCATCACCTTCTCGAATCTCTCGGTATCACCGTCGTTGTAGAGGGTGAGGCCCGGAAGTGCTATGAAAGACTCCCTCAGGCTCTCATAGTCCCAAGAGTAGCCCGAGCATACGCTGTACTCACCGGCATGCTTGATAAGGAACTGGCCTGCTGCAAGCTTCATGCAGGCCTCATAGTTGTTTCTGGTGTTGTCCCTCTTCAGCACCTCTTTCTCAAACCTTGTCTTGAGAGATTTTGAAGGCACTGCATTGCCTGTAGAGGCTGAAAGGATAATGCTCTCGCCTTTCTTGATAGGGAGTTCAAAGTAACCTGGAACAAATAGGTCCTCCTTGCTGTTGAACCCTCTCCTGCTCTCCTCCTTGTATACGATTCCCTTGTACCAGTCAGGTG
Source organism: Bacteroidales bacterium (assembly GCA_017482565.1). Classification (GTDB taxonomy): domain Bacteria; phylum Bacteroidota; class Bacteroidia; order Bacteroidales; family UBA932; genus Egerieousia. Next base: position 97,236 of record JAFUMO010000068.1, on the reverse strand, counting down.
AGGCAATCCACTCATTCTTCTTGTTCAGCTGAAGGTTAAGTGTAGGGAAGCCTTCGTACATATTGAACGCCACGCCGTTGTCAACAGCTGTATATCTTGTATTTGCATTGGTGTTTGCAGCTGTGAGGGCATGTATGTTCCTGTATGCAAGGAACGGCTTTATCCTCAATGTTGTTGGGGAATGGGCCTCAAGCAGCGTATATTTGACAAGCACCTCTTCTGTATCCCTCAAGAACATGATTGTCTTGCTGAACTTCATGCCGCCAACCCTGTAAGTGATTGTTGAGGCATAGTCCATCTCAAAGTCAATGATGTACTTGTGGCCCCTTGGCTCATAGACATCGCCGTAAGATGTGATGCCCAGGTTGAAGCTCTGGCCATGCTGTATCAATGACTCATGTAAAGTTGAAAGAAGGATATGCTTGTCTCCTCCGAAGTTTTCAATGGGAACAACCAGCAATCCGTGGTATTTTCTGGTATTGCAGCCTACAATGGTAGTGTTCACATAGCCTCCTGCCCTGTTGCTGAGCAGAATCTCGCGTTCCAAAGAATACTCAAGGTTTACCAGCTCCTCTTTATTAAATTCCAAGTATGCCATTATTGTGTAGATATTTTGCGCGCGAAATTACAACAAATATTTTTATTTAACTAATTTGCGTTTAAGGACAAACGCACTCCTTGCAGGGAGATATAGGGTCAAAAACGTGCCCTGGGTATCCTCCTGCGTATAATGGACGGTTTTTCTGCGGTTCCTCTCAAATCCGTTGAATTCTTTCCAGTCCGTATCCAGGGCCATTGTATACTCGCCGCCAAAGATATTTATCCTGTAATCCCGGTAAGATTCATCAGGGCTGAAGTTGAACACAAACACATACCCGCCCCTCTCCATCACCATTACCTGCTTAGGCTCATCGTTGTAGATTGAAACCGGAGGAGAGGCAAGCAGATTGTTCTCTCTGAACAGGCATATCATCCTTTTGTCAAACGCCAGCAGTTTGCCGTACCTGAGGAACGGGCTGTCTGCCAGGCTCCACTGCCTCCTTGCGTATGCATGTGACCAGTTGTTCCCCTCCCTCGGAAAATCTATCCACTCAGGGTGGCCGAACTCATTGCCCATGAAGTTGAGGTATCCGTTGCCTGCAGTGGCAATGGTCACGAGTCTGATCATCTTGTGGAGGGCAATTGCCCTGTCAACCTCAAGGCTCTGCATGCCAAGGTCCATATGGGTGTACATGAGGGCATCCATCAGCCTGAAGATGATTGTCTTGTCCCCCACCATGGCCTGATCGTGGCACTCGGCATAGCTCACTGTCTTCTCATCTGCCCTCTTGTTGGTGAGCTGCCACCACATGTCACATACATTCCATTTCTCGTCGGGAACCTCCTTGATCCATTTTATCCAGCTGTCGGGGACACCCATGCTCATCCTGTAGTCAAAGCCCCAGCCCCCTTCCGTTACGGGTGCCGCAAGCCCCGGCATTCCGCTCATATCCTCGGCTATTGTGAAGGCATCGGGGTGTATCTCCTTTATAAGTTCATTTGCAAGACCCAGATATACAAGGGCATCCACATCCACATTGGCATTGAAGTAATCCTCATACCCGCAGAAGGCCCTCCCCAGGCCGTGGTCCCAGTAGAGCATACTGGTTATGCCATCAAAGCGGAAGCCGTCCAGATTATACTCCTCCATCCAGTACTTGCAGTTGGAGAGGAGGAAGTATAATGTCTCATCCTTGCCGTAATCAAAGCACCTTGTCCCCCATGCAGGGTGGTCTCCCTTGTCACCGTCATGGAAATAGAGGGTCCTGGTGCCGTCAAAGTTGCTCAGCCCCTCAAGTTCATTCTTCACGGCGTGGGAGTGTACAATATCCATAATCACCGCCAGGCCCAGCTTGTGAGCCTTGTCCACCAGCTCCTTGAACTCCTCAGGGGTGCCGAAACGGGAACTCAAGGCAAAGAAATTTGAAACCTGGTAACCGAACGAGCCGTAATAAGGGTGCTCCTGCAGCGCCATAATCTGCACTGTGTTGTACCCCAGTTTTGCTATCCTCGGAAGGACATTCCTTGTAAACTCCCTGAATGTAGCAACGGCAGGCTCCTCACCTGCCATACCTATATGTGTCTCATATATGAGCGGATTCTCCACCTTGGGAACCCTTGGGTGTTTCCATTTGTACTGCCTTGAAGGGGCCCACACCTGAGCGGAGAAAAGCTTTGTACCGGCATCCTGCACACACCTTGTTGCATAGGAAGGGAGCCTCTCCCCGTCTCCTCCGTTCCAGAAGACATGCAGCTTGAACAGATCGCCATGTTTCACGCTCCCCTTTGGAAGCACAAGCTCCCACACTCCGTTCCCCTTGCTGGTCATCCTGTAGCCCGGAGAAATCTCCCAGTTATTGAAATCCCCCTTCAGATAAATTGAGGTGGCATTTGGCGCCCATTCCCTGAACACCCAACGGTCACCCTCCCTGTGCACACCATAAAAAAGATGGTTGTTTATAGCATCGGCAAGCCTCTTGCCAAAACCGCCAATCTCACCTTTCCTTATGAGCAGCCTCTCGTGCCGCCCCCTGATTGCCTTACAGAACGGCTCCAAATAGATGTCGTGATCGTAAATCATAGCTATCGTCTGTTTATTATCTTGTCAAAATCCTTTTCGTAACCGTCAAGTTCCTTCCTGCAGAACTCAAGCAGTTCCATGGCCTCCTTAAGCTCCTTCTCCACCCCCGCAATTGCGGCATCCGGAGACTCAATCACCGCAACAAGCTTCTCCAGCCTGTCCAGTGCCTCTTCATATGTCATCTTCTTTTCCATAAATCCTTTTTCTTCCCGATAAAAAATCACATCTCCTCCACCGGAACTTCCCCTTAAGCCGCCTCCGCTGCCCTTACTGCCTCCAGAGGAACCTCATTCATCATCTCCTCTCCAGCACCTCCCCCACAATGAACTCAACCGCACCGTCCCGCAGTACCAGCTTCATCCGCTTCCCGGGCGCCACATCCGCAGCCGAAGCCCTTTCCCCTTCAACCGCAACAATGGCAAACCCCTTGCCAAGAATCCTGGCAGGGTCTGCCCCCTTAATACGCAACTCAAGCATTTCCAACCTCCTGCGCCCTTGCGAAACCAACTCCGCTGCACCGCTCTTCAACGAATCCTGCAAGGCAGAAAGCCTATGTCTCTCAGATGTGATTTTCTGTGATAAAGTTAGTGAAATTCTTTGAAAAAGATGCATCACATATTGTTCCTGCTGCACAAAAATATCAACAAAAAAATCTGCAACCGCCGTAGGGGTCTTCAACCAGGTGTGTGCCACCATATCAGCAACATGAAAATCGTGGTCATGGCCTATTCCGGTGATTACCGGAATGGGGAACTGGGCAATGTTCACGGCCAGCTCATAATCATCAAAGCATACAAGGTCCATTGCAGCACCTCCGCCCCTTATGACCACCACCGCATCAAACTCATCCTCCCTGCCTGCAACCACATCCAGGGCAGCCACAATGGAAACAGGGGCCTCCTCACCCTGCATCTGAGCAGGGAACAGTTCCGTAAAGAACTTGAAACCATACTCATTCCCATGCAGGTGTTCCATGAAATCCCTGTAGCCGGCAGCAGTAGGGGAAGAAACCACGGCAAGCCTCCGTGGGAGCATCTTCAACTCCAGGGAGGGGTTCATCTCCATACATCCCTCCCTTTCAAGGCGCTTTATCGTCTGCTGCCTCTTCAGCTCCAGCTCACCCACAGTATATGAGGGGTCTATATCCAGCACATTGAGTGAAAGCCCGTACACAGGGGAAAATGCCGCCTGAACCTTCAAGAGCACGCTCAGCCCCTTGGAGAGCTTCACTCCGGCAGCATTCTCAAAAAACGGGCGGAGCATCCTCCACGTATTGCTCCAGATTGTGGCCCTTGCCTTGGCCGCAACACCCCTCTCCCCCTCCTTATGGCCTATCAGCTCCAGATAGCAATGGCCGCTCACATGACTGTTCACCTCCCCTATTTCGGCTGTGACCCAAACCGTTGCAGGAACACTCGCCTCAACACCCCTTTTTATCATCTGCTGCAGTTCCAGCAAGGATATCTTCTCATCCATTCTCTTCTCTCTTTTTCGCACAAGATACAAAAAATTATTGTACATTTGTATTCTGATACCGGAACATACTATGAAAATAACAAAGGCCGTTTTTGCCGGCAGCAGCCAAAAACTGAAGGACAAACCCAAAGCCAAGCACCCCGAGTTCGCATTCATCGGGAGGTCCAATGTTGGAAAATCCTCACTTATAAACTCCCTGTGCAACCACAAGGGACTGGCCAAGACATCTTCAACACCCGGCAAGACTCTTCTTGTAAACCATTTTCTCATAAACGATTCCTGGTATCTTGTAGACCTTCCGGGATACGGATACGCAAAAATCTCCCAGACGGCAAGGGTGAAGCTGCACACAATGATAAACAACTTCATCAATGAATCGGAGGAGATGGTTCTGCTCTTCGTGCTGCTGGACAGCAGGCACGATATCCAGAAGATAGACCTGGAATTCCTCCTGAGCCTGGGGGCTGCAGGAATTCCCTTCTCAATCATCTTCACAAAGGCAGACAAGCTTGGCAAGGATGCACTTGCAAAGCAGATTGAGGCAAACAAGAAGGAACTGCTCAATTACTGGGAAGAGCTTCCTCCTGTATTTGTAACCTCATCTGAAAAGAATACCGGAAGGGAAGAGGTGCTTGAATACATACAAACAATCTTAAATACACTATAGAATTATGGATCATAATCACGTGATTAAAATCTTCTCTTGCAGGGGTTCACAGTATCTTGCCGAGAAAATTGCAAAATCTTTGAAACTGGATTTGGGAAAATCTGTAGTTACAGTTTTCAGCGACGGTGAGTTCCAGCCTGCGTTTGACGAGAGCGTAAGGGGTGCAACCGTATTCATTGTACAGTCAACTTTCCCACCTGTTGAGAACCTGTTTGAGCTGCTCCTTATGATTGATGCAGCCAAGAGGGCTTCAGCCTACAAGGTTGTTGCAGTAATGCCTTACTTCGGCTGGGCAAGACAGGACAGGAAAGACCGCCCAAGAGTTTCTATCGGTGCAAAACTTGTTGCAAACATGCTTACAGCTGCAGGATGTGACCGCGTAATGACCGCAGACATCCATGCAGACCAGATACAGGGCTTCTTTGATGTACCATTCGACCACGTATACGCAAGCGGCCTGTTCCTCAACTACCTCAGGGGACTCAACATTGAGAACCTTTCAATTGCAGCTCCGGATATGGGTGGTGCAAAGAGGGCAAACGCATACTCAAGGATTCTGGGCTGTCCGCTTATCGTATGCCACAAATCAAGGGAGAGGGCAAACGTTGTGGGTTCAATGACAGCTATCGGCGATGTTGAAGGAAGAAACGTGGTTATCGTTGACGATATGGTTGACACAGCAGGTACACTCTGCAAGGCTGCCAACATGCTCAAGGAGAAGGGCGCATTGAGCGTAAGGGCCGTTGCAACCCACCCTGTATTGAGCGGTGCCGCATACGAGAACATTGCAAACTCTGAACTTGACGAGCTTGTAGTATCTGATACCATTCCATTGAGGGCAAGGGAAGACCAGGATACCTCAAAGATTAAGGTAATTTCTGTTGCAGACCTGTTTGCCGACATCATCAACAAGGTTTACACAGACACCTCAATCAGCGGTTCATTTGTATTCTAAACCTTTGTAAATAAATATTATACTTGCCTTCCGCCCAATGTAATGCCTGCGGTAAGGCAAGTATAAGTTTTAATAAGCAGAAACGTAAGATATCATGTTGTCTCCAAATTTGACTATAGAAGATGTCCACAAGAAACTGGTGGAAGGGTTACGTGGATTTGTACGCTCTACAGGCGCAGGCAAGGTTGTGCTTGGGCTGTCGGGAGGAATAGATTCAGCTGTTGTTGCAGCATTGGCCGTTGAGGCCCTGGGAAAAGAGAATGTGCATGGCTTCATGATGCCCAGCGAGTTCTCCACCCTCCATTCCGTGCAGGATGCGGTTGATCTGGCCGAGAATCTGGGGATGGAATATCACATTGTACCAATTGCAAAGATCTACAACAAGTTCATGAAGGAGCTTGCACCTGTCTTTGGACCGGACAACAAATGGAATGTGGCTGAAGAGAACCTCCAGGCCAGGATAAGGGGAACCCTCCTTATGGCATATTCCAACAAATTTGGGGCTCTGCTGCTCAACACCTCCAACAAGAGCGAGCTGAGCACGGGATACGGTACACTTTACGGAGACCTTGCCGGTGCTGCAATGGTAATAGCTGACCTGTACAAATGCGAGGTGTATGAACTTGCACACTACATAAACCGCAACGGCGTTGTGATACCTGCATCCACAATAACCAAGGCACCTTCGGCAGAGCTGAGGGAGGGGCAGAAGGACAGCGATTCACTGCCTGACTATTCTGTGCTTGATGCTGCCCTATATGCAATGCACGAAGGGGGAATGACACCTGAAGAGGTAATTGCACAGGGTACAGACAAACAAATTGTAGAGAAAATTGTAAAATTGAAAAGGGGTTCTTCATTCAAGGCGGCTCAGATACCCCCTATAATGAACATAAGCGAGAAGCCTCTTGCGTTCAAGGAGAAATGGCTCCTCTAATTTTACAAAAAGATGAAACTGCTTCTATTTACAATTTTTCTGGTAGGGCTTTGCGTGATAGGGCTCTGCTTCAACATCATCTTCAGGAAAGACGGAAAGTTTCCTGAAACGGAGATTGAAAACAACAAGGAGATGCGCAAGAGGGGAATCCAGTGCGCAAAGATGGAAGAGAAGAAACTCTGGGGAAAGAAAAGCCAGAGGACGGGAGGAGACTGCTCCTCAGACTGCGGAAGTTGCGGGATGGGGTGCCAATAACTTAAAAGAAAGACTTATATGGGAATTGTAGCAATTGTAGGAAGGCCTAACGTAGGCAAATCAACCCTTTTCAACAGGCTGGTAGGAATGAGACAGGCCATTGTTGATGAAACCGCCGGAGTTACCAGAGACCGCCACTACGGCAAGAGCGAGTGGTGCGGCAAGGAGTTCTCCGTTGTAGACACAGGAGGTTACACCAGCAACTCGGACGATATCTTTGAGGGAGAAATACGCAGGCAGGTAGCCCTGGCCATTGAGGAGGCGGATGTAATCCTCTTCATGTGTGAGGTTGCAACCGGCATCACCGATTACGATTCTGAGATTGCATCAATTCTCCGCAGGAGCAGGAAGCCGGTAATCCTTGCAGTAAACAAGGTGGATACCGGAGACAAGATGTACGGAGCATACGAATTCAATGCCCTTGGCCTTGGAGAGCCGTACTGCATAGCGGCAGCCAGCGGCGGAGGCACAGGAGACCTCCTGGACAAGATATGCGAGCTTCTTCCCGACAACAATGATGTTGTGATAGACCACGAGGATGAAAGCATCCCGAGGATCACCATTGTAGGAAAGCCGAATGTAGGCAAATCCTCAATGACCAACGCCCTCCTTGGAGAGGAGAGGAACATTGTAACCAACATAGCAGGTACAACAAGGGATTCCATTGCAACCAGATACAACAAGTTCGGTTATGACTTCATGCTCATAGATACTGCAGGTCTGAGGAAAAAGAACAAGGTTAAGGAAGACCTTGAGTTCTACTCGGTGATGCGTGCAGTGCGCTCAATTGAGAACTCGGATGTATGTATCCTCATGATTGACGCCCAGGCCGGTGTGGAGGCACAGGACATGGCCATCTACAACCTCATCCAGAGGAACAAGAAGGGTGTTGTGATTGTAGTGAACAAATGGGATACCATTGAGAAGGACAACAATACAATGAAGAAGTTCAAGGAGCACATCCTTGCCAGGATAGCACCTTTTACTGACGTGCCAATCATCTTCACCTCAGTAATAAACAAGCAGAGGATATTTGATGTATTGAAGGCTGCAACCGAAGTGTATGAGAACTACTCCCGCAAGATACCTACATCACAGCTCAACGAGGCAATGCTTGAGGAGATTGAGAACTACCCTCCTCCTGCATGGAAGGGCAAGTACATCAAGATAAAGTACATTACCCAGCTTCCAAGCCCAAGTCCTTCGTTCGCATTCTTCTGCAACCTGCCGCAGTACATCAGGGAACCATACAAGAGGTTCCTGGAGAACAGGCTCCGCCAGCACTTCAACTTCAACGGAGTTCCAATCCAGATCTTCCTGAGACAGAAATAAGATAATCAGTATTTTGGCAGGCTGAATGAGAAGCAGGCGCCACCAAGTTCGGAGCGACGGTAAGTGATCTTGCCGCCGCTTTGTTCTATAATGTTGCGGCAGATGGCAAGACCAAGGCCGGTACCGCTGCTCTTGGTGGTAAAGTTAGGCTTGAACAGCCTGTTTTCATCTTCCGGCTTCACTCCAGGGCCATTATCCTCTATAGAGACTATATAGCTGCCATCATTCTCCCGCAGGGTAATGCGGATATATCCTCCCCTATCTTCAAGGGCCTGGATGGCATTGGAAACAAGGTTCACCAATACCCTTATCAGCTGTCCCTTACGTGCAAATACCATACACTCACGGTGGCAGTAATCATAAGAGAAGCGGATATTGTCCCTGGTATCAAAGAACACGCGCTGGTCATTTATCATCTCGGCCAGATCTATAGCGCTGTTCTCCTCATAATAGAACTTTGCAAAACTTGAGAACTCTGATGCGGTATTCGAGAGGATATCTATCTGCTCCAGAATAGAATTTGCCACCTCCTCAAATTTCTCTTCCCAGCCATCTACACCTCTCTGCTTGAGCCTTATCAAGTGCTGTATGCTCAAGCGCATTGGGGTAAGCGGATTCTTTATCTCGTGAGCAATCTGGCGGGCCATCTCACTCCAGGCCTGCTCCCTCTCTGTCTGGGCCAGGCGTCTGGTACTCTCCTCCAGGTCATCAACCATCTTGTTGTACGCCCCTACAAGCTCTCCCAACTCATCCTTGTTCTTGTAGTTGATATGCTCTGTCTTCTTGGATACATCTATCAGCTTCATCTTGTTTCCAATCTCGGCAAGTGGCTTTGAGAGCTGGTTGGCAAGGGCAGTTCCACCAAAGATTGCCGCCAGCAACAGCAGGATATAAACATTTATGATTGCCGCAAGAATGTTGGAGACATCCCCCGCCACATCCGAGCCCTTTGAGAAATACGGAATGTTGGCTATGGCCACCAGTTTCCCTTCTGCATTATAGATAGGGGCATAGAGGGATGAGTACTTCAGCTCTCCCAGCTGCTCCTGGGTGATAACCTGCATCTTGTTCTCCTTCACCAGCTGGTAATAGGCCTCCGGGTTTATCCTTGAGGCCAGCAGGTAGCGGTCGAACAGTTCCGGCTGTGTTGAACGGACAAGCCTACCGTGAGGGTCATATAGGTTTATGGTAGCCTGCGTGTTTTTGGCCAGCCTTTCAAGCGACTGGAACACCGAGGTAGTATTTATCTGGTTATAGCTCTCCGCATATTTGCACAGGTCTGACAGGGTGGACTGCACGGTCTGCAGCCTCTCCTCCATCTGCAGGCTGTTGCTGCTCCTGTAGTAGTTGATGCAGAACCATACGCTGCCCAATCCCATACAGATGAGGGACACTACAAGGGATATGGTTATGAGGTAGGTAATCTTCCTCCTGAACGAATTCTTAGGGAGCCTAAGCCTTATATCCTGCTTGCCTATACGCCTCCCCCTGATGAATATGAACAGCAGCCCGGAGTAGAACAGCATCAGGTACGAGAATGACACCATATAAGGGTATACGCTCCTCTTGTCCCTTGTGATGATTATGATATTGTCATTGTCTGCCCTGGTTACAAAATGGAGATGCCTGTCCTCCTTCACTACAGATGCCCCATACTGGTAATCATCCGGATTACAAACCATAGGATAAATATAGTTACCCTTATATATCACCAGACGATTATCTATGTACTTTGCATATGAGTATGCGCTTGGCATATTAACGTTATCTGAAGGCTTGTAGTCAAACAGCACCGCTGTGTATCCGCTCACATCCTTTGTATAGCGCGATTCAAACTCAATATACATGGTAATCTCCCCCTGCACACCGGTTTTATATCTGAGTACACCCAGGTAGCTCACCCTTCCGTTGTAGTTGTTCAGGAAGAAGAAGTTGGAACCCGGTGCCAACGGAACGCCAAACTCCAGAAGCTCCTGATAATATGATGAGCAGTCTACCAGCTGCTGCCATTTGCTGTCCATGAGCATATCATTGGGGCGGCAGATGGTAATGCTTATCTCATACTTCTGGCTCACCCCTTTCAGGTACAGCTCCTCCATCCTGTTCTGTATAAGGTTATACCTCTCCTGGGGCAATGAAATCATGGCAGCCACAACAGGATCCCTGGAGAGCTTGGCCTCAATGGAACGCAGCTGCAGCTCCAGGCTGATATCCCTCTCCACTGCCAGTTTGTTGGCCCACACCTTGCTTCCCGATACCTCTTTCCTGAATCCCAGATGACTCACAACTGCCAGTGTATAGATGGAGATGAGGGAGACATATATCAGAATGAATCTTGAGGTAAGTACACTGCTATGTCTTATGAACGGCAGCGCCGGCATGAGCAGCTGCAGCGAGAAGAGCAGTGAAACAAACAGGAGCGCAAATGAAGCGTATGCCATAATGGAATATACGCTCATCTCCTGCAGCCTGTAAAGCTCAAGGACTATATTGGAGTTATTTATAAGCGATGTAAATGCATAGTTAATATAAAGTACAAGGGACACGGGAAGCAGACACAGCAATGCCGTAATGCCCCTCCTTCCCCATACACCGGAATGCCTGAACAACAAGATGAACTTCTTTCTCAGGAGATAGAAACCCAGCACCACCAGCGAGACATACAGATTATTGAGCAGGAAGTTCCCGAAGGATGAGAAGATGCCCACATCCGCATACAGGTTAGGGGAGAACATCAGGGAATCATACCTGAGGCTGGTTGCCAGCCCGAAACAGAGATACCTGGCCCCTGTAAGGCCGGCCAGATATACCAGCAATGCCTTGAAATTGCGCCTGTTGAAGAAATATGAATAAAATGTAAGACACAGGAACAGCATGGCCATCCACTTGAGCGGAACCGCCATTCCGGAGTTGAATGAAGTTACATCCTCCCTCACAGAGAAAAGGGCACCGCCTCCCACTCCCCTCACCACAAGGCCTTCATCAAATGTTACAGGGGTGAGCATCACCCTCCTCTTCACTTTCAGTGCAGGATTGATCTTGCTGGCAAGTATGGTATTGTTTGAAAGGTACTCTGTCTTTATGAGCAGGCCGGAAATCACTTTTACCTCCCCCATCCTGTAAACCTTCACCACATACCATGCGGAACCCAGGTTCACATACTGCTCCTGCTCTGTAAGATATGCCAGAGGGGCACTGAATAGGCTTCTGCCGTTCAGATGTTTTATCCTGTACCACAAGGTGAGGACATCCACCTCATCGTTTGCCACAGGGAACTGGCCTGCCCAGGACTGCAGGGTATCTGCGTTGTAGCGGTAAATCACCATGTCATCGGGAAGATCATCAAATCCCAGCCATTCCTCCACAGGAGTTTCCAGGGCAGCATCCACATACTTCTGCAGGATAAGCTGCCTGTTGTGGATCCTTTTCTCCATCCTCTCCACCTCTGATTCCAATCCTTGCCCAGACGGAACTGCGAAATATGATATGGCCAGGAAAAACAATGCAAGAGAGAGAAACACGGCACTCCTGTACCTGAAAAGCGCCCTTGCAGCACCGAGAATTCCCCGCACCACCATACTGTAGAATGCCCGTATGTTCCCCAAAACGCTACTCATGATGATAAGGTTCCCCCTTTATGATAGTAAACGCCCTATAGAGCTGCTCAAGGAAAATCACTCTGATTATCTGGTGGGAAAATGTCATCTTGGAGAGGGAAATCCTGCTGTTTGCCCTCTGGTACACTTTCTGGGAAAAGCCATAGGCTCCACCTATGACAAATACAATGTCCTTCCCCTCAAAAACCATCTTCTTCTCCAGGTGCCTTGCCCACTCAATGGATGAAAATATGCTTCCACGCTCATCCAGAAGCACAACATCATCGGTATTCCTTATATTCTTGAGAATAAGCTCACCCTCCCTCTCCTTAATCTGCTCCTGGCTGAGGGCCTGCACCCCCTTGAGCTCCGGAATCTCCACCCGGGCATAATTCACATAATGTCCCAAACGTTTTTCATACAACGCTATACCCTCATTTATAAAAGGAAAGGCAGTCTTCCCAACAACCAATAATGTAATCTTCATACAAACAAAAGTAGGAATATGGCTTGTTTTTTGCAAGTTTAATGCCGTTATTTGCACAACATAAACAACACGCAGAAAGAAATGAAGAAACTGATACTCATGATAGTGCTGGCCTTTGGATGCCTCACGGCATCATACGCTCAGCAGCAACAGGCAGATGTATTTGTACCAATTGGGAAATATATGCAGATGGGAGACTCTGAAAAGCTCTCGGCATGGTTCGCAAACAACCTTGAACTGGACATACTGGGCTCTGTAAGCGCATGCAGCAAGGTACAGGCAACCCAGATAATGAAGGACTTCTTTGTAAACCACACCCCAAAAGCCTTCTCAATAGTACACAAGAGCGGCAAGGCCCCACTCACCTATGCCATAGGCAACCTCAACGCCGGCGGTGAGAAATTCCGCGTAACCCTCTTTGTGATGACCCAGGACAAAGGGAACCAGATCCAGCAGCTGAGGATAGAGAGGGAGTAAACTGGCCCGGGTCCGGGGAGCTGCCCTTGCGCCAAAGTGGCATTTCTGGAGTTCCTGCAATTCAACTGCCACATCAAGTGGCCCTATTGCAGGAAGTGACCAGTAATTGGTATAAACAGCTTTTACCGAATTATATATTGTCTATAGATAGTCCTCTATAAATAAACTCATAGTTCTTGAATGTGCCAACTGCTTTAAAGAACAACTCGGATTTGGCTCTTAATACAGCTTTATCAAAGTTCTTCTCTTGACGCTTAACTTCGATAAATTCTATCTTGTTTTCCAATTCATCTTCGGCTACTATGTCTATTTCATTTTCTCCCTTGCGGTCATGCCAGTATCCAAGGCGGGTATATTCACCAGACTCTTTCATTACTTCAATAAAGTAGCTTTCGAGAGATTTACCGCTGAATGTGGAAAAGTCACGCTCAACTATCGTTCTCAGTCTGTCATTACCACCAGCCTCAATGATGTGTATATATTTGTAGATGAAACGGAACCAGAATTTCAGGAACTGGTCGTTGATGGCATAATGCACATTCTTATTGCTTGACTTTTCGTAGATAGGTTGCATCTTACTTATCAAACCATACTCCTCGCTTAGGTTTTTCAAGTAGCCAGACAGTTCTTTTATATTGAGAGCATTTTCCAATTCATTGCGTGTATTTCTACCTTGTGCAATGAGTGTAAGTATTGAGAAGTAGATACCATAGTCTTTGCCAAATTCATCTACAAGCATATTTTTACCCTCAGGCAAGAAATAAGAGTCTCGCTCAAAGAACATGTCAAGCATCTTCTTCTCAGTAAACTTCTTTCTGTCAATAAACAACTCAACATACTTAGCCACACCGCCAGTCAGGGTATAAAGAGCCAACAAGTCAGACTTTTTATATCCAGGGCAATATTCAGACATGATTTCTTTTAGGACAGAAGGCTTAAAAGGTCTGACATGCATTGTTTCTGTTTGTCTCCCAAAAAGAGGTTGCTTCTTATCCTTGAAAATCTTATTCATCAAGGCATTTACAGAGCCTGCCACAATCAGGTTGATGTGAGCCTTATTTTTATAGCTATCCCATATGTTTTGCATATCGGAATAGATAGATGGATTTACCCTGTAGAAATCCTGAAACTCATCAATAAAAAGATTGATATGCTGAGTCTGAGACAATTCCATAATGAATTTGAATACGGCAGCAAAAGACATTCCCTTGCTATCAAGCATGGGTAAATTGAGTTTAGTACAAATCTCGTCAATGAAGATATCGCATAGATCGGCTTCTGCTTTACGAGCAACAAAAAAGTATAACATTGTCTTATTCTCATAAAACTTCTTGACCATCTCTGTCTTACCAATACGACGTCTTCCCGTAATGATAGTAAATTGGGCTACCTCATGAGACAATTCCTCAATTTCTCTAAGCTTTTCAAACTCTTGTTCTCTATCAAAAAATCTCATAGCTATAAGTTTTATCGTAATGCACATTACCGTAACGGCGGTTACGATGATGCAAAAGTACAAATAAAATTATCATTCGTGCAAGAAATCCATAGTTTTTATTAAATACATATACTTTGTCCGTTGAATTGTAGGAAAAGAAGAAAACAATGGCTTGAGACTCAAGGGAGCATAGAATATGTCCCGACAGAGCCCTTCCCCCCCCCAAAAACCGCCGCACACGGCAGGTGCCATATGCAGCGGATTAAGAAAAAAGTTATTTTAGGTTAATCATGTAAATGAGTTATTCAGTTGATTGGGATGAGATTGGGTTTGCACTTGTCTTTGCAGGGATTACAGGGAAAGCATGTGCAAAACTGCTTGATGCAATTGGCCAGAAAGTATTGGTTGACCTTATAAAATACAACCTTGATGAGCCTATCAGGAAATATGGATTTAACCAACTCTGTGATTCATCATCATTAGACCATTGAACACAGATTGGATTAGATGTCAAAGCTCCTCCATAAATTCCGTACTGCATAATAGTACCATTTACATCTGACTTGTAACCAAATGCCCCTATTTTAAACTCAGCGCCAGTATCATCTTTAAAACTTATACCTTCTGGAGCATATAAGTGTGGGGCCGTATAAAATGAAGGATTATACTGATTATTGAAAGTTACTGCATCTTCATAATTCAATCCTCCTGATGTCAGACCGGCAAATGCATCTATAACCGGCACTTCATACCCGGCAGGAGATGGATCATATATAGTCTTGGCCATACCTTGTTGTACCATACCATCCAGCTGCACGTACACCTCATTGGATGTTGCACTTTTGCTATATGTAAACATTGGCATGTCGCTGTTTTTATTATTCCACAGATTTATATAGAACCCTGTACCATCAGGAGTATTAACTGCTTCATTTCCCGCCAAATGAGCGTCATCATACCAATGTCTTATCCTTAAAGAGGCATTTGCATCTGCTGTACTGAGGAATTTTTGTGGAGCCTCAAACATTTGTCCAGGCAGCAATATTCCATCTGCTATAGTATGTATGGTTCTTTTCCCGGCAGATGCAGGGTCGTTCCAGTCACTGAGCTGGCTGAATCCCACTCGCCCACCACCATATCCCTCGCAATATCTCAATCTTCGCTCTGTGTAATAAGGCTTGTTATTGCCTCCTTTAAGCGGGTGTTGATATCCGGAAATAATAGGATCTTTTCTTCCGAACTGATAATATACAATATTGTCGGGATGCCGTTCCGTATAAGGGTTATCACCAACCTGCGTAATGGAAAATACTTTAGTCGCCCTTTCACTACCATCTTCAAACTGGCTGAATTCCAATTGTGCTATTCTTGGCTCATATACCTTTTCTTCAGCATTACAATAACCAAGCGGAACATTCATCAGTTCAAATTGATGCTGATTTACAGCATCATCACCATCACTATCCAACAGATTATTCGATAATTTCATAACAGTTTGGCCTTTATCAGTAATCCATATATGCCAGCTCCAAAAAATAGTTCCCTGTCCATATTCATTTTCTACACCCTCTGTCTCTTTCAATTTTATAGCTACCACTGCATTCCCCTCGCATATACAATCCTCCCTAACTCTAAAGCGCAAATATGGTCTTCCGTCACCTTCTATTACCACCTCAGCCTCTGTAACCAGACATGGTTCATCCTGCCAAACCACCTCTGCTTTTATATCATTAACATTAACCCACTCATCTGTTATCCATGGCTTATTTATCTCATAACCGGAACCGGCATAGCTATGGAAATTCTGCATTACATCGTAATTAGCAGTTGTATACGCTGTTTCTGATGTTGACGGTTGCAACTTTGCTTGATTGTACTTATAATATGTGGAACTTCCACTATACATAAAAGACGATTCATTCGTATCTCCATTAGTAATGGCATTACCATACACCAATGGCAGTTTATAGTATCCTGGAGCATCTACAATATAACAGTTTGCAGTATTCCTGGTACCTCCAACCATAGACAGGTCATACGCCGCATACTTGGATACATTATCATATTTAAAGTTCTTCATATTCTCATGTGAACTTGTACCTTCAAAAGAACTGCAGATAGGAGTCTGGGAAATCACATCATATTCTACTGTTTCAACATATTCAACGGTTGTACCACCTAAGCCACTTGTTGTTGAAATTCGGTCAATCCAATTTGGGATAGTTGATTTAATATTCCAAGGCAAGGGCTTAATTGTAACTTCATCCCTTTTTATAGTTGCTTTATAACTTCTCACCTTAAATGATCTGTCCAATTGACCATAAAAAGGAACTATTCTTGTATCAGGAATGGCCTCGTGCATATTATCATAATAATCATCCGGCAACGATGTTGACTCTACCACCTCAAATACATACTCAACAAAAACATCTGTAACAGAAAGGATATAAACAACTCTCTGACCTTTTTTCCAGCTCTTGCCATCACCTCCTATTGATGCTGTAAGTTCTACAGGAACATTTTTTTCCACATCATAACCTGTCATTGTAATAGTTGCATCCACAGTCAGGTCCTGTGGCATCATGAACAAGACATACCCGCTTTCATCTTCATTAAGTTCAACCACAGCACCAGGACACAAAAAACAATTCTTTTCTTCTTCTATGTCATTTTTATCCAACTCATCCAGCTTTCCAGAGGTGAAATCAAGCAAGTATTCGCCGGAACCGCTTTGGCCGCTCCACTGCCCGCCATCATGAGTCTGTGTAGTATTATTTCCATCTCCATTCTCAGTAAAAGCATACTTGTATGTTCCGCTGTTCTTTACGCCACTAAGTTTTATACTGTACAACTTAAAATTTTTGACACTTTCTGCAATCTTGAACTGCACCGCTGTAAGTGCATGCCCGAAGTCCATTGGGACTGAAGTTCCGTAATCAGCAGAAGAGTTCTGCACATCACTTGAGGCTACAAGCAGGTCTGCCTGTTTTGTTACATCTGATGGAACTGTATATGAGAATGAAGGGACACCGCCGGTCCACTCTGAGGCATCTGGAAGCTTTACATAGGATACACTCCCCTCAGTTGAAACCTCGCCATTTTGGGCATCAACAGGTGCATAGGCATAGAACCTGAAGTTCCAGCCATCTTTCTGTTGTGGCCAGTAGCGGCCGGTTGTTACCGCGCCTGAGCCTACCGAATGCTGATCATTTGAAAAATAGGACTGGCCTCCTGCATAGGCATCTGTTTTATACACCCATGCTGAAACGCCCATCCCCTTACCTGCAAGAGAGGAGATTACAGCACCCTTAGTTGCCTGGGTATCAGGCTGCCACTCCTGCTCAATTGTATGCAGATACAAAGACTCTCCCCCTAACTCCCCTTCAAACTTATCAATGGTGACCTTTTTGTATTCGCCGACAGTCTCTTCACTTTTGGTTTTACCTAGCTTAAAATCATCTGATAGTAAAATATCATAACCTATAAACTTGGACTTTCGGCCCATACCTACATTTTCATCCTTTTCGCAGGATGCTATTGACGCAAATACAACCAAAAGACAAAAAAAGTACCTCTTCATGTTTATATCCAGCTATTTTATCAGGGGAAGAATCATTAAAAATCAGTAATCGGAAGGGGACATTCAACCCCTTCCGACTTAAAAGTTGCTTGATAAATTATTATCTATTCTAACTCTCTTTAGATCTTACCACTTGTAGTACTGCTACCAGTACCTGTTGCATTCATATCTATAACTGTAGATGTGCCATTTGTAAAATCATCAACAGTTACATTCACAACTATAGGAGTAAGTACTGGATCTGGATCTGGAAGATCTGGATCTGGATCATAGCCTCCATTACCTTGTGTAGTGAATACGAATGTATATGTGTATTTCTTGCCTTGCTCCCAATTTGCAGCCTGAGGGATTGCAATAAACTGGTCTTCGTATTCTGTTGTACTACCATCCTTAAGTTTTTGATTATCCCACAACAATACATCTGTAATATTGCCACCATTGTCTTTGGCAACAGAATTGCCACTCTTATTCCAGATTTTACAGTTCAACAAGAAATAGGTACCTGGTTGCTTTACAATATTATCATTCGCATTTTCTTCATAAGTTGGGCTTGGCCACTGAGTTGAAGGCTCCCACGCATCTGTTGTCTGAGGCAAAAGAAGCATTGCATTTGAGCAATATTCTTTACCTGTATTATTTTGTGCTGTAATATCCCTTGTCACATCGTTTGCATCTATTTTATCGAGTACAGCCAACGCTGTTTCACTATCAACCTCATATGAGACAGTCCCTTTATCTTTAGGAGTTGTTTGGTTTGTAACTGTATAATTCCAAGCACCTTGGTTTGATATAGTTACATTAGTACTCTGCTGATGATCTATATATTGGGATTCCGTTCCAGCTTGATTAAAAGTAAATGTTTTTGTACCCACAACATTGCAGACACTTACTCCATATATCTCCACATAAATGTTAGGATTCTGGTTTTTAGCCTTGAAAACAATCTGAGACAGCGCATGTCTGAAATTCAAAGTTTCAGTACCATTTGTAGGATTTACTTTTGTATTTGTTACAGCATACAACAGATCCTCTTGTAGAGCTACATTAGTATTTGGGGTAAAATCTTTAATAATTGGAGCTTTACCCTCACCAGCCCATGCACTATTATCTGCATCATTAACTATATTTACATTAGTTGCTCCTGCCACAGCATAAAACCTCAAAGTTTTATTATCATCAGCAGTACCAAGATCTGGCCAATAGTGGGCAGCTGTGCTCTCCCACACTCCTGCATCAGACTTTGTCATTGTCTCAGGACCAAAATATTTGCTCCATTTACTCCCATCCTCAGTATACTCGGCCCAAACTTTAAAGCTATTAATCAAATTATTCTGGCAATAGACATTAGCAGCCTTAGTTGTATTCTCCGCCACCACGCTGAATTTGATTTCATCTTGGTTGAGCTGTACAACCTCGTCTTTTGAGCAAGATGCCAACGCTACCAGCGCCAACATTGCAAAAAATAGTTTTTTCATAACAAGTTATTTAAAATTTATAATTGGTTTTAATTTACATTATCACATCTTCGTATACACTCTCCCAGTCATCTACAGTAGGCTTGTAGCCGTTGCCGTTTTCAATTGGTTTTGGCAGGTCAAGGCCGTCTATTATCAGGTGTACCCTTTTTGGATTGGGGGCGGAGTGAACCTGGGTGGTTACATCAAAGTCCTCATCGTCTGAGCCGAAGTAGAGCTTCTGGCCGTCGTCCATCCATACGTAGAGGAGCATCTTGTGGGGTGCTGCATTCTGAGGATGGTGTCCGAATGTGAGGAACTCGCCTGTTATGGTGGATGTTTCTCTGTTTATCTTAGCCTCCAACGGTAGGGTTACACATTCCTTCAGCAGCTCCAGGGTACTGAGGAGTGCTCCACCGGACATTCCGCTGAGTGAGGCACACATCTGGGTGGCGTGCTTGAGGTTCTGCACGTTGCGGATTTCGTAGGAGTAGTGGCACAACAAATCATCGGGATAAAGGGTGATGACATGTTCTTCTACCTGCACGTTTACAGGGTCCCCTTTGGAAATGAATGGCACACAGTTGTATGAGATGCCGGTTTCTGTCACCTCCACATCAAATGCAGTGCATCCCCAAATCATATCCGGGGTGATTACAACTTTCTCTTCTTCTGAGCCCTCTGCACGGGGTGCCTTTGCTGCAGAGTTCCCCAATACAGGCTCCAGCACACTTCCTTCCCTGGTATAGGCCAGATGTGTCTTGAAATCGTGGCTGTTGGCAAACTGGGATACCTCTGTATCATTATTGTATGTGAGCACGTGGTACTTTCCAACGCTCAGTTCTATGTAACCGCCCTGGGTTCCCTTGAAATCCATCCTTGTATACGCTCCCCCCTCCACCGGATAGAAGAAGACACACATACCCTGCGGGTTGGCCTCAGGAGCGTTCTGCCAGTTGAATTCCACCTTCAGCTTTACCTCATGCGGATGGTGGAGACAGAGTTCCTTGTGGGTGCAGGAGATTGCAGCCAGCATCAGAAGGGTAAGGAGTATGTGTACAGCATTTCTCATCTGCGGCCTCCTTTTCTTTTGTTTACATTGCCATGACCCCAGAGCCATACCAATGAGATTTCAGCCTTGGTTGGGCCGAACCAGTGGCGCTCCTTGGTCACCTGCCATACATAGCAGTCATCCTCAGGCAGATACTCATGGTATTTGCCACCCATATAGCCTATGCCTATCACAAAATCCAAATTGAGTCTCTTCCCTATAGGCAATGCATAGCCATATTCCACACCTCCTGCGTAGTGGGCCTGGTCCCACATTGTGCCGCCCGGTTCACCGCCCATGTAGCCGCGTCCGCCGGTCTCAAAATCGTAGGTGAACATTTGTCCGTATAATCCTATATGGTGCCCGGTGAGGGGCTTCTCATGCGCTGCATTGCCGAACCATTTCCTGAATCCGAGGTCTCCGCCGTATACCCTCCAGTACCAGTGCTTCATGTCGTGTTTCCACCATGCGTACATCCAGTTGGCGGTTACTGACCAATCACTGCCCAGATAGAACTCAACTCCCGCATTCGGCACTGCTACTGCATCATAAAGCAGGTTGGTCTTTACTCCCATGTAGAATGGGTTGCGGGTCGGCTGCGATTCCATTGGAGGAGGGAGCTGATATGGATAGGCTATCGGGAAGAAAGAAGAGACCATTGGCAGGATTGGGGGCTGCTCCTCTTTCTTTACTTCCAGCTTCACTGCCTCAAGCTTCTCCCACTCTATCACTATGAGGAGGTTGAAGCTTCTGAGAGTTGGGAAGAATTTCTTGTACATGTATCTCCAAGGCTCGCCATCCCTGAGGTACATGAGGCGGAGCTTCCTTACCTCCACAAGCTTGCCGTAGGCGTTCTTTACAACCTCCGGTGCCTCCAGCTTTTCAAGAACCTCTTCCTTGTATGGGACATTTGGGTCTGCAAGGACCATCTTCTTAAGCTCGGCCCAATTGATGCCCACAGCATTCTCCACTATCATTGTGTCCGGAAGGGAGATGTACTCATTGAGGACACCCCTTATGCGTGATGCCCTGTTTTTTGAAAGGCGCTGGTTGTATTCCCATAATCCTTCAGGTGAACAGCCGGCAACTATATGTATCTTGGAAATCTTGTTGAATACCTTGTCTGATGTAAGGACCCTGAATCTCTCCACAAAGGCTCTCATGCGCCCCTCATTGCCCATGTATGACGGATCCCATCTGGAGCTGCCCTGGTGGAAATACACCTCAAGGGTGTCTGAGACAGGTTTATTGTCCTCATATGGCTGCTGTGCATACATTCTGGAACATATGCAGATTATCAGCATGACAAATAAAATCCTTTTCATCAGGTGTGAAGCATAGGTATTCATTTGCCGCAATTCCCCTACAGCAGGTAATACAAAAAGAAGACGTGGGAATCTGTCCTGCTTATCCAATAATCCGGGCTCCAGCACGGCCTCTCAGAATGGATAAGCAACTCCAGCCAGCCCACGTCAGAATGGAAATAGCAATAGGGCCATGTGGCTGACCGCTACCATGACCTTACTATCTATAGACGCAGACGCCTTGTTGCATGAACCTCTTTCTGACTCGAATTTGCTGGATTCGGATTATAGAGATTATCGCAAAAACGTCTCTTATTTTATGTACCCTATATAACCCCCAGCCAACATAGCCGGCCGGAGCAGTGCAAAAGTAATAAAAGTTTTCTTTTTGGACAAAATTGTATAATTTTAAAGAAGTTTTATGTGCAGAAAAATGTAGCAGACACATTATCTTATCTGCTTAAAAATGTATCTTTGCAATTAAAATATCTGCGAATTTATGTAGTAATAGACATGGAAAGGATTGTATTTCAAAAACTTATTGAATGGAAAGACAAAAAGGAGAGGAAACCGCTCATCCTTAATGGAGCAAGGCAGGTTGGCAAGACTTGGCTTCTACAAGAATTAGGAGACAGATGCTTTGCCAAGGTGGCATACCTTGTATGTAGGAAGAATCAGGTTCTGAAGGATATATTTTCTCAAGATTTCAATACAGAAAGAATACTCAGAGCGCTTAGGGCCTTGTCAGGAATTGATATAACCCCTGGAGATACGCTTATTATCCTTGATGAAGTTCAGGATATCCCTGAAGCAATTGAATCATTGAAATATTTTTATGAGGAAGCACCGGAATATCATATTGCCGTTGCCGGATCATTATTGGGCATATCCCTACACAGAGATGTTTCATATCCCGTTGGCAAAGTTGACGAAATCAATGTCTATCCCCTGAATTTTGAAGAGTTTCTCCTTGCAAAAGGAGAGGCTGAAGCATATAAACTAATCAAAGATAAAGATTATGCCACCACTAATCTGATTCATGAAAAATATGTAGATCTGCTCAGACAATATTATTATGTAGGCGGTATGCCTGAGGCTGTAAAGATGTTTGTAGAAACAGATGGGCTATTGGCTGTAAGGGAGGTTCAGAAGGCCATCTTGAAGGGATATGAAAAAGATTTCTCCAAACATGCTCCAAAAGACCAGATTGCAAGAATCAGACTTGTATGGCAAACTATGCCTTCACAATTGTTCAAGGAGAATAAAAAATTCATCTATGGTTCCCTTAAGCAAGGTGCAAGGGCTAAAGATTTTGAGATAGCCATACAATGGCTTGTAGATGCAGGCCTTGTTTACAAAGTTCCTCTATGCAAAGAATGCAAACTTCCACTAAAAGTATATGAGGATACTTCTGCATTCAAATTATTTACACTTGATATTGGCCTTCTTGGAGCAATGGTGGGAACAGAGGCAAAACAAGTGCTTATCAAGAACGACATATTTACTGAATATAAAGGGGGGATGACAGAGCAGTTTGTCCTTGGCGAAATGAAAAGCAACGGAGAAGAGAACATTTTCTACCATAAACCTGATAACGGAACAAGACTGGAGATAGATTTCATCATTCAAAGAGATGGAAAATTATTGCCTATAGAAGTAAAGGCAGAGAGCAATGTTAGGGCAAACTCATTAAGCAATTTCCTGAAACAGAACCCTGATATTCATGCTATCAGATATTCCATGATGCCATATGTAGAGCAGGGGCAGATGACCTGTCTTCCGCTCTATGCAATACAGTAATTTATATAAAAGATAATCCCCGCCAGAAAAATTTTCCAGCGGGGACTTGTCATTTATTGAATCTCTCGTGCAGAGCAGGTATTACCTTACGCGCTCACCGTAGCTTCTGTCCTCAACCTTAACGCGGATCTTCTCACCCTGGTTGATGAACAAAGGAACCATGATTCTTGCACCAGTCTCAAGGGTACACTCCTTCTGGGCGTTGGTAGAAGCTGTATCACCCTTAACAGCAGGCTCGGTGTAGGTAACCTCAAGCTCAACAAACTGTGGAAGCTCGCAAGTAAGGCATCTCTCCTCATCTGCAAGGAACATCATCTCTACATACTGGCCCTCTTTCATAAGGTCTGCATTGTCTACGAAATCCTCCTCAAGGTGGATCTGCTCAAAAGTCTCATTGTGCATGAAGTTGTAACCTGTCTCATCCTTGTAAAGGAACTGGTAAGGCCTTCTCTCAACAGTGATGATCTCAATCTTCTCACCTGCACTGAAAGTGTTCTCAAGGATTTTACCATTCTCAAGGTTCCTGAATTTGGTCTTTACAAAAGCAGGACCCTTACCTGGTTTCACATGCTGGAAATAAATCAACTGACAAGGTTTGCCGTTGTAATTGAAGAACAAGCCGTTCTTAAAATCTGCAGTAGTTGCCATATAAATTTTCTCTAATTGATAATTTCTTCAAAAGTGGTGCAAATATAGTACAAGTTTGTAATTTAGACAAATACTCATTATTTTTGCTAAACTCCAGTTGGCTCCATAGGGCGGCGGGAGTCATATAATTGAAAAGGCGTTTTTTGCGTTAATCTCTACAATTCGAATCTAGCAAATTCAAAAGGAAAGGGATTATGGCAACAAAAGCGTCTGCGTTGTGTGATTTATTTGCACGGCCGGGGAAATGCATGTAACTGAAAGTCAGTTTTACACATCCATTTTCTCCTGTTGTGTGTTTATATATCACTCAGGCGTGGGCTGACTGGCGTTGCTTATTCTTTCCTAAGGCAATGCTAGAGCCCGAATTGTAGAATAAGCAAAACAAGACTCCCACGTCTTTTTTGTTTATCCGCTCCGGGCTGGGGGCCCCCGGAGACACCTGGAAAGAATGCACATAGGGCAGCTTATAAAGGAGACTCTCAACGAGCAGGGGAAAACCGTAGTTTGGTTTGCCTCCGAGCTCTCCTGCCACAGGACCAATGTGTACAAAATCTTCTCAAAACGCTCCATAGACACCCACGAGCTGGAACGCATCTGCAAAATCCTCAACACAGATTTCTTCGCCCTCTATTCCCGACAGATAAATTCCAAACATAGTCTGTAGCCATTTATTCTACATGTAGCTGTATTGACTACACCAAACCCCGGCAATACTCTGCATCTTGAGTTATCTTTGCCCCTAACGGGCAAGAACAGCACACTAAGCAAGCAGAATTCATTAACAAACTATAAACAATAATTTACAATGGAAGACAAGAAATTATACGAGTCTCCTCAAATTGAAATAATTGAGGTAGATATAGAGAAAGGTTTTGCTACAAGCAACACTTCAAACACAGAGCCTTATAATGAGCAGGCCTGGTAACGGATCACTTAACCTAAAACAAACAAAACTGAATTTATCATGAAGAAATTACTTGCAATAATTTCTCTTTTCGCATTGGTCCTTACCAGTTGTGAAAAAGAAGAGACAATGCCTGTAGGTTCAGGCCTTGAGACCCTTGTGGCAACAATAGAGAATGCTGCAGACACAAAAGCAACATTGCAGGATGGCACCAATGGCAATGTTGTAGTGTGGGAAAACTATGACAAGATATCTGTATTTGTACAGCAAGGAAACACCGTAACTAATGTACAATACGTATTGAACAGCGGTAAAGGAACTACTGAAGGAATATTCATTGAAGCAGATACTGATTTTGAACTGGCTGCTGATGCGACCGTTCTTGCAGCGGTATATCCTTATACTGAGGGTGCAACATATTCAGATGGAACAATATCAGGCCTCAGCACAAGCAGCACCTACACCTACTCTTCAACTGAAAAGGTAGGACCTATGGCTGCCAAAGCCAATGGCACCGCCCTTGCATTCAAAAATGCGGGCTCTTTGGTTAAAGTTTCTACAAGCAATATCCCTGCTGGATACACCTCAATTGAGTTGTCATCTGCAACAAGCAATCTGTCGGGAAGCTACTCAATTGCTTTGGATGCAAATGGTGATCCTGCTGCCACTTTAACAGGAGACAGCAAATCTATTACCTTTAATGGTACAAGTACTGACCAGACTGTTTACTTCCCTATCTTTGCAGGCACTTACACAGATTTGACCATAAAGGCAAAAGGAGAAGGTAAAAGTGACCTTACCCTGATTTATCCTAAGGCACTCACTGCAGCAAAGAATTATATTTACTATACCAACGCTTCTGCAACTACCTATACAAGCGGTACAGTATCATTGGGCGCCAATGACAATAAGAATATGGTTATCAGTACTGATGCTACTGACTTATCTGTAAGCCAAGAATCCGGTGCCACAATCACAGGCAATGTAAACATCGCTATTGACGGTGGAAGCACTTCAAGGACTTTGGATATAAACCTTCCGCAAGCAACAGTTGAGCTCAGCGGAACAACAACCTACACCTCAATAACCGCAGCAACCGCCGAGAACACCTTGATTCTTGGAAACGGTGTAACTGCTGAAAAAGTAATTGTAAAACAAGGTAATGTTCAGGTAAATGCCGGATCTACCCTTAAGGGTATTGAGCTAAACGGCGCAACAAGTAGTGCAATTATCATTAATAATGGCGGTAATCTTGAAAATATCGGTACACTTCCAGAGGGCGTTAAAATAATGACTCCTGCTGAATACGAGTTAAGCAAAGCAATCGCTGCAGGAGGAACAGTTACATTGGCAGACGCTGTAAATCTTTCAGGAACCATTACCATTTCAAATGATTTGGAACTTGATCTGGGTGGAAAGACTCTTACAATTAAAGGGAATATCTCATACGGTTTGATTAATAAAGCGAATCTGACCATCAAGAACGGTACAATTATTTTTGAAGGTGATGGAAGCAATGGCGCTGCTGTATGTAATATGAACCAGATAACAATGGAGAGTGCAAACATAACTTCTAATACTGTATGTTTCAGAAACTGGGGTGATACCGGGGTTACAAAACTGGAAGGAAAAACTGTTGCTGATGCTAATGTTACCGCTACAATAAACGGTGGAACATTCAATTCGACTTTCATCAATAATGAACAGCATTCACAGCATAGGTATGCCATCCACGGATATTTCTTGTCAAATATGACAATGACAGGCAGTACTATTACCGGTTCGGGCGGTATCAGTGTAGATGTTTCGTTTGCAACTCTTACTAATGTGACTGCTACTGCCAAATGTACATACGGCGCTCATGGTTTGTATGTAGCATCCGGCAACGCAACTGTATCAGGCTGCACAATCACTAACGCAGCTGCATACAGCGATGATACATATGGTAAAGCTGTGGTAAAAATAGGTAATAACGAGAGTGTAACCTATCCTAACGGCACTACAGTGATAAATATTAATTAGCCGTAATGGTATCAATACTATAACAGCTTTTTACGTTGTCCTTTTATACAACTAACTTATTTACAGTAGTTTAAAAAACAGAAAAAGATACTGGAATTCCAGTATCTTTTTCTATATACCTCATATTACAAGACTTACACAAAAGAACATAATGCCTGGAAGGATTATATTCTACTAAGCAACTATACCTCTGTAAAGCTGTTCAATAGGGAAAACCATGTCCCAATTCTTACCCCAAACAACATTTCCATGCTCAATAGAGAATTTTTTGAAGTTTTTAGGCTCAATATATCTGTTATATTGAGGGTGTGGATGTGCAAGGATAAATGGCTTGAAATCCACGGTTTGCGACGTGCCATCACTAAAGAATATGTGAAGACTCACATCACCAGCATATTCTGCACGCACTATATATAATCTTGTGGTTTCCATTGTATATTATTTTACTTTAATACCTTGCTATTTTATCTTTTTAGTTATTTGTGTACAGCGTACTCTCTTTTTGAGGACGAAAAAATTCATCCATTTTTCTACTATATTTTTGTAGTAGGCTCTAATAAATTCTTCTGCGGTTTTTGCATCTTTCTCGTTAAGGAGAGGATAACCCCCCTCTGACCTTGTACGAATATCGGTCAACTCACCATCCATCAGTATAAGTTCAAACACTGTTTGATATCCACTCTTCATAACATGAACATGAATAGGCTCATGCTCATTTGAGAAGAAGAAAAAAACAAATCCAAAATATTCGTATATCTTAGGCATCGCACAAACATTACTTTGAGCAAATCTACAAATTTTCTGCCATAACAACAAGTTCCACTCCGCCTTGTTCAATCTTTAATGTTATCACTTTTTCCCAATTTATTGCTCCAATCTCAGTACATTTTGCTAATTTAGTCTCTACAAAACCAAAACACCATGAAAAGACTATTTGCACTTTTAGTTCTGGCGTTTGCAGTGTACGCCTGCCAGATGCCCAAAATCACAGACGAGAACATAGATGAGGCTATTGCCAAGGGGAATTTTACCCAAGCGGAGCAGATGATAAAGCTCAAGATTGCCACTGAGGAGCTCACTCCGGGGCAGATTTGGGATCTGGATGCCAAAGTTCAGACAATGAACCGCATCCGCAAGGATTTCTCAAAGGATGATACCACCGTTGTGGCATATATCAAGAACATTATCCCTGATGTTACTGAGGAGCAGCTTGTAAATTGGGAGAGCACCGGCGCCCTTGAGTGCATGATGATAGACGGTGTGAAGAAATATTTCTGGAACGCTCCAAGGAACCTCTTCAGGATCAGCAAGGAGGCGCAGGCCCATTGGGACGTGAAGGGAAGGCAGTCAGATGAGCTGGATGTTTTCCTTGCAGACTACATACCTTCAGTTGTGGCCCAGACCTCAAAAGACAAGATAGAGAACCTCAGCACCCCTAAGAAGTTCAAAATCAACTACTCAATCACAGTAAAACCTAACGAGGTGCCTGAGGGGGAGATAATCCGCGTATGGATGCCTTACCCAAGGGAGAGCAAGAGGAGCACCAATGTAAAGCTCCTCTCTACCACCAACAAGGATTATATCATTTCTCCCGACGAATATGAGCACAAGAGCATCTACATGGAGGCCCCTGCAGTAAAGGACAGTGCAATAAAGTTCGGCTATGAGCTGGAGCTTGAGATTGCAGACCACTGGTTCAACTTCGGCCCTGAGGATGTGAAACCATACGACACAGAGTCTGAGCTCTACAAGAAATACACTGCAGAGCGCAAGACCCATGTAATCTTCACCCCTGAAATAAAGGCCCTCACCGACAGCATCATTGCCGGGGAAACCAACCCGCTGGTTAAGGCCCAGAAGATATTTGACCACATTGCCAAGACATACCCTTGGGCAAGTGCCAGGGAATATGCAACATTGGACAACATCCCAGCATACGTACTCAAGAACAACCACGGAGACTGCGGCCAGGTAGGCCTCACCTTCATCACCATGGCCCGCTACGCCGGCATCCCTGCAAAATGGCAAAGCGGCTGGATGCTCCACCCTGGAGAGATCAACCTCCACGATTGGGCTCAGGCATACTTTGAAGGAATCGGCTGGGTACCAGTAGATGTATCATTCGGCCTCGTCCCTAACGAAAACGACGATGTATACCACTTCTACCTCGGCGGTATAGACGGTTACAGATACTATGTAAACGAAGACTACTCCGGCAACTTCTTCCCTGCCAAGAACCACCTCCGCAGCGAAACCGTAGATTTCCAGCGCGGCGAGGTTGAATGGAGAGGCGAAAACCTCTACTTCGGCCGCTGGAGCTACAGAATGAATGTTGAGTACCTATAAACGTAAAAAAAAATTGCTACAGCAGCTCCATTGTCATTGAAATGTCCTCTTTAGGCCTGTCTCCGTGGGCTGTTGCACACTCCTGGATTTTACCTACAATCTCAAGTCCTTCAATTACCTCACCAAAAACTGTGTACTGGTTGTCCAGATGAGGTGTACCGCCTGTTGTGCTGTATGCCTCCTTCTGTTCGGGTGTGAACTTGAAGCCGCCCCTCCTCTTGGCCTCCTCCTTGGTAAGGGCAATCAGCTCGTTCTGCAGCTCCATAAGCCCTGCCTGGTCCCTGTTGCGGCGCAGGTCCATAATCTGGGCCTTGCGCTCTGCTGCCAACGAGTTGAAGATTTCCTGCTCCATCATCATGTTCATCTGCTTCTCCATCTGCCCCAGCTTGCCGCCGGTGTATACATCTCCCCATGCAATATAGAACTGGCTTCCCGACGAATTCCTCTGCGGGTTCACCTCATCACCCTGCCTTGCTGCAGCCAATGCTCCCCTCTTGTGGAACAGTTGCGGGTATACAATCTCAGCAGGAACAGTATAGCCTGGGCCGCCTGTACCAAGGGATTTGCCTGCAGGGGCACCTTTTGAATCCGGATCACCTCCCTGAATCATGAAATCCTTTATAACCCTATGGAAAAGGGTACCGTTGTAGTAGCCCTCCTTCACAAGTTTTATAAAATTGTCCCTATGCTGGGGTGTCTCATCATACAATTTAACTTTAATGTCACCTAAAGTGGTCTTTATCAAAACTGTTGTACTCATATATACTTTCAAATTATTTATTCTTATTGTATTCCTTCATTGCCAACAGGCCGTTGAGGCTGGGCGGCACTACCTGAATAGCGGTGAGGCGTACATCTGCACATCCTCCCTGGTTATTGTCTGGTTGCCCAGAATCAGCAGACGCTCGGTCACATTCCTCAGCTCGCGGATGTTCCCGGTCCAGGCATGTTTCTGCAGCTCCTCAATGGCTTCAGGTTCAATGCCCCTTGGTGCAGCTCCGGTTTCACTGCATATCTGCTCTATGAAGTGGTTAACCAACAGAGGAATATCCTCCTTACGCTCTGCAAGGGCAGGTACATGAATCACAATCACGCTGAGCCTGTGGTAAAGGTCCTCACGGAAATTCCCTTTCTCAATCTCCTCAAGTAGGTTCTTGTTGGTTGCAGCCACCACACGCACCTTTACATTTATATCCTTGTCGCTTCCAACCCTGCTGAGCTTGTTCTCCTGCAATACCCTCAGCACCTTTGCCTGAGCGCTCAGGCTCATGTCCCCAATCTCATCCAGGAACAGGGTACCTCCGTCTGCCTGCTCAAACTTCCCCTTATGGTCCTTTACGGCTCCTGTAAATGAGCCTTTCACATGGCCGAACAGCTCACTTTCTATAAGCTCACCCGGTATGGCGGCGCAATTCACCTCCACAAACGGCATGCTCTTTCTGTTGCTCTTCTCATGCAGCCAGCGGGCCACAAGCTCCTTGCCTGTACCGTTGGAACCGGTAACCAGCACACGTGCATCAGTTGCTGCCACCCTCTCAATCATCTCCTTTATCCTCACAATTGCAGGGGACTCTCCCACAATCTGCGGTATCCCGGCAACCTTCTCAACCTTCTTCTTGAGAATCTTTGTCTCCTTTACAAGGGATGTCTTGTCTGTTGCATTCTTCAATGTAATGAGTATGCGGTTAAGGTCCAGGGGCTTCTGGATAAAGTCAAATGCCCCCTTCTTTATGCAGTCTACGGCGGTGTCAATTGAGCCGTGCCCCGAAATCATCACAACGGCAGCCTCAACCCCGTTATCCATAAGCTTCTCCAGCAGTTCCACACCATCAATCCCCGGCATCTTTATATCTGAGAAAATCACATCATAATTTGTGGCAAGCGCCATTTCAAGCCCCTCCTTTCCGTCTGCAGCCAAGGCAACCTCGTGCCCCTCAAACTCAATAATGTCCTTCAATGCAAAGCGGATGCTTTTCTCATCATCAACAATCAAAATCTTCATATAAGTTCATTTTTATATTTCTCAAATTCCTCTTTAAGTCCCCCCTCCTTGAGTGAATAGGAAGACTGGTATATTGTTGCCGGCTTCACCCTCTCCAGCACAAACTGCGTGAATACGGAGGCCAGTACAATGTAATCAACCCTAATTGGGGACATTCCGGGCATCTTTATCCTCTCATGGGCCAGTGAAGCCACAAGTACATCATTCAGCGCCTTCAAATCCTCACCCTTTATCCCAATTGACGGAAGTTCCCTGTATCCGCAGTTGAAGATAAGGTCCTTGAATGTGTCAAATGAGCCGGATGAGCCTATGAATATTGAGGGTCTGTACTTCTCCACCTGCTCCCAAAGCTCCCCAAGCACATTATCATTGAATTTCAGGAACTCCCCAATCACCTTCCCCGGAAGGGGCTCCTGGTAGTTGAACTGCTCCCTCATGCGGGCCATACCTATCGGGAAGCTCCTTTTCCATAGAATCTGTGCCCCGTCCGTAATGATGAACTCATTGCTTCCCCCTCCAATATCCAGCATAAGGGCGTTCTCCCCGCTGCTGAATCTGCCTTGAGGCCCCCTGAGGTGTCCCACACTCTCCATAATACCCTTGAAGATAAGCTCCGCCTCGCGCTCGCCTGGGATAATCCTTATCTTGAAGCCGAACCTTGAATTGAGGTATTCTGCAAATTCCAAGCCATTGGAGGCATCCCTCACTGCAGAGGTGGCATATGGTATCACCATATCCGCACCGCCTGCCTCCTCTATTGCCTCCATTATCTTTTCAAGGGCAGCCGTTGCCGTCTGGAAGGCTACAGGAGCAATGAGCCCGCTTGAAAGCCCGCCGGCACCAAGTTTGGCCGCACATTTATATTCAGCTATTGTTTTGCATCCACCCTCTTTGGAGAACTCCCCCAGAATCATATTGAAGACATTGGTGCCCAAGTCCAGAACCGCAACTCTCATCCTTTGTTATATTTTTACAAAGATAAGTTTTTTTGTACTTTTGCCCTTATGGAACAATCTAAAATTATCATAGCCATAGACGGCCATTCCTCAACAGGAAAAAGCAGCTTTGCAAAGCAGGTAGCGGCAAGGTTGGGATATGTTTATGTAGATACGGGAGCAATGTACCGTGCCGTAACCTATTTTGCATATACCAACGGATTCATAGACAATAAGAACAAAATAGATGAGGAAGGGTTGCAGCAGACACTTGGTGCAAACAGGGTTTCCTTCAGGCCCGGTCCCGACGGAAAGTCTCAGACATGGCTCAACAATGCATGTGTAGAGAAACAGATAAGGACCCTCAACATATCCAATAAGGTGAGCAAGATTTCCGCGCTCCCATTTGTAAGGGAATATATAGACAAGATTCTCCGCAGTTTAGGGCAGGAGAAGGGGGTTGTGATGGATGGAAGGGATATAGGGACCTCAGTATTTCCCAATGCAGAACTCAAGATATTCATGACAGCGGCAGTTGAGGTAAGGGCACAACGGCGTTTCAAGGAGATACAGGAGGCAGGTGGCAAGGAGAGTTATGATGATGTGCTCAAGAACCTTAAGGAGAGGGACCACATAGACCAGACCCGTGAGGTATCGCCCCTGAGGAAAGCCGATGATGCCATACTGCTGGACAACAGTAATATGAGCATCCCCGAGCAGTTTGTATGGTTGGACAGGATTTTATTGGAGCGTTTCGGGCTCCAGATGAGATAGATTATGCGCCTTTCAATTGAGATAGATGAAGAATCAGGCTTCTGCTATGGAGTTATCAGGGCCGTGGAGAAGGCAGAATTCCGCCTTAAGGAGAGTGCTGCATTGTACTCCCTGGGGTCAATAGTACACAACAACTCGGAACTTGACAGGCTCAACAAGATTGGGCTTGAAGTGATAGATATAGAGAGGATGAAGCAGCTCTCGGATACAACTGTGCTCATAAGGGCCCACGGCGAGCCGCCTCAAACCTATTACATTGCCAAAGCGAACAACATTACCCTTATAGACTGCACCTGCCCTGTGGTACTCAAGCTGCAGGCCAGGATAAGGGAGACATACGCAAAGCACAACGGCCAGATTGTAATTTTTGGAAAGATAGGACATGCAGAGGTAAACGGCCTTGTAGGGCAGGTAAACGGAGATGCCGTAGTTGTAGATGGCTTTGGAAGCCTTGAAAAGATAGATTTCACCAAGCCTATACAGATTTTCTCACAGACAACCAAAGACCCTAAAGAATATGAGGAGATCTGTGATGCCATCCGTGAAAGGATTGTTGCTGCAGGCGGATCACTGGAAAACTTTACCGCGCATAACTCTATCTGCAGGCAGGTAGCCCAGAGACATGCCAACCTGGAGGCATTTGCAAAAAGGCACTCTGTAATTGTGTTCATCAGCGGAAAGGAGAGTTCCAACGGCAAGGTGCTCTATGATTTGTGCAAATCTGTAAACCCAAGGTCATATCACATACAGACACGCAGCCAGATAGACCCTGCGTGGTTCAACGAAGAGGATTCAGTTGGTATATGCGGTGCAACCTCCACCCCAAAATGGCAGCTGGAAGGCGCCGCTGAATATCTGAAGAAGATGTAAAAGCGGTAACCTTATTTTCAGAAAGTGATGTCCACTCCGTCTGCCCTTACGGAGAGTTTCACCTCGCGTCCCATGTAGATAGCAAGATGAGGCCTTCCGTGGCCGGCAGGGAAGCCGAACACTACAGGCACCTGCAGTTCGTCTGTATACCTCTTGATGAGATCCTGAGGGGTTACGTTCCAAGGGTCTTCCTTGTCATCTATGTTGGTGAAGTTACCTACGAGCACTGCCTTGGCCTTGGCCAGCTTGCCGGATTTCTTAAGCTGCTGCATCATGCCGTCTATGGCATTCATGCTCTCCCCTATCTCCTCAATGAAGATGATGGTGTTGTCATCTACAGGCATGTCGTATGGTGTGCCCTCAGCTATTGATATCAAGGTCATGTTGCCGCCCACAATCTTGCCTGATGCCTCTCCCAGCCTATTGTAAGGGTGCGGCTTTATGTGGTATCCGTCAACCCTTCCAAAAAGGGCATCCCCTACCGAGAGTGCCGCGGTATCCGGGCGCTTCTTGAGCCAGTATGAACTGAGCATAGGGCCGTGGATGGACTCCAGTCCCGCCCCCTGGAGGGCCAGGTGGTAAGTAGTGACGTCACTGAAGCCAACAATCCATTTGGGATGCTTCTTTATCTCTTCAAAATCAAGATATTCCAAAGTCCTTATGGCCCCATAACCGCCCCTGTAGAATACTATGGCCTTTATGTTGTCATCCTTTATCATGCGCATGAACTCCTCTGCCCTCTCCTTGTCCGTTACCGAGAAAGGAGGAGCTTCCAGCTTGAATACATTCTCCCCAAGCTTCACGTTCACGCCCCAAGACTTTACTATGTCTATAAGGGTATCAGTCTCTCCCGGACGGTCTGTCACAGGGGATGATACTGTCATAATGCCCACAGTATCTCCCGGCTGGAGGTATGCAGGCCTTGCAGGATATACCTGCTCCTGCCCTCTTGTTCCGCAGGATACTGCAATTGCTGCAAGGAGTGCAGCTGCCAATATTATGAAATGTCTCTTCATGCCTTGTAGTTTGTTGCCTGGAAACTTCACATGCTTTCAATTTTTGCAGGGGAGCTGCCAATCATATCATTTACCGCAGGGAAGTTCCTCATCCTCGTCCCTTTTGCGGAGCACTGCCTTCCTGAGCTCAAAGTTCTGCCCGAGGTACCTTTTCCTCACCTCAGGGTTGTTTGCAAGCTGCTCAGGTGTGCCGCTCTCCAGGATATTTCCGTCATAGAGGAGGTAAGCCCTGTCTGTAATGGCCAGTGTCTCATGCACATTGTGATCTGTGATGATGATGCCTATGTTTTTTGTCTTGAGCTTTGCAATTATATGCTGGATGTCCTCCACCGCAATCGGGTCAACACCGGCAAAAGGCTCATCCAGAAGGATGAATTTAGGGTCCTTGGCAAGTGCCCTGGCAATTTCACATCTTCTCCTTTCTCCTCCCGACAGCTGTATACCATAGCTCTTGCGTACCTTTTCAAGCCTGAACTCCTGGATAAGGCTCTCCAGCCTCTCCTTGCGCTCCTCCCTGGTAAGGTCACTCAGCTCCATAACCGACATTATGTTGTCCTCCACGCTCAACTTCCTGAAGACAGATGCCTCCTGGGCAAGATATCCAAGGCCCTTCTGTGAGCGCTTGTACATAGGAAGATCCGTAATCTCCTCATCATCAAGGAAGATACGCCCTCCATTAGGCTTGATAAGCCCGGTAATCATATAGAAGCTTGTGGTCTTTCCGGCTCCGTTGGGGCCGAGCAGTCCTACAATCTCCCCCTGTTCCACATCAAAAGAGACCCCTTTTACTACTGTCCTCTTTCCATATCTCTTTATAAGATCGGTACAATATAAACGCATATCACTACTACTTAATGTCCAAATCCAAATCTTTCTCCAGATTCACCAGTTCCGGATAGTTCTTACGGAGACGGTCTGCCTTCTCGTATGGTGTGTATGGCTTTCTCTCCTGCTGCGCCACCTCAATAACCTCAACAACCAGCTTTATCCCCCCGTTCCTGAGCTCTCTCTGCAGGAATCCTGTAAGTACAGGCAGGGAGTTCTTCTCTATCCAGCTCTGCTGGGCACTGTTGCCCACCTTGAAAACAACGGTTGTATTGTTATCCCTCAGTTCAGGAGCCGTCTGCCTTATGGCCGATGCCAGTCTCGGATACTGGCTCTGGGTGTCAGCCATCTTGCCCCATACTGCATTCAGCTTCTCTATGGTAACCGGCTCAGTTGCATCCACAAGTTCCTGCTCCGCCGCTTTAGGTGCGCTCTGGGCCTGCTTCATTATATTCTTTATTGAGAGTCCGCCCGCCACTGCCTTAGGCCGCTGTGGTGCAGGCTCCTTCTGATGCGGGTGCTCCACTGCCGGTTGCGGCGGGGCAGGCTGCTGTACAGGAATTTTCTCCTGGGCCGGTGTCACCTGCTGCGGCCTGGTCTCCTCCGCTGCCGGCAATTTCTGTGCCTGGGCTGCGAATGCCGGCTGCTGCAGCGGTTCTGCCATCAGGGCCTGCGGCTGTCCTGCCAATTGTGCGAGCTTTACAAGCAGGAATTCCACAAGAAGCCTCTGGTTGCTGCTCTGGCGGTACTCGCTTTCACATTTTGTGGTATTGCCGAGAGCCTCGTAAAGGAACTTCACGGAGCATTTTGCACTCTGTGCCTTGTAACGCTCCGCCACTGCCGGAGCCATCTCCAGCAGCTTCAATGTTGAAGTATCCTTGCATACAAGGAGATTTCTCAGGTGGTTCCCCAGCCCCCCTATGAAGTAAAGTGCATTGAAACCTTTTGAAAGCACCTCATCAAAGAGGAGAAGCTGTCGGGAAAAATTCCCTGCAAGGGCACTTTCCACTATGTTGAAATAATACTCATGGTCCAGCACATTCAGGTTCCTGATTACCGCGCTGTACTCTATCTGTGTTCCGCAGAATGCCACACACTGGTCAAACAGTGTGAGGGCGTCACGCATTGCACCGTCTGCCTTCTGGGCTATCACGTGCAATGAATCGGTATCTATGGTTATCTCCTCCTTCTTTGCAATGGAGGCGAGGTTCTTCACTATATCCTCTATGGAGATGCGGTTGAAGTCGTAGGTCTGGCAACGGCTCAGGATTGTAGGGAGTATCTTGTGCTTCTCCGTTGTTGCAAGGATAAATATCGCATGTGCAGGGGGTTCCTCAAGGGTCTTGAGGAAGGCATTGAACGCTGCAGATGAAAGCATATGCACCTCATCTATGATATACACGCTGTACTTTCCTATCTGTGGCGGTATCATCACCTTCTCGGTGAGGAGCCTGATGTCATCCACAGAGTTGTTGGATGCCGCATCCAGCTCATGAATGCAGTATGAGCGCCCCTGTGCAAAGGAGATGCACGATTCGCACTCGCCGCAAGGCTCCAGGTCTGCCCCCGGATTCATGCAGTTGATTGTCTTTGCAAAAATCCTGGCGGTGGACGTCTTGCCCACTCCACGCGGGCCGCAGAAAAGATATGCATGGGCCAGCTGTCCCCTCTGTATTGAGTTCTTGAGGGTTACAGCAATACTGTCCTGCCCCACGAGGCTCAGGAAGTTGTTGGGCCTGTACTTGCGTGCCGATACTATAAATTTCTCCATAATCCACAAAAATAACTATTTTATTCTAATTTTGCAGAGTTTTTTAAGAACCTATGGATACCCGCAAAGAAGATATATTGAGATTCTCATTCAAGCACAGCGCATCACCGGTGGCCTACTGCGCGTTGTCCACCAAATGCGGCACAAGGGATGAGGCCCCCGCATACAACGGGCTGGCCCATTTTACAGAACACATGTTCTTCAAAGGGACAGCCAAGAGGAGGGCAAACAGCATAAACAATGTACTTGAAAGCGTTGGAGGCGAGCTGAATGCATACACCACCAAGGAGGAGACCGTACTTCATTCAACAGTCCTGAAGGAAGACCTTCCAAAGGCCATTGATCTCCTCATGGAACTGGCCTTCACCTCCGTTTTCCCGCAGAAGGAACTGGAGAAGGAGAGGGACGTAATCCTGGAGGAGATTGTCTCCTACAAGGATGTTCCCGCTGATGCCATTTACGAGCATTTTGAGCAGCTCCTGTTTGAAGGGCACCCCCTGCAGATGCAGATTCTGGGAGAGAAGAAGAGCCTTATGAAGATAAATTCAGAGGTGATGAAGGAGTACAACTCCCGCAACTTCATTCCATCAAACATGGCATTCACCATTGTTGCGGACTGCCCTCAGGCAAAAGCCATGTCTCTGATAAAGAAATCCGCAGAAAAATATCTGGGCAGGGAAATTGGGATTGAAATAATCACTGAAGGGGACACAGGAGATTCAGGAAAAAGGAATGAAAGTCTCCCCCAGCCTCTTCCCAACAAAATATTCCACAAATCCCTCTCCAAAAAGAGCCACCAGGCACACTGCATGGTGGGGACGACCGCCTACACGGCATATGACTCCAGGAGGATAGCCCTCTCCATCCTCACAAACATCCTTGGAGGCCCGGCATCAGGTTCAAGGCTGAACATGGCCCTGAGGGAGAAGAACGGGCTGGTATACAGTGTGGAAGCTGTATATACCCCTTATGCCGATACCGGCATCTTCAGCGTCTACTTCGGATGCGACAGGGAGGATGTGGACAAATGCCTCTCCCTCATAAAGAAGGAGCTTGACAGGATTGTGGAGAACAGGCTCACCCCTGCCGCCCTGAAGGCAGCCAGGAAACAGCTCATAGGGCAGCTCTCCATTGCACAGGACAACGCCGAGGCCCAGTGCCTTTCAATGGGCAAGTCGCTCCTGATGTACGGCAAGATAAGCACCTTTGAGCAGATGAGACAAAGAATTGAATCCATTACGGCTGAGGAGCTTCAGCAGACAGCTGCCGAAGTCCTGGGCTGGGAAAGGATGAGCACCCTTATATACAACTGATATGGACTTGAACGGATACATAACCGGATACTCACAGGAACAGGACCCTGTACTTAAATGGCTGCAGAAACAGACTAACCTGAGGACCAACCATGCAAGGATGCTGTGCGGCCCGGTTGAAGGGAAGCTCATGGAGTTCATTGCCAGTATGATCCAGCCGGAAAACATTCTGGAACTCGGTGCCTTTACAGGCTATTCCGCAATATGCCTCGCCAGAGGATTGAAGGAAGGGGGACACATGGATTCCCTGGAGCTCAATGACGAACTGGAAGACCTTATCCTCCAGGCCCATGAAAAGGCCGGCCTTTCAGACAGGATAACCCTCCACATAGGGGACGCAAAGGAGACCCTGCTGCGCCTCAGGGAAGAGGGGAAAATGTATGACCTGGTATTCATAGATGCCAACAAGAGGGAATACCCCACCTACTATGAGCTGGTATTTGACATGGTACGCCCGGGAGGATACATCCTGGCAGACAATGTCCTCTGGGACGGAAAGGTATATCAGGAAAACGTGCCTCAGGATGCCCAGACACAGGGAATCCTCAAGTTCAACCGGATGGTAAAGGATGACCCCCGCGTGGAAAACGTAATCATCCCCCTGCGTGACGGCCTCAACCTCATCAGAAAAAAATAAGGAACCTTTAAGTTGTACCTCATTCTTAGGCAAGGCACATGGATATCCTTTGACATGGCTTACAAATGCCGGAATGCATTCTGCCTCAGGAAAACAAAGAACCTTCGCTCAGTCTCGGCTGAGGCTGAGAGGGAATAAAATTCATCTTGACGGCAAACTCCTCCTTTTAGCCCCTAACGGGGCCTAACGTCGTCAGACATGTGCCGTCACAAGGCGATGAATTTTCTCCCCTCTCTTACCGCCTCACCCTCCATTCGCTCAGGCTCATGTTTTCCCTTACAAATGCATTCTGCAGCATATAATCAAATATCAAAGTACTTGTATGGTATTGGCAGATGCATTGAAGAAAGGGGGGACCTAATTCGACGGTTGCAAGTTATTGCCAAAGGCAATGACGCAGCAGAGGAGACTTCGTCGTCTCCCCCTTTCTTGCAATCAGCTGCATACCCGGCCATACAATGCCTTTTGTCAATTGTATGCTGCAGAGTGCAGATGGATGATTGAAAGGTTCCTTATGAGTTGCCGCCAAGGATGCGGAGATATTCCTGCACATATCCGGCAGAGTTGAGGCTGTCCAGCTGATACCTGTATTTCTGCATCTGCGCCTCAAATTCGGGCATCTTCTCCTTTGAAACCGGCTCAACGCTCGGGCTCTCCATCTTCAGAGGGTCAATGGGCTTGCCGTTCTTGTACACCCTGAAATCCAGATGAGGGCCGGTAGAGAGACCGGTACTTCCCACATAACCTATCAGCTGCCCCCTTGATACCCTGGTTCCTACAGAAATTCCCTTGGCATACCCCTTAAGGTGCATGTAAGATGTCACATAATTCCCCGGATGCTTTATCTTGATTGTATTGCCGCCGCCACCGGCCCAACCCCTGTGGGTAACCACACCGTCACCCAGGGCAACCACAGGCGTACCGCTCGGAGCGGCATAATCCACACCCGTATGAGGCCTCACAATCTTCAGCACCGGATGTTTGCGGGCGTATGTGAACCTTGAACTTATCCTTGTAAAATTCAGAGGGGCCTTCAGGAACGCCTTCTTAAGGCTCTCACCCTTCTCGTTCCAGAAAGTGCTGCTGTTCTCCCCTGCATTGAACCTTATTGCATTATACTGCTTCCCTGCATGTATGAACTCAGCATAATATATCTTGCCCAATCCCATATACTCCCCCTCATATTGGAGTTCATCATACATAACCTTGAACGAATCCCCGCCCTGAAGCCCAAAGAAATCTATTGTACAGTCATATACATCCGAGAGCTTGAGCGCCATCATTACCGGAATACCAGCCTTCTGCACATCATTCCACAGGGAGGTATTTATTGTAACCTCCGCCTGTTTCTTTACGGGCACCACCTCCTTTACATACAGCCTTGCGTAGAGGGAATCCTTCAATGAGACCACCACATGTGTGAGGTTATCCAGCTCGTAAACGAAATAGGCCGCCCTGCCAAGAGAATCCTTTTCCCTGAGAATCTCATACGGGCTCCCCAGCTTCACTTTCCTGACATCAAAAACCTCCCTGGAAGCTGCAAGGATCCTCTGCACCATGTTGGGATCTACACCTGCCCTGTCCATTATGGAGCCAAAATAATCCCCCTTTCCTATCTCACCGGGCTCAATGTCATACTTCTCAATCTCCAGACCATACTTGAGCACAGGCTGTGCCTCCACATTCTCTTGAACCTCAACATTTTCTTTTCCATGTGAAGAGCATCCCCACAATATCAGGGACAATATGAAGCATACAAAAATCCTCATAACAAAACTGTTTAAAACATCATCTGGCAAAAAGGCTTACACCCCCTTTTGCGGTGTAAAGATAAACCTCATTTTTTAATTGTTGATAAGTTTGTGGAAAAATGTGGAAATTTTTGGAAAAAAATGTAAAAAGAGTTGTAATTTTGCATCAACCGTCATTACACGGCAAAGAGAGAAAATGGCAAAATTCATAGGCGAATACAGTGTTAAGATTGATGACAAGGGGAGAATGATTTTTCCCTCTGCCTTCAAGGGTGTGTTTGCCCCTGAAGAGAAGATATCTCTTGTGGTGAAGAAGGATATGTTTGAAGAGTGCCTTGAAATGTACACCTACAGCCAATGGGAGATTGAATCCAATGAAGTGAAATCCAAGCTCAATTTCTTCAGGAAAGACCATGCCGAATTCTGGAGGGAGTACATGAGGAACAGGGCGGTTGTTGAGCCTGATGAAAAGCTTGGCAGGATTACCATCCCTAAAAAGATCCTTGAGAGCATAGGGGCAGAGAAGGAGATGATCTTTGTAGGCAGTGACCATAAGATTGAAATCTGGGCCAAGGAGAAGTACAACAGCAGGCAGATGGGCTCCGATGAGTTCGTTGCACTTGCCCAGAGCATTTTAGGTTAACTCCATAAAAACTTGCAGGGATGTCTGAGTATCATGTTCCGGTTCTGCTCAATGAGAGCATTTCCGCCCTCAATATAGAGGAAAACAGCAATGGCATATTCATAGATGCAACCTTTGGGGGAGGCGGGCACAGCCGTGAGATATTGCGCAGGTTGGGCAAAAGGGGAAAGCTCATTGCTTTTGACCGCGATAGTGATGCAATTGCCAACGCCCCTGAGGATGACAGGCTGATACTTATCCACAACAACTTCAGGTTTGTCCATAATTTCACCAGAGCCCTGGGCTATGCCGGGAAGGTGGATGGCATACTTGCAGATCTCGGGGTCTCTTCCCACCAGTTTGATACAGGGGAAAGAGGCTTCTCATTCAGGTTTGACGCCCCGTTGGACATGAGGATGAACCGGATGTCGGGAAGAAGTGCCGCAGATGTGGTGAATGAATGCACCCAGGAGGAGCTTGCAGACATTTTCAGGATATACGGGGAACTGGAGAAGCCGTGGAAGGCTGCAGAGCTGATATGCAGGGCCAGGGAAGCTGCCCCAATAGAGACTACAGGAGATTTGAGCAGGGCGGTAGCCAAACTGTACAACAGCCACACAGGGCACAAGTTCCTGGCAAAGCTGTACCAGGCGCTCCGCATTGAGGTGAATATGGAGATGAGGTCGCTGGAGGACTTCCTGCAGGGTACACTGGCAGCCCTCAGGCCGGGAGGAAGGCTTTCCGTAATCACCTACCACTCGCTTGAGGACAGGATGGTGAAGAACTTCATGAAGACAGGCAATCCACAGGGGAACAACGGAAAAGATTTTTACGGCAGGAGCCTCTCACCTTTTGAGCTTGTGACAAGGAAACCGGTGCTTCCGGCCGAGGAGGAGATAGCAACAAACACAAGGAGCAGGAGCGCAAAGCTGAGGGTTGCACAGATGATTGACACTAAAGGGAAATGATTTTATAAGGTTTGATATGGGCAACGGACAAGGGCAGGACAGATTCAATTTTGCGAGTGACATATTGGGCGGCCGCATTCTTTCAAGACTGAAGACGGTTGACCAATATTTCATTTTGTATCTGTTTGCCCTCATCATTGCATTCATCTCAATAAACCTGAGCGTGGAGAACACCCAGATGCAGATGAGGCGCAACCAGAAGGAGCTAAAGAACCTTAAGGCAGATTACACCGCAAAGGCGGCAAGGCTGCAGTATCTGAGCAAGAGGAACGAGGTGGAGACACGGCTCATTGAACAGGGATCGAGGCTTTCAAAGCCAAAAGACCCGGCAAAGGCGGTAAAACTTATTGAAAGGTACTGAGGATTATGATAACAGGCATATTCAAGAAGATGGCTTTCATCTACAAGCTTTTCGTCATTATGGCACTGGCCATAATGGGAAAGATTGCGTATATGCAGTTCATAAATCCTACAGATACCACAGCCGTGGAGATTGCCTACAGGGAAGAGGTGATTGAAGCCATAAGGGGTGATATCCTCTCCAGCGACGGCAGACCAATGGCCACATCAGTACCTTACTACAGGGTAAGGCTGGATTGCGTTGTGGCAAATGAGGATACATTCAAGAAGTACATTGATGAGCTGAGCAGTTCACT
Organism: Bacteroidales bacterium; assembly: GCA_017482565.1. Classification (GTDB taxonomy): domain Bacteria; phylum Bacteroidota; class Bacteroidia; order Bacteroidales; family UBA932; genus Egerieousia. The sequence goes on along the minus strand of JAFUMO010000068.1, from coordinate 53,747 downwards.
TGCGGGCTTCTTCAAGGACAAGAGTGCAAGGGAGTACAAGAAGGACCTTGAGAAGGCCAGAAAGGAGAAGAAGAGATATAAGGCCCTTGGAAACAGACTGGTTGATTACGCAGAGCTGGCACAGGTGAAGCAGTTCCCCATCCTCAGGCTCGGGGCCAACAGAGGCGGCCTCATTGTGGAGCAGCAGTACAAGAGGAACAATCCTTACGGCAGGCTTGCCTACAGGACAATAGGCTTCATCAATACCGAGGGGGTGGGTGTAGGCATTGAGGGCAGCTGCGACTATTACCTTAAGGGAACACCCGGGAAGCAGACCATACAGAAGATGCTGGGAGGCGAATGGAGGCCTGTAACCGGTGTTGAAGGAATTGCTCCAAAGGACGGATATGACATCCAGACAACCATAGACATAGAAATCCAGGAGGCAGCCGAGAAGGCGCTCAGGGAGCAGCTTGCCAAGGGAATGAACATTGAGGGAGGAACTGCAATAGTGATGGAGGTGGAGACCGGTGCCATAAGGGCAATTGCCAACATGAAAAAGATGGGTGACGGCTATGACGAGTCATACAACTACGCCATTGGTGACGCCACCGAGCCTGGTTCCGTATTCAAGCTGATGACACTGGTATCACTCCTTGAGGACGGATATGTAACCCTTGAGGATCCTATTGACGGAGGCAACGGTAAATGGAGCTACGGAGGGCATACATATTCGGATACCCATGCATACGGGATGATGGATGTGAAGACAGCCCTTGCAAAATCCTCAAATGTGGCATTTGCAAAACTTGCAGTACGCTACTATGAAGGGCAGGAGCAGAGGTTTGTAGACAGGCTCAACAGCATGAAGGTAGGCGAAAGGTTCAACCTTGACATACAGGGGGAGGCAAGGGGTGCCATCTATGGCCCGGGCGACGCCATGTGGAGCCGTTCAAGCCTTTCATCAATGGCCATTGGGTATTCAACGCTGCTTACGCCGCTCCATACCCTTACATTCTATAATGCAATTGCAAACGACGGCAAGATGATGAAGCCGTACTTTATAGAAAACTACCAGGAGAACGGGGAGATTGTAAAGAACTTCGGGCCTAAGGAGATAAGTGGATCCATCTGCTCCAAGGAGACAGCCGCAAAAGCAAGGCAGGCCCTCAGGCACGTTGTTGAAGTGGGTACAGGAAGGTTCCTGAACAATGCCAAGTTCCAGATAGCCGGCAAGACAGGTACTGCCAGGATAGCATACGGAGGCAAGATAGGTTATGAGAAGAACGGATACAGAAGATATCAGGCTTCCTTTGCAGGTTTCTACCCTGCCGACAATCCCAAATATTCCGCCATTGTAATCCTCTACTCGGGAGATACAAGGGGAAACTTCTATGGAGGAAGCTGGGCAGGCCCCGTATTCAGGCAGATTGCAGACCATATTTATTCAACAAGTTCAGACTGGGTTCCGGTCCTGGATGGAAAGGGTGAGAAAAATGCAGTTCCAAAAGTTGCCGTGGGGAGGCTGGATGCCCAGAGCAAGGTGCTCTCTGAACTTGGTGTAGGATTTGAGAAGAGCGATATACGGGAGAACAACAGGTCCGGTTGGGCAAAGTTCAGCAAGGACACCACCGGGAGGCTGATTGCAAGTAACTGGTATGCAGAAAGCGATTCTCTTGCGAATGTTGTGGATATGGGCCTGAAAGATGCCATCTATCTGCTGGAGAACAGCGGCTACAGGGTGACATTCCAGGGATATGGCAAAGTGGTGAAACAGATACCAGAGGCCGGCAGCAAGGTAGATAAGGATACAGTTGTAAATTTAATCTTGTCTGAAAATGGAGATTAGTGCAATACTTACAGGTGTGGAAACCATAGGCAACGTTCCTGCAGGGAATGTGGAGGATATATGCTGCGATTCCAGGAAATGTACTCCGGGATCGCTCTTTGTTGCCGTGAGAGGCGCTGAGGCCGACGGCCACAACTACGTGGCAAAGGCTGTGGCGAACGGTGCGGCCTATGTGGTTTGTGAGGAGATTCCGCAGGATGCTCCTGCCACCGCCAGCTACATAATGGTAAAGGAGAGCCGTAAGGCAGTTGCAAGGATAGCAGCCAATTTCCATGACAACCCTTCACATAAGCTGAGGGTAGTGGCGGTTACAGGCACCAACGGAAAGACCTCCATAGCAACGCTGCTATATGACCTCTTTACAAGGCTTGGCTATTGCTGCGGTCTCCTCTCAACAATTGCAAACTATGTTGGGGAGAAAAGATATGAGACAGAAAACACTACACCCGGGCCTGTGGAACTCAACGCCCTGCTGGCACAGATGGCAGGAGCCGGATGTGAGTTCTGCTTTATGGAGGCAAGCTCGCATGCAATCCACCAGCAGAGGATAGAGGGGATAAGGTTTGCAGGTGCTGTCTTTACAAACCTCACCCACGACCACCTGGATTACCACAAGACATTCGCCAACTACCTTGCATGCAAGAAGGCGCTGTTTGACAACCTTCCCAAAGAGGCATTCGCCCTTACAAATGCTGATGACCGCAATGGTGAGGTGATGGTACAGAATACAAAGGCTCAGGTGAGCACCTACTCATGCCGCAACTGGGCAGACTTCAAGACCAGGATTCTGGAGAAGACAATTGAGGGGATGCTCCTGAACATAAACGGCAGGGAGGTGTGGTGCAGGTTCATAGGGATGCACAATGCCGCAAACCTTACCGCTGTGTATGGGACCGCAATGCTGCTTGGGGCAAAGGAGGAAGAGGTGGTTACTGCCATGAGTACCCTCACCTCGGTTGCCGGAAGGCTTGAGTACTTCAAGGGGGAGGATGACATAATTGCTGCCGTGGATTATGCCCATACACCTGATGCACTTGAGAATGTCCTCAAGACCCTCAAGGAGCTGGAACCTTGCGGAGACCTCATCTGCGTGTTCGGGTGCGGAGGCAACAGGGACAAGACCAAACGCCCCAAAATGGGGGCAATTGCCACAAAATACTCTGGGAGGGTGGTTGTAACATCAGACAATCCGAGGTTTGAGGACCCCAATGAGATAATTGCAGACATAAAGGCAGGAATGGACATAAAGGGGAAAGCAAAATCCCTCTTTATTCCCGACAGGTCCGAGGCTATCCGTACAGCAATCCTCACTGCCAGACCGGGCTCCATCATACTGGTTGCAGGGAAGGGGCACGAAGATTACCAGATAATAAACGGTGTAAAACATCACCTTGATGATAAAGAAATTATAAAGGAGGCCTTCCGGATGCAGAAAGAGGCAAAATAAAGGAGACAATAATAATGTTATACCATCTGTTTGACTATTTGAGCAATGCCGGGATTGATTTTCCCGGAATAGGACTGATGCAATATATCTCATTCAGGGCACTGCTGGCTCTTATGACAGCATTGCTTGTTGCATTGTATGCAGGCCCGAGAATCATCAGGAAGCTCCAGAAAAGGCAGATTGGGGAGGAGATCAGGGACCTGGGCCTTGAAGGGCAGATGCAGAAGAAGGGAACCCCAACAATGGGAGGTATAATAATCATCCTCTCCATTCTGGTTCCGGCACTGCTGTTTGGCAACCTTACCAACATTTATGTGCAGCTGCTCATTGTTTCTGCAATCTGGCTCGGGCTTATAGGATTTCTTGATGATTCAATAAAGGTATTCAAGAAGAACAAGGACGGGTTGAGCGGAAAATACAAGATCATAGGGCAGGTTACACTGGGCCTTGTGGTGGGGCTTGCACTCTGCTTCAGCAACCAGGTAGACATACAGAGCACCCTTACAACCATTCCGTTCGTAAAGGACAACCAGTTCGATTATGCTTGGCTCAGCCCGTTCGGTGGCGGATTCGGTGAGATATTCGCAAGGATAATCTATGTGATTGTGATAATTTTTGTGATTACAGCAGTTTCAAACGGCTCCAACCTTACAGACGGCATGGATGGCCTTGCCACAGGGGTTTCGGCCTTCATAGGCATTACCATTGCAATCCTCGCATATCTGTCGGGAAACACAATATATGCCTCTTATCTGGATATAATGTACATCCCTTACAGCGGTGAGGTGGTAATCTTCATGTCTGCATTCATAGGTGCCCTGGTGGGGTTCCTCTGGTACAACACCTACCCTGCACAGGTATTCATGGGTGATACCGGAAGCCTTGCCCTGGGAGGCATCATTGCCGTGGCTGCCATCATCCTCAAGAAGGAGCTCCTTATCCCTGTGATGTGCGGAATATTCCTTGTGGAGAGCCTTTCAGTTATTATGCAGAGGTATTATTTCAAATATACCAGGAAGAAATACGGTGAGGGAAGTAGAATCTTCAAGTTGAGCACCCTGCACCACCATTTCCAGAAGGAGGGGATTCCTGCAATTATACAGTCACCTCAGAAGGCGCTCCCTGAGGCCAAGATTGTTGTGAGATTCTGGATCATTACCATTTTGCTTTGTGCAATAACCATAATAACACTAAAAATCAGATAGTCATGCAAAGAGTTGTTGTTCTTGGAGGCGGTGAGAGCGGAACAGGTTCTGCAGTTCTGGCCAAAGTTAAGGGGCTGGATGTATTTCTCAGCGACAGCGGGAAACTCAAGGAGGATGCAAAGGAGCTTCTCCGCAAGTGGGACATTGATTTTGAGGAGGGGGGACATACAATTGAAAAAATCCTCAACGCTGATGAGGTGATAAAGAGCCCGGGCATTCCTGAGACTGCACCCCTTATTGTTGCAATAAGGGAGAAAGGGATAAAGATTATCTCCGAGATTGAATTTGCAGGGAGATACTGCAACGCCAAGAAGATCTGCATTACAGGAAGCAACGGTAAAACAACCACAACTTCCCTCATCTACTTCATGCTCAAGAACGCAGGGCTGAATGTGGGACTGGGTGGAAACATAGGGCAGAGCTACGCCTATCAGGTGGCAACCGAGAGGTATGACTACTACGTATTGGAGCTGAGCAGTTTCCAGCTGGACGGGATGTATGAGTTCAAGGCAGATATTGCCATCCTCATGAACATCACCCCGGACCATTTGGACCGCTACGACTTCAAGATGCAGAACTACATCAACTCCAAGTTCAGGATTACCCAGAACATGAAGGAGGAGGACTGCTTCATCTTCTGCAAGGATGATCCGGTTACAATAGGTGAGCTGGAGAAGATAGTTACAAGAGCCAAGATGCTTCCTTTCACACAGAAGGAAGAGGTTGGGGAAGGTGCCTGGATTGATGACGGCAAGATGTTCGTGAACGTGAACGGGGATGTTGACTTCATCTACCTCAAGGAGCTTGCCCTGCAGGGAAAACACAATGTATACAACTCTATGGCAGCTGCCATTGCGGCCAAGGCCATAAAGATAGACAAGAAGGTGATAAGGGAGAGCCTCATGACATTCAGCGGCGTGGAGCACAGGATGGAGAAGGTGATGAAGATAAAGAATGTACTCTACATCAACGATTCCAAGGCCACCAATGTGGATTCCGCATGGTATGCCCTGGACAGCATGACAACCCCTGTGGTATGGATTGCCGGCGGGAAGGACAAGGGAAATGACTACGCTCCGCTTTATGACCTGGTAAAGGATAAGGTAAGGGTACTCATCTGCATGGGCCTGCACAATGAAAAGCTGCATGAGAACTTTGCAGACAAGGTTGACATGATATTTGACGTACAGTCTGCCAAGGATGCCGTTGCAAAGGCATACGAGGTGGCCCAGCCGGGAGAGACAGTGCTTCTCTCGCCATGCTGCGCCAGCTTCGACCTCTTCAAGAGCTACGAGGACAGGGGCAGGCAATTCAAGGATGCAATAAGGGAACTTTAACACAATATGGAGAGCGGAACTGCAAATAACAGGGGATCCATGCTGAGCAGGCTTAATGGAGACAAGGTAATATGGACAATAGTATTCCTGTTGTCACTGATTTCCATTGCCCTCATCTACTCTGCAAGCAGCGCTCTGGCATATAGGGAAGACACAACCAACTTCGCCTACCTCATAAAGCAGGTACAGTTTGTCCTCATGGGACTTGCTGCACTTTTCATCTGCTACAAGATTCCCCTCGGATGGTACAGGGGCCTTGCCAACATTGCCTTGCTGGTAAGCATAGGGCTGCTGCTGGCAACTGCCGTGTTCGGGAAGGAGGTAAACGGGGCCAACAGGTGGCTCTCCATAGGCGGGCTCAAGTTCCAGCCCACCGAGATGGCCAAGATTGCCGTGGTGCTCTACCTGGCAAGGGCTCTGGAGGTATGCCGTCTTGAGACTTTCAAGGAGTTCCTTACAAAGATAATGGTACCGGTAGGCATCACCTGTATCCTAATCCTTGTGGGAAGCGTTTCATCCGCACTGTTTGTAGGTCTGATATGCCTCCTCATGCTCATAATTGCAGGGGTAAAATGGAACTACATATTCAAGGCCGGCGGGATTGTGGGAGTTATGGCAGTTGTCATAATCATACTGCACCTTTGCAACATAACTCTCTTCTCCAGACTCGACACTGCATTCAGCAGACTCTCCAAGTTCTTTACAAAGACTGAGATAGCAGAAGAGATGACCCTGGAGGAGAAACAGAGGGAAGCCGACAAGACATACCAGGCAGATATGGCCAAGGTTGCCATATCATCCGTAGGAGTATTCGGCAAGGGACCGGGCAAGAGTACGCAGCGCTACTTCCTCCCCCACCCTTACTCAGATTACATATACACCATCATAATTGAGGAATACGGGCTTCTTGGCGGAATGTTCGTACTGATGCTCTACCTGTGGTTCCTGTTCCGGTGCATCATTCTGGTAAAGAACTGCACCAAGATCTTTACGGCACTTGTAGTGGCCGGCCTGGGTCTCCTCATAACGGTACAGGCCTCCCTGCACATTCTGGTAAATGTGGGATACCTGCCGGTTACAGGACATACCCTACCGCTGCTGAGCCTTGGAGGAACATCACTGGTAATCCTCAGCTGCGCTTTCGGAATAATATTGTCGGTGAGCCGTACAATTGATGTGACATCCCAGAAGAAGCTGAAGGAGGCTGCGGCAGCAGAGGCAGCAGCAGTTGCTCCGGCAAAGACGGAAGAGGAAGAAGAACATGAAATTATTGGTCCCGACGGGGAATTCAAATAAAACTGGACAATGGAAAAGGAATTGAGAGTAATAATAAGCGGAGGCGGCACAGGAGGACACATCTTCCCTGCCATATCCATTGCAAATGCAATAATGGAGGCAAGGCCACAGGCCAAAATCCTTTTTGTGGGGGCAGAGGGAAAGATGGAGATGGAAAAGGTGCCGGCAGCCGGATATGAAATAAAGGGGATACCTGCAAGGGGCTTGAAAAGGCCTCTCTACTCTCTGTCCAACATATCCGTGGCAATTGATTACCTCAAATGCCGCTCCATTGCCAAGAAGATAATAAAGGGGTTCAGGCCGGACCTCATTGTAGGTGTGGGCGGTTATGCAAGTGCTGCAATTGTAGGGATGGGTGCAGGCTGCGGTGTTCCGGTACTCCTGCAGGAGCAGAACTCATTTGCAGGGCTGGTGAACAGGAAGAACGGTGCCAGTGCAAGCAGGATATGCGTTGCGTATGACGGCATGGAGCGCTTCTTCCCTGCAGAAAAGATCATCCTTACAGGAAACCCCATAAGGAAGGACATAAGGAAAGCAACTCAGGAGCAGAAGGAGGAAGGATTCACATTCTACAGCCTCTCCCCACAGAAAAAGACAATATTTGTGGTTGGAGGAAGCCTCGGCTGCCGCACCCTGAACGAGTGCATGAAGAAAGCCATAACATCCTCAGACCTTTTCAAGCCGGTTGAAGAGGGAGGCAAGGGATACCAGGCAATCTGGCAGTGCGGAAAGATATACAGGGAGGAGGTGATGCGCTTCCTGCAGGAAAACCCTGCCCCAAGCGTATATTGCTCTGATTTCATACAGAGGATGGACCTGGCATATGCAGCTGCAGATGTTGTTGTGAGCCGTGCCGGAGCGGGAACAATCTCAGAGCTTTGCGTTGCCGGAAAATGCACTGTATTTGTACCGTCACCGGTTGTTGCTGAGGACCACCAGACACACAATGCAATGGCCCTTGTGGAGAAGGATGCCGCACTTATGATAAAGGATGCGGAGGCCGTAAATGAATTTGTACCGTGCCTTGCCGGGCTGCTGGAAGATGAAGGGAAGATTTCAAGGCTGGAGGAGAACATACAGAAGCTGGCTAAGCCTGATGCTGCAGCAGTAATTGCACAGGAATGCCTCAAACTTGCGGAGAAATGACAATGAAGAATGTATATTTCATAGGAATAGGCGGTATAGGGATGAGCGCAATAGCCCGTTACTACAACCATGCCGGGTATAAGGTAAGCGGATACGACAAGACTCCGAGCAAGCTCACCGCAAACCTTGAGAAGGAGGGGATAGAGATCCACTTCACAAGCGATGTCTCATTCATCCCCAAGGATGTGGAGAATACCCTTGTAATATATACCCCCGCCATTCCAAAGGATATGGAGGAGCTTGTATATGTGCAGGAAAACGGCTACAGGCTCATAAAGCGTTCAAGGGCCCTGGGAGAGATTGCACAGGAGCAGAAGTGCATAGGTGTGGCAGGGACACACGGAAAGACAACAACCAGCACATTGCTGGCACACATATATACCCACAGCGGGGAGGGATGCTCTGCATTCCTTGGAGGAATCTCAAAGAACTACCATACCAACCTGCTGTTGAGCAAGAACCCCGTACTCGTAGCGGAGGCGGATGAATTTGACCGTTCATTCCTTCAGCTCTTCCCTGATGTTGCAATCATCACCTCCACCGATGCAGACCATCTGGACATCTACGGTGATGAATCAACCATAAAGGGGGCCTTTGCAGAGTTTGCCGGGCAGATAAAGGCAGGAGGTGCCCTTATCCTGAAGAAGGGTGTGGAGATAGACCTTACAAATGTAAAGGCAACAGTATACAGCTACTCGTTCAAGGAGGAGGCTGACTTCTCTCCTTGCAATGTGGAGCTGCTGGAAGGGGGATACTTCCGCTTCAGCCTCAGGCACCCCGCATACCGTACCATCGGCGGCAAGGAGGTTCCTGCCGGCGTAATTGAAGGGTGTACCGTAGGGATACCCGGTTGGGTGAATGTGGAGAACGGCATAGCCGCTGCAGCAGCCGCACTGCTTGGCGGACTTGAGCCTGGAAAGGTAAAGGATGCCCTTGCAGCATTCCAGGGTGTAGAGAGGCGTTTTGACATACACCTCAACACCCCTAAGGTGGCATATATAGATGACTATGCCCACCACCCTAAAGAGATAAGTTCCGCAATAAGCTCCATGAGGAACATTTTCCCGGGAAGGAAGCTTACAGCCATATTCCAGCCCCACCTCTATACGAGGACAAGGGATTTTGCAGAGGAATTTGCAGCAAGCCTCAGCCTCGCCGACGAGCTTGTGCTGCTGGACATATACCCTGCAAGGGAGCTCCCTATAGAGGGGGTGACCTCTGAAATCATATTCAACAGGGTAAACCTGGACCAGAAGATTATGATGAAGAAGGAAGAGGTGCTGGGATGGCTTGAAGACAAGGAAATTGACATACTTGTAACCTTTGGTGCAGGGGACATTGACAGGCTCATACCCCCTATTGCCGGAATGTTGGGAGAAAGGATATAAAAAAGATGCTCAGAAAGATACTCATATCGGCCGTTGTAGTGCTGGCATTAGGTGCCGCAGGTGCATACTTCTTCCTTGTGGGGAAGCTGTATGCGGGGCGTATGCCGTCACAGCTGTGCCGCAATGTGGATATCGTGCTGCTGGACAGCGCACAGAACCGCTTTGTAACCAAAGCGGAGGTGGTGGAGATAATGGAGAGCTTCATGGGGCCATGCGAGGGGAAGGCGGTAAATGAGATAAACCTCCACCTCATTGAGAAGCTGCTGGACCAGAGGAGCGCAATAAGGAAGTCACAGGCAAGCATCACCAGGGACGGCAGGCTTACGGTTGAGATTACCCAGAGGAAACCTGTGCTGAGGATACAGACAGAGAACGGGGGCTTTTATGTGGATGAGACAAAATACATCTTCCCACTTGTGACAAGCTTCACCTCATACGTGCCCATTGTAAGCGGACATATACCGTTCACCCTCAATTCAGACCACAGGGGAATGGCCCTGGAGGATGACGGGGACTGGATGCAGGGGATTCTTGAGCTGGGTAACTACATGAGCAATGACCCGTTCTGGAACGCCCAGATTGAACAGATTTATGTGGAGGAAGGGGGAGATGTGATACTATCTCCGCGTGTTGGGGAACACAAGATAATATTCGGTAACCTGAAAGATATAGACACAAAGTTTGACAAGCTGTACACTTTCTACAAGAACATTGTACCGGCAGAGGGGTGGGACAAATACAGCTCCATAAACTTGAAGTACAGGGACCAGATAATTTGCAAACTAAAGAAAAACAGAAAAAAATAAAATCTCTTTGAGTTATGAGAAACTTGATTGCAGCCATCGACTTGGGAACTACCAAGGTTGTTTGTCTTGTAGGGGAAAAGACAGACGCAGGAATTAAAATCATTGCCCTCAGTGAAGCCCCTTCAAAAGGTGTAAACAGGGGTGAAGTTGTGAACATCCAGTCTGTACTGGATTCCATGATGCCTACCATCCGTAATGTGGAGAATGCCATTGGGGAGAGGATAAATGAGGTGTTTGTGGGTATAGCAGGGCAGAACATCAGGTGTGAGCAGGGTACAGACCAGACAATAAGGGTAAACCCTGATGACCTCATTACAGCTGAAGAGATAAATGAGATAACCAGAAAGATGTACGGCACATTCTGCCAGGGTGGCGAGGAGGTTCTGCATGCAATCCCTCAGTCATACATCATTGATGACTTCATGGGAGAGACCAACCCTATTGGAATGACCGGCAAGCAGATCTTCTCAAACTTCAAGCTCTTCATAGGCAGGAAGAACTCCGCACAGCTGAGCAACAATGTGATTACAAGGGCCAACCTCAAGCTCAAGGAGCTGGTTCTTGAGCCTCTTGCCTCTGCAAAGGCTGTCCTCTATGAGGATGAGATGGAGCTTGGAGTTGCAATGCTTGACATTGGCGGCGGCACATCAGACCTTCTCATAATTCAGGACAACATCATAAGGCATACCGCAGTTATCCCATTTGGAGGAAACTGCATAACTGAGGATGTAAAGCAGGGCTGCGGCGTATCCTCAAGGGTTGCCGAGCAGCTCAAGACAGAGCACGGCTCATGCATGAGCTCCCTTGCACAGGAGAACAAGAGGGTGATAATCCCCGGTGTAGGCGGCAGGGAGAACAAGGAGATTTCACTCAAGCACATTGCAGGAATAATTGAGGCGAGGGTTGAGGAGATACTTGAGGCTGCAGTATATGAGATTGAGAAATCGGGCTACAAGAACAAGATCCGTGCAGGACTTGTAATTACAGGCGGAAGCTCACAAATTGCAAACCTCAGGCAGTTCGCCAACCTGGTTACAGGACTTGAGACAAGGCTGGCATATCCGGGACGCGAGTTCTGCGACAGCGATGTACAGGTATGCAGGCCTACCCTCTCTACAGCAGTGGGTCTCATTGTTATGGGATTTGAGAAGATGGAGCAGGAAGGGAAAAGATACAACACCACCACTGCCATCAACTATAACGAGGCTTATGCAGAAGCCGTAGTGGAGGCCGCACCTGCACAGGCACCTGCAAGGGAGGAGAAGAAGAAGAGCGGATTCAAGTTCGGCGATTTCTTCAAGCAGTTCAAGGATGAATCAATGTTCAACAATAACGAGGCTTAATTATGGAAGATACTAATTTCCTCATTCCGGAAGGATGGAACATGAGCCAGAGCATCATCAAGGTAATTGGTGTTGGCGGCGGCGGATGCAATGCGGTATCTGAGATGCACCGTCAGGGAATAAAGGATGTGGAATTCATGGTTTACAACACCGATATCCAGTCACTCAAAACCTCCCAGGTTCCTGAGGTCCTCAGATTGGGCTCTGACCTCACAAGGGGTCTCGGAGCAGGATGCGACCCGGAAAAAGGGCGCAAGGCGGCAACAGAATCCATAGATGACATCCGCAAGTCACTGCAGGGAAATACCGAGATGGTATTCATCACCGCAGGAATGGGCGGCGGTACAGGTACAGGTGCAGCTCCTGTGATTGCACAGGTGGCCAAGGAGATGGGCAAGCTTACCGTTGCTGTTGTAACCCTCCCGTTCAGGGATGAAGGGCCCGAGTTCATCAAGCGTGCCGTATTGGGTATCCGCGAGCTGAAGAAGCATGTGGACAGCCTCCTTATCATTGACAACCAGAAACTCTACAAGGTATTTGGAGAGCTTACCATATTTGACGCCTTCCCAAGGGCAGATGAGGTGCTCAGCACCGCTGTGAGGAGCATTGCAGACATTATCAACCGCCCCGGCTTCATCAATGTGGATTTTGCGGATGTGAGGATGGTAATGAACAACAGCGGGATGGCAATAATGGGTATGGGTGAGGCTGAGGGTCCCGACAGGGCAATAGATGCCGTGCAGAAGGCTCTGGACTCACCTCTGCTGAACGACTGCGACCTCACAACCGCCAAGGGTGTCCTTGTGAACATAACCTCCAGCAAGGAGGACGGAGGCCTTACAATGGCGGAGCTTTCACAGATCATGGACCAGGTAAGGAGCTACACCGGAGGTTCGGCCAACAAGTTCAAGAGGGGTGTGGTTTATGACCCGTCTATAGGAAAGAAGATAAGCGTTACCATTGTAGCAACCGGATTTGATGTGAACAACCTCCCTCAGATTGATACTGACGAGAATGAGGAGGGTGCATTCCCGCTTGGCACAAGCGGCATATATGATACATCCAGAGGTTCATCATACGGCCAGAACACCATCATCATAAATGAGGTGGATCAGGAGCCGAAGCAGGAGGAGGCTCCTGCACGGATGAGGAATCCTGAACCACAGCAGCAGACACAGCAGCAGGCACAGAGATATGTGAGGCCTGAGGGGAAACCTGCCCTCATCATTGAGGCAGGGGATGACATCAATGAGCTGGAGAGGATCCCTGCATATATCAGGAAACAGAGAAAACTGTCGGGAATAATAACTGATTCCGAGACTGCTCCGGCACAGCCTGGGGGAAGGATGAGGCTTGACGAGGTGAACGGCAGGCAGCAGCTGGGCGACAACTCATACCTGCACCAGACACAGGACTAGTTGCCCCACAGCAAAAAATTATTAAGTTTGCACTCAAATAAAAAGGAAAATACTATGGGTGAGAGAAAAAGAAGGGTAAGGTTTGCACCGAGCCCAACAGGTCCGCTCCATATGGGTGGCGTAAGGACAGCATTGTACAACTACCTGTATGCAAAACAGGGAGGAGGAGACTTCATAATCCGCATTGAAGATACAGACTCGCAGAGGTTTGTACCAAGTGCGGAAAAATATATAATTGATTCATTGAACTGGTGCGGCATTATTCCCGACGAAGGAGTTGATGCACAGGGCAATGTAGTTGAGACCCCAAGTGAGAGGCACCCGCATGCCCCTTACAGGCAGTCACAGCGCAAGCCTATCTACAGGGCCTACGCAGAGCAGCTGATAGCCAACGGATATGCCTACTACGCTTTTGACACCGCTGAGGAACTGGATGCCAAAAGGAAGGAGGCTGAGGCCAGCAAGCAGAACTTCATCTACAATTACCAGACCCGCAAGGAGCTGAAGAACTCCCTTACCCTTCCTGAGGATGAGGTGAAGAGGCTTCTTGAAACCACTACAAACTGGACTATCCGCTTCAAGAACCCTGAGGATGAGATTGTGAAGATGGATGACCTCATAAGGGGGCACATTGAGGTAAACACAAATACAATTGATGACAAGGTGCTCTGGAAGAGGGCTGACGAGCTCCCTACATACCACCTTGCAAACATTGTGGACGACCATCTGATGGAGATTACCGAGGTGATCCGTGGTGAGGAGTGGCTCCCTTCACTCCCGCTCCACTATATGCTTTACAAGGCGTTCGGGTGGTCAGATACACAGCCACGCTTCGCACACCTGTCACTGCTGCTCAAGCCTGACGGCAAGGGCAAGCTGAGCAAGAGGGACGGAGACCGCCTCGGCTTCCCTGTATTCCCGCTCAAATGGGTGAATGCAGAGGGTGAAGTGAGCCGCGGCTACAGGGAGGACGGATATTATCCGGAGGCTTTCGTGAACCTCCTTGCCCTCCTGGGCTGGAACCCGGGCACCGAGCAGGAACTTTTCACCATGGATGAACTTGTGAAGGCTTTCTCCCTGGAGAGGGTAATCAAATCAGGTGCAAGGTTCAATGCAGACAAGGCAAAATGGTTCAACCAGGAGTACCTGAGAAAACAGACAGATGCACAGCTTGCAGAGCAGTTCATTCCAATCCTTGCAGCCAACGGTGTGGATACTTCCAGATACCCTTTTGCATTTGTGGAACAGCTCTGCGGCCTCATAAAGGAGAGGGCCCATTTTGTAGCTGACTTCTGGGATATATGCAGCTATTTCTTCATTGCCCCAACTGAATATGCAGAGAATGACGTGAAGAAGTTCTGTACCCCTGAGACAATGGAGATTATTGGGAAGGTGAAACAGTTCATTGCAGACATGCAGATAAAGGAGTTTGCAACTGCAGAGGGTACCCCTAAGACTGAATGCGTACAGGAAATTGAAGAGAAGCTTACAGGCTATATCAGGGAGAATGAGTGGAAGATGGGTGCTGTGATGAATACCCTACGTCTGTTCTTTGTGGGGCAGGCCAAGGGCCTGGGCATTGCAGACATCATCTACTTTGTAGGAAAAGAAGAGGCACTAAAGAGGATAACAGCAGGAGAAAATGCAATATAGACATAAATTCATAGAGAGTGTTGCAACAAGCAGAAAGCCATTTCTTGTGGCTCTCTGCTTTGTTTTTTTGGGCTGCATGGCAGCCTGCAGCAGTGGGACCGTATGGGCTCCCGATGGAAAGGGTGCAGATGAGACATTCTCATTCGCATGGATTTCAGACAACCACCTGGGGGCATTCGCATATGCGGAAGATGACCTCAGGCAGGCCATAGAGGATATCAACGGCATAGACTCGCTGGAATTTGTAATCCTCAGCGGAGACCTTACCGAGTTTGGCGCCACATCTGAGTTTGCCCTGCTGAGGCAGATGCTGGATTCCCTCAACAAGCCATATTATATGGTTGACGGCAACCATGATGTGAACTGGAGCGAGAACGGCACCACCACATTTGAGAACTATTTCAAGGGGAATGCCCCCCGCTTCTGCTTTGATGCCCACGGCATCCGCTTCATAGGGTGCGGAAGCGGCCCCATGCTGAGGATGGGAGCTCCGCATATCCCCCGCGAGGAGATAAACTGGCTGAAGGATATCCTCGCCGCCACCCACAAGGACCAGCCAATCATATTTGTGAACCATTTTCCGCAGTTTGAGGAGATAGCAAACAGCTGGGAGGTTACAAACATACTCAAGGAGTATAATGTACAGTACATTCTGTGCGGCCACTTCCACGTAAACTCAACCAAAGAATACAACGGCCTTACAAGCGTATTGGGGCGCTCGCTCCTCCGCCGTACAGACCCTATGGGAGGGTATAATATTGTAACCCTCACAGCAGATTCAATGCTTGTGGCAGAACGTACTGTAAAAGGTCCTCTCCATCCGGTATGGTTCAGGGGAGGCATACATGAGGGCTTCATCCATAAAGGTGACAAGATTGAGGTTTCCTTTGCCATAAACGGGGAATATCCTCAGGTAAGGGAGCAATGGAGGATAGAGGAGAAATCAGACATTGCCTCCCAGGCCGCAATTGACGGGAACTTTTATGTATATACCACTACAGGGGGCAAAGCAGCCGCTCTGGAGGCTTCAACCGGCAGTACATTATGGGAATACCAGACAGAGAACAAAATCTTCTCTGCACCGTTCATTACGGCAGAAAAGGTGTATATTTCCTCAACAGACGGCAATGTGTATGCCTTGGACCGCCACACAGGGCAACAGGTTTGGAAATATGGGACAGGCTATCCCGTTGTGGCATGCCCTCTTGTTGTTGGGGACACCCTGTACATAGGCTCATCCAACGGGAAGTTCCACGCAGTTGATGCCACAGACGGCAATGTGATATGGGTATCTGAAGGGTTTGAGGGGTATATGGAATCCCGCCCATGCACAGATGGCAGATACATCTACACCGGCGGATGGGAAGGACGCTTCTGGGCCATTGACCGCACCACCGGAGATATGGCCTGGGAATATAATATCGGGAAGGGGAGATATTTCTCACCAGGTGCCTGCTGGCCAATCCTGGCAGACGGGAAAGTGTTCGTACAGAGTTCAGACAAGGTGCTGAGGGCCTATACTCCTTCGGGTGAGGTGGCATGGGAAAACACATCAGCACAGGGAAGGGAATCAATTGGCATCTCCGCAGACGGGAACACCCTTTATGTGAAGGGTACTGCGGACTTCTTCACCGCATTTGACCTTACCCGGGAGGGTTATCCGGTAAAATGGGAGTGCAACATGCCATACGCATTCAACTACATCCCTACCCGCCCTGTTGAGATACAGGGCAAGGGTGCAGTTCTGGCAGCTGACACTTTTGGTACAGTATGTGCAGTAGGTTCGCAGGGAGAGGGCCTGCTTTGGCAGTACAAGATCTCCAATTGCGCCGTAACTTCATTCTGTGCAACTGCAGATGACGGGGCAATTGCAATGACAATGGATGGTAAAATTGTAAAACTTGTATTCTGATATGAAAAGATTGTTGTTTCTGGCTACGGCCATCACTATTGCACTTTCAGCATGTGCACAGGGCAGCACAACCAAAAACATAGCTGCGGGGGGAGCCTCTGCCGGCAATTCTTACAAGGGAATCATTTGGGAAGACGGAACCCTGATGCAGGCCCTCAATAAAGCCGGAAAGGATAAGAAGCTGCTGTTCCTGGACTGCTATGCAACTTGGTGCGGCCCATGCAAATATATGGCAACACAGGTGTTCACCACAAAGGAGGCAGGTGACTACTTCAACAGCAACTTTGTGAACATAAAGATTGACATGGAAAAAGGGGAAGGGATAAACCTTGCAAGGGAACTCAGGCTCCAGGGGTACCCTACCTTCATAATCATGAACTCAAACGGCAAGGAGATAGGTAGGATAGTTGGAGGAGCCCCAATAGGGCAGTTCATAGAAAAGGTAAAGGCTATTATAAAATAGCCTTTTTTATTGTGCGATAAACCTGTACACTATTTCTCCCACATGCTTCTCCGGAGAGGTGGCTGAAGCCCTGAAACGGCTTCTCCTGGCCGCAGCAACTGCAGAACGGATAAGGCACTGGTCTGAAGAAGATACATTTTCAATTACAGAGGCTGCGGTAACGTAGCCTTTTCTGTTTACCGTAACCTGTACACTCACGTCTCCCCCTCCCTGGCACTTGTATGCCGGTACAGGCAGTGAAATAGCCTTCCTTCCGTCCAGCGAATATGACACAACGGAAGGGCCCTTGTATTGTGGGGCATCACTGTTGGGAAGATTGTCATTGTTCCCTACATTTACATCCTCATCATTCCCCTGCTCCCTGAGGGCCGCCGCCCTGGATGCATCAAGCTTGCGCTGCAGCTCCCTTGCCTCCTCGTATACCTGGTTCGGGTTCTTGGAACGGTCATCCCTGAGGGGCTGGCTGCTGCGGTCAACCGCCACATTGCGGTATTGGCTCATGTCTGCCCTGCCGCTGAGAAGGTCATCCAGCTCCTTGCTGGCCTGGGCCTTCAGTTCCTCCTGCTTCTCTATCCGCTCCAGTTCCTCCAGTTTGGAAAAATCCAACACAAAAGAAGTCTCCTCACTCACAACTCCATGAATTGCAGTGAGGAGAAATATGATAAGTACCACCAGATGGAAAATGATGGTGGTGTAGAAACCTACTTTCTTCTCTTTGGACTCCAGGAAACCCATAGGCGAGCCTTTCTTAGAACTCAGCTGATTTAGGGGTTCTTGGGAATGGAATCACATCCCTGATGTTCTGCATTCCGGTAACAAAGAGCAGCAGCCTCTCAAAACCGAGACCAAAGCCGCTGTGAGGTGCTGTACCGAACCTGCGGGTATCCATATACCACCACAAGTTAGTTGTATCCATGCCAAGCTCTGCAATGCGTGCACTCAGCTTCTCAAAGCTCTCCTCCCTCTGTGAACCTCCAATGATCTCACCAATCTTAGGGAAGAGCACATCCATTGCCCTTACGGTCTTGCCGTCATCATTCTGCTTCATGTAAAACGCCTTTATGTCCTTAGGATAGTCTGTAAGGATAACAGGCTTCTTGAAGTGCTTCTCAACGAGATACCTCTCATGCTCGCTCTGTAGGTCAATTCCCCACGCAACAGGAAACTCAAACTTCTCACCGCTCTTGAGGAGGATGTCAACACCCTCAGTATAGCTGAGCCTTACAAACTCTGTAGAGATTACGCTCTCCAGACGGCTGATGAGCTCTTTGTCAAACATATCATTGAGGAACTTGAGGTCATCCATGCAGTTTTCAAGCGCATACTTCACACAATATTTGATGAAGTCCTCTGCAAGGTCCATATTGTCCTCAATCTCATAAAATGCCATCTCCGGCTCAATCATCCAGAACTCAGCCAGGTGCCTCGGAGTATTTGAGTTCTCGGCACGGAATGTAGGTCCGAAGGTGTATATCTGGCCCAATGCCATTGCTCCAAGCTCACCCTCAAGCTGTCCGCTCACTGTAAGTGCTGTCTGCCTTCCAAAGAAATCATTCGAGAAGTCAACCGCTCCCTCCTCTGTTTTGGGGATGTTGTTGAGGTCCATTGTAGTAACCTGGAACATCGCACCTGCACCCTCGCAGTCACTTGCTGTGATCAGCGGAGTGTGAAGATAGCAGAAACCCTTGTCATTGAAATATTTGTGGATGGCAAAAGCCATTGCATGCCTGATTCTGAGCACACAACCGAAAGTGTTTGTACGAGGTCTCAGATGGGCAATCTCCCTTAGGAACTCCATACTGTGGCCCTTCTTCTGCAGAGGATAGCTCTCCACATCAGCAGTACCATAAACCTCAATCTCCCTTGCCTGAATCTCCACGCTCTGTCCTTTTCCCATAGATTCAACAAGATCACCCTTCACACCAATGCAGGCACCGGTAGTGATGTTCTTCATGAGTTCTTCTGAAAAAGCGGCTGCATCACATACAACCTGTATATTATTTACTGTAGATCCGTCATTCAAAGCAATGAAAGCCACATTTTTGTTTCCTCTCTTTGTCCTTACCCAACCTTTGGCCAGCACCTCAACTCCAGGAGTCTCGCAGAGCAATTGGGCTATTCTCTTTCTTTTAATCTCACTCATTTTCTAATGGTTTAAATCCTTTAAAAGTATAGGGCTGCAAATTTACTATTTTTTTACATACTTCTTAAGCGCATTGGCCCAAATGTGGTACGCCGCCTGGTTTATGTGCAGGCCGTCATTGGTGAACATAGGATCCATGTGTATTGAACCACGGCCTGTGAAATGGTCAAAAAGATATATATATTTAAGGTCATACTTGTTGGCCATCTTCCTCAGCCCCCTGTTCACCTTTCTGATAATCATGGTCTTGTCAACCTTATTCATGGTCTTGTACTTGCACTTCTCAAAATTGTACGGCAGAAGGGACTGGATATAAAGCCTGGTATCCGGACACTCCTCCACAATCCTTGCCACAACCTTCTCAATGTCATTGAGGACACTGTCGGCTGTAATCTGATGGCTGATGTCATTCACCCCCACAAGGAGGAAAATCTTGGCCGGCTTGCCGGGAAGTATCTGGTGCAGCCTGTCATAGATACCCGGAGCATCATCACCTATGATACCCCTGTTCACAACAGAAATCCCCTCAGGGAGCCACTGTGCAAAATAGGAAGCCCAATCACCGCCCTCAGTAAGGCTGTCACCGAGCATAACAAAATCATTTGAATTTATAGGACGCTCCTGCTCAAACTGGGCAGTCCTCTTATAATAATGGTCACTGTATTTCTTCTGCCCCTGGGCAAATGCACTTGTTGCCATAACTGCCAATGAAAGTGCCAAAACAAAAATTCTTCTCATATATGGATATCAATTATTTTCTTCCCTACAACTAAAAGGCTACAGCTGCAGAGCCCCTGCTCTCATTCCAGCACCTGTCAACCACTGTAACAACATATTTGCCGCCCTCAGCATGTGCAGGATTCTGTGCAACATCAAACTCTGCCTCAGGCACCAGCTTTATCAGGCAATCCTTGTTGCCCTTGTCAGCCTCAACTCCTGCAGGGAAATAATACACTGCATAGAACAGGGCCTTCTGCATCTGGTCCTGTGCATCCTTTGGTTCCTGGCTCCATACAAGCTTGCCCCCTTCAGCCTTCAGACCCTTAACTGCACCTGGTGCCTTGCTGTCAAGCTCACTGTAAGGAGGGATGAGGGCAGGATTCTTCTGGTATGTAGTCCTCATGCTCTCCTGTACTCCTGCCTGGTTCCCTACCAGGCTCCATGCAGGCCACCATACATTGCCATGCACATTAGGGAGCTCCCTTACAAGCTTCATCTTGGCTGCTGTCTGGTTAACCTCAGGGTTGTCAAGGTCCGGTTTTCTGAATGAAGAGATGCTCTGCCCTATATAAAGCTGCCCCCTCTTCCAGTTGTCATTCCACCACTCAATGAGGGTCTTGTAATCTGCAAGCCTGTGCCCTATCTCCCAGTAGAGCTGCGGCACATAATAATCTATGATGCCAATCTCTGCCCAACGCGGCACATCTGCAAAGAGCTGGTCATAATTTGAGAGACCGTTTGTATTGCTGCCCGAGCTGTCGGGAGTATCCTTCTTGTTCCTGTGGATTCCGAACGGGCTGATACCGAACCTTACCCAAGGCTTTAGGTCCTTTATAGTATCGTTAAGTTGTGCAATGAGCAGCTCCACATTGTGCCTTCTCCAGTCTCCCAGAGCCTGCTTGCGGCTCTGTTGATACTGTGCCTGACCCAGTGAATCTGTTGCATTGGGGTCTCCCTCAACTTTGAAGCCCTGCTCCGGAGCATATTTCTCAAATGCGAGTGTATCGTTGAATTCCACACCTGCAATAGGATAAGGGTAAAAGTAGTCATCAAAATGTATGGCCTCAATATCGTAGCGGTTTACGATATCTGCTATCGCCTTTGTGGTAAGTTCCCTTGAAAGCGGCTCGGCAGGGTTGAAATAAAGCTGTTTGCCATGCTTCACAAAAATCTCAGGGTGCTTGAAATATACGTGGTCCTCACAAAGGGTATCCGTCTCCAGAAGAGTAACCCTGTAAGGGTTGCACCAGGCATGGAACTCCATACCCCTCTTGTGGCTCTCGTCAATCATGAACTGCATAGGGTCCCACTCCTCTTTAGGGGCAACACCCTGAACACCGCTCAAGTAGCGGCTCCAAGGCTCCACATCCGATTTGTAGAATGCATCTGCACATGGCCTCACCTGGAAGATTACCGCATTGCAGCCCGATGTCTGCATCGAATCCAGAACCTGCACAAACATGTCCTGAACCTCCTGGCGGGTCATGTCCTTGATCTTTGTATTGCCAACTATATGAATCCATCCGCCACGGAACTCCCTTCCCTGCATATCCTGTTCTGGTTGTGCACAGCTTTGTGTCACAAAAATAAGAGCCAATAAGGCTGCAGCCAAAATCTTTCTCATATATAAAGTCAATTAAAATTCAACACCCATTGCCTTGCATATCTTCTTAGGGATATCTGTATTGTCCTGCCTTCCTGCAAACAGGCCGCTCTGCGCACCAACAGCAAACACAGGAACTGCCCCCCCTGTATGTGAAGTGGATGTCCAACCTATCTTGGCCACAACAGAAAGTGAATCTCTTGAGATGTCCTGCATGTAGTTTGAGACGTCTGTACCCTCCTGGGCCACCTTGTTTCCCTCATTCACAACCGAGAGGTCATATACATAGCCTTTGCCCCTGCCAAGAGTAACACCTCCTGTCTCATGGTCTGCTGTAACAACTATAAGGGTTTCCTCCGGATGCTGCAGGTAGAAATTATATGCCACCTGGATGGCCTGGTCAAAATCCAATGTTTCAAGGATGGTGCCCTGAAGATCATTTGAATGGGCAGCCCAGTCAATCTTGCCACCCTCAACCATAAGGAAGAAGCCCTTCTCATTATTGAGGAAATCAATTGCCGCCTCAACCACCTGCGGGAGCTGAAGGTCACCCTCAACCCTCTCCGCAACGTATGGAAGGTCATTGTTTCTCTTTGCCTCTTCCGCCTGGAACAGGATCATCTTCTCTGAATTGCCTTTCTTTGCCTTGTAGTCTTCAACACCGTATGCAAACTCATACCCTGCTTCCACTGCTATGTCATAAAGGGATTTCTCCGCATGCCTCTTGTCCTTTACCCCGTAGAATCCGCCTCCACCAAAGAACTCAAAACCGCTCTCAGAAAGCTGCCGGGCAATTGAATAGTAATCACTCCTTGCAGCTGAATTTGCATAGAAGGATGCTGGGGTTGCATGGTCTATGGTAACTGAAGTTGTTATTCCAATAGGGAAACCCGCATTATGAATCTTGTATGAAATTGCTGTAAGCTCCACTGTATCGGGAGTTACACCCAGCATTCCGTTATTTGTCTTTGCACCTGTTGCAAGTGCAGTACCTGCAGCCGAAGAACATGTAATGTATCTGTTTGCCGAATAGCTTGTTGCCATACCCATCACAGGGAACTGTGAAAAACAGAGTGGAGAATTGCCAATCTTGCCCTCCTTGGTGGCCAGATACCCCTCAGCAAGAGAAACATGGGAGAACCCCATACCATCTCCTATGAAATAGAATACATATTTGGCCTTCTTTTCATTATGGCAGCAAGAAGCCAGAACTGACACACATATTGCAGCAAGCAATACAAAGCTAAGATGTCTTCTCATAACAATTGGTTTTAAGAGAGACAAATATAATAAAAATGAGACTACTTTATATAAAAAAAGGGTGGCAAAAGCCACCCTTTCCTGTTATTATTCAATCTCTAAAGATTACTGTACTTTATCAACAGTTCTTGCTGAGTAAGAAATCTTAAGAGCAGAACAACGTCTGAGCTCTTGTTTTACATCACTGATGATACCCATACGAACGTTCTCGTCTGCCTTGATAACAGTTGTCATGAACTGACGGTCACCCTCGCTCATAGCCTCACGCTCTACAGCAATGAAGTCACGGATGTCTGAAACGTTTCTGAATGAATCGTTCAACTGGATACGTGCGTCAGTACCATACTCAGCCTGTTTGTCTTTAACAGGGGTACCAATATTGATGTATGAAGCCAGGTCTTTACGCTCCAATTTTGCTGTCTCTGATGCCTCTGGCAATTTTACCATTACAAGCTTGTCAGTCTCACGCATGGTGGTTGACACCATGAAGAAGAAGATAAGCATGAAGATAATATCTGAGGTAGAAGCCATAGAGAAACTGGCCATTGCCCTTTTACCCTTTTTTGTAAATTTTGACATAATCTATCCTCCTGAATTATCTTTTCTTTGAAACATTTTTAGGCTCTGCCTCTGAGATTGACTGAGGAACAGCCTCGCGAACGATCTTCTGTTTCTCCTCATCCAAATCTGCATATTTAGAACCATAATTAACCATTGCAAAGTCATCACGGATCTCGTTGAACGCCTTCACGATCTCATTCTGAACTCGTAGATAAGCGCTGTAACTTGTACCGCGGTCATTCTGCAAAGAAACAACACCTTTAGAAACGGCATACTGGCCAAATCCCTCAATGTCTTTCATCTCTTTCTCTGGAAGAGACTCACTGTTGGTTGGGTTGGTGATGAACTCAACGATCTTGTCCTTAACCTGAGTTACATCCATCGGAACACCACCAGCCAGAATTCTGTCTTGTGCGTTAATCCTAACTACAACAATGTTTCTACGGTTAACCTTGATATCCTGCTGTTTCTGATTCTCGTCAGGCATAGGAGGCAAACGTCTCTGGATACCCTTGTCTGTCTCCATTGTGGTAGCCACCAAGAAGAAGATGAGCAGCAAGAACGCAATGTCACCAGTCGAAGTTGTATTTAACGCTGGAAGTGGTTTTGGCATATCTTTATTTCTTAGCGGTTATTATTTACTGAACATATTTTTCAAGTTACCTACGATGATTGCAGCAAATGCCACAACAACAAGAATAGCAGAAGCCATTACGATACCGTCAGTAAACTTGAGGTCACCTGCTGAAGGCTCAACACTTGTCTGAACGCCCTCAAGAGGTGCGTCTGTTGAGAACAATACAGCACAAAGGATAACTACCACGAACAAGCCGTAGCTCAACATAGTAGATTTCTCCATCTTCTTACCGTCCCTGAAGAAAAGTGGGAGGAGAATCATGCCACCAAGTGCAACGAAAACGAGCACATAGGCAAAATTCAAGAGAAGTGGAACCATTGACTCCGGACATCCCTGCGCATAGAACACTATGGTAATAAGAGCAGAAACAATCAAGAGTGCATAATATAGATATTTAATTACTTTCATCTTAAATTATTTTTTTGCTTTTACCAAAATGTCGATCAATGATACTGAAGCGTCCTCCATAGTGATAACAAGACCCTCAACTTTTGAAGTGATGTAGTTGAAGAATACCTGAAGGATAAGAGCTACGATCAAACCGGCAACTGTAGTAATCAAAGCAACCTTGATACCTGAAGCTACAACGATAGGAGAGATGTCACCTGCAGCCTGGATAGCGTCAAATGCACCGATCATACCGATAACTGTACCCAAGAAACCGAGGTTTGGAGACATTGCGATGAACAATGACAACCAAGTAAGACCAGACTCAAGCTGACCAGCCTGAACACCACCGTAAGAAACAACTGATTTCTCAACAGCCTCAAGACCCTGATCCATTCTGCTGAGACCCTGATAGAAGATAGAAGCAACCGGACCGCGGGTGTTACGGCAAACCTCAAGAGCAGCCTCAACGCCACCGTTATTAAGAGCCTCCTCAACTTTAGCAATCAATTTCTGAGTGTTAACAGTTGAAAGTGAAAGGTAAATGATTCTCTCAATAGCAACTGCAAGACCAAGGATAAGACAGAGGAGGATAGAGGTCATAAAGCCTACACCACCGTCGATGAATTTAGCTTTGAGCTGCTGGTAAACTGGTGCATCAGTAGCAGCACCTGCGAGAAGCTCCTGAGCTGCTGCATCGTTAGTCTGAGCTACTGCATCATTAGCAGCTATAGCAATGAAGCCGATAACTGCCAAAAACATGAAAAATTTTTTCATAATTTTTTTTAAAATTTTAATTAAACAATGTATTTAAATAGTTATAGTTGTGTTTGCACTATAAATTTCCGCGCAATTTAGATAAAATTTTCCAAACCAGCGCAATTAAATTATACCTAAATTGTTATTTCACCCCTTAAGTTACTCTGCAGCAGCTTATTGACTTTATCATTCCCTCTGCTTTGGCCAAAGACGAAGAACATCTTTGTAAGGGCTGCCTCAGTTGTGCTGTCAAAGCCGCTGAGTACCCCTTCCCGCTTGAGGGCCACACCTGTAGCATAGGCATCCATATCCACCTTGCCGGCGTGGCACTGGGTTACGTTCAGCACTACCAGCCCGCGGCGCACCGCATCCTTTATCCTCCCCACAAACCACTCCGCAGTAGGGGCGTTGCCGGAACCGAATGTCTCCAGCACCACTCCCCGGAGCCCCTCCATATTGAGGACGGCATCCACCACAGCGGGTGTTATCCCCGGGAATATCTTCAGTACTGCAACATTGGTATCCAGGCTTTGCGATACATGCAGCGGAGCGTTCCAGTCCAGCGGATAGCGTATCAGGGAGGTGTTGTACTTTATATGGATCCCCACATCTGCCAGCACCGGATAGTTTGCAGAGCGGAATGCCCTGAAGTTCTCGGCGTTGTACTTGGTGGTACGGTTTCCCCTGTAGAGCTGGCTCTCAAAGTAGATGCACACCTCAGGGACCATAGGATGGCCGTCGGGACCCACAGCCGAGGCAATCTCTATTGAGGAGATGAGGTTTTCCTTGCCGTCGGTACGGAGCATCCCTATCGGGAGCTGGCTTCCGGTAAGCACCACCGGCTTTGCAAGGTTCTCAAACATGAAGCTTAGCGCTGATGCCGTATAGGACATGGTATCTGTTCCATGAAGCACCACAAAACCGTCATATTTTTCATAGTTTTCCCTTATAAGTGATGTGAGCTTTACCCAGAAGGCCGGCTGCACGTCCGAGGAGTCTATCACCGGATCAAAGGAGTAGGTATCAATCCTGCACCCGAATTTCCTCAGCTCAGGGACCTCCTCAAGTATCTGATTGAAATTGAACGGTTTCAGGGCCAGAGTATCAGGGTCCTGCTTCATTCCAATTGTACCACCTGTGTATATCAGCAGTATAGACCTGTTCATATATCTGTTGTTTTAAAGTCTGAACATCTTGTGCGCGTTGGCCGTGGTTACGGCCGCCACCTCCTCCAGGGAGCATCCTTTCACCTGCGCTATCTTCTCCGCAATATAGGCCAGATAGCTGCTCTCGTTCCTCTTTCCCCTGAACGGCACTGGCGTGAGATACGGGCTGTCCGTCTCAAGGAGGATCCTCTCCAGCGGAATATTCTCTATTGCCTTTGCCACTCCCGCATTCTTGTAGGTTACAACTCCCCCTATGCCTATCATGAAGTCCCCGCTTGCCTGTATCCTGCGGTATGTCTCATAGCTCCCGCTGAAGGCGTGGAACACACCGCCCGGCACCTTGCCCTTAAGGCTGCCCAGAACCTCAAAAATCTCTTCTGTTGCCTCCCTTGCATGAATTATTACGGGGAGCCCCTTGCTGTATGCCTCCTCCAGCTGTACCCTGAAGACCTCCTTCTGCTGCTGGAGAAACTCCTTGCTCCAGTATCCGTCCATTCCTATCTCTCCCACTGCAACATAGTCCCCCTTCTCCAGCGCATCCAGGGCAAACTCCAGCTCCTTCTGCCACTCCTCCCCCACGGAGGTAGGGTGCAGCCCCATAGCCTGGGCCACAAAATCCCCGCACTTGAGGGCTGCGGAGGTTTGACGGGAATAGGAAGATGAATCTATTCCGGGGAAGATACATTTTACCACACCGCTTCCCTTTATCCTCCCGACAGTCTCTTCAAAGTCATTGTCAAAGGCCTCATCATACAGATGGGCATGCGTATCCACAAACTGAATCATTTTCTCAAGCAATATTCCATATTGTCCGTCACCTGCACCTTTCCCTCCAGTTCCAGCTCCAGAAGCAGCATTGAAGCCTCCCCCCAATCGAATCCCGTAGCTGCACAGACCCTCTCCACATCCATAGGTGTATCAAATTTTAAAGATAGCAATAATTTCTCCTTCTTCTCCACTTCAAAGGAAAATAATTGGGGCTGAAGCGCCACGTCACTCCCCTCTCCTGCATTCCAACCCAATGCCGAAGGAACTGCTGAAGCACAATTATAGGCAGCAGCAACATTCTTTGCAATAAGGTAGTTGCATCCGAACGAGTTTGCATCAGTCATCCTCCCCGGAACCGCAAAGATTTCCCTCCCATATCCTCCTGCAAGCTCAGCAGTTATCATTGAGCCACCTTTGACCCTGCTCTCCACCACTATCACCGCCCTTGCCATTGCAGCAATTATCCTGTTCCGCTTTATGAAATTGAGCCTCCTTGGAGCCTCCCCTCTAGGGAATTCAGTGAGTATGCCCCCTTGGTGCACCATCTGCGCTGCAATATCCCTATGTCCAGAAGGATAAATTGAATCAATCCCGTTAGGGAGCACCGCCACCGTTTCAAGTCCGGCAGACAGGGCAGCCTTATGGACAGCTATATCTATTCCGTAGGCCAGGCCGCTAACAATAAGAGGGGAATACTCCGCCAGATGTTCCACTATCCTGCTGCAGCACTCCTTCCCGTAACGGGAAGCCAGCCGTGTACCCACCATTGAAATACATCTTGGATTGTTCAAGCCGGCATTTCCCTTATAATAGAGCATATGCGGCGCATCATTGCACTCCCCCAGCAGACGGGGATATCCCTTCTCCCCATGGAACAGCAGCTTCACCCCCTTACGGGCACACCAGGCAACTTCCTCCTCCGCCCACCTGAGGCTGCTTTCAGAAAAAGAGCTGTCCAGCACATCCTTGAATGGTTCAAGTCCCTTGTCCCTGCTGTTCCAATACAGATTTTCCACGCCCTCATATCTCTCCACAAGGGCATTTGCAGCTGCAGGATTATACAGAAAACCTTTTGCCAGCGCACATCTCAAGACCAACTCTTCAGCCATAGTTTTTTCTCCCAAAGCTAACACCTGTACCCCACGCACCACACCTGAAAAAGAAAAATGGACCTTACAGTCCCATATTTTTTCTGTTTCTGCATTTTCCACACACAAAAAGAGGGTGACTTTTGAGTCACCCCCATATTCCGTGGAAAGCAATCACCCCATCAGATGATGAGCATTGCATCTCCGTAAGTACCAAACTGGTATCCCTCCTTTAGGGCAACCTTATAAGCATTCATCACATTCTCAAATCCGCCGAATGCAGCCACAGACATAAGCATTGTTGAGAGCGGCATGTGGAAGTTTGTAACAAGTGCATCGGCAACGGCAAACTGATATGGAGGGAAAATGAACTTGTTTGTCCAGCCCACATAAGGCTTCACCTCATTCCTTGTAGTAACAGGGGTCTCCAGCGCCCTTATCACGGTGATGCCCACCGCGAACACCTTGTTGCCCCTTGCCTTGGTATCGTTTATCATGCGTGCCGTATCCTCAGAGATCATCATCTGTTCAGAATCCATCTTGTGCTTGCTCAGGTCCTCAACATCCACTTTCCTGAAATGGCCCAGTCCCATGTGCAATGTCAGGAAGGTTGCATTCACATCCCTTATCTCCATCCTCTTGAAGAGCTCCCTGCTGAAATGGAGTCCTGCTGCAGGCGTTGCAACCGCACCCTCATTCTTTGCATAAATGGTGTGGAACCTCTCATTGTCAATCTCCTCGGGTTTTGTCCTGATCCATTTTGGTACAGGAAGCTCACCTACAGCAAAGAGGGCCTCCCTGAACTCCTCATAACTGCCGTCATAGAGGAACCTGAGTGTCCTGCCCCTTGATGTGGTATTGTCAATCACCTCAGCCACAAGAGAATCATCCTCCCCAAAATACAACTTGTTGCCAATCCTTATTTTTCTTGCAGGATCTACAAGCACGTCCCAAAGACGCTGCTCCCTGTTGAGCTCCCTCAGAAGGAAAACCTCAATTTCCGCTCCGGTTTTCTCCTTGTTTCCGTTGAGCCTTGCCTTGAACACCTTTGTATCATTGAATACGAATGTGTCGCCCGCCTCCATATAGTTTACAATGTCCTTGAAATACTTGTGCTCTATCTCACCTGTATCCTTGTGCAATACAAGCATCCTTGATTCATCCCTGAATTTTGCAGGATACTTGGCAACCTGCTCCACTGTGAGGGGAAAGTTAAATTGTGATAATTTCATGATATATAATTCTCTGTAACAAAATCAAAAGTACAAGTTATACGAAAAAAAACAGGGAAAGTTTCATTTTTCCCCGTTTATTTTACTTTTTCATTATAAGCTCCATATCCTCCATCTTGAGGGCCTGGTCTATTGAAAAGCCCCCCGACCTGCTCCTCTGCAGCCCCGTAAGGTGCCCTCCGCTTCCAAGGGCCATCCCAACATCTCTTGCCAGCGAACGTATATATGTTCCCTTGCTGCATTTTACGCGCAATACCAGCCTTGGGAGTTCAAATTCCACAATTTCAAGTTCATATATAGTGATTCTGGCAGGCTTCATCTGAACCTCTTCCCCGGCACGTGCCATTTCGTACGCTCTGGTGCCATCTATAAGCTTTGCTGAAAATATCGGAGGAATCTGGTCCTGCTCACCAATGAAGCGGGGAATCATCTCCTCCACCATCTCCCTTGTGATATGCTCATACGGATACCTCTTGTCAATCTCCTTCTCAAGGTCAAAACAAGGTGTTGTTGCCCCAAGTTCTATACTGGCAATATACTCCTTCTGCTCTGCCTGGAGCGCCTCCGCCTGCTTTGTAGCCTTCCCCAGACATACCAGCAGTATACCCGTAGCCAGAGGGTCAAGTGTTCCTGCATGCCCCACCTTTATGTTCCTCTTGTGGAAATGCTTCTGGGCAA
Source organism: Bacteroidales bacterium (assembly GCA_017482565.1). Classification (GTDB taxonomy): domain Bacteria; phylum Bacteroidota; class Bacteroidia; order Bacteroidales; family UBA932; genus Egerieousia. The sequence goes on along the minus strand of JAFUMO010000068.1, from coordinate 23,503 downwards.
TGAACTTCACCTTCCTCACCACATCAGCCGAGGTCCATCTGTACGGCTTGTCTATGGGAAGCACAATGCCGCCAGGATAATCATCAATATTACCCTGGAGCATCTGTATGGAACTTTTGTCTATAGTAAGAAACTTATCTCCCATCAAAATTACCTGCAAGCTATTTTCTCCACTCTGCGCTGGTGCCTTCCACCCTCAAACTCCGCTGCAAAATAAGCCTTCACAATCTCCCTGGCCTCCTCCTCAGAGATGAAACGCGCCGGGAGAGACAAGATATTGGCATCATTGTGCTGCCTTGCCAGAGATGCAAGCTCAGGCTTCCAGCAGATTGCAGCCCTAATTCCCTGGTGCTTGTTCAAAGTCATGCTGATTCCGTTTGCCGAACCGCACATTGCCACGCCGCAGCAAACCTCACCATTCTCAATTGCCAGGGCTAGAGGATGCGCAACATCAGGATAATCCATGCTCTCTGTAGAGTGGGTTCCAAAATCCTTAACCTCATATCCCATCTCATTCAAAAGGGGCTTCAAGGCCTCTTTAAGCTCATAACCTGCATGGTCTGCAGCCATTCCGATAATCTTAGCCATATTAAAATATTTTAAGTGTTATTGATTATACAATTCCTTTACCTTGTCCATAACATTGTCTATCTTTATGATATATGGATAGAATGCGTTGTCGTCCAGGACAGAGTACCTTCCGAACAGTCCGCACAGCTGCTGGACCATCACCTCTCTGGACTCCTCCCACTCCCCTTTCTTGGGAACAATGCCGTTAGCTCTGGCGTATGCAAGGAATCCCCCCTCTATGTCAATTGAAGCAATCAGCTTCTCAAGGTCCGCAAAGTCCTTCACCTGCCTCAACTGTGCCCTGTATCTGTCTGCCAGCTGGTTGCTGTACTTTATTATGAGGCTCTTCCTGTTGCATGCAATGAGGAAATCTGTAACCCCAACAGTATCTATCGGGACAAAGACATCAGGGATAATGCCTCCTCCCCCATACACCGCCTTCCCCTTAGGGGTAAGGAACTTGAGGGAATCCACCCTCTTTATGCTGTCCGCAGAAAGCATCTCGCCATGCCTGTATCTCTCAACTATATCCATCTGGTAATCCTCCGAATACGGTTTCTGTATACATCTGCCTGTAGGTGTATAGAATCTTGCAACTGTAAGCCTTATGCCAGATCTATCCGTAAAATACACCGGCTCCTGCACAAGCCCCTTGCCGTATGAACGGCGTCCCACAATGGTTCCGCGGTCATTGTCCTGAATTGCTCCCGCAAAGATCTCTGAAGATGAAGCGGAATTCTCGTTAACAAGCACGTACAGATCCACATCTTTCAGGGAACCTTTGCCATCTGCATGGAAATCCTGCCTTCCTCTGTTTTTACCCTCCATGTAAACCACCAGTTCCCCAGCCTTGAGGAACTCGTTTGAGAGGAGGAGCGCCTGGTCCAGATACCCTCCTGTATTGTCCCTCAGGTCAAAGACAAGTGCCTTCAGTCCAGCCTCCTTAAGCGGCTGCACGGCCTTCAGGAACTCCTTGTAGCTTGTACGGCTGAACTTGGAGAGCTTTACATAACCGAGGCTGTCCTGAGCCATAAGGGCCACATCCACGCTCTTTACAGGTATCTTGTCACGGACAATGTCAAAAGGGACCGGTTCCGCAAGATTATCCCTCTTTACCTCAATATTCACCTTGGAGCCCCTCGGTCCCTTGAGCATCTTCACCAGTGAATCCTGGTTCATCTTCACTCCTGCAACAACCTTTCCGTCAACCTTGATTATCCTGTCTCCCGAGAGCAGTCCCGCCTTCTCTGAAGGGCCTCCGGCAATGACACTTATCACAATGGCTGTATCTGCAGGGACATTGAACTGTATTCCTATACCGCTGAAGTTCCCCTCCAGGGACTCATCGGCAGCCTCCAGTTCTGTTGGCGGCAGATATACCGAATGCGGGTCGAGATTCTCCATCAGGTTTGGAAGAATCTTCTCCACCACCGCGGCATAATCTATCGTATCCACATAATTCCTGTCAATCTGGTCCAGCACAAGCATCAGCTTGTCCCATTTATGGCTGTTTACCTGCAGTTCCTTCCGTCCCCTGCTGCACTTGCCGACATACATGCTGCAAATGAGCAGGAACATGAAAACCCACAGAAACATTGAAATCCGGCTCCTTTTCCTTTCGTCCATCTCAATGATTTTGGATTATCCTATTCCTCCAACATGGAGGCATCAATCTGTTCTACTTTTACACCCGCACGCTCCAGCAGCTCAATTCCCTCGGTAAGGCGGTATGCATCCCTGTAGACAACCCTGGAAATTCCGGATTGGATTATCAGCTTTGCACACTCCATACAAGGGGCTGCAGTAACATAGAGGGTTGCCCCAAGGCTGCTGTTATTGGACTTTGCCATCTTGGTTATGGCATTTGCCTCCGCATGCAGCACATAAGGCTTGGTGCATCCGTTCCCGTCCTCACACACATTCTCAAAACCCGACGGTGTTCCGTTGTAGCCGTCGGAGATGATGCTCCTGTCCTTAACTATAAGCGCACCAACCTGACGCCTGGTGCAATATGAGTTCTTCGCCCAGATGCCTGCCATCCTCAGATAGCTTTTGTCAAACTGCAACTGCTTGCTGTCCATCTTCATCAGTTCTGCTGGTACATATAACGCTTGATGCTCTTCTTAGGGGTCTTCTCAAACTCCTCAGGGACAAGCCTTACCCCTGCAATCTTTGAATAATTGGGCATATCAGCATTCACGGCCGCAATGTTCTCCTCCATCTTCTTCAGCAATGCAGCCTTGTCAAGGCCGTCCTTGCCTGCAAGCTCCATATCGGGATATACAAGGGCAACCAGTTTCCCTGCAGAATCTATAACAAGAGATTCTATCACATAAGGCATATTGTTGATTGCACTTTCAATCTCCTCAGGATAGATATTCTGCCCGGAAGGTCCAAGAATCATACTCTTGCACCTTCCCTTAATGAACAGGTACCCGTCCTCATCAATGATACCCATATCACCGGTCCTCATCCAGCCGTCAGTTGTAAATGACTCCGCTGTAGCCTCCTCATTCTTGTAATAGCCCAACATCACATTTGCACCCCTCACCTGTATCTCACCAGGAATCTTTCCCGGATCTGATGATGCAATCCTCACCTCCATTCTGGGCGCAGGCTTTCCGCAAGAGAAAAGCTTGGTCTGGTCCCATGCAGCATATGAAATGATGGGGGCACACTCTGTCATGCCATACCCTACGGTATAAGGGAAACCTATCTTGTTGAAGAACTCATCCGCCTCCCTGTTAAATGCTGCACCACCAATGATAATCTCGTAGAAATTGCCGCCGAATGTCTTCACAAGCTCATCCTTTATCTTTGCCTGAAGCATCTGGTCAATCACCGGTAGCTTCAGAAGCACCTTCATGCTTGTCTTGTTGATGATAGGCTGCAGCTTCTGCTTGTAGATCTTCTCAATGATAAGCGGCACGGATATGATCACATCCGGCTTGATGGTGGCAAAAGCCTCCATGATGATTCTCGGACTCGGAATCCTTGTAAGGAAATGGACATGCGCACCCACTGTCATCTCAAACAGGAACTCAAACATCATTCCGTACATATGCGCGGTAGGGAGCATTGAAACAATGTTTGAAGTGTTCCCTACGCTTGGAACCACCTCCTTGGCAAACAGCACATTTGAAAGGAGCGCCCTGTAGGGAATCATCACACCCTTTGAGAAGCCTGAAGTTCCGCTGGTATAGTTGATCATCGCAAGCTCCTCGCCATTCTCCTCCTGATAATAGTTGATATCCTCAGGGCCGAAGCTCTTCGGATACTTTCTGCCGAACATCTCATTCAGCCTCTCCCTTGTATCTGTAATCTGCTCGCTCTTTGACATGAGGAGCGAGAAGTCATTCAGCTGTATTATAGCCTCAAGATCAGGCATCTCGCTTCCCGACAGATTCTCCCAAACCATATCTCCTACAAACAGTACCCTTGAATCAGAATGGTTCACGATATGATGCACATTGCCCGGCTTGAACTCATGAAGGATAGGTACAGGCACTGCCCCGTATGTAAGGGAAGCGAGGAACACCACACCCCAATTTGCCTGGTTGCGGGAACATATCGCAATCCTGTCGCCTTTCTTCACCCCGCAGATGTTGAATATGATGTGGAGTTTCTCAATCCTCCTTGCAACATCCCTGTAATACAGGGTCACACCTTTAAAATCAGAAAGCGCCGGACGGTCCCAGTTCTTCTTGAAGTTCTGCTCAAGCATTTTGTTCAAAGATCTTTCCATAATATCAAGTTTTAGCATTTATCATTTATAATTCTGCAGCTGGCACAGATGCGAATACATCCCGCATCCACCAATGAGGGTATCATGCGTACCCCTCTCTATAATTTCACCCTCCTTCAGGACAACAATCTCATCCGCATTCCTGATGGTAGAGAGCCTGTGGGCAATCACAATGGATGTCCTGTTCTCCATCAGCCTGGTAAGGGCATCCTGCACAAGCCTCTCACTCTCTGTATCCAGCGCTGATGTAGCCTCATCCAGGATAAGTACCGGAGGATTCTTCAGCACTGCACGGGCAATTGAAAGCCTCTGCCTCTGTCCTCCCGACAGCTTGGCCCCCCTGTCTCCTATATTGGTCTGGTACCCTTGCTCCATCTGCATCACAAAATCATGCGCATTGGCAATCTTTGCGGCCCTTATCACATCATCTTCTGTAACCCCCTCCATACCAAACATAATATTGTTATACACAGTATCATTGAAAAGGATTGCCTCCTGTGTGACAATGCCCATTACAGAAATGAGGCTGTCGAGCTTGTAATCCTTAATATTCTTCCCGTCCATCAGTATCTCACCATCCACAATGTCATAGAACCTCGGCAACAGGTCTGCCATGGTGGACTTTCCTCCTCCCGACGGTCCTACAATTGCAACCATCCTCCCTTTCTTTATCTCCAGATTGATATTCTTGAGCACCGGCTCCTGCCCGTATGCAAAATTGACATTCCTGAACTCAATCCTGTCATTGAACCCCTCAAGCTCCACGGCATCCGGGCTCTCCTTTATAGGGTTCTCCACATCCAGGATTGCAAAAAGCCTTTTTCCGGAAACCATACCCCTCTGGATGCTGGCATACGCCTTTGACATGGCCTTGGCGGGCTCAAGTACCCTCCAGTAGAAACCTATATATACAACAAAAGCCGGCATATCCATACCAAGCTGTCCGGTCAGCTGGAGCCACCCCCCATAGAAGAGCACTGCTGCCGCAACCGAAATGCCCAGGAACTCTGATAGGGGAGATGCCATCTCCTGCCTGTTGAACATGTTCCTGCTGCTGGCCTTGTGCATGGCATTTGTTTCCTCAAAATTGTCATTCACATATTTCTGGGCATTGAAGGCCTTGATTATCCTTACCCCTGAAATAGCCTCCTCAAAATGGCTTACAATCCTACCCATCAGTGACTGTGTATCTGCCGCCTTGCGCTTGAGTGAACGGCTTATCTTACCAATCACCAATGCCGAAAAAGGCAATGTAAGGAGGGTTACCACTGTAAGTTTAGGAGACATATAGAACAATGCCCCCAAAAATCCCAGAACGAGGAGCGGCTCCCTGAAAATCACATGGAAGCTGTCCGCCACACCATTCTGCACCTCTGTGACATCATTGGAAATTGAAGAAAGGATATCCCCCTTCTTCTGGTTATGGAAATAACCCACATGCAGGTTTGAGATCTTCTTGAAAAGATCCCTCCTGATATTCTGCATGATATAGGTACGCATGTTAACCAGTATCCTCTGAGAAAGATATCTGGTAATGTTTGAAAGGAGAGATGCCACTACAAAGATTGCACACACGAACATCAGTCCCTTCAACATCCCGCTGGAATACATAATCTTGGTGAGATAATAGGAGAAAAGTTCCTCAAAATAGGCCGGATTCATGGCAAACACAGGCTTTACAAGCTGCTCTGTAATGGTATCAGGCTGGAACAGGACGGTAAGGAGCGGATCTATCAGGGCATAATTCACAACACCGAATATAACCGACAATATTGACAGGCCCAGGTAACCAGGCCAAAATCTCCTGTACGGCTTTGCGTACGCCAATAATCTTTTAAAATCGTTCATTTCTCTTCAAAATCTACATATTCCCCAACTTCCTTGTCAATCACCTTCTCCTTTTTGGGCACATCTGTAATCACCACCTTCCCCTCTTCCTTTTTCTGCTCATGTTTCTGTGCTGCACCGGTGTTCCCGAAGCCTCCGTTTCCGAAACCTGTACTCCAGAAGCCGAATCCTCCAGGACCTGCGAATCCTCCGCCCTGTGTCCCCCCCTTCTCAATCCTCCGCCTGATGAACCATGCAAGCAGCAGCGGGAACAGCTTCTTCATTACCCACATGAAGAGGATAAAGAAGAACAAAAACGTTATGAAACCTTCCATCCTTTAAACCTTTTTTGTCTTTCCCGTGGCAAGGTTCCATATATACTCCTTGCCATCAGTACATTTTACCCTCAGGGACCCGTTCCCCTCAAACACAATCTCCTGTTCCCTGTCTATCTTCTTTTTCTTGTCCTGCATCACAACCCTCCTGCCGTCTATTGTATAGAGCAGCTGCTGTGATGGAGCCCTGAGCACCCAATATAAAGTACCGCCAAGCTCCTTGAGCTGCGGAAGCTCCTTAACGAACTCCAGTGCAGCAATATCTTCCCATCCCGGCACCGGCTTGCCTGAAACATCATACCAGGAAATGGTATTGTCCTCATTGAGGAGCATGACCGAATATTTCATCCCTTTAAGGTCCTTGTGGAGCTGCGGTCCCATGACAACCCTCTTGGGCAGCCTTGCAGGATATCCGTACACAAACCTTCCGAGCCTGTCCAGCAGATACAGCTTGTCTTCTGAAGCAAACAGCATCTGCAGCCTGCCATTCCCATAGAGGTCTATCTGCTCCACGTAGCCGCATATAGGGGTATTGAAAGGTATGGCCCACACGCCCTTCCTTTTGGCATCCATATAACGCAGCCTCATGTTGGGCAGCTGCTCCAGATATGCATCCGCCTTCTTGGCCACATCCCTCACCTTGAAGGGCCCCTGCGGCAGATTTATCGTACTGTCTATCTCAAAGTTCATCTGCATCTGCTCATCCCTCTCCTTTGGCTTGGGGAGTTCAGCCAGATTTGATGCATACAGATTTATCCCGGCCGCCACATTGCCCCCCTCAGGAAAAATGTCAGCCGTAAGGTACTCAAAGTTGTTGCTGTCCAGCTGCCTTCTCATACATCCCCTTTCATAGGGCTTGAAGACCTGAAGGACAGAATCGCCACCCTCCTTAAGATTGGCAACCAGCTTCACGGATGCCTCCTTAGAGAGATACCCGGAAACCGGTGTCTGTGAAAGGTAATCCTCAAGGTTGAAATATAACGCGCTTCCATTGGCAAAATCATCCAGAATCTTCTTGGGACCAAGTATTGTCCACGGGCCTATGGTACAGCTGTACTCTTCATCGCACCATGAGAACAGCTTCCCGAACACAGAAGCAAGATATCCTTTATAGGCAAATGGCTGCGGAACAGCCTCCTTGTCCCTGTCCACCACTGCCGATATCATACTGTTGAGCCCGAACTGCTGTTTTCCCCTTATAGCCGTAATCCACTCACACTTCTCCCCAAACTTGCAGTAGGCACTCACAAGCTCCTCGATTGCCAGGGAATCCACCCACCTTGCCGGTTCCACACCTCTTTCCCCCTTTGCCAGCTTCTGCAGATAGGCAAAAGTACCTGACTTCTTCTGCATCTCCAGATAAAGCCTGTGGGCCCTCAGATACCCCTTCATGTCAGATGCAGGTATGGAAACTGCAAAAACGGCGGTTGCAGGGAGAATCTCCCCCATACGGCTTTTGGCAGCACTCTGGCCTGCCATGATGTTTGAGAACCTTGATTCATCCTTCCCGTTCTCCAGATACCCGTCAAGTGTAAGCCGGCCCGGCTGTGCAACGGTCCTGAAACAGCTCCATGAGGTAAACTTCATGAAGAAGTCCGAATAGCCGAGGAAATCCCTCTCAACCACTCCGGAGAAGAGCTTGCCTATCTGGTTATGGTTTATATATACTCCCGAGAATGATCCGTTGGCCCTCAACAGATCCTCAAATTCCATGTTATCGAGTATGGAGGTGCTGTTTTCCAGATGCCTGATGGAACTCTCCAGCACATAAGAGGATGAACTTGCAAGAAGGAGCCCCTTATGGCAGGCTGCCAGCAATCCGTCGGGAAAAGAATGGATTGTGGCTCCATTATATCTTCTCTGCGGCTCACTCCCCTTGAAAAGGTTGTCCGCCTCCTCCCCTGAGACACCATCAAGATCAATTATCTGCAGGAAAGACACACTGTTCTTTGCAGAGTAGTGGAGCGAATATGCAAACGGAAGCTGCGAAAGGTGGCCCTGCTCCAGCAGCCTGCCCTGGAAACCCGCAAGGCCGCTCTTTTCATCAAGGAGGAGATACAGGGGAGACAGGGTGTCACACATCAGGAAACGGTAATCCCCCAGATGCTTGAAGTCCAATATGGCAACCGCATCGCTGGGAATGCCGTGATATACTGAAATATCTGTATCGGAAAGCACGAATTCCTCCTTCCCCCCGCCGGAAGAGAGGTTCATAAAAAGAAATGCAACAACGGCAACCAATGCCATAACGGCAGCGGTACCCCACAACAATATCTTCCTGTTAGTGCTCATCAGACGCCAGTATACATAGTAATTTGCAAATATACTAAAAAAAGCCGGTCTCCAAATTCAGGGATATACCCAAAATGGAAACCGGCCATTAAATTACATTTTTATACTAGAAAGGCAGATCACCGCCGTCATCCTCCTCAGAGACAATGTTCATGAACGGGTCTCCCTGAGGTGCGGCAGGAACCTCCTGGGTCCCTTCCCTTTGGATTCTCCACGCCCTCACGTCTGTGTACCAGCGTCCGTTGAACTCTCTTGACTCAATGTTCACAGAAACAATAAGCTGCTCCCCGGCATTGAATGATACAAGTTCATTCACCTTCTCCTGACCCCATACATTCATACATATCTTTCTGGGATACTGTTCTATTGTCTCAACAATGAAGTCCTGTTTGCTCCAAGGCCCTCTGGCACTTGTACCGCTCTGTACGGCAAGCTTGTCAAGAAGCCTGCATCTTATATCCATAGCCATCTCTATTTCTTCTCCTCAGCCTTGTTTACCTTAATAAGCTCAACCTCAAAGATGAGGGTTGAGAAAGCAGGAAGATCCTCACTCATCTGCCTTGAACCGTAACCGAGCTCATATGGAACCCACAGGGTAATCTTGCCGCCTTCACCTACAAGCTGCATACCTTCAGTCCAGCCGGAGATAACCCTGTTGAGAGGGAATTTTGCACTCTCACCCCTGTCATAAGAGGAATCAAACACTGTACCGTCAAGCAAAGTACCCTTGTAGTTTACCTCAACAGTATTAGTAGGGCTTGCCTTCACATCGTTACCAGGATTCTCAATCTTGTACTGCAGGCCGCTCTCTGTCTCAACAACGCCCTCTTTGGCCTTGTTTGCTGCCATAAAATCTGCCTGCTCCTCAGCTTTCTGCCTCTGGAGTGCCATCTGCACCTTTGTAATGTATGTATTGATTACCATACCTGACTCCTGTGCCGTAATTTTTGTCTCCTTGCCTGCTTCAACATCCTTCATTGCCTTTACCACCTCAGAATAATTCACGCCAACAATGCCTGAGCCTTTGATCATCTGGCCAAAAGACACTCCGATAGCATAACTTACAGAGTCAGTCTCTGCCTTTGTAATTCCCTCAATCTGAGGTTGTGTGTTACCTCCACAAGAAGCGAACATCACTCCTGCAAGAACTCCTGCAGCCAAAAATTTCAATACTTTCATCTCACTTTGTTTTTATTTGTTATTGTTATTGTTTCCATTACCCGATGTCACATATACCGCAACGCATCCAAGCAGCGCAGCCACCAGCGAAGTGCCAAGAATGGCCGCCTTGCCAATGTTCACCAGTGTTTCATTCCTAAAGGCCAGGCCATCAATGAATATGGACATGGTAAATCCTATTCCGGCAATTATGCCCAGGGCAAATATCTGTTTCCATTTTGTCCCCCCGGGAAGCTTTGCTATTCCACTTTTTACAGCCACCCAGCTGAAAAGGAATATACCTACAGGTTTCCCCACAAGAAGCCCGAAGAATATACCCGCCGCAACCGGAGACACAGGGAACTGGAGTAGGCCTCCCGACAGCTCCACCCCTGCATTTGCAAGTGCAAAGACCGGCATGATGAAGAATGTGACCCACGGATGCAGTTCCGCCTCAAAACGGTGCATGAGCGGGTTTATATTGTTCACATTCTTGTGAAGCTGATGTATTATATGGTGCTGTGCCGGATTTGCAAGCACCTCCACCTCGCTGTTGCTCACCTCCCTGAACCTTGCCAGCCAATACTTGAGGCTTACGGAAAACCTCACCTCATTAATTACAGTCTTGGATGGTATGGTAAGGGCCAGTATGACACCCGAGATTGTGGCGTGTATGCCGGACTGGAAAATGAAATACCACAACAGGATTCCAGGCAGGACATAGAGCAGGGGCCTGTTCACCCTTGCCTTGTTGAGGGCCAGCAGGAACATGACCACAATTGCCGCATATATGAGCATATCCAGATGTAGCGCATGGCTCGGATAGAATATTGCAAGCACCACTATTGCCCCCAGGTCATCCACTATGGCCAATGCAGTAAGGAAAACCTTGAGTCCCAGAGGAGCCCTCCTGCCAAGAAGTGAAAGGACACCCAACGCAAAGGCAATATCGGTAGCCATAGGTATTCCCCATCCCGACAGGCTTTCCGGATCAGACCAGTTGAAAGACGCATATATGGCAGCCGGCACAATCATTCCTCCTACCGCTGCAAGGATAGGGAGGGCAGCCTGTTTGATTGATGAGAGTTCCCCAACCATCATCTCCCTCTTTATCTCCAGCCCCACAACAAAGAAAAACACCGCCATGAGGGCATCATTTATCCAATGTTCAAGTGTCATCTCAAGGGAGAAGCTCCCTATAGTGAACCCCATATCCGTTTTCCATATATCATGCAGGAATCCCAGCTGGGGTACATTTGCACACAACAACGCCACAAGGGAGCAGAACATGAGAACAATCCCCCCTATTGATTCGTTGTGCAGGAAACTGTTCAGAAAATTCCTGAAATAGATATTGGTTGCTATTACCGGATTCCTCGGAGCCATTATTTAAAAGTATAAAGTAAAAGAAACAAAGATAGCATTTTTCAGCAAACTGCTATACTATTCCCTCACGGAGCACATCATGGATATGTATAAGCCCCGCATACCTGCCTTCATCAAGAACAATCACTGATGTTATTTTGTTCTTCTCCATAATACTGAATGCATTTACGGCAAGCTCCTTCTTGTCTATCACCTTTGGGTTGCGGCTCATTATATCCTTTGCCGCAAGGGTTCCCAGCGGCTCACCCTTCTCCACCATCCGCCTTACGTCACCGTCTGTAATTATGCCCAGTACAGAATTGTCCCCATCAAGAACCACAGTTGCCCCCAACCTGTTCTGGGATATGTTTATGATTGTGTTCTGGATTGTCTCATCTGGAGATACCAGAGGTCTCAGTTCCTTGTCATAGACATCCTCCACCCTCAGATAAAGCCTCTTGCCCAAGGAGCCTCCAGGATGGTATCTTGCAAAATCCTCCGGAGAGAACCCCCTCATCTTGAGCAGGCACACAGCGAGCGCATCACCCATGACAAGCTGGGTGGTTGTACTGGAGGTAGGGGCAAGATTGTTTGGACATGCCTCGGCATCAACTGTTGCCCTCACTATATAATCAGAATGCTGCCCGAGATATGAATCCACATTCGACACCATTGCCACAAGCTTGTTTCCCATCCTCCTGATAAGCGGCACCAGAACCTTTATCTCCGGTGTATTGCCGCTCTTTGAGATGCACATCACCACATCATCAGGCTGGATAATGCCCAAATCCCCGTGGATTGCATCCGCCGCATGCATGAAGATGGAAGGGGTTCCGGTTGAATTGAGGGTTGCCACAATCTTGCTGCCTATGATTGCGCTCTTACCTATTCCTGTTATTATGAGGCGTCCTTTTGAACCATATATAAGATTGAGTACATCCACAAATTCATCATCAATATATGGCTTGAGTTTCTCCACTGCCCTGGCCTCCTTGTCAATCACGCTAACGGCCAATTCCTTCAAATCCATTTGCACCTTCTCCATAAAAAAAATTTTGTAGAAAATAAACTAATAGGTAACTTAGAGCCACAAAGGTAAGAAAAAAGAGAGTTCACCCCATTATTTTTTGTATTTGTATGCAGGTAACATCTGAAATCCTACACGGGAAGTTGAAGGAGTTCTTTGGTTTTGACTCTTTCAAGGGAGACCAGGAGGCCGTTATCAGACATCTGATAGAAGGCAACAATACATTTGTGCTCATGCCTACGGGCGGTGGAAAATCACTCTGCTACCAGCTGCCGGCCCTTGTAATGCCAGGCACAGCAATAGTCATTTCCCCACTTATTGCGCTCATGAAAAACCAGGTTGATGCAATCCGCGGCTTTGTTGCCAACAAGGACGGAATTGCCCATTTCCTCAACTCTTCCCTCAACAAGACACAGCTCCAGGAGGTTAAGGACGATCTGCTGTCGGGAGCCACAAAACTTCTGTATGTAGCACCTGAATCACTTACCAAAGAGGAGAACATACAGTTGCTGCGCCAATGCAGGATTTCATTCTATGCAGTGGATGAGGCGCATTGCATATCTGAATGGGGGCATGACTTCAGACCTGAATACAGGAAAATACAGCCTATTGTGAACGAGATAGGGAAGGCCCCCATCATAGCCCTTACGGCAACCGCAACACCCAAGGTGCAGTCAGACATACAGAAGAACCTGGGAATGTCAGATGCCAAGGTATTCAAGTCTTCTTTCAACAGGAAGAATCTCTATTATGAAATGAGGCCGAAGGTTAACACAGAGAAGGAGATCATCAAGTTCATAAAGGGGAATCCGGGCAAATCCGGCATCATCTACTGCCTCAGCCGTAAAAAGGTGGAGGAGCTTGCTGAGCTGCTTAATGTCAACGGCATAAAGGCCAGACCATACCATGCCGGGCTTGATGCGGCCACAAGGTCCACCAACCAGGACCTGTTCCTTATGGAGGAGGTTGACGTAATTGTGGCAACAATTGCATTCGGCATGGGAATCGACAAGCCCGATGTACGCTTTGTGATACACTACAACATACCAAAGAGCCTTGAAGGGTACTACCAGGAGACCGGCAGGGCAGGAAGAGACGGAGGTGAGGGGCAATGCATCACTTTCTACAGCTACAAGGACATACAGAAGCTGGAGAAGTTCATGCAGAGCAAGCCTCTTGCAGAACAGGAGATTGGGCGCCAGCTGATAAACGACACAATAGCATATGCGGAATCCAACCAGTGCAGGAGGAAGACGCTCCTGAACTATTTTGGAGAACAATACACACAGGACAATTGCGGCAACTGCGACAACTGCCTCTACCCTAAAAAGCAGTTTGAGGGGAAAGAGTATCTTGCAACTGTGATTGAACTGATAAAGGGGATGAAGGAGAACTTCAAGGCAGACCATCTGGCCAATATCCTTGGAGGTGTAAACAACTCCCTCACCAAATCATATAACCACAACGAACTGGAGTGGTTCGGAATCAATCCGGACAAGGGACACCGCTTCTGGCTGGCAGTGATAAGGCAGGCCATAGTGTTGCAGTTCCTCCGCAAGGATGTGGAAAAATACGGGCTTGTGTCAGTTACGGAAAAGGGAGAGGAGTTCCTCAAGGCCCCATACTCTGTTATGATAACTGAAGACAGGGAATTTGTGAATACTGATGATGACGATGATGTTGTTTCAATTGGGACATCCAAGCACCAGGGCGGTGGCGGGGACGCTGCACTTCTGGCAATGCTCAAGGATGTAAGGCATTCAATGTCCAAGAAACTGAAGCTCCCTTCATTTGTGATATTCGGGGACCCTTCACTTGAGGACATGTCAATCATGTACCCCATAACCCTGGATGAACTGAAGAACTGCCAGGGGGTAGGAGAAGGGAAGGCCAGGAAATACGGTAGGGAATTCATAAGCCTCATTGCAAAATATGTGGAGGAGAACGAGATTGAACGCCCTACTGACTTTGTGGTAAAGAGCGTGGCAAACAAGTCCCTTAATAAGGTTTACATCATACAGAGCATTGACAAGAAAATCCCTCTTGACGAGATAGCAGATGCGAGGAAGCTGGAACTTGAGCAGGTATATGATGAACTTGAGGCCATTGTAGGCGCCGGCACCAAGATAAACATAGATTACTACATCCGAATGATCATAGATGAGGACAAGGTGGATGACATCTACGAATATTTCAAGGAAGAGGCCACTTCAGATTCTGTAATTGAGGCAATGAAGGCGCTCGGCCCTGACTATACCGAGGAAGAGGTGAGGCTGATAAGGATCAAGTTCATATCAGAACTCGGCAACTGAAACAATGATGGCCCAAAAATCACAGTTTTGGGCCACCATTTATTTTCTGGCCAGTCCGCCTCCGGGCAAGGCCATCCTTTTCAACCTTTCATCTGCATCCACACAATATCCTTGTCACGCCCCCAGTAGGTAAGCTGCTTCTTGGCATAGTGCCTTGAATTCCGCTTTATCAGTTCAACAGCCGTCTCAAGGGAGTGCTTCCCGTCCATATATTCAAAGATTTCCCTGTATCCCACGGTCTTTAGTGCCGGCAGGTCCCTGTACTGAAGCAGAGATTCAACCTCCGCAAGGAGCCCGGCCTCCATCATCATGTCAACCCTGCGGTTTATCCTCCCATAGAGTTCCGTCCTGTCCCTGTTTATTCCAATTTTCCTTATTGCAAATGGACGGACCTTTTTGGGTGCACTTTTCCAGTCCGAGAACTTGCGCCCTGTCTGCAACGTCACCTCCAGCGCCCTCACCACCCTCTGGGGATTCGCAATATCTATGGTATCATACGATACCCTGTCCAGAATCCTGAGCTCGTTCCTAAGCCCTTCAAGCCCCTCCTCTTCCAGCCTCTTCATCAGTGAATCCCTCAGCTGCAGGTCAGCAGGCGGGAAATCATCCAGGCCGTTGCACAATGCATCAATGTACATTCCGCTCCCCCCAACCATCACAAGCCTGTCATGTGTCTTGAAGAGTTCTTCCAGCAGAGCCATTGCCTCCAGTTCATACAGCCCTGCTGTATAGTATTGCGTTACGCTGTGGGTATGGATGAAATAATGCCGCACCATCTCCAGCTGCCCTGCAGTGGGTGATGCGGTACCAATGTCCATCTCCCTGTATATCTGCCTGGAATCACAGTTTATTATGGGGGAACCGTACTCCCTGGCCAGTTCAATGGAATAATCTGTCTTCCCCACCCCTGTGGGGCCCAGAATTATGGTGAGTTCCTTCTGCATCCGTGCGGCTACTCCTCCCCCTCAGGCAGTTCATCATCCATGAAGAGCCCCTCCTCGCCGGAGTCATCGGGAAGCTCGGAGTACTGGTCCATATCATCATACCCGTTTGCAAACTGTTCCGGATTCCTCCCCTTCTCAGCCACAAGCCTCGGGTATGAAGCCCTTGGGGCCCGCTCCACCTCCCCTACAAGTGTAAGCCTGATAACCCTGTCCTTGCGGACGTCAAACACATACAGGATATCTGTCTCCCCCTTCCCGACAGTCTTTTCTATTGTGACCATATCCATGGAACCGTCACCCATATCAAAAAGGCCATACTCGCTTACCACCTTGCCCTGCGGGGAAAGGCCTCTGAAAGCCACCATCTGGTCTGGAGAAAAATCAAGGTCATTCACCAGAAAATCATGCAGTCTGTAAAGGGTTGTCTCCCCCTTCACCTCATACTCCCTCATGAATACTTTACTCCCAGGGATAGATGCTCTGTACTTGTATATCATCTCTAATTAATTTAAAATGTCACTTGCCGGTATCAAAGATACAATATTTTTCATAAAAAAACCTCCCTGGAAACCTCTCTGCAAAACTTTTTGCCAATCAGACAAAATCTTTCTCCAAAACATTTTTTTTGCATATCTTTACATCTCAGTATGGGTACTAGCACAACACCGGTTTCTGACTGTTTCAAGAGCATCGCTGGGCTCTCCACCGGCCTTTTCAAGGACAACGGGAGCAAGTTTCTCGCTTTTGCATATCCTGTAACCACGGAAGAGGAGATAAAGGCCATAATCCAGAGCCTCAAGAAAGAGTATTATGATGCAAGGCACCACTGCTACGCATACCGTCTGGGGCATACAGGGGCCACCTGGAGGATGAATGATGACGGGGAACCCTCGTCAACTGCCGGCAGGCCCATCTACGGACAGATACTATCCGCCAATCTCAGTGATATCCTCGTAGTTGTGGTGAGATACTTCGGAGGGATAAAGCTGGGTGTACCAGGTCTGATAAGGGCATACAAGACCTCCACTGCAGATGCAATTGCAAATGCCACAATCATAGAAAAGATTGCAACTGAACCATACAACATAATTTTTGACTACCTGCAGATGAATGCCGTCATGAAACGGCTCAAGGATCTTGGGCTCACTCCCACAAACCAGGCTTTTGACCTCAACTGTTCCCTCAGGGTGGATGTGAGGCTGGGGCTCATCGGGAGTTTTCTGGAGAACTTTGACAAGCTTGAGGGGTGCCGGATAGAGAAGATCCTCCCGCAGCAGGATGAACAAGAGGAAGAAAACATTTAAATTTTAAGAGATATGCCTAAAAGTCTAATTTCCATCCACGATTTCACAAAGGAAGAGATGCTGCATGTTCTGGATGTGGCACAGGAGTTTGAAAGGAACAAGGTACAGACCCTCCTGCACGACAAGGTTATAGCAACACTGTTCTTTGAGCCTTCAACCAGGACACGGCTCAGCTTTGAAACGGCCTCAAACAGGCTTGGAGCCAGAGTGATAGGATTCTCAGATGCCGGCAACACAAGCGTAAGCAAAGGTGAGACACTGAAGGACACCATCAAGATGGTTTCAAATTATGTAGACCTTATAGTGATGAGGCACCCGCTTGAAGGAGCCGCCAGATATGCATCGGAAGTGGCTTCCGTTCCGGTAATAAATGCAGGGGACGGGGCAAACCAGCACCCGTCACAGACCATGCTGGACCTCTACACCATCAGGCAGACACAAGGCAGGCTCACTGACATAAAGATAAACATGGTGGGTGACCTCAAATATGGCCGTACGGTACACTCCCTGCTTCAGGCGCTGTCCCATTTCAACCCCGATTTCACATTCACAGCCCCCGACGAGCTCAAAATGCCTCAGGAATACAAGGATTTCCTCAATGCCAAGGGGATTCCGTTCAAGGAGACAAGGGAACTGGAAGGCAACATTGATGACTGCGATATCCTCTATATGACAAGGGTGCAGCAGGAGCGCTTCACAGACCCTATGGAATACGAGAAGGTGAAGAACACCTACAACCTTACAGCCTCAATGCTGGGCAGTGCCAAGGAAAACATGAAGATACTCCATCCGCTCCCAAGAATCACCGAGATTGCACAGGATGTGGATGACACTCCTCACGCATACTATTTCAAGCAGGCCGAAAACGGAGTTTACGTAAGGATGGCCATCATTGCCTACCTGTTGGGCTACAAATAATCGCATGGAACAAAAATTTTGAATTATGGAAAAAGGCGGAAAAGAATTAAAGGTAAGTGCCATCAAGAACGGCACTGTATTGGACCATATACCTACCAGCCAGCTCTTCAAGGTGATAAGCATATTGGGGCTCAAGGATTGCGGCAACCAGATGACCTTCGGCATGAACCTCGACAGCAAGCTGCTGGGCAAAAAGGCTATCATAAAGGTGGCGGACCGTTTCTTTGAGGAGACTGAAATCAACAAGGTGGCACTTGTTGCCCCTGATGCAAAAATCAACATCATCAGAGATTTTGAGGTGGTGGAGAAGAAGGTCCTGCATGTTCCCGACGAGATTACCGGCATAGTGAAATGCGCCAATCCAAAATGCATCACAAACCACCAGCCGATAACCACAAAGTTCACAACCACATACGAAGATTCAACCCTGAAGCTTCACTGTCATTATTGTGAAAAGAACACCAGTTCTGACAATTTAAAGATTATAACAGAGAATTAGGATTTTTATTACTGATTGTAATTAAAATTTGCTATCTTTGACAGAATGGAGAAACTTTTTAAAAAAATCAAATAAATCTATACAGAATATGAAAGCTTATAACTTCAACGCAGGCCCTTGCGTGCTTCCAAAACAGGCTATTGAATCTGCAATTGAGGCAATCAGGGATTTTGACAACACCGGTATCGGTATTCTTGAGATTTCACACCGTACTCCAGGTTGGGAGAGGATCATGGCTGAGACAGAGCAGCTGTGGAGAGAGCTCCTCAACATTCCGGATGATTACGCTGTAATGTTCCTTGGCGGCGGTGCATCAACCCAGTTCTTTGAGGTTCCTGCAAACCTTATGAAGACAAAGGCCGCATACCTGCAGACAGGCGTATGGGCAAAGAAAGCTGCAAAAGAGGCCAAATTCTACGGAGAGGTTGAGATTGTTGCATCTTCTGAGGACAAGACATATTCATACATTCCAAAAGGATATACTATCCCTACAGATGTTGACTACTTCCACATCACAACCAACAACACCATCTACGGTACAGAGATCCACGAGGACATTGATTCTCCTGTAACTTTGGTTGCCGACATGTCATCAGACATCATGAGCCGTCCTGTAGACGTAACCAAATATGGCATGATCTACGGTGGTGCACAGAAGAACGTGGGCCCTGCAGGCGTTACATTCGTTATCGTACGCAAAGACCTTCTCGGAAACACCGGCCGTCCTATCCAGACTATGGTTGACTACCGCACACACTACACTGAAGAGGCAAAGAACAGGTCCATGTTCAACACTCCTCCTGTATTCCCTATCTTCGTAATGCACGAGACCTTGAAATGGGTTAAGGAGCAGGGTGGTCTTGAGGCAATGTACAAGATCAACAAGGAGAAGGCTGAACTTCTTTACAATGAGATTGACAGGAACCCGCTGTTCGTTGGTACAGCTGCCAAAGAGGACCGCTCATTGATGAACGTATGCTTTGTAATGGCTCCAGGCCACGAGGCTCTTCAGGATGAGTTCTTCAAATTTGCCAAGGAGCGCGGCATGGTAGGTATCAAGGGACACCGTTCAGTAGGCGGTTTCCGTGCTTCAATCTACAACGCTTGTCCAAAAGAGGCTGTTGAGGCATTGGTAGCATGCATGCAGGAGTTCGAGAAGCTTCACAAATAATTTGAACCATGGGATGGGAGCAGCTGCACATTGCAGTTGCCCCCATTTTCTATACACCCGGCCTGAAAGGAGATTGTCGGGAAGAAAAAAAATGGAATAAATCTTAAACACTCAAATACATTATGAAAGTTTTGGTAGCAACCGAGAAGCCATTCTCAAAAGTGGCTGTTGACGGTATCAGAAAAATAGTTGAGGCTGCAGGCTATGAGTTTGCAACCCTTGAGAAATACACATCACCTGCAGAGCTTCTTGCCGCAGTAACTGATGTTGATGCACTTATCGTGCGTTCAGACAAAGTTACAAGAGAGGTTGTAGAGGCAGCAAAGAACCTCAAGATTGTTGTGAGGGCAGGTGCAGGTTTTGACAACCTTGATCTTGCAACATGTACAGAGAAAGGCATCGTTGCAATGA
This sequence comes from Bacteroidales bacterium, assembly GCA_017482565.1. Lineage (GTDB taxonomy): Bacteria > Bacteroidota > Bacteroidia > Bacteroidales > UBA932 > Egerieousia. The sequence continues at coordinate 3,625 of JAFUMO010000068.1, read as the reverse complement.
ACACCCCTGGCCAGAACTCAAACGCAGTTGCCGAGCTTGCCCTCTGCTTCATGATCTACATGAGCAGGAACCAGCTTACAGCAGGCACAGGTTCTGAGCTTAAGGGCAAGACCCTTGGTATCCAGGCTTATGGTAACGTGGGAAGGCTTGTAGCAAGCCACGCAAGAGGTTTTGGCATGAACATCATGGCATTTGACCCGTTTGTTCCTGCTGAGGCAATGGAGAAAGAGGGCGTAATTGTAGCAAAATCACTTGAGGACCTTTATGAGAACTCACACTTTGTATCTCTCCACATCCCTGCAACCGAGCAGACAAAGAACTCTATCGGATACAACCTCCTTTCAAGGATGCCTAAGGGCGGATGCCTTGTAAACACTGCAAGAAAAGAGGTTATCAACGAGGAGGAGCTCATCAAGGTGTTAAGGGAGAGAGAGGATCTCAAATACATCACTGACGTTGCAACTGCAAACCACGCGGCAATTGCAGAGGAGTTCGGCAAACGCGTTTACGGCACACCTAAGAAGATGGGTGCAGAGACTGCAGAGGCTAACGTAAATGCAGGTCTTGCAGCAGCAAACCAGATTGTTGACTTCTTCACTACAGGCAACAAGAGATTCCAGGTAAACAAATAGAAACTTATAAACTTACAGAATCATGGTAAAAGTAAAACCATTTGCGGCTATCCGTCCGCCAAAAGCTATTGCAGCTGAGGTTGCATCACGTCCATACGATGTACTCAACTCTGTTGAGGCAAAGGCTGAGGCAGGCGAGAAATCGCTTCTTCATATCATCAAGCCTGAGATTGATTTTGACCCTATCGCTGATGAGCACGGCCAGGCAGCGTACGACAAGGCTGTTGAGAACTTCAAGCTGTGGCAGGAGAAGGGCTGGCTTGTACAGGACCCTAAGGAGAACTACTATGTTTATGCCCAGACAATGGACGGCAGGACACAGTACGGACTTGTTGTCTGTGCAAATGTAGAGGACTACATGACAGGCAAGATCAAGAAACATGAGCTTACCCGCAAAGACAAGGAAGAGGACAGGATGATCCACGTAAGGAACCAGAATGCCAACCTTGAGCCGGTATTCTTCGCATACCCTGACAACGCACAGATCAACGAGATAGTGGAGCGCACCATCAAGACCAAGGAGATTGAGTACGACTACATTGCCCCAGTTGACGGTTTCGGCCACAAATTCTGGGTAATTGACAACGAGGAGGACATTGCTGCAATCACCAATATCTTTGCAACAATCCCTGCATTCTACGTTGCTGACGGCCACCACAGGACAGCTGCCGCTGCACTTGTAGGTGAGGAGAAGAAACGCAACAACCCTAACCATACAGGTGAGGAGGAGTACAACTACTTCATGGCTGTTGTATTCCCTGAGAGCCACCTCAAGATTATCGACTACAACCGCGTGGTCAAAGACCTTAATGGCATGACCCAAGAGCAGTTCATTGAGAAATTGAATGAGGACTTCGTTGTTGAGAAGAAGGGAACTGAGATATATACCCCTTCAGGTCTCCACAACTTCTCAATGTACATTGGCGGCGAGTGGTACTCACTTCAGGCTAAAGAGGGCACATACGATGACGCAGACCCTATCGGCGTACTTGACGTAACCGTATGCTCTAACCTTGTATTTGACAAGCTTCTAGGCATCAAGGACCTCAGGACATCAAAGAGGATTGATTTCGTTGGCGGTATCCGCGGCCTCGGCGAGCTCAAGAAGAGGGTTGATTCAGGCGAGATGGCAGCTGCATTCGCATTGTATCCTGTATCAATGAAACAGCTCATTGACATTGCTGATACAGGCAACATCATGCCTCCTAAGACCACTTGGTTTGAGCCTAAGCTCCAGAGCGGCCTTGCAATCCACAAATTGGAGAAATAATCGGTACTCCATATACAAAAGAAACTGTCGGGAAATATACTCTTCCCGACAGTTTTTTTATCCTTAAATCCACGTTATGCTAGAAATACAGAAGATACTCCACTGAAAGCTTGTTCTCATTATATCTGGCATTCTTGAACAAGGCAGACATGTCCATACTGTTGTTCAGATAGTGCTCGTAGTTGAGCCTGAGCATGCTTGTGCATGAGACTGTCCTGAATACAAAGTTTGTACCCACTGTTATCCTGTTCACACCAAAGCCTCTGTCACCTACATTATATCCCATTGCATCCCATCTGACCAAAGGCTCAATGCGGCTGATTGAAGGTTTGTTTACCCTAATCTTGTACATGCCCTGCAAGTATGCTGCAGAATGTGCGTCTGCAGGGTAATTAGAATCAATTTCAGCACCATAACTCTTTGTCATGTACTCTGCCTCCACTTTGAAATCACTGCAGACATACCTGAGATCACCACCAAGGTAAAGGTCTGTATCGCCATCGGTGTTCTTAACATTATAGAACTTTCCTGAGGCTCTGAATCCCTCACTCGTAGAGCCGAACTCCAGGCGTCCCCCAACCGCCAATGACTTGTTCCAGGTTGGATTGTTGATTCCGGAACCGTTATATACTCCCAATTCAAGATTTATAGGAAAGCCCTGCTGTTTAAGCGCATATTTCATTGAGAGTCCAATATCCCTGCTTGAAATGAAATATTTTCCTATGAAAGGTCTGTTTACATAATCAACTGAGTTTGGAGATACAGTCCATGGGTTGAACAATGAGAGGCCCTGTTGTCCCAAAGTAAATGAGAGGCGCTTTACAGGCTTATAGACTGCATACAAATCAAGGACACTCAATTTGTTCTCTGCCGAAAAATCAACAAGGAAACGGTAAGAAAGAGTCTTGGAAACATCTCCCTGCACACCCAGACGGGCATTCTTGATTGAAAATCTTGAGTAGCCCTCCTCTGTTGAGAGTTCATATCTGGTCTTGAGGACAAGAATAGGCTTGAGGACATTGTATTGCTCTGTCCTGTCTCCATCTGTTACACTCTTTACAACGCCCTTGTTTGTAATCTTGTAAGAAGTTGCATCCTGTGCAAAAAGAGGAAGAGCCACAATTGATGCAAGCAATGACAAAATGATTGATTTAGTTTTAATCATAAGTTAAATTATTAAGTCCTGCACAAAGATAACACAAAAAAAAAGACCTCCAATCATTTCTGACTGAAGGTCTCTGAAAGTTGGCGGCTACCTACAGCTCAGAGGCCTTCGCCCAATTATTTGACGCGCCCGTGGCGCTACGGGAGAGCAGGCAGCCGCATAAAAAAAGACCTCCAATCATTTCTGATTGAAGGTCCTCAAGGTTGGCGGCTACCTACTCTCCCACTTGGTGTAGCAGTACCATCGGCGCTAACGGGCTTAACTTCTCTGTTCGGAATGGGAAGAGGTGGATCCCCGTCGCTATTACCACCATTATATCTTTCTTCTATTTTCTAGTTTTTTCGGCAGTGTGCTCTCACTGTATATCGTGTAAGAGAGAAAAAAGACTTTGGCCTATTTTACTTTAATGTACCATCTTCGTGATACACACTCCACAACTGAAGTGTCGGGCTATTAGTACCGCTCGACTTTGACATTACTGCCTTTACATCTGCGGCCTATCTACGTGGTAGTCTCCCACGACCCTCTATGGAAATCTTATCTCGAGGCTAGCTTCGC
>JAFUMO010000067.1 GCA_017482565.1 Bacteroidales bacterium | reverse complement strand
TAAGGACTTCAAAGAAATCAAATATTTCTTCAGGTAAAATCAATCGGAGCAAATCCTCGTAACTAACTTTTTTCTTATCCATCTTTTTTGTTTTCAAAGATAGACCTTTTACTTTACTCCACCTACTTTTTCAATTGCTCCCAACTTTGCACGGTGTCAGGGACTTGAAATTTTTCTTTTTTAGACTGGCTAAGATTTATGCATAAATTTTATCGCTCCACCTACTTTTTCAATTGCTCCCTTTTTCAATTGCTCCGTAATGAGGTATATGCAACAAAAAAAAGCAGCACTTTCCGTACTGCTTTTTTGGGTGCCCAGAACAAGACTCGAACTTGCACACCGTAACCGGCACCACCCCCTCAAAGTGGCGTGTCTACCAATTTCACCATCTGGGCTTGATTCGGGTGCAAATGTAATGCATTTTTTTTTTCTCTGCAAACTTTTTTAGCAAAAAATTGGTTATATTAGCAGACGATATTAACTTTTTAAATTGAATCCGGCTATGGTAGAGCTATACGAGAGCAAGATCAACCAGACTGAAGATCTTTTGGACATTGCAGATTTCCTTACTGAGGACGCACAATACAAGAAGAGTATCCTAAAATATATAAATAATCCGTTTGATGCTGATGTGGAGAGGATAGGCAAGGGGATCTTTACCCTTGGCATCTCAAAGGCGGAGTCCCCTTCACTTGACAAGTTTGATCCGGCAACCGCCGTTACAAAGGCCACAACTGAGGCCCTTACAAAGCTTGCCTGCACAGGAGCCCGTTTCCTTACCACAAAGAATGTGGATGACAGGCGCATAAATGCCCTCGGCCTCATCAAGGACAAGAAGAAGATAACCTCAATGGCATTTGATGCCAAGGGGGATACCATATACCTCGTTGGGCAGATTGATGACGATTCTGATTTCCAGATCAACAACAGGACCCTGGATGCAATCCTGAAAGCGATAGAGATGGACCTCATAACCAGTGCCCACCATATCTCCTCAAACGGACTGTTCATCTCCCTGCTTGAATGCTGTGCCCCTAACGAGCTGGGCTTTGACATTACAGGTGATGCGGAATTTGAGGACAAGGAGTTCCTCTTCGGCCGCAGCCGTCATCTGGCAATAATTACAGTAAATGACTCGCAGGAGAATGACCTTGTGGATTTCCTTTTCAATGAAGAGGTGCCGGTAACCCTGCTCGGCCATGTCACAAAGGGCGAGCTCAGGCTGGATGACCTCTCATTCGGCTATATCAATGATTATATCCAGGAGTGACAGGGGCTCCCGGTGCAGGATGTGTTCCCCTCTGCAGTGGAAGTGCCGGAAACAGGCGGCACGGGTGTAAAACTGCAGGAGAGGCGGCAGGAATGGGCCGGGAAACTGTCGGGAAGATAAAGGCTTATGTTTGAAGGCGGATGGCAAATACTCTCAGCAGTGCTGTATATCATGAACTTGGGGTTGGTGGCTTATGCTGCCACATCGCTGGTCATGCGCCGTCAGGACCCGGTGAAGACCCTTTCATGGGTTATGGTGCTTATCCTTCTTCCATACATAGGGCTGGTGCTTTTCTTCTTTTTTGGGATGCACTATAGGAAAAAGAGGCTCTATACCTTCAAGGGTGATGCGGATTACCGTCTGAAGAAGGAGGTTTCGGCCCACCAGACCCGGTATCTGATTGAGCACCCGGAAATTCTGGGAGATCTGGCCCCTTACCGCAAGATGTTTTTCCAGAACCTGAGGAACAGCCATACACTTGTGGAGAACAACTCCTCAATAGAGTTTTATTTTACCGGGAAGGAGGCCTTAGATGCAATGTACAATGCAATTGAAGGGGCAAGCTGCCATATCCACCTCCAGTCCTATATCTTTGAGGATGATTCTACGGGGGAGAAGTTTGCCTCCCTGCTGATGCGCAAGGCCTCAGAAGGGGTTGAGGTGAGGGTAATCTATGACGGCCTGGGAAGCATTTCCCTCAAGAAGAATTTTGTGGAGAGGATGGAGGAGGCAGGAGTTGAGATGCTCTGCTTTGCCAAAATAACCCTCCCGCTTCCTACAGCCAAGCTCAATTACCGCAACCACAGGAAGATACTAGTTGTGGACGGCAAGGTGGGCTTCATAGGTGGGGTGAACATTGCAGACCGCTACTACATTGGCAACAGCCTTGGGGAGTGGCATGATACCCACATGAAGATAACCGGAGAATCAGTCTTTTCAATGCAGACAAGCTTCCTGCTGGACCGCTACTTCATACTGAACCGCAAGCTACGCAGGAAAAAGAAATATTACCCCCAGATTGAACTGGAGCAGCATGGGGAGCAGCCTCAGGGGAGAAGGATTGCAACGCAGACCCTTTCCTGTGGTCCCGACAGCAACTGGGCAACCATCATGCAATGTTTCTTTACAGCAATAAACCTTGCTTCCAGGCACATATACATTGTTTCCCCATACTTCACCCCAAATGAATCCATCCTGAATGCAATAAAGGTGGCAGCGTTGGGCGGTGTTGACGTGAGGATAATGCTGCCGGAAAAATCAGATACCCGTCTGGCCCACTACAGCACCATGTCGTATGTAGGTGAACTGTTGGAGGCCGGCGTTAAGATTTACCTGTTCAAGAAGGGGTTCAACCACTCCAAGGTGGTATGTATAGACGGGGAGTTTTCCATTGTGGGTTCCGCCAATATGGATATGAGGAGCTTTGAGCACAACTTTGAAATCCTCTCCGTAATCTATGACAAGGAGTGCACCGGTACGGTTGAGGCCCGCTTCCTCGCCGACATCTCCGTGTGCCGCGAACTTTCTCCTGCCAAATGGGCCCGCCGCAGCCGCCGCCAGAAAGTGGCCGAAAGCATCTCCCGCCTATGTAGTCCGTTATTGTAGTCGTGTCTCGATTGTAGTTGTAGTCGTGTCTCGACTGTAGCTGTACCCGTGTCACGACTGTAGCTGTAGTCGTGTAGTCTGGTGTTGTAAACCGATGTTGCCGTCCGTTGCTGCGGCCGGTTGCTGAAAGGGAGCTGTGGAGCAGTTTTTGGCGGGATTTTCTGCGCCGGAGGAAATGTTTGGCGATGTGATTTAAAACAGGGGACCTCATTTGACGGTTGCGGGTTATTGCGAGGCAATGACGAAGCAGAGGAGACTGTGTCGTCCCCGGTTTTAAATACACATCGGGTTAATGACAGATATGTATATTTAGGTGATAAGAAAAGTTTTGGTTACATTTGTCGGGAAGAAAACAATATAATTAAATATAAAACTTAAAATATTTCTGATGGAAACAACAAAGAAAAATTATGCGCTGCCTATTGCAATCATGTTTGCTTTGTTCTTTATGATTGCATTCGTTACAGGTCTGCAGAATCCGTTTGGGGTGATTGTAAAGAACCAGTTCGGCGCAAGTGACTTCCTTTCACAGCTGGGTAACCTGGCAAACTTCATTGCATATGCCTGTATGGGTATCCCTGCAGGATATATGCTCAGCAAGATAGGCTACAAGAAGACAGCCCTTCTTGCAGTGGTGATTGGTTTTGCAGGTGTAGCGGTTACATTTGTCTCAGGCAAGGCGGAGAGCTTCGGCATCTACCTTTGCGGTGCATTTGTGAGCGGTTTCTCAATGTGTATGCTCAATACAGTTGTGAACCCTATGCTCAACACCCTTGGCGGTGGCGGAAACAAGGGTAACCAGCTTATCCAGTTTGCAGGTGTATGCAACTCTTCAGCAGCAACAATAGTTCCAGTGCTTGTAGGTTACCTTATGGGTACAAACGAGGCTGCCAGGACAATTGCAAAGGCAAACCCTGCATTGTTCATTGCAATGGGAATCTTCGCATTGGCATTTGTGGTGCTTGCAGTTTCAAATATCCCTGAGCCTGTATACGAGAGTGCATCCAAAGAGGAGAAGCCTGCTGCAGGTGCAAAAAAATACAGTGCAATGTCATTCAGGCATTTTGTGCTTGGTATAGTTGCAATCTTCATCTATGTGGGTGTTGAGGTAGGTATCCCTAACATCAGCAACCTCTATATGACCCAGGAGCTTGGCATAGACCCTGCAATGGCGGGCAGCCTTGTGGGTACATACTGGTTCCTCATGCTTGTAGGACGCCTTGTGGGCGGCTCAATTGCAGGCAAGGTGTCAAGCAAGAAAATGCTGAGTGGAGTAAGTGTAATCGGCTTGTGCCTTGTATTGGCTGCAATCTTCACTTCAGTTGATACAAAGGTGATGATGCCTGTGTTCCAGTCAGACATCTCGTTCGGAATGGTAAATGTGCCTGCAAACATCATGTTCCTTGTGCTTTGCGGCTTGTGTACCTCCGTAATGTGGGGCGGCATCTTCAACCTTGCAGTTGAAGGCCTTGGCAAATACACTGCAGCGGCATCGGGTATCTTCATGGTAATGGTTTGCGGTGGCGGTATCCTCCCTGCATTCCAGGGCTTCATTGCAGATGCAACTTCATATGTAACCAGCTACTGGGTAGTTGTGGCAGGTCTCGCTTACCTGTTGTTCTATGCTCTTGTAGGATCTAAGAATGTTAACAAGGACATACCAACTGAATAATTTTATGAGGTAATTATGGCAAACAAAGAATATGTAGTTGGTGTGGACATTGGAGGCCAGACAACTAAGATTGGAATCGTTGACAGAAGGGGCAATATTGTAGTGCAGACAGTAATCGGCTCAAAATATAAGGCAGGTGAGGCCGGAATCTTCATCCAGGCTGTATGTGATACAATCAGGGACCTTGCCAAAGAGGTGGGTTTAGACAATATCCAGGGTGTTGGAATAGGTGCCCCTAACGGCAACTATTACCACGGTACCATTGAGGATGCTGCAAACCTTGAGTGGGCAAAAGGGATTAAGGTTGAGCTTGCAAAGGAGGTTTCACTTGCATTGGACAACCTCCCTGTAACAGTTACAAATGATGCTAATGCGGCAGCGGTAGGCGAGATGACCTACGGTGCGGCCCGCGGCATGAAGAACTTCATCATGATTACCCTTGGTACAGGTGTAGGCAGCGGCATTATCATCAATGGTGAGCTTGTATATGGGCACGACGGCTTTGCCGGCGAACTCGGACACGTTACAGCTGTAAGGCATAACGGCCGTCCGTGCGGTTGCGGCAAGAAAGGATGTCTTGAGACCTACTGCTCGGCAATTGGCGTTGCACGCACTGCAGGGGAGTGGCTTGAACTCTCAGATGAGCCTTCACTTCTGCGTGAAGTGGACAACATCACCTCAAAGGATGTGTTTGAGGCTGCCCAGAAAGGTGATGCACTTGCGCTCAAGATTTTTGAGTTCACAGGCAGGAAGCTCGGAGAGTCATTTGCAGACTTCGTGGCATTCAGCGCCCCTGAAGCAATAGTTGTATTCGGAGGTCTTGCCCGCGCCGGAGAGTTCATCTTCAAGCCTATCCGCGAAGCAATGGAGGCCAACATGGTATCCATCTGGAAAGGCAAGGTGAAGCTCCTCCCAAGCGCCCTCAAGGAATCAGATGCCGCCATCCTCGGCGCATCTGCCCTTGCGTGGTAGTGTAATTTGTGATGTCTTTTAGGATATGTCCGGGTTTCTTAAAGATTCCCGGACTTTTTTATAGTATCCTACTGTGATTTTAAATTAACCCACAGGTAAAACAATCTTGATAGATTTTTGTTGAATGGTATAAATTTTCATATATTTGCTGAAAATTAACTGAAGGGTAAATATTGTGGAGGTTGTCAGGATATATGGTAAATGGCTGTACAGTATACAGTTTGATGAGGAGGATTTAAATGAATATGTAAGGATTTTTAAGCAGTGGCATAATTTGGATTATCTTGAAAAGTTCTTTCATATTAATGCAGAATATATTGATTCGCCGTTTTGGAAAAATGCTGGTTTACATCCTGATGAACCTGAAATTTCGGCTCAGAGAGTTTTGGATGAGGCAAACGGGCTGGAGGAGTATATATATAGGTTGGTTGAAAACATGAATCTTGGTTTGAAGCCTGATTTTGATGAATATTTTCACTTCCTTTGGTGGGAAATATAAATGTTTGTGGACCTTAGAGCCAATGAAATCATATGGAACTGGCAAACCGTCATTGTTGAGGCTATACGCAATTAAAATTGACAGGAATTGTTATCTGATAGTATGCGGAGGAATCAAATTGGGGGCAACAATACAGAATTCGCCAGTACTGAAAGATGAGGTCTTTAAGAAAATAGATAAAGTCCTGAACTTTCTTAGAGCAAATGGAATAGAAGAGAGTGGTGATATTTAATAATTTTCAGAAATGAGATTTGACGCAAAAAAACTGGATGATATATCTCGTCCAATGTCAGGGATGGAGATAAAGGAATTGGAGTCACGCAGAGATAATTGGGGGTGGCTTGCCATTTCTGAGAGGTTGGCGCTTAGAATCAGACGTATTCTGAGGACAGAGGGTATGTCACAAATTGAGCTTGCACAGAAAATGGATGTTTCTCCGGCACAGATTACAAAAATCTTGAGCGGCAAGGAGAATCTTGGCATAAAGACAATCAGTAAAATTGAGAAAGCTCTTGGTCATATTCTTGTGGATATTCCCAGCGATGACAATAAAGAATATGTGGGTATTGCAGTCAATACATCGCTGAAGATTCATCAGCCTGTAAAACGCATAAATAGAAGTGCCTTTTCTTCAGTAGTTGCACATAATATTCTCTCTTGATATGGAAAAAGAAATCTTGTTCAGATTCATTGGTATGGAGATCCTCCAATTTGCGACATTTGAAGAAAACTTCTCCGAGAATGATGCAGATGTTGAAATTTCCAACGATTTCCAATTTTCATATAACTATGAAGACAATACAGTTAAATGTGTTGTTACAACTGTATTTACGCAGGAAATGGGAGTGCTGTTAAAATCTGAACTTGCGGCATACTTCTATATTGAAAAGGAAGCAGCTGACCAGTTGGTAAAATCAAATTCCTTTACAGCGCCAACTGAGCTGCTGACACAATTTGCATCTCTTACATATGGTTCATTAAGGGGAGTGATTTTTACAAAAACAACAGGTTCCCCTCTCAATCAGATAATATTGCCTCCAAATGATATACGGGCAATATTCCAGGGGGAACAAGGAATGCTGTAGAAAACGTGCGTTATCGCACATTTTTTTACTGAATTTTTGCATACCTTTGATGCATCATTGATGCACTATGAAGAAAGAAGGCAAGATACTTATAGCAGATGACAATGAGGATGTGCTGTTTGCGCTCAACTTGTTGCTGGAACCGTATGTGGAGAAGATAAAGGTAACCACCAATCCCCAGAGGGTGGAATATTTCATAAATGATTTTAATCCCGACATCATTCTCCTGGATATGAACTTCAACAGGGATGCCATCAGCGGAGAGGAGGGGTTCACCCTTCTGGAGAATATCCTCAAGAAGGACCCTGGGGCAGTGGTAATATTCATTACTGCCTATTCGGATACCCAAAAGGCAGTCCGGGCCATAAAGGCTGGGGCAACTGATTTTATTGCAAAACCTTGGGAGAATGACAAACTTGTGGCAACTGTTCTGTCGGGAATAAAATTGGGCAAAAGCCGCAGGGAGGTGAACTCTTTAAAGGAGCAGCTGGATGCCCTCAGCAGTGTGGAGCCCGGGGAAGAGTGTGTGATTGGGGAGTCTGCCGCTATGGATGAAATTTTTTGCACTGCAGACAAAGTGGGCACTACTGATGCAAATGTGCTGCTTCTGGGAGAGAATGGTACCGGGAAAGATGTCATTGCCCGGATGATTCACAGGATTTCCTTGCGGAGCAGAAGCCCTTTTGTGCATATAGATCTTGGAAGTATACCGGAGCAGCTTTTTGAGAGTGAGTTGTTCGGGTATGAAAAAGGTGCGTTTACAGATGCCAGGAAATCCAAGGCCGGCAGGTTTGAAGTTGCAAACGGTGGGACCCTGTTCCTGGATGAGATAGGGAACCTTACCCCTTCTGCACAGGCAAAACTCCTCTCTGTGCTGCAGCAGAGGCAGATATGCAGGCTGGGAAGCAACAGAAACATTCCAATTGATGTAAGGCTCATATGCGCCACAAATGCCAATATTGCCTCAATGGTGGAAGAAGGGAAATTCAGACAAGACCTTTTCTACCGTATAAATACTGTTGAGATAAATGTTCCTCCGTTGCGGGAAAGGGGAAATGATATAATTCTGCTGGCAGAACATTTTTTGCAGAAATACTCACATAAATATGGGAAAAGGGTGCCAAAAATTACCCGTGAAGCAAAGCAGAAGCTCCTCAAATACCCTTGGCCCGGGAATGTAAGGGAACTGCAGCACATTATGGAGAGGTGTGTGATCCTGGGTAACGGACTTTCTCTTCTTCCCGACGATTTACCTCTTAAACCCTCCACTCCACATACATCCAAAGGGAATACCGGTGCAACATTGAACTTGCAGGAGGTTGAGCAGCAGACAATAGAAAAGGCGATGCTTCTATGTGGAGGAAATATGAACAAGGCCGCCCAGATGCTCGGGATAACAAGATATGCCCTGTACAGGAAGTTGGACAAATTGAATGGTACTGAACAATGAAAAGATACTCTGTAATAGTTATACTTCATATTGTGGGAATCTCTCTCTTTGCAATAGGAAGTTTCTGGAGCCTCGTCTCTGCAATGCCCTTTACTGCAATCCTTTTGCTGATATGTCTGATGGGGTGCGGATATAATCTGTACAGATTGCAGATGATTCAGATACGGCTGATGCGGCAGCTCTCGCAGAATATCCGTTGTGGGGATACAGCCCTGAGTTTCAGAAGTGAATACCGCAATGCAGCCCTTGAAGGGATGATTCAGGTGCTGAGGGAGGCCATGCGGCTTTACCGTATCCGCACAATGGAGGCAAATGAACTTGAATCCTGGCAGAAGCTCATACGGGTTATGGGGCATGAGATAATGAATTCAATTACCCCAATAATCTCGTTGTCTGACACATTGGGGAACCGCCCCGTAGATGAAGCCAGTTATGGATACATGCAACAGGGAATGCAGGTAATCCACCGCAGGAGCAAGGGGCTGCTGGAGTTTGTGGAAAACTACAGACGGCTGACCCGTATTCCGGCTCCCGTTATGGAGATTGTTTCCCTCAACTTCCTGCTGCGTGGAATTGCTGAACTGTTCCCTCAAGACTATATCCATTTTGCATACCTTCAGGAAGATGTATCATTGAAGGCAGACAGGGCTCAGATTGAGCAGGTACTGATCAACCTTATCAAGAATGCCTTGGAGGCGTGCAGCCAGGTAGAGGCCCCACTCATAAAGGTAAAAGTTGCCGTTACCGATAATGTAACTGTCTCTGTTTCCGATAATGGCCCCGGTATACTTCCACAGGTTATGGAGCAGATCTTTATCCCTTTCTTTACAACCAAAGATGGTGGAAGCGGAATAGGGCTGAGCCTTTGCCGCCGCATAATGCAGCTGCACGGAGGAAACATATCCGCAAGCAGTACCCCGGGTGAAGGAAGCTGCTTTGCAATAAGTGTTAAAAAAGCGTGAAAAAGTGTGGGAACGCACATGATATGGGCATTTGTGCACATGTCTTGATTATGCTGCTCTTTTATAAATATCACTTGTACAATAGCTTATGTATATGGCACAGCTTTAGTGTATATTGTTCCAATAAAAATAAATTTATAGGAATATGTTAGGACATTATTTTATAGTGGCATTAAGGAACCTCTTCAAGTTCAAGGCTCAGAATCTCATCTGCATTATAGGGCTTGCTGTGGGTATCCTATGCTTTACGGTGTGCCTGTACTGTACAAGGTTTGTGCTGTCAACCAACAGCTGCTTCCCAAATCATGAGAGGATAGTGGAGCTGAAGATGCACAATGTGGGGGATGGGAGAGTCTTTGCCGGCTCATCTGCCCTTGTAGCTGAACAGTTGAGGCAGCTGGAGATTCCGCAGACAGACCATATTACCTGTGTCCCTTATGTGAGAAACCTTCCGTTTAATGTGCGTATATCGGATGAGGAGATTCTGCCGTATAATTTCATTTCAATTGAGGCTGATACCGTTTTCAATGCGGTTTTTGGGCTTGATATAATTGCGGGGAGTTGGGAGAGTGCCGCTTTGGAGGAGAACTCAATTATAATGAGCCGTTCAACGGCTGAAAAAGTCTTTGGGAAAGTTGGGGATGCCTTGGGCAAGACACTTATACTGGCAAAAAGGCACTATAACCCAAATACCCCAAAGGATGGAGGAGTGCCATATAGGATAGCTGCAATTATGGAGGATATACCCCAAAACAATATGCTTAATTTTATGAATCATATTGATCTGTTGAGGCTGAACGATACGGAAGGTCTTCTCCGTTATTCCAAAAGGGGAGGGATGACAGGCACGGAAACGTATGCGCTGCTTAAGGAAAATGTCCTGCCGCAGGACCTTACGGGACAACTGCGGCAGATGTCATACAGCTATAGATTATATGCTAAAGATTATGAAATGGTTGCAGAGAAATCCCAACCAAGGGAGGGCGTAAGGTTGATAGCATACATACCGCTTGCAATAGGAGTGCTTATACTTGCAATGGTCCTCCTCAATTTCTTCAATTTCCTGGTTTCATTTTTCTATACCAGAACAAGGGAATACTCCTTGAGGAAGGTTTATGGCGGCAACCAGGCACAGCTGTTCCTGCAGCTTTACGTGCACGCCGTACTCATGGTGCTCCTCTCTTCGCTTGTAATGCTCTCCCTGGTGGAGATTCTGGGGGACAATCTCCGCTTCTCATTCAGCCTGGCAGAGATAGACATGCAGTTCAGCCGCAGGATGCTTGTAGAACATGCGCTCCAATATCTGGCAGTGATTCTTGTGGCAAGTGCGGCAATTTGCCACCTCATTGCCCGGAGGCTCCACAGGATAGCGGTCAGCAGGGGAATTGTTTCGGGGAGAAAGGGGAAAAATTTCACAGGGAGGAACATTATGCTCTGGTGGCAGCTCTTTATAAGCTGGATTTTCACAGGTCTTGTGCTTGCCATGGTCCTGCAGTCCAATTTAAGTACAGTATCCCTTTTCCCAACCCTCTCCAAAACCCAGAAGAAGGAGATTCTCAGCATCCCGATAGATTATTCCTTTATGTCCAACCCGGAAAAACAGTCGCTTGTGGATGAGTTTGTGAAACATCCTGGAGTGGCAGACATGATGTATGCAGACATTTCATTGGTGGAAGGATATTCCGGCTACTCCGGATTTTGTTGGGAAGGGGAAAAGGACAAGCCCTGGTTTGGGGCGGGTATTCTCTCTGTTCCAAGCAATTACTTTGCTTTCATGAATGTGTCCCTCATACAGGGAAGGGAACCGTCCGTTGAAGGGGAAATAGTTGTTGACAGCAGGTTTGCCCAGTTGCGCAATGTTGATGTGGTTGGAAGAAACCTGTTTGCGGACTCTGGCAGCTATACAATCTGCGGTGTGAGTGAAGAGCACAGGTTCAGCATATATTCTGAAAATTCCGATACCGGGTTCCTGTTGGTTCCAAGGCCAAAAGGGGAATATATAGGGCACTGTTACCTGAAATGCCATCCCGGCCAGGCTGCCCAGGTAAGGCAATGGGTTATGGATATCCTGCACAGGGAGCTCCCTTCCAATATTGAGCCGCAAGTGAGGACATTCCTGGATGACATACACCAGGTGCAGGCCATTGAATATACTTTGCGGAAAGTATTTGTCTTCTTTGCGGTAATCTGCATCATCATAACATTGCTGGGCGTTTATTCCTGCATCAGCTTTGATACCCTGCGCCGCCAGAAGGAGGTGGCACTGCGGAAGATAAACGGTGCCGGCAGCCAGCACATTGCATGGGTGTTCATCCGCCTGTATGCCATACTGCTTGCCACAAGCGCTGCCGTTGCCTTCCCGCTTCTGCACCTGATATTCGGCTATTGGAGCCAGCTGTACATACACTTCTTTGAATGCGGTGCCGCATTCTGGATTTTGCTGTTCGCTTCTCTTGCCGCTGCCGTAGCCTTCACCATCGCCTTCAAGGTGGGGCGCACCATCCGCCTCAATCCGGCGGATGTAATCAGGGGTGAGTAATTTTTTTTACGTTGTCCTTTTTTACAATTTTCTGAAGTTCAGGAAAATAAATACAGGGTATTGCGGGAAACCGCAATGCCCTGTATTTTTAATTCATTGTTGCACAATGAATTGTAAAAAAGCTGGGGCAACGGAGTGTATTTTCTCCTGAAAGTGTTATTTTTGCATAAATCAACAAGGAACTTTATGGAAATTACCCGTCTGAATGGGACTGATGCAAGGCTATATCAGCTGGTGGCCCCAATAATCATGAGTCCGTCTGTACTCAGGCAGAACAACAATTATCCGTTCAAGACAACTGGCCATTATCTCTGGTATGTGGCGGAGAGTGTGGTTTCCGGTGTGGAAGGGTTTCTTCCACTCAAGCCTGTCGGGAAGGGATATTGTATTGATAATTACTACATAAAGGGTGATAATCCCATTGTCCTGGAGAAGCTGCTGGGAAGGGCAATTGAGGATTATTCCTGTGGGACGGAGCTAAAGGCACTTGTACACAAGAGACATGTGGAGATATTCTGCAGGATGGGGTTCTTTACCACAGGTGAGCTGAGGAGGTATGACAAAATGGAGTACAGGAGGGGCTGAGTATGGTGGAGCGGCTGAATGTGTATGACGCTGCAATGGAGCGGATAAAGATGATATTTGCCCATTTTGAGTTTGTGTATGTTTCATTCTCAGGAGGAAAGGACAGCGGTCTGCTGCTTAATCTATGCATGGATTATATAAGGAAACATGAGCCAGGCCGCAAGCTGGGGGTGTTCTATATGGATTATGAGATCCAATATACCCATACAGTTGAATATGTTGAACGTACGTTCAGGGATAATGCAGATATCCTGGAGGTTTATCACTGCTGTATTCCCTTTAAGGTAACAACCTGTACATCAATGCACCAGAATTTCTGGCGTCCATGGGATCCGGAGAAGAAGGACATGTGGGTGCGAAAGATGCCCGAGAATGCCTATACTGCAGAGGATTTCAGATTCTATACCAAGGGGCAGTGGGACTATGATTTCCAGTTCCTGTTTGCCACATGGCTGAGGATGCACGGGCGGTATGAGAATGTGTGCTGTCTTGTAGGCATCCGTACGCAGGAGAGCATAAACCGGTGGCGCACCATCCATTCAGACAACAATTACCGCCATTGGATGGGCTTCAGGTGGACCCGGGAGATAGACAAGCAGGTATATAATGCATATCCAATCTATGACTGGAGCACGGAGGATGTCTGGACTGCCAACGGCAAGTTCAAATGGGACTATAACCGCCTCTATGACCTATATTATAAGGCCGGAATCCCCCTTGCACGGCAGCGGGTTGCCAGCCCGTTCATCTCTGAAGCCATATCCTACCTGAAGATCTACAGGGCAATAGACCCTGATATGTGGGGGAAGATGATAAGCCGTGTGAACGGGGTTAATTTTGCCGGCATATACGGAAGCACCACAGCAATGGGATGGAAGAACATCACCCGCCCGGCAGGATTCACATGGGAGCAGTACATGTATTTTCTCCTTGATACCCTTCCCGATGAAATCCGTGCAAATTATCTGGCAAAGCTCCATGTAAGCCGCAGGTTCTGGAGGACCAGGGGAGGAGTCCTTTCTGATGAGACAATCCGGAGGCTCAGGGATGCGGGGGTAAAGTTCACTGTAGGTAAGGATTCTTCATACCAGACCTCCAAGAAACCGGTAATGATGGAATACCTGGATGAAATAGATATCCCCGAGTTCAAGGAGATACCTTCATACAAGAGGATGTGCATCTGCATCCTCAAGAATGACCATATATGCAAGTATATGGGCTTTGCCCTTACCAAAAAGGAGAAGCAGATGAGGGAGAGGGTGATGAAAAAATATCAAGCATTGAAATATGGAAGAATATAAGAGCCCCGTATATGGAGTGAGGGCGGTGCCTGTAGAGAAGGTGACGGCCAACAATTACAACCCCAATATAGTTGCTCCTCCGGAGATGGCACTGCTGGAGCTCTCCATCTGGGAGGACGGCTACACCATGCCGTGTGTCTGCTATTATAATCCGGGCGATGATACATACGAGCTGGTTGACGGATACCACAGATATATGGTGATGAAGACATCGGCAAGGATATATGAGCGGGAGAAGGGGCTTCTGCCGGTATCTGTCATCAACAAGGGGAAGGAGGAGAGGATGGCCTCCACAATAAGGCACAACAGGGCAAGGGGAGTGCACCAGGTGGAGCTGATGAGTGCAATTGTGGCTGAGCTTACCAGAGCCGGAATGTCCGATTCATGGATACTCAAGAACATAGGAATGGACAAGGATGAACTCCTCCGGCTCAAGCAGATTACGGGGCTTGCGGAACTTTTTGCAGACAGAGAGTTCGGAATGTCACAGGAGTGGGTTGAGGATTGAAAAAAAATAGTATCTTTACCAAAATTTACCCAAACTAAAATGCAAAAGTTTGATTACATAGTAGTAGGTAGCGGACTTGCAGGGTTATATGCGGCATACAAGGCCTCATTCAAGGGAAATGTGGCTGTAATAACCAAATCATTTGTAAGGGAGAGCAATTCATTCAACGCCCAGGGCGGAATTGCGGCCGTTACTTCTTTTGAGGATGATCCTCAAATCCACAAATCTGATACATTGATAGCCGGCAGGGGGTTGTGTGAGGATACGGCGGTGGATGTGCTGGTAAATGAGGGGCCGCACAGAATTCAGGAAATCATTGCGGACGGAATGAAGTTCGATACTGAGAACGGGGCCCTTGCCCTCGGACTTGAAGGGGGGCACCACAAGAGGAGGATACTCCACGCAGGCGGGGATTCAACCGGAAGGTGGATAACTGAATTTGTAATATCCAAGGTAGAGGAGAAGGAGAATATAAAGGTATTTGAGAACACATCACTCCTGGACCTGCTTATAGCGGACGGAACTTGTTACGGGGTACGCTGCTGGAGTGAAAACCCTGCACTTGCGGGGGAGGATGCAGGAAAAGGGGGCAAGGAGGTGCTTCTTTATGCAAACAATGTATTTCTTACATCAGGCGGCACATCTGCCATCTATGCCAGGACAACAAACCCACAGACAACAATAGGAGACGGACTTGCAGTTGCCTACAAGGCGGGCTGCAGGATTATGGACATGGAGTTCATCCAGTTCCATCCGTCGGGATTATACATAAAGGACTCATCCAAGGCATTCCTCATCAGCGAGGCTGTAAGGGGTGAGGGGGCACACCTTATGGGCAAGGACGGCAAGAGGTTCATGGTCCCTATCCATGAGCTGGCAGAGCTTGCACCAAGGGATATTGTAGCACGTTCCATCTACAAGCAGATGTACAAGGACAACATGCCTTATGTGATCCTCTCTCTCAAGCATCTGAATAAGGATGAGATACTGAGCCGCTTCCCGTCAATTGCTGCAAAATGCAGGGAATACGGCTATGACCTTACAAATGAGATTCCGGTTGCACCTGCGGCACACTATACTGTAGGAGGCGTGGTTTCCAATATGGATGGCCGCACTGATATAAATAGGCTGTATGTTTGCGGAGAGATTGCCGCAACAGGTATCATGGGTGCAAACAGATTGGCTTCCAACTCATTGATAGAGTGTCTGGTATTTGCCAACAGGGCAGTTGAGGACTCTGTGAAGAACGGGGCGCCTGAGCGTATGCCGGTATTCAACGAGGAGTATTACAGGGATGAGGAGAACGCACCATTCTACCAGGAGCTCAAGGCCAATGTATCAGAGATCATGAATGCCCATGCAGGCATTGTGAGGAGCGAGGAGGGGCTCAAGGAGGGACTTCGCAAGATTGAGGAACTGGCAACCGGGCTGATTATGAGCAGGAAGGTTGTGAGTACAGTTCCTGTAAAGGAGTACTACGAGGATGCATCCTGGAGGCTCCTGATAGTGGCATCACTCATCATGAACCCTGCACTTCTGAGGAAGGAGAGCCGCGGAGGCCACTACAGGGAGGATTTCCCTTGCACAGACGAGAGCTACGAGGTGCACTCTGTACAGCAGATGGGCAAGGAGATAACCACAGCCCCTGTAAACAAGGATTACCTGGTATTTTAAACAAGCTTCCCGACAGGTTCAGCCCTTGCTGCATCACTTTGTTGCAGCCGGGTACTTAAGGGGACATTCAAACCATTTTGAAAAACAGACAAGATTATGATACAGTACGAGAATCTGATTGACAAGCTGATTGACCTCGGATTGGAGGAGGACATCAACACAGGTGATGTAACAACCGATTCCATTATCCCTGAGTCAACCAATGCTGTTGCCACAATGACAGCAAAGCAGGACGGTGTAATCTCCGGAATTGATGTGATCAAAAAAGTGTACGAGAGGTTCCAGAAGGATATCGTATACACCACATACTTCAAGAACGGCGATGCCGTAAAGAAGGGGGATGTATTGCTCCGCATTGAGGCTTCATATCCAACCCTCCTCAAGGGAGAGAGGCTTTCACTGAACATCTTCCAGAGGATGTGCGGAATTGCAACAGAGACAGCAAAATATGTAAAGGAACTGAAAGGCACCTCAACAGAGCTTCTTGATACCCGCAAGACTGCTCCGGGGCTCCGCGTATTGGACAAGATGGCCGTTAAGGACGGTGGCGGAACAAACCACAGGATGGGCCTCTATGACATGGCAATGATCAAGGATAACCACATAAAGATGGCCGGCGGGATAACCAAGGCGGTGGAGCAGGTAAGGAGCCGTATCCCTGCAGATATAAAGATTGAGGTAGAGACCACAAACCTTGCAGAGGTGGATGAGGCAATTGCAGCCGGGGCAGACATCATCATGCTGGACAACATGGATAATGCAACAATGGCTGCTGCCGTGCAGACAATCAAGGCATCTGGCAAGGCCATCAAGACTGAGGCCTCAGGAAACATGAGTATCCCGCGTCTGGTTGAGGTGGCTGCAACCGGAGTGGACTTCATAAGTGTAGGAGCACTTACCCATACAGTTAAAGGTATGGACATAAGCATGAACATTCAAGTAGAAAAATAATATGCCCTATGAAAAGAGAGGAACTTGTTCAGAAGATTGAAGAACTGAAGCAACAGAAGAATGCAATAGTTCTTGCCCATTATTATTCTGATCCTGATGTCCAGGATATTGCCGATTTCATTGGCGATTCCCTTGAGCTGTCACGCAAGGCCGGTACAACTGAGGCTGATATGATTGTATTTGCCGGTGTCCATTTCATGGCTGAGACGGCAGCCCTCATATCTCCACAGAAGAAGGTACTGATTCCTGCCCTTGGGGCCGGCTGCACCCTGGCAGACGGAGTGTGCGGAAAGAATCTGGCAGACTGGAAGGCGGCAAATCCAGGCGGCACCATTGTAAGCTATGTGAACACCACAGCTGAGGTGAAGAGCCACACAGATATCTGTTGCACCAGTGCAAATGCCCTCTCAATTGTAAAGGGGATCCCTGCAGATTCAAAAGTCTTCTTTGTTCCCGACAAGAACCTTGGGGCATACATAATCTCCCAGACAGGCCGCCAGATGGAACTTTACGACGGCTGCTGCAAGGTACATGACCAGGTGACCACACAGATGGTGAAGGAGATGATGGCCAAGTATCCTGAGGCAGATGTACTCATCCATCCTGAGAGCGTCTGCTCAAGCGACCCTGAGATTCTGGAGAATCCCAACTGCTATATGTACTCAACTTCAGGTATCCTGAGGCACGCCTCAGAGAGTCCCAAGAAGCAGTTCATCATAGCAACCGAGATTGGGACACTCCACAAGCTCAGCAAGGACAACCCGGGCAAGGAGTTCATCCCTGTATCAGAGAATTTAGTCTGCCAATATATGAAGCTTGCTACACTGGAGGCAGTCTACGAGGCGTTGAGAGATGAAAAATTTGAGGTTAAGGTGCCTGAGGAGATTTCCTCAAGGGCCCTTGAACCAATAACACTTATGATGTCAAAGTAAAAGATTATGAGAAAGATAGTATTTTTAGATGCAGATACGATAGGCGGGGACATCTCCCTTGGTCCTATTGCTGCCCAGGGTGAACTTGTCACATATCCGTTCACGAAACCTGAGGAGGTATTTGAGAGGATACAGGGGGTTGATGTGATAATCACAAACAAGGTAATCATAGGGAAGGAGCAGATTGACGCCTGTCCTACACTCAAGCTCATTTGTGTGGCAGCCACCGGTACAAATAATGTGGATATCCCGTACGCAAACAGCAAGGGAATCCCGGTAAAGAATGCAATAGGCTACTCAACTGAAAGCGTTGTGCAGGTGACATTCGGTATGGTCCTCTCAATGGTGGGTCAGATGGCATACTTTGATGATGCAGTAAAGAGCGGCAACTACTCAAAAGGCCCTTCATTCACAGACGTAAGCAAAGTCTTCCGGGAACTCAAGGGAAAGAAATATGGTGTTGTAGGATTGGGCAACATAGGCGGCAAGGTGGCCCGTATAGCACAGGCATTCGGCATGGAGGTGGTATACTACTCAACCGGCGGCAACCCTCATTCAAACGAGTTCCAGGCAGTGACGCTTGAGCAGCTTATGGCAGAGTGTGATGTAATCTCAGTACACTGTCCGCTAAATGAGCGCACCAATAACCTCATCACATACGACAAGCTCAAGCTGATGAAGAAGACTGCATATATCTTCAACCTCGGCCGTGGAGGCATCATCAATGAGGCAGACCTCGTGCAGGCCCTCAATGACGGGCTGATTGCAGGCGCAGGTGTGGATGTATTTTCAAAAGAGCCGCTCCCGCAGGATTCTCCTTACTTCAAGGTAGCGGACCCTTCAAGGATACTTCTCACCCCACATATAGGCTGGGCAAGCCAGGAGGCCAGAACCTGCCTTGTGGAGAAGATTGCGGAGAACATAAGGAACAATTAAGATCCCTTGTACGGAACAGAAAAGAACAGGCTGACTCAAAAGGTGGAAATTTAAGGCTTGCACAGGTGAGGAAACCGGGATTTACTTAGGTAAATGAGGATTTCCGAGGCAAGCGTAACGCAAAATTTACCCTTTTGAGTCAGCCTCTGTTTGTTTGTCTGGAAGCAGATTATGCCCATTTATTTGAGCGGTGAATCCGGCTCCTTTTTCATGTAGTTGTACTCCAGACGGTCCACAAGTCTTGGGAAGAACTTGTTCAGCCATACTGTAAGTTTCCCAATAGGGGTGAGGATAATCTGGGCCTTCCTCTTGTAGACACCTTTTACAAGGCGTGCGGCAACCTCTTCGGCGCTCATCATCTTCCCCTCGTCCCTTGGGGTCTCGCCCTGTGCCGAGCCGTCGGCTGTAAGGGCCGTGAACCTGATGTTTGAGGCGGTGAAGCCCGGTGCGAATATCATAACGTGGAGACCGTCATGAAGGTGCTCTATGCGCAATGTGTCCAGGAAGCCGTAGATTGCAAACTTGGACGAGCTGTAGCCGGTTCTGGCAGGAAGCCCCTTGAAGCCCGCGATTGAGATTACCCCCACTACCGAGCCCTTCTGCTCAAGGAGGTAAGGGAGGGCGTATTTTGTACAATATACAGTACCCCAGAAGTTCACATCCATAAGGTTCCTGATCACACTCAAATCAAGGTCCTTGAACATGGCCCTCATTGAGATGCCGGCATTGTTCACAAGGACATCAATCTGTCCGTAAACCTCTACAGTGCGTGCAATGAGGTTTTTGCAGTCCTCCTCCTTAACCACATCGGTCTCAACGGCAAGGAATCTCGGAACTTTCTTCTCGCCGAGCCTGGCCTCTTCCCCGTGCAGGTTCTGAAGTACGGTTACAACGCTTTTCAGCTTCTCTATATTCCTGGCTGCCAGAACTACGCAATCACCCTTTGAAGCGAACTCGCGTGCTGTTGCCAGGCCGATGCCTGAACTGGCACCTGTGATAATTACTACTTTCATTGTTGATTATAATTAAAAAGGAACTGCCTGCACCTTACGGCAAGTATGCCTGAAAGCACCGGCAGTTCCCTCTGTAACCTATAATTATCTGATAGCCATGTCCTGGATATCTGTTGAACCTTTGTATGCACCGGCCTCAAGTTTTGCCTTACAAGCCTCAAATGCCTTCAAAGTGTATTCAACATGCTCCATCTCATGCATAGCTGTAGGGATAAGGCGGTACATGATCACACCCTTAGGCACTACAGGATATACAACACATGAACAGAAGATTCCGTGGTTCTCCCTCAAGTCAACAAGCATGTTGGTTGCTTCAGGAACGTCACCCTTGAGGAATACAGGGGTGATGCAGGCCTCAGCAACACCAATGTCAAAGCCTCTCTCCCTCAAGCCGTCCTGGAGGGCGCGGGTAATCTTGAAGAGCTTCTGACGCCTGTCATGGCCTTTCCTGATCATGTCAAGTCTCTTGAGACAGCCCTCTACAATTGGCATAGGGAGTGATTTTGCATAAATCTGTGAACGGAGGTTGTATCTCAGGTAATCAATGATGTCCCTGTCGCCGGCAACGAAACCGCCGATACAGGCCATAGATTTTGCATATGCGCCAAAGTAAAGGTCAACCTGGTCCATTACACCATAGTGCTCTGAAGTACCCCTACCGTTAGGACCCATTGAACCGAATCCGTGTGCATCGTCAATGAGGATCCTGAAATTGTATTTCTCCTTCAGCTTGCAGATGAGGTCCAGACGGCCGAGTCCGCCGGTCATTCCGTAAACGCCCTCAGTGATGAGAAGGATACCGCCACCGGTCTTCTCAGTAAGTTTAGTAGCCCTCTGGAGAGCCTTCTCGCAACGCTCAATGTCATTATGAGGATATACTATTCTCTGTCCCATGTGGAGGCGTACACCGTCCATGATACATGCATGGGCCTCTGAATCGTAAACGATAACGTCATGTCTTGTAACAAGTGCGTCAATTGTAGAGATCATTCCCTGGTAACCGAAGTTGAAGAGGTAAGCGTCTTCCTTGCACTCAAACTCCGCAAGCTCCCTCTCAAGCTGTTCGTGCAATGAAGTGTGGCCGCTCATCATACGTGCACCCATAGGGTATGCAAGGCCCCATTTTGCCGCTGCTTCAGCATCTGCTTTCCTTACCTCAGGGTCATTTGCCAAACCAAGATAGTTGTTGAATGTCCAGGCAAGAACCTTCTTGCCGTTAAAGGTCATGTACGGACCAATTTCACCCTCAAGTTTAGGGAACATGAAATATCCGTGAGCTCTTTTCCTGTACTGGCCAAGGGATCCACCCGAGTCCTTTTTGATTCTTTCAAAAATATCCATAGTCCTGTAAATTAATTTATTATGTATATCTGATTTTTCTTCCTATCCTTAGAATTGTATTCTTGGTAATGCCGTTGAGCGAACACAGCTTGCCTACTGAAACACCTGTCCTGTATGCAATCCTTCCCAATGTGTCCCCCTTCTTCACGGTCCAATATCTTATCTTGTCAATCTCACCCCTGTATGCAAAGGTCTGTGATGTAATCACAAATACAGGATCCTTTATCTTGTGGGTTGAGAAATCCACAATGTCGTTAGGGTTTATGCAGTTGCCCAGGTACCTGAACTCCAGGTGGAGGTGGTATCCGGTGGAACGCCCTGTGTTGCCGCCCATTCCTACAGCCTGGCCTGCCTTCACCTTCTGGTCATTCTTTACCAGAATCTTGTTCAGGTGCCCGTAGAGGGTTTCAAGTCCGTTGTCATGTCTTACAACCACAAAATAGCCGTATCCGCGGTCCCTGCGGGTAATCCTCACGGTGCCGTCAAATGCGCTCTTTACGGTATCCCCCCTGTGTACTTTCAGGTCAATCCCATAATGGAACTTCCATTTCCTGAATCCCCAGTCAGATGTGACATGCTTCTTGGAAGGGGGGCAGTACCCGCTCACATCAATCTTTACGGTATCCTTCATCCCCACCAGGGAAACCCCGTATGGGTTGATGCTGGAATTGCTCCAGATTGAATATTCGCTGGGAAGCTCAGAGAACCCGTTGAAGGCAATCTCATCCTCCAGAGGCGGGATTTCCCTGAAAGGGTCATGGAAGAGGCTTTCCAATGTTAATCCCGACAGCTGGCTGTATGAAACATCCGGCAGATTAGAATAATCCACCGGTACAACCTTTTCCCTGCCAATTTTGCCGAGGAGCTTCTTTATCCCTCCGGCAACCCTGCTCTGGGCATTTGCCCCGGAGAAAAGGCACATTATGCACAAAAGTGCAAGAAGTATATGTTTCCTATGCGTCAATGTTAGCGTATTTGGCGTTCTGTTCAATGAATTCCCTCCTTGGCGGCACATCGTCTCCCATAAGCATTGAGAAGATCCTGTCTGCCTCGGCTGCGTTCTCAATTGTAACTTGTCTGAGGATACGTTTCTCAGGGTCCATTGTGGTGTCCCACAACTGCTCTGCGTTCATCTCTCCAAGACCTTTGTAGCGCTGGATGCTGATTCCTTTCTCAGAACCGCCTCCAAGCTCCTCAATAAGGGCCTTGCGCTCCTCCTCTGTCCAGCAGTATTTCTCTGTCTTGCCCTTCTTCACGCGGTAGAGCGGCGGAGTTGCACAGTAAACGTGCCCGTTCTTGATTAGGTCCACCATGTGGCGGAAGAAGAATGTGAGGATAAGGGTTGTAATGTGGCTTCCGTCCACATCGGCATCTGTCATGATGATCACCTTGTGGTAGCGGAGCTTGCTCAGGTTGAGCGCCTTGCTGTCCTCCTCAGTTCCTATTGTAACGCCAAGTGCTGTATAGATGTTCCTTATCTCCTGGCTCTCAAGAACCTTGTGCTCCATAGCCTTCTCCACATTGAGGATCTTACCCCTCAATGGAAGGATAGCCTGGAATCCCCTGTCACGGCCGGTCTTTGCAGTACCGCCTGCAGAGTCTCCCTCCACAAGGTAGAGCTCGCATTTCTCCGGGTCCCTGTTTGAGCAGTCTGCCAGCTTGCCCGGAAGTCCTGCGCCCGACATCACTGTCTTCCTCTGCACGAGCTCCCTTGCCTTCCTTGCAGCGTGCCTTGCAGTTGCTGCCAGGATAACCTTCTCCACAATCTGTTTGGCATCCTTGGGGTTCTCCTCAAGATAAATGTCAAGAGCCTCGCTCACAGCCTTGCTCACGGCGCTCATCACCTCGCTGTTGCCCAGCTTGGTCTTGGTCTGTCCCTCAAACTGGGGCTCTGCAACCTTAACTGAAATCACCGCTGTAAGACCCTCACGGAAATCTGCCGGGTCAATCTCAAACTTCAGCTTGCTGAGCATGCCGTTCTTCTCTGCGTATGCCTTGAGGGTGGTTGTAAGACCCCTCCTGAAGCCGCTCAGGTGGGTACCTCCCTCTATTGTGTTGATGTTGTTTACGTAAGAGTGGATATTCTCCGAGAAACCGGTATTGTACTGCATTGCAATCTCAATTGGAATGCCGGTCTTGTCTGTCTCAAGTGAGATAGGCTTCTCTGTAAGCTTCTCCCTTGTACCGTCAAGGTATGAGACAAACTCCAGAAGGCCCGACTCAGAGTAGAAGATCTCCTTCTTCTCAACCTCTACTGTCTCACCCTCATCATTTGTCTCGGTTGCCCTGCTGTCTGTGATGCTGAGCTTCACACCCTTGTTCAGGTATGCAAGCTCGCGGAGCCTTGTTGCAAGGATATCATAGCTGTATTCTGTTGTAACTGTGAATATCTCCGCATCAGGCTTGAAAGTGATGATTGTACCGGTATCCCCAGCCTCTCCCACAACCTTTACAGGGTATTGTGGAATACCTCTTGAGAACTCCTGTACAAAGATCTTTCCCTCCCTGTGGATCTCAGCCTTAAGGTGGGTTGATAGGGCGTTCACGCAGGATACACCCACACCGTGCAGACCTCCTGACACCTTGTAGCTGTCCTTGCTGAACTTACCGCCTGCATGAAGCACTGTAAGAACCACCTCAAGGGCGCTTCTTCCCTCTTTCTCATGCATGCCTGTAGGGATACCCCTACCGTTATCCTTTACTGTTATTGAATTGTCCTTGTTGATTATAATGTCTATATCCGAGCAGTAGCCTGCCAGTGCCTCGTCAATTGAGTTGTCCACCACCTCATAAACCAAATGGTGAAGGCCCCTTGCCCCTACATCTCCAATATACATTGAAGGGCGTTTCCTTACCGCCTCCAAACCTTCCAGCACCTGGATGCTGTCTGCCGAATACTCACCTTGACTGGCAATAATTTCTTTCTCTGTTTCGCTCATTTGTCCTTAGGATTTTTAACATACAAAATTAGCAAAAAATATGGACTTTGCCAACATCCCGATAGCCAGTTCAACATTATTTTTTATAAATTTGCAACAGTACAAAAACAAGCAGCAGATATGTCAGAAAACACCATACAGGATACCCTTGATATACAGCAGGAGCCGGCCCCTGTGCTTGTGGAGATGTCAGAGGCCGTGATTGCAAATGACGGCAACATAATTTTGGCTGACGTGGACATCACAATCCGCAAGGGGGAGTTTGTGTACCTTCTGGGAAAGGTGGGAAGCGGCAAGAGCTCAATCATAAAGACCCTCATTGCGGAGCTTCCGCTCAAGAAGGGGGAGGCGGCTGTGGCGGGATACAGCCTCCGCAAGATAAAGAGGCGCCATATCCCGTTCCTCAGGAGGAAGCTGGGGGTAATCTTCCAGGATTTCCAGCTGCTGATGGATCGTAGTGTGGAGGACAACCTCCTATTTGTACTGGAGGCCACAGGGTGGAAAAAGCGCTCCCAGATGGCTGCCAGGGCCAGGGAAGTGCTTGCCATGGTAGGGCTTGAGGATAAGGCAGGGAAAATGCCCCACCAGCTGTCGGGAGGAGAACAGCAGAGGGTGGCCATTGCCAGGGCATTCCTGAACAACCCTCAGGTGATTCTGGCTGATGAGCCTACAGGCAACCTTGATGAAGAGACTGCAACTGACATAATGAACCTGTTCATGAAGATACATGCGGAGCAGCAGCCTGCAGTTCTGATGGTTACCCACAACAGGGAGCTCTACAAGAGATACCCGGGCAGGGTGCTCATCTGCGAGGAGGGGAGCGTGAGGGAAATGGTGCAGGAAATTGATTTTGAAATTTAAAATGAGAGAGAAGGATAGAAAGAAACATATTCTGGATTATTTCAGGGTGAATGTCCCGGTTGCCCAGAGCGAGCTGGACTTCAAGAACCCGTACCAGCTTATAGTGGCGGTGATTCTCTCCGCCCAATGTACAGATAAAAGGGTGAACATGCACACCCCTGCATTCTTCCTCCGTTTCCCGGAGCCGGGAATGCTGGCGGAGGCCTCTTTTGAGGAGGTTTTTGAACTGATTAAATCCATCTCATTTCCCAACAACAAGGCCCGCCACCTGATAGGGATGGCCAGGATGCTGGTCTCTGATTTTGGAGGGGTGGTGCCGTCTGAGGTTGAGCAGTTGGAGAAACTTCCCGGAGTGGGGCGCAAGACGGCCAATGTGGTGGCCTCAATCATATACAACAAGCCGGTGATTGCGGTGGATACCCATGTGTTCAGGGTTTCCCACAGGCTGGGATTCTCAT
This sequence comes from Bacteroidales bacterium, assembly GCA_017482565.1. Taxonomy (GTDB): domain Bacteria; phylum Bacteroidota; class Bacteroidia; order Bacteroidales; family UBA932; genus Egerieousia. Next base: position 42,383 of record JAFUMO010000067.1, on the reverse strand, counting down.
CCGGGAAAACCCCTCTGGAGGTGGAGAAGGACCTGAACAGTCTCATCCCCATGGAAGAGAGGGCAATAGCACACCACTGGCTCATCCTCCACGGCCGCTATATCTGCACCGCCCGCAACCCCAAATGCGGGGTCTGCCCAATCCATGAATGGTGTAACTGGAGGCCGGAGTAATGACCTGGCAGGATTATATAGATGATTTCAAGACCTATATGAGGCTGGAGCGTTCCTTTTCGGAGAATACCATAAACGGGTATCTTTCTGATGTGGTGCGCTTTGTCAGTTTTGTGGGGTACGGCTCCCCCGGGCAGATAGAGGTGAAGGATGTGGAGAGGTTCCTGAAGGAGGCCCCCAAGGCAGCCCCAAAGACAACACCGGAAGCAGTCCCGAATGCAGGCGGCAAGCCCGGAGGGGAGGAGCCGGGGGCGCCGGAAAAGCCCCTTGAAAAGCGCAGCCAGGCACGGAGGATAAGTGCCCTGAGGACATTCTTCAAGTTCCTGGAACTGGAGCACGGCAATGCCATAAGGGTGAAGTACCCGCAGTGGCACAACCCTACGGCAGGCATCGATACCCCTAAACTCACCCGTCACCTCCCGGATGTCCTCTCATTGGAGGAGGTGCAGCTGATGCTCGATAATTTCAACCTTACCAGCCCGGAGGAGGTGCGCAACAAGGCTATCATTGAGATGCTCTACGGATGCGGCCTCAGGGTCTCCGAACTGGTGAATCTCCGCTGCTCGGACCTGTTCTTCAAGGAAGGATACATAAGGGTTGTCGGGAAGGGGAACAAGCAGAGGCTGGTCCCTGTGGGGGACTATGCAATTGAGGCTGTGGAGAATTACAAGCCGCACCGCCGTGATGTTGACAAGGGTGCACGGGAGAACCGCGGCCGCTGGAAGGAGGTTTCTGTGAAGGGATCTGTGCCGCTTCCCGAGCCGCTTCCCGACAGCGGGCTGAATTCCACCGTTGTTGCAGACGGCCCGCAGGGGAAAACTCAATTGCCCCAGAACCAACTTGGTATCCCCCCTCGTACAGCTCTGAAAGACAACCTCCCTACCCGCAGGAAGCGCAAGGGGAAGGAGATTGCCCAGTTTGTCCGGGAATCGGAAGATACCCTTTTCCTCAACAGGAGGGGAGGGCGCCTTTCCCGCATAATGATCTACAACATCATACAGGAGCAGGTGCGCAGGGCCGGGATAACCAAAAAGGTCTCCCCACACACCTTCCGCCACTCCTTTGCCACCCATCTGGTTGAGGGCGGCGCCGATCTGCGCGTAGTGCAGCAGATGCTCGGCCACGAAAGCATCCTCACCACCGAAATATACACACACGTAAGCTCACAGCATTGGATGAAGGACATCCTGGACCACCATCCGCAGAAAGGGATGTGATCTTATGGTTTTGTGGTTCCTGCAATTGACCATCCATGCCAATACCTGATTTGTGTGCTATAAGAGGTATTTTTATGGATGGTGCAGCAATTTTGTTGCACCATCCAAGGCGAAGGCTGCTTTGAGCTCTGTAGAGTATCTTTTCATGGAAGGTCAATTGCAGGAACTCCGCCACAAGCTTCCCGACGAAGGGGAATGCCCTCCTGGACGCCGAGAGCCGCCTTCCGCCCAGGTGCAGGCAACAAAAAAGCCGGAACGGTGCGTCCGTTCCGGCTATATGCGTTCCGGCTATATGCACGGGGTAGGTAAAAAGGTGGAAATTCAAGGCTTGCGCAGATGAGGAAACCGGAGTTTACTTTGGTAAATGAGGATTTCCGAGGCAAGCGTAACGCCGAATTTACCCTTTTTAGTTGCCCTGATTACTCCCACTCAATAGTAGCGCTTGGCTTCGGTGACATGTCATAGCATACGCGGTTGACAGTTTTCACCTCGGCAAGGATCCTGTCTGTAATCTTCATGAGGATTGGCCAGTCAATCTGCTCAATGGTGGCGGTCATGGCATCCACGGTGTTCACGGCGCGGATGATTACAGGCCAGTCGTATGAGCGGGCGTTGTCCCTTACACCTACAGACTTGAAGTCAGGAACCACTGTAAAGTACTGCCATACTTTCTTGTCGAGGCCGGCTTTTGCAAACTCCTCTCGGAGGATAGCGTCAGACTCCCTTACTGCATCAAGACGGTCTCTGGTGATTGCGCCCAAGCACCTTACTCCCAAGCCCGGGCCCGGGAACGGCTGGCGGTAAACCATTTCGTATGGAAGGCCCAGCTCAAGACCGCAGGCGCGTACCTCGTCCTTGAACAGCTGCTTGATAGGCTCAACCAACTCAAATTTCATATCTTCAGGAAGACCACCCACATTGTGGTGGGATTTCACCATCTTGGCAGTCTTTGTACCGCTCTCAACTATATCAGGGTAGATTGTTCCCTGGCCGAGGAAATCAATGCCGTCCAGTTTGCGGGCCTCTTCCTCAAACACTCTGATGAACTCTCCGCCAATGATCTTGCGTTTCTGCTCAGGGTCCTCAACGCCTGCAAGCTTGCCGAGGAACCTGTCAGTTGCATCCACATACACAAGGTTTGCGCACAGCTGGTTCCTGAACACCTCCACAACATTCTCGCTCTCGCCTTTCCTCATGAGGCCATGGTTCACATGCACACAAACAAGATTGTCACCGATTGCTTTCAGAAGCAACGCAGCAACAACAGAGCTGTCCACTCCTCCCGACAGGGCAAGCAGCACTTTCCTGTCACCAACCTGTTTGCGGATGAGCTCAACCTGGTCATTCACGAAGTTTGTCATGTTCCAGTTTGTCTCAGCCTTGCAGGTGTCAAATACAAATGACTTTACAGCCTCCTTAACAGCCTCTTCATCGTTGCCGAACTGGGGGAGCTTCACATCGCACAGGGCTTTTGCATGGCCGGCGGCCATAACAGGGAACCCTGCTTCATATATCTCAGAATTAACGTCTATCTCAACTCCGTCTATGACATTGTTAGGACCACCGTTTATAATGATACCCTTAACGTTAGGCAGTGCCTTCAACTCTTGTGCAGTGATGTCGTGCGGATAAATCTCGCTGTAAACTCCCAATGCACGGATGGCTCTGGCAACCACTGTATTCTCGTGGCTTCCCAAATCCAAAATAACAATCATGTCCTGTTTCATATACGTATGTTTAAATAAAAGTTCACGTTTACCCTCCAAAACCCCATCTGCAGCCACCGGGCAGAGAGCGCCCGTTGAAAACGGTTCAAAGGCCATCATCCGCTGCGGACGGCAAAAAATACTGCCACACCGCAATTTTTGATGTGCAAAACTATTATAATTTTGAAAAAACAGCAATATGCGGTAAAAAAAGTTAACAACATTTTAACAACTTTTTCTCCATTATTTATACTTTTGCACCTTGATTATGCAAAACATTAGAAATATAGCTATTATTGCTCACGTTGACCACGGTAAGACTACCATTGTGGACAAGATGATACTTCAGGCAAAAATCACAAGGAATGCCGAGAAGAGCGGTGAGCTTATTCTGGACAATAATGATCTGGAAAGGGAAAGGGGTATCACAATTCTTGCAAAGAATGTAAGTGTACCGTATAAGGGATATAAAATCAACATTATAGACACTCCGGGCCACGCCGATTTCGGAGGCGAGGTTGAGAGGGTTCTCAACATGGCGGACGGTGTGCTTCTGCTTGTGGATGCCTTTGAGGGGACAATGCCGCAGACAAGGTTTGTACTCCAGAAGGCTATTGAGATGGGCAAGAAGCCGGTTGTGGTTGTGAACAAGGTTGACAAGCAGAACTGCAGGCCTGATGAGGTGAACGAGCAGGTGTTTGACCTGATGTTCTCCCTCAATGCCACTGAGGAGCAGCTTGATTTCAAGACCCTCTTTGGAAGTGCCAAGCAGGGCTGGATGTCTAAGGACTGGAGAAAGCCAACCACAGACATCACTGCGCTGCTGGATACCATTCTGGAGGAGATTCCTGCCCCTGAGCATGAGGAGGGAACCTGCCAGATGCTGATCTCTTCACTGGAATACTCTCCGTATGTGGGACGTATTGCTGTCGGGAGGATAAAGAGGGGTACCCTTAAGGCCAACCAGCCAATTACCCTGTGCAAGAGGGACGGCACTTTTGAGAAGAGCCGCATAAAGGAGCTTATGGTGTTTGACGGCCTCGGCAAGACAAAGGTTGATGAGGTGCACAGCGGTGACATCTGTGCCGTTGTGGGTGTTGAGGGATTTGAGATTGGCGATACAATTGCTGATTATGAGAATCCGGAGGCCCTTCCTCCAATCTCGGTGGATGAGCCTACCATGAGCATGCTCTTCTGTATCAATGATTCCCCATTCTTTGGCAGGGACGGAAAGTTTGTAACTTCCCGGCATCTTAAGGAGCGCCTTGAGAAGGAGCTTGAGAAGAACCTTGCACTGAGGGTGAAGGACGGGCAGACAGCCGATTCATTCATAGTGTACGGCCGCGGTGTGCTCCACTTGAGCGTATTGATTGAGACCATGAGGAGGGAAGGGTTTGAGCTGCAGGTGGGACAGCCTAAGGTCATTGACAAGAACATAAACGGCGTGAGGTGCGAGCCTGTTGAGCATCTTACCATAGATCTTCCTGAGGATAAGGTTGGTGCGGCAATTGAGCTCACTACCCGCAGGAAAGGTGCCCTTCTGCACATGGAGCACAGGGAGGACCGCGTACACCTTGATTTTGACATCCCTTCAAGGGGTATCATAGGCTTGAGGAGCAACCTCCTTACAGCTACTGCAGGAGAGGCTGTTGTGGCCCACAGGTTCAAGGGGTACGAGCCTTACAAGGGTGAGATTGAGAAGAGGAACAACGGTTCCCTTGTGGCAATTGAGACCGGTACTGCAGTTGCATATGCGATGGACAAGCTTCAGGATAGGGGCAAGTTCATAATTTATCCTGGTGAGGAGATTTATGCAGGACAGGTTGTAGGTGAGCACTCAAGGGTGGATGACCTTAACATAAATATCTGCAAGACCAAGAAGCTTACAAACGTAAGGGCTTCAGGTACAGACGAGAAAGCGGTTTTGCCGCCACCATTGCAGTTCTCCCTTGAGGAGATGCTGGAGTACATCCAGGAGGATGAGCTTGTGGAGGTGACACCAAAATTCATGAGGATAAGGAAAATTTACCTGGACGAGACCGAGCGCAAGAGGAGGAAGAACAATGCCCTTTAGTTTTGGGCTTTGTTTTAACAAAAAAAATTACTACCTTTGCACGCTCTTAAGTTGAGGGCAGTAGAGATGGTTGGGAATAAGGATTTTATAATTCAAATCAAAGGATTGCAGATTGGAAAACACCAGTATGATTTTCCAATATGCGGTTCCTTTTTTAAGGATTACGGCAATTCCCAGATACTTGACGCTTCACTTGAGGCGGATGTTGAACTGGAGAAGGGAAGCGGGTGGATGAACGTTTCCGCATACATAGAGGGTACTGTAACCGTAGAGTGTGACAGATGCCTTGATGATGTGGAGATACCTATGGACTTTGAGTGTTCAATGGCGGTGAAGTTCTCAAGCTCGGTAGAGGATGATGAGGGGGACGAGTTCATCATAATGGATCCGGCAGATTCGGAACTTGACCTTTCGCAGTTCCTTTATGATTATGTCTGCCTTAACCTGCCGCTCCAGAAGGTACATCCGGAGGGGGAGTGCAACAGGGAGATGATTGAGAGGCTGGGAAATGTGAACGGAAACAGGGCCGGGGCGGAAGCTCAGGTGAATTCACCTTTTGGGGCGCTCAAAGGGCTGCTGGACAAAAAGAACTAGTTAACGGAAAGATATAACAAATTAAAAATAGTTAGAAATGGCACATCCAAAGCACAAAATTTCAAAACAGCGCAGAAACAAGCGTAGGACTCACGACAAGGCAGTAGTTCCTACATTGGCAACTTGCTCAAACTGTGGTGCAACTGTAATGTATCACCATGTTTGCCCAGAGTGCGGTTACTACCGTGGTCGTCTTATCATTGAGAAGAACAACGCGTAATTTGCGCACTTCTCTATGATAAGGATTGGCATTGATGCAATGGGAGGAGACTTTGCCCCCAACAATGTTATATTGGGGGCTATAGAAGCCTATTCCCAAATTGGTGCCGATTCAAGGATTTATCTTATTGGAGATGAGAAAAAGATTACCGAGGTCTGTCAGCATTATGGCATAGACTCCGGTAATTTTGTTATTGAACACGCAGCCGAAACCATTGAGATGGGGGAGCACCCTGTGAAGGCCTTCCTCAAGAAGAAGCAGAGCAGTCTTGTGCGCGGCTTCAACCTCCTGGCTGAGGGTAAGATAGATGTACTTGCAAGTGCCGGGAACACAGGTGCCATGCTTGCAGGTTCCGTTCAGGTGCTCAATAACATTCCTGGTATAATCAGACCTTGTATTCCGGCCCAGATACCTCTGGCAGACGGCAGGAACATGCTCCTGCTGGATGTGGGGTTCAATGCGGATCCAAGGGCTGATGTATTGTACCAGTTTGCCATAATGGGTTCAATCTATGCCAGGGCAATGATGGATATAGAGAATCCCAGAGTGGCACTGCTGAACATAGGTGCGGAGGCAGAAAAAGGTAATGTCATCACTCAGGAGGCCTACAGGATAATGAGTGACTCTACCGATTTCAATTTTGTCGGGAATATGGAAGCCAATATGCTCTTCAGCGGAGGCATTGCGGATGTCCTTGTTACAGACGGCTTTGTGGGGAATGTCTGCCTTAAGCAGGCCGAGGGGATGTATGAGCTGGTGGCAAAATTGGGGGTGAAGCATCCGTTCTTCAACAGATTCAATTATGAAACCTACGGTGGTACACCCGTTTTGGGCGTTACTGCACCGGTGATTATCGGACATGGCGTTTCAACCCCTCTGGCAATCAAGAATATGATTCTGCAGGGGGAAATGGTGGTAAGGCACGGGCTCATTGAGAAGTTCAAGGAGGCTATGCTTGCCAATGTCTGATGGAACTTAAATACTACACACATAATGACAAACAAGAAAGCGATTATTACAGGTATTGAAGCTTATTTGCCTGATTATGTATTGACAAATGATGAGCTTGCCACAATGGTGGACACTTCAGACGAGTGGATCATGAGCCGTGTGGGCATCAAAGAGAGAAGAATCCTGAAAGAGGACGGCCTGGGTACATCCTACATGGGTGAGCAGGCTGTGAAGAAGCTCCTTGAGAGCACAGGCACTTCTCCCGACGAAATTGACCTGCTCATCTGTGCAACAGTGAGCCCCGATATGCTCTTCCCTGCAACAGCAAACATCATCAGCGACAAATGCGGCATCCTCAATGCCTGGGGTTATGATATAAATGCAGGCTGCTGCGGATTCCTCTTCAGCTTCCATACAGTTGCAAACTTCATTGAGAGCGGCAGATACAAGAAAGCTGTACTTGTTTGCGGCGAGCGTATGAGCGGTATGACCAACTACGAGGACAGGACCACATGCCCGTTGTTCGGTGATGCTGCGGTTGCAATGCTGATTGAGCCTTCTGAGGATCCTGCACTCGGCTTCCAGGATGCATTGATGCATGTTGACGGTGTGGGCCGCCACTATCTCTACCAGACTGCCGGAGGTTCATTGTATCCTCCTACACACGAGACAGTTGACAAGAAGCTCCACTATATCCACCAGGATGGGCAGCATGTATTCAAATATGCAGTTTCAAGGATGGCAGACGTATCTGTAGAGATGATGCAGAAGCACAACCTCACTGCAGATGACATCGCTTACCTGATTCCTCACCAGGCAAACCTCCGTATAATTGATGCAACCGGAAGGAGAATGGGACTTTCTACAGAAAAAATTTTAATTGACATTGAAAAGTTCGGAAACACCGCCGGAACATCTATTCCATTGGCTTTGTGGGACTTCAGAGATAAGTTCAAGAAGGGCGATACCCTAATTTTCTCTGCTTTTGGTGCAGGATTTACATGGGGATCTATACTTTATCGTTGGGCATATTAAAATTTTTACTATATTTGCAGTCCCAAAGCGAGATTGCATACCCGGCCCTATAGTTCAAGGGATAGAACGAAAGTTTCCTAAACTTTAAATACAGGTTCGAGTCCTGTTGGGGCTACAAAAAAAGCGGTCAATATGGCCGCTTTTTTTGTAAGGGTAACTCAAAAGGGTAAATTTTGCGTTACGCTTGGCTCGGAAATCCTCATTTACCTAAGTAAACTCCGGTTTCCTCGCCTGCGCAAGCCTTAAATTTCCTCCTTTTGAGTTACCCTTTATTCTTGAATTGTGTATCTTTGTTTTATGGGAAGTACAGGGAGGATGGTGAGTGTGCTCATGCCGGCATACAATCATGGGAAGTACATACGGCAGGCGATTGAGAGTTTCCTTGCGCAGCGGAAGGTGGATGCGGAACTGCTCATAGGGAATGATGCCTCAACGGATGATACCCTGCAGATTGTACAGGAGTATGCAGCCCTTCATCCCGACATAATCCGTATCATTTCAAATTCCCGCAACCTGGGCCTTATAGGCAATTACAGGAGCCTTGTGGAACACTCTTCTGCCAGATATCTGGCAATCCTTGAAAGCGATGACTACTGGACAGACCCTCTGAAGCTCCACAGGCAGGTGGCCTGGATGGAGGGGCATCCGGAGTGCGGACTGGTATTTACCTCAGGAGAGTATGTTGATGAGGCGGGAAACCCTGTAGGCGAGAAGAGGGAGGAGCCTGGAGAGAGGAGGAGATGCAACTCCCTGCTTTATTCCGTGCTGATGGCGAATCCGGTGCTGGCGGTTACTGCGTGTTTCAGGAGGGAGGCGTTTGATGCAGGGTGCAGGATGGCGGATTTTGTGGAGCGAGGTTTTGTGACTTTTGATTATCCGGTTTGGATAGGGCTGGCTTCCTGTTCGGATTTTTATGTGATGGAGGAGATGACTGCTGCCTACAGGGTGAGCGGAGCCTCAATCAGCAACAATGCCAGCTATGAGAAACGGGAGGCTTTCCAGAACGGCATAGATGAGATAGTGCGGTATGCGCTGGAGAAATATGGTACGGGAAATGGCAGTTCCGGGTATGGGTTAAGCCCGGAAGATTGCAGGGCGCTCTTGAACGAGAGGCTTGCCAAGCACATGATTCTGGCCCTGGCATTCAACAAGTTTGAAAGATATTCGTATTTTTGTAAGAGCATAGACCCTAAGGCCGGGCTCAAATGGGCGGTGATGCGTTACCTCCCGTGGGTGTTCCGCTTCAAGAAACGGAAACTCATAGGGACCGGAACGGTGCATAGGCTGCAGGCCGGGGAGTGAACCCCATCGGGCAGCCACCCGCTGACCGGGTAACTACCTGCCGGCAACAGATACTTTAATTGGCTTTATGGAAGAAAACCACAAACGGATAGTGCGGAATTCGGCGTACATGTATATCAGGATGATTTTTATCATGCTGGTTTCGTTGTACACCTCAAGGGTGGTGCTGCAGGTGCTCGGGGTTGAGGATTTCGGCATCTATTCCCTTGTAGGGGGGATTGTCTCAATATTCACAGTGCTCAGCGGAAGCCTGTCGGGAGCAGTACAGAGGTTCCTGAACATTGGGCTGGGGGAGGGGAATCCTCTCCGCACCATGGGGTATTTTTCCCAGAGCCTTACAATTTTCCTCATCATTTTCCTCATTTTTGCGGCTGTGGGCGAGAGCCTTGGGCTGTGGTTTGTGGAGGCCGGGCTGAACATCCCGCCGGGTAGGGAGGCGGCAACCTTCTGGGTATATCAGTTCTCACTGGCAGCGGTGCTACTTTCAATTGTGCAGATCCCTTTCAGCGGGGCGGTGATAGCCCGCGAGAGGCTGGATTTCTTTGCCCTGTTGGGTATCCTGGATGTATGCACAAGGCTGGCCGTTGTGGTGCTGATGCAGAAATTTGGTACTCCCGACAACCTCATCTGGTATGCCGGAGCCATTGCCATAATCCAGATTCTCCAGACCCTTTCATACATAATCTTTGCCCTGTGCAAATTCCCAGAATGTACCCTCAGGCTGCAATGGAGCGCAGGTACGGTGAAGGAACTCCTCTCTTACATGGGGCTCTCCTTCTGGGGAAATAGCGTTGTCACAATAACCCAGCAGGGGGTGAATGTGCTGCTGAATCTCTTTGGAGGGGCGGTGCTAAATGCCGCAACAGGGGTGGCCAGGCAGGTGAATGTGGCTGTGCTCAGGATGGTGGAGTGCATCAATACCCCAATCAGGCCGCAGATTGTAAAGTGCTATGCCTCAGGTGACCGCACCCAAATGATACTCCTTTTTGAGAAGAATGTGAAATACTGCACAATGCTTATGGCAATTCTCCTCTTCCCGATGATCCTTGAAGCTGAGTTTATCCTGGGGATATGGCTCAAGGATGTGCCGGAGCATGCAGTGGCATTTACCAGAATAGTTCTGGTGGAATCATTCTTTGCTGTCTTTTCATACGGGATGGCCACCATAATATCAGCCACTGGAAAGCTGTTGCGGATGGAGGTTTATGGCAGGCTCATCACATTGGCGGTACTTCCCCTGGCATACATTGCACTCAAATGCGGTGCGGCTCCGGTGTGGGCATTGCTGATATCCATGATGGCACAGATGTGCTATGTGGCATACCTCTTCACGGATGTGGTTTCCAAGGTGAAGCTTGAGGTTGGAGCCTTCTGCAGGAGGGTGCTTTTTCCTGTAGCCTCTCTTCTGCTGGTGCTTGGCGCAGTTACCCTGCCCCAGTTCATCCTTATGCCGGAAGGGGTGCTCAGATTCTTTACTGTAGGCTTTTCAGTTGTGGTTGCAGGCGGCGGGGCCATCTGGTTCCTGGGACTGGATGAAACAGAAAAGGAGTGGCTCAAAAGGGTAAATTTTGCGTTACGCTTGCCTCGTAAATCCACCTTTTGAGCCACTCCTTGCATAAGTGCAAGCAGGCTTGCCGGGGGGGCCGGTGCCGGCGTTTACTCAACTATCCCGCTCCACAGGCGGCGGCCGCGGTATTCTGTGTTGTTGGTCTGTTCCACAACATACTTGGCTGCGTTGGCGCTGATGTTCACAAAGCACTCGCTGCGGCGGATCTCAATTTTTCCAATCCCTCTCTTGCCAACACCAAGTGATGTCATCATCCTTATTATATGGCGTGTGGTTACGCTCTGCTTTGTACCTATGGATAGCTTCACCCATTTGAATCCCTTCTCCCCGCGTTTTGGAGTATATGCCGGAGCATCACCTTCCTCATTCTTCTTCTTTTTCTCCTGGATGATGTTCAGGTCAGGGGCGTTGCGGTAGTAGTCCAGGAAGCGGTTGAACTCTACAGAGAGGAACTTCTTTATGATCTCCTTGCGGCTCATGTCCTGCCACTTGTCTTCAATCAGCCGGATGTATGGGGCAATTTGCTCCTCCCTTACCTCCACTGCATTTATATGGTCAATCATGGAAAGGAGCTGCTTTGAGCAAACCTCCTCGCCGGTAGGGAGCTTCGCCTGAGCAAAGGTCTTGTTGATTATCTTCTCAATCCTGCGGATCTTGCTCTGCTCCTTGGTGTTTATGATTACAATAGACTTTCCTGTCTTGTCGGCACGGCCGGTCCTTCCGCTGCGGTGGGTATACTGCTCAACCTCGTCGGGAAGATTATAATTGATGACATGGGAGAGGTTGTTCACATCAATGCCTCTGGCAGCCACATCGGTTGCCACCAGGAGCTTGAGGTTCTTCTCCTTGAAACGCCTCATCACCTGATCCCTCTGCATCTGGGAGAGGTCTCCGTGGAGGGCATCGGCATCATAGCCGTCCTTGATGAGGGCGGTTGCAACATCACCGGTCTCCCTGCGGGTACGGCAGAAAATGATACCGTAAATATCAGGGTAATAATCAACTACACGCTTGAGGGCCAGATAGCGGTCCTTCTCGTGGACCATATAGTAATAATGCTTCACATTGTCTGAGCCGCTGTTCCTGGTGCCCACTGTAACCACCTGGGCATCCTGCATGTAGGTCTTGGCAATCTTCTCCACCTCAAGAGGCAGGGTAGCCGAGAAAAGGAGCACCCTCTTCTGCTGAGGGACACTCTCCAGAATGGCATCCAGATCCTCCTTGAAACCCATGTTCAGCATCTCATCGGCCTCATCCAGAATAAGGGTATGGATTCTTGAGAGATCCACAGCTTTTCTCCCGATAAGGTCCAGAAGCCTTCCCGGTGTGGCAACCACAATCTGCGGAATCTTCTTCAGCGCCTTGATCTGCGGCTCAATCCCTGCACCGCCATACACATCCACCACATGGAGGTCATGCAGATACTTTGAATAGTTCCTCAGGTCCTGGGTAATCTGCTTGCACAGCTCCCTGGTAGGGCTGAGGACCAGCACCTGGGTGTACCTTTCCATATTGTGCGCCACAATGCGCTCCAGCGAAGGGAGCCCGAAAGCGGCTGTCTTGCCTGTACCTGTCTGGGCAAGGCATACAATGTCATTTTCCTGTGAAAGCAGGTCCGGTATTATCCTCTCCTGTACGGGTGTGGGCTTCTCAAACCCCATCTCCCCTATCGCCTTAATAAGATAGCTGTTAAGGCCCAGCTCCTGAAAAGTGTTTGCCATATGTTGAAGTTTCAATTGACCCGGCGGGCGGTTACCCGGTACCCCAGTGGTCACCCGCTCATCGGGCGGTTACCCGGTTGGGCCTTTCCGGCGGCAAAAGTAGTGAAAAAGGAGCTAATTACCTACTGTTCCACCCCCGGTTGAACCCCTCCACAATGTGTGGCCAGTACTCCACCACAAGGTAAATGATATAAAACAACAATAAAAATCCTACAAACCACATACTGTCTCTCCAGAACTCATTAAGTGTACTTTTTTTCTTTTTCATATTGTACTCACTCTATTAATTGTTATCATGATAAAGATGTGTTCATATAAAATTGGGACGACGCAGTCTCCTCAATTTTATGAACACATCTCTATGAGAACTTTATTATAAAAGTAGCTCATCTCATTTTATACCTGCCACTGAAAAAGAAAAACTTCAAAAAATTTATCTGTTTCTGCAATTTCTTTTTTTATAATCCTTTCCCCTCAAAAATTTACCCTCTTCGGCCACAACTTTTTACCCAAAAGCTTGTAATTAACGGAAATGAATTTTTGCAGTCGGCCCCCGGGTTCAGATGAAGTCGGGGACCGGCTTCAGCCGGGTCGTCACCCGGTTACTGGGTGGTTACTCAGTCATCGAGTGGTTACCCGGTCATCGGGTATTCTCACGGTCCCCTGTAGTGAAAATGAAATTTCGTTAGTAAAATAGCGGAAACATAATTTTATTTCATGTTTCCGCTTGTTTTCTCACGAAATATGCTATATTTGTTGTGTTATATAAAATAACGATGTCATGCTCATTGGTAGAAACAAAGAAAGGCAAATACTACAAAGCACTCTCCATGAAGAGTACTCGCAGTTCGTTGCGGTGTATGGAAGGCGTCGTGTCGGTAAGACTTTTCTTATCAGAGAAACCTTTGAAAATCGGTTCGATTTCCAATTTACCGGCGCAGCAAATTTGACAGCAAGGAAGCAGTTGGTGCGTTTCCGTCGTGCACTCAAAGAACATGGGCAGAAAGATACTCCGGAATTGACAAATTGGGGTGATGCTTTCAGTGAACTCAAACGATTTATTACAAATCTGCATGATGGCAAAAAGATTGTTTTCTTTGATGAACTTCCATGGATGGATGCCCCACGCTCCGGATTCTTATCAGAGTTGGAATCGTTTTGGAATGGATGGGCATCTGCACGAAAGGACATTGTTTTTGTGGTATGCGGTAGCAGTACCTCGTGGATGGTCAAGAAAATTATCAAGAATAAGGGTGGGCTGCACAATCGCTTGAACCATCGTATATCCCTTAATCCTTTCCCTCTTGGATTATGTGAGAAGTTAGCTCAATCCCGCGGGTTAGTATTGAACCGCAAGCAGATGCTTGAAGCCTACATGGTGTTTGGTGGTGTCCCATATTATTGGAGTCTGTTGCAAAAAGGTACAAGTATAACCACTGAGATTGACAGACTGATATTCTCTCCAGATGGGGAGCTGCATGATGAGTTTGAGATGCTTTATGCTTCGTTGTTCAAAAAAGTGGAACCATATGTTCGTGTCATTGAGCTATTAGCCAAAAAAAAGATGGGTATGACCCGTCAAGAGTTGTTGGCAGCGGGGGGATTTGAAGATAACGGAGCATTTTCTGATATCTTGAAAGATTTGGAGTGGTGTGGATTCATTAGAAGTTACACCATGATTGGCTATAGGAAAAAATCTGATATCTTCCAGCTGATTGACCATTATACTTTATTCCATTACGAATATATAGATGGAGTACGACAAGGCTCAAACTATTGGAAATCAATGTTGGGAACGCCAAAATATAATGCTTGGTGCGGTTTGGCATTTGAGCGTACTTGTCTGTGGCATGTTGACCAGATTAAAAAGAAGCTTGGTATCAGCGGAATACTTACAAATGAATATGCATGGCGTTGCCTGCCAGATGAGAGCGTCGGCAGGACAGGAGTTCAGATAGACCTGCTTATAGACCGTAGCGATGGAATAATTGATTTATGCGAAATGAAATACTCCAAGGATCCGTACACTGTCACTTCCGGTTATTCTGGCGAGCTTGCCCGTAAAAGAAATGTCTTTCAATCTGTAACAGGCACGAAAAAGGCCATTCATTCCATTATGGTTACGACAGACGGTCTGACACGAAATGAATATTGGGGCGATATCCAAGCAGAAATACAATTAGATGATTTATACGAATTATAGAAAGATAATATCTGCATTTAGAACTATTTTTATAGTATTTGTAAGTTATGAATGTAAAGCATATTGGTATTTTCGGGAGGAGGAACACTGGCAAGAGTTCCTTGGTGAACCTGCTGCTGGGGCAGGAGTTTGCAATTGTGTCTGATACTGCGGGTACAACTACAGATCCGGTGAAGAAGAGGATGGAGATTCCGGGAGTGGGGCCGGTGCAGTTGATAGATACCGCCGGTACGGACGATATTGGGGAGGTGGGCCAGAAGAGGGTTGGCAAGACCCTGAAGGTGATTGATGAGGTGGATTTGGCTGTGCTGGTGATAACTTCAAATATTTTCGGGAAGGAGGAGAAGGACCTGCTGATGAAGTTCAAGGAGAATGAGCTTCCGGTGGTTGTGGTGCATAACAAGTCTGATATTACCCCGTTGGATTGCGGTGTGGCTGGGGACCTCAATAATATGTATGATTGTGATGTGGTGGAGTTTTCTTGCTGTATGGAGGACCCTCAGGAGCAGAGAGATGCCATTGAGATGCTAATGGCATTCATTACCAAGGGGTTGCTGCTCCAAGGCGGTGAGAGGACAATTATGGAGGGGCTTGTGGAGCCGGGGGATAATTTTGTGCTGGTGTGCCCTATTGATTCGGAGGCGCCCCAGGGGAGGCTTATCCTTCCGCAGGTGATGGCCATCAGGGATATCCTTGATAATGGGGGAGTTGCCTCGGTGCTCCAGCCTGAGCAGCTGCAGGGGTATCTTGAGAATAATTTGTCGGGAAGGGGAGAACCTGCTTCCCCCAAGCTTCCCTACAAGGAGCAGAGTAAAGGGAGTATTAAAATGGTGGTCACCGACAGCCAGGTGTTCAGGCAGGTTGCCGCAGTTGTGCCGCAGGAGATACCGCTGACAAGCTTCAGCGTGCTGATGGCCAGGGCAAAAGGACCTTTTGAGGAGTATCTCAGGGGGGCGGAGAAGATTGGTTCCCTGAAGGAGGGGGATAAGATTCTGGTGCTGGAGTCGTGTACGCACCATACCTCATGTGAGGATATAGGGAGGGTGAAGATTCCAGCCATGCTGCAGAAGAGGGCCGGATGCAGCCTCAATTTTACCTTTGTTTCAGGGCTGGATGAACTCCCTCCGCTTGGGGATTTTGCCCTTGTGCTGCAGTGCGGCGGGTGCATGGTTACCCGCAGGCAGCTGTGCAACAGGATAAGGAAGGTGATTGCCGCCGGAGTTCCGGTTACAAACTACGGTATGTGCATAGCATACGTTACCGGCATCTTCAACAGGGCTGTAAAAGGGGCCCTGGATATTCAATAAGAAGTATAAACATAGTTTTCAATAGAGATAAATTGTTTCCGCAGACCCACATAGAGAGGAAGCGCCTCAGGGAAGAGGCTTACAGATTGAAACTCCTGCACAGGGGCCCGAATGTCTATTTCCGCGGATTGATAGAGATTTCCAATATCTGCAGGAAAAACTGCCTGTATTGTGGAATCCGTTCAGGAAATGCCTGTGCGAGGAGATATGAGATGACTGATGCCCAGGTGCTTCAGGAGGCGCAGTTTGCCCTTGATGCCGGTTACGGTTCAATAGCAATCCAGGGAGGTGAGCGTTCGGACTCTGCCTTCATTGAGAGGATTTCCCGTCTGATATATGATATAAGGGGGCTCGTCCCAGAAGGGGGGGGGAAACCCGCCGGAGGAGCATCAGCATCAGGTTCGCCTGCAGCTGGCGCACCAACAAATGACTTGGGAATCACCCTTTCCCTCGGAGAGCAGCCCATTGAGGTATATAGGGAATGGAAAAAGGCAGGTGCTTCCCGATATCTCTTGAGAATTGAGGCTTCCAACAGGGAACTTTACGAGAAGATACATCCGGGGCCGGGAGCATTCTGCTGCCCTGCAGACACTCATGCCGCCACTGTTTCCCCTGCTGCAGCGGCAGCGGACATCTCTGCCGCTGCCGGAGCTATACACTCATACGATACCCGAGTCAAGGCGCTGCAGGACCTCAAGAGTTCCGGGTATCTCCTTGGTACAGGTGTGATGATAGGGTTGCCGTTCCAGACATATTCCCATCTGGAGGAGGACCTCAGGTTTTTCAGGGAGATGGAGGTGGATATGGTGGGGATGGGGCCTTACATCCCCCACAAGGATACCCCTTTGGGGCGGTTTGTGGAGTCAGTGCGGGGAAATGCGGCGGGTGATTCCGCTGATGGAATCCCTTCCGGGGATGTACTGTGTGGAGGTTCTGCAGGTTGTTCAGCCGTTGCGTGCCCTTCAGGGGATGTACTGTGTGGAGGGACTCCAGGCAATAGGCTGTCGGGAGGAGACTTCATGAATCTCAGCAACGGGGAGCTTCTGGAGCTCTGCATTGATATGGTGGCCCGGCTCCGCATCCTCATGCCCCACATCAATATTGCCGCCACCACTGCCCTTCAGGTTCTGGATCCCGACGGCCGAGAGAAGGCCCTTCTTGCCGGTGCAAATGTAATCATGCCCAACATGACCGAGACTGCCCTCCGAGGCAGCTATTCCCTTTATGAGGGGAAGCAGGGGGTTGAGGATGATGCCGCCTCCACCCGTACCAAACTTCTTGACAACCTTACCCGCCTCGGCATTCCTGTAGACTGGAATCTCCGCGGCGACTGGAAATAGCTAAAAAAAGTTAATATAATGTTAGTGGAGGTTTCTTTTTTTTGCAAATAATTATATATTTTTGTAACGTCAAAAAAAAAGGCGTTCGCTTTTGTCGTTTATAGAAGCGTTTGAGTGGCTTTTTTCTTTTTTTTAAACGACTATAAATTTATAACCAAATATTTATTTTAACAATTATGTCAGAAATCAAAAGAGTTTATCGTTTTGGCGGTAGAAATGCCGACGGCGATGGAAGCATGAGAAATCTTCTTGGTGGTAAAGGTGCCAACCTTGCTGAGATGTGTAAATTGAACATTCCGGTTCCTGCAGGTTTTACCATTACAACTGATTGTTGTACTGAGTATTACAAAAATGGTTGTAATTATCCTAAAGAGCTTGAGGCTGAGGTGAATGCTGCATTGGCTGCCACTGAGGAGATTATGGGGATGAAATTTGGTGATCCAAATGCTCCGCTTCTTGTTTCTTGCCGTTCAGGTGCCAGAAGTTCTATGCCTGGTATGATGGAGACTGTCCTTAACATTGGTCTCTGCTCTGCAACCATCCCCGGACTTATTGCCAAGACAGGTAATCCTCGTTTTGTTTATGATGCTTACAGGCGTCTGATCATGATGTACTCAGACGTAGTAATGGAGAAAGCTGAGGGCATTGAGCCTGAGGAAGGAAACGGAATCAGGGTTCAGTTGGACAGAATGCTTGGCAAAGTAAAGAAGGAGAAAGGTTATGCTTCAGATACAGACCTTACAACTGAGGATTTGCAGCAGCTTTGCGAGGATTTCAAGATCAGGGTAAAACAGGAGCTCGGAAAACCATTCCCAGACGATGCTTACGAGCAGCTTTGGGGCGGTATTGGTGCCGTTTTCAAATCATGGAACGGTAAGAGGGCTATCGCATACAGAAGAATTGAGGGTATTCCAGATGAGTGGGGTACTGCAGTAAACGTACAGTCAATGGTATTCGGTAACATGGGTGACAACTCTGCTACAGGTGTTGCATTCTCAAGAAACCCTGCTACCGGTGAGAACAAGTTCTACGGTGAGTGGCTTATCAACGCTCAGGGTGAGGATGTTGTTGCAGGTATCAGGACACCTAACCCATTGAATGAGGCTACAAAGAATGAGCACAACAGACATCTTGCATCTTTGGAGACTGCTATGCCTGAGGTTTACAAGGAGTTGGATGAGATCCAGCAGAACCTTGAGCACCACTTCCACGATATGCAGGATATTGAGTTCACTATCCAGGACGGCAAGCTTTGGATGCTCCAGTGCCGCGTTGGTAAGAGAACCGGTCTTGCTGCATTGAATATGGCAATGGATATGCTTGCAGAGGGTCTTATTGATGAGAAGACTGCTGTAATGCGTGTTGCTCCTGCTCAGTTGGATGAGCTTCTTCACCCAATCCTTAACCCTGCTGCCGAGAAGAAGGGTACTGTAATTGCCCAGGGTCTTCCTGCAGGTCCTGGTGGTGCTGTCGGGAAGATTGTATTCACATCTGAGGAGGCTGTTGAGTGCGCTGCAAAGAAGGAGAAAGTTATTCTTGTACGTGAGGAGACAAACCCTGAGGATGTTGAGGGTATGCGTGCTGCTGACGGTGTACTTACTGCACGTGGCGGTATGACATCACACGCCGCACTTGTTGCACGTGGCTGGGGCAAATGCTGTATAGTAGGTTGCGATGCTCTTCATATCAATATGTTGAACAAGACTTTGACCATTGGTGACAAAGTTTACAACGAGGGTGACATCTTCTCATTGAACGGAAGCAAGGGTTATGTTTATGATGTGGCTATTGACACAATGGATGCATCAGAGAACCCACGCTTTGTTGAGTACATGAAGATTGTTGACAAATACAGGGTACTTGGAGTACGTACAAACGCTGATAACCCTAAGGATGCACAGACAGCTGTAAACTTCGGTGCTGAGGGTATCGGTCTGTTCCGTATCGAGCACATGTTCTACGGTGAGAACTCTGAGGCTCCGCTTTCAAAACTCCGTAAGATGATTCTTTCAAACACTGAGGTTGAGAGACGTCAGGCTTTGGCTGAGCTTGAGCCATACGTTAAGGCTGCTGTGAAAGGCACTATGGAGGTTCTGGACGGTATGCCTGTTACATTCCGTCTTCTCGACCCACCTTTGCATGAGTTCGTTCCTCAGACAAAAGAGAAGATTGAGGAGATGGCTTCAGAGTTTGGCATCACCCCTGAGGATATCAAGAAACGTGGAGAGGGCCTGCACGAGGTTAACCCTATGATGGGCCACCGTGGTGTTCGTCTTGGTGTAACTTATCCTGAGATTTCAGAGATGCAGTTCCGTGCTATTTTCACTGCAACTGCAGAGCTGATCAAAGCCGGCAAGAAACCACAGCCGGAGATCATGGTTCCTGTAACCGTTTCAGTTAAGGAGCTTGATTTCCAGAAAGAGCTTTGCGACAGAGTTCACGCTGAGGTAGAGGCTGCTGAGGGCGTTAAGATTGTTTACCTCTACGGTACAATGATTGAGATTCCTCGTGCTGCTATCCTCGCTGACGAGATGGCCAAGACTGCACAGTTCTTCTCATTCGGTACAAATGACCTTACCCAGATGACCTTCGGCTTCTCACGTGACGATATCGGCGGCTTCATGGGTGACTACCTCACCAAGAAGATCCTTCCTGCAGACCCATTCCAGACTTTGGACCGCTCTTCAGTAGGCAAGCTTGTTGAGATGGGTATCAAAGGCGGCCGCTCAACCAACGCCAAACTTAAAGTTGGTATCTGCGGTGAGCACGGTGGCGACCCTGATTCAGTAGAGTTCTGCCACTTGGCCGGAATGAACTACGTATCATGTTCTCCATTCCGTGTTCCAATTGCCCGCCTTGCTGCTGCTCAGGCTGCAATCAAACACAACTCACAGAAATAATCAAAAAAACCGCCCGGTGGGCGGTTTTTTTTTGCACAATAAAGAGGGTGACTCAAAAGGGTAAATTTTGCGTTACGCTTGCCTCGGAAATCCTCATTTACCTAAGTAAACTCCGGTTTCCTCACCTGTGCAAGCCTTAAATTTCCACCTTTTGAGTCACCCTCTTATTTATTTTGTCTCACACCATTTTTTGGCATTGATGAACATCTCAATCCAAGGGGTGATTTCCTGGTGGCGCAGCTCAGCAGGGTAGTGGGCCCAGTTCCATGGGCGGAGGCAGCGCTCTGGGTGAGGCATCATTGCGAGATGGCGGCCGTCAGGGCTGCAGACAGCGGCAATACCCTCAGGTGAGCCATTAGGGTTGGCAGGGTAGGCGTTATAGTTGTAGCGTGCTGCAACTGCAAATCCCTCCATGCCGGCAGGGAATGAGAACTTGCCCTCACCGTGGGCCACCCAGATACCAAGTTTGCTTCCGGCCAAGCCGTTGAGCATGATTGAAGGGCTGTTCTCAATGCTTACACCCACAAATGCACTCTCATATTTGTGCGAGTTGTTGTGGATCATCTTAGGAGAAAGCTCCCTCTTCTCAGGGGTAACAAGGCCAAGCTCTGCCATCAGCTGGCAGCCGTTGCAGATACCCAAGCTCATTGTATCCTTGCGTGCGTAGAATGCATCCAAAGCAGCTTTTGCCTTTGCATTGTAGAGGAATGCACCTGCCCAGCCCTTGGCAGAACCGAGGGTATCGGCATTTGAGAAGCCTCCCACAAATACAATCATCTTAACCTCCTCAAGGGTCTCGCGGCCGGAAATGAGGTCTGTCATGTGCACATCTTTAACCCTGAATCCTGCAAGGTGAAGTGCCCATGCCATCTCGCGGTCACCGTTTGAACCTTTCTCACGGATAATGGCGGCAACCGGAGCTGATGCGGCAGGTGCAAGGACTGCAGAACCGTTAACCGGAGCGGCAACGCCTGTGTAAGAAGACAAAGAGCCGTTAAAGCCCGCAGGGAACCTGTAAACCAGCGGCTGTTTTTTATAATTGACAAATCTCTCCTTGGCGCAAGTCTCGCCAACCTGCCTGATATCAAACAGATAAGAAGTCTTGAACCATATATCCCTCAATGCGTCAATATCAAGTGAAACTGCATCACCGGCACCGAATCCTGTAAGGACAACCTTGCGTGCAGGGAGGTAATTACCTATCATATAGCCTTTTGCTCCACATGACTCAAGCGCTGCGCCAACCTTCTCAACATCTGCAGAGGCAACCTGGACCAATACGCCTGGAGTCTCGGAGAACAAAGCCTTGAAGATAGAATCAGAACCTGCAGGAGCCCCCCAAGCCTGTGCAATCATCTGAAGTGATTTGGCATTGATTGCCAGACCTCCGTTCACATTTGCAAAGCACATCTCAAGGGCAGCTGTAATGAGACCGCCTGCAGAAATGTCGTGTCCTGCAAGGATCATCTCCTTCCCGACAAGTTCCTGTACGGCCTTGAAGCAGGCTCTGAAGTACCCTGCATCCTCAACATCAGGGGCAACATTTCCAACCTGGCCAATAACCTGTGCAAATGCCGAGCCTCCGAGAGGGAATGCCTCTTTGGCTGAGCCGGCTGATGCTGTACCGTCCACGAATGGGATATACATCAATACACTGTCGGGATTATTCTGAAGGTTAGGGTGTACAATCTTATATATATCCTCTACAGGTGCTACGGTAGAGATGATCACTGTACCTGGTGAAAGCACCTTCTCGCCGTCAGGATATTTCTGGGTCATACTCATACTGTCCTTGCCGGTAGGGATGTTGATTCCAAGGGCACATGCAAAATCGCTGGCACCCTTAACCGCCTTGTAGAGGCGTGCATCTTCACCCTCGTTGCGGCAAGGCCACATCCAGTTGGCACTCAATGAGATGCCTTTGATACCATCCTTCAAAGGTGCCCAAACCACATTGGTAAGAGCCTCAGAGATGGCCATCCTTGAGCCAGCGGCACTATCTACAAGGGCTGTAAGAGGGGCATGGCCCATGGAGGTTGCGATACCCTCTTTGTTGTTGTAGCCTATTGCGGTAACACCCAGGTTGTTCAAAGGCAACTGGATCTCTCCGCATGTCTGCTGGCCGGCAATCAGGCCGGTAACAGAGCGGTCAACCTTGTTTGTGAGCCAATCCTTGCAGGCAACGCTCTCCAGCTGGAGAACCTGACCGATGTAGTGCTCAAACTTGGCAGGATCATACGCAAGAGGTGCAAACTTGTACTCTGCGGTATTGTCCTTCATATAAGTCTTAGGTGCGCTGCCAAACATGTCCTCCATTGCAAGGTCAATTGCAGCCTCACCTGTCTTCTCGTTCTTGAGTGTGAAGTTATGCTTGCCGGTGGTCTCGCCAATCACATACATAGGGGCGCGCTCACGCTCTGCAATGGCCTTCAGCTCATCAATGTCCTTCTCCTGCATCACAAGGCCCATACGCTCCTGGCTCTCGTTTCCGATAATCTCCTTGAGGCTGAGGGTAGGGTCACCCACAGGAAGCTTGCTGATATCAATGTTTCCGCCGGTCTCCTCCACAAGCTCAGACAAGCAGTTGAGGTGTCCGCCGGCACCGTGGTCATGCACACTTATAATGGTATTGTTCTCGCTCTCTGCAACGGCACGGATGGCATTGTAGGCCCTCTTCTGCATCTCAGGGTTAGAACGCTGGATTGCATTCAGCTCAATTGCATTGGCATACTGGCCTGTATCAACGCTGCTTACGGCGCCGCCGCCCATACCAATACGGTAGTTGTCACCACCAAGGAGTACCACCTTGTCACCAACAGCAGGAGTCTCCTTGAGGGCATCACGCTTCTTCGCATAACCCACACCGCCTGCCAGCATTATTACTTTGTCAAAACCAAATTTCCTTGCAGGGGCTGCAGCACATCCGCATCCCGACGGGTTTGTGCAGTTTTCCTCCGCTGCCCCGGCAGCCTGGGTTCCTTCCGCTCCTGCAGCAGTTCCGTCATACTCTGCAGTAAGCAAGCTTCCGCAGATGATGCACTGGCCGAACTTGTTTCCGAAATCAGAAGCACCGTTTGAAGCCTTTGTAAGGATCTCCTGCGGGCTCTGGTACAGCCATGGACGGGCAGGGGTCTTCTCCCACTCGCGCTCCACTGCCATTGCTGCAGCGCAAGATGCATCCTGGAGGTCTGCTGCCCCCTTGCCTGCCTCTGTGCTCAGATGAAGGTTCACACCTGGGGTCTCTTCCACACCGTTGTTGAATCTTGGATATGAGGTCATGTAACATGCAGTACCTGCTATCGGGAAGCTTCCCTTACCGCCTGCAATACGGTCACGGATTTCTCCGCCGCTGCCGGTAGCAGCACCGTTGAAAGGCTCAACTGTGGTTGGGAAGTTGTGGGTCTCGGCCTTGAGGGAAATCACTGTTTCCACCTCGTTTGCCTTGAACTCAGACGGCTGGCTGCCGCTGGCCGGGTGGAACATTGCCACCTTAGGGCCCTCCAGGAACGCACAGTTGTCCTTGTATGCGCTCACTATAAGGTTAGGGTTCTCCTGGCTGGTCTTCTTTATCATCTTGAAGAGGGAGCTCTCCTGCTCCTTGCCGTCTATGATGAACACACCATTAAAAATCTTGTGGCGGCAGTGCTCGCTGTTCACCTGCGAGAACCCGAACACCTCACTGTCTGTAAGGCCGCGGCCCAACTTCTTGCTCAATCCCTTCAGGTACTCAATCTCCTCAGGATTGAGGGCAAGGCCCTCCTGCTTGTTGTACTCCTCAAAATCCTCAATGTAGATCACAGGATCCGGCTGCTTGTCAATGGTGAAAATCTCCTGGTCCAGGCCGTTGTACAGGCGCTGAAGCATCTTGTCATACTGCGGATCCTCCTCATTGGTAATGAAGAACTCCTCAATGCGCTCAATGCCGCTGATGTTCATGTTCTGGGTAATCTCCACCGCAGTGGTGCTCCACGGAGTAATCATCTCACGCCTCGGACCAATGAACTTGCCGTCCACTGAATCCTTCTCCAGCGGCCGGGCATTCCCAAAAAGCCACTGCAGTGCGCTCACATTCTCCTGAGAAATCATCTCCTTAGCCTTAACGGCTATCACCGTACTTGTACCGGTACCAAAGAATAAAATCATAAGTATCTTAAATTTAAAGTATTATCGTTTTTGGAACCTCATATGCGCGCCACGCGCACACAATAACGCGCTAATTTACGGAAAAAAAAAGAATCGGGCAAGGTGCCGAAACCCCGGAAGTCGTGGCTCGGGTGACATTGAAGTCGTGTCACGACTTACATTGTAATCGTGTCACAACTGTTGCTTTCCCACTTTATTTTTATTAGATTTGTAGAGAAATAATAACAATCTAAATTAAGGAGGGGGGCATGAAGGGAAGGATTCATTTTCACTCAATTATAAAATCCATAAGAGGCAGGGTAATATTCTATACGGATGTTGACAGATTGCTTTTCTTGAATATACTCAGAAGATTTACTGACAAGCATTCAATAGAAATTGTTGAGTATGTACTTATGGATAATCATGTGCACTTGCTGCACACTGCACAGTCTTATGATCATGCCAATATGTTCATAAAGGAAATGCAGCAGAATTTCTCGTTCTGGTATAACAGGCTGCACGGTTCTCATGATAAGTTTTTTGTTCCCGCCAGGATCTATCCAAAATATTCGCAAGACTCAATAATCAAAACTTCAATGTATATTCTGCAGAATCCGATGGCTGCATGTCCTGGAGAGTATCCGCACCCTGAGGATTACAAGTGGAGCAGCTATCATTATCACTACGATTTCATGGACAAGGCCCAGCTTCTGGTAAACAATTCCTTGAATATCATTAAGGCAAACAAGTATTTTGACCTTATAAATGCCAGCAGGAGCATTATGGTAAACAAATGTCCTTTGCTGAGGTCTGGTTTTCAGTTTAATATGAAGCTCCTGGATATTATAGATGTGAATCATAATGAATTGGATTCCCTATATTCAAAAAAGGAATTCAAGATTGTTGTCCAGAAATCAGTCGTTACCCCTAAGGAAGAATACTCAACAGAAAGGCTTGCCAAAAATGCTTCTTATATAAAAAAGAATAAGGAGTCAATGTCCCAACTCTCAGATTTCCTGGGAGAACTTTTGGGAGAAGAAAAATATATTGATATGCAGTCTTCAAGAAAAGAAGACCTCATTTTCCAATTGTACACATTTACAAAAGCTACACCGCTCCAGATCTCAATGCTCCTTGATGAAGATAAAAACTACATAAGGGCACTTTTCAAACAATTCAAATACAGGTAGGCAATGAGTGGGAGAAAAACAGACAAAAAAGTCAAAAGATTGAACTCTATAAGGGGAACTCAAAGGTTCACTAGGCCTTCTCAATCTTTTGACTGCACAAATGTAGTAATAAATTCGCAAGATGCAATACAAAGTTTGCGGCAATTATCTCAAAACTATTTGGGGGTTAATGATCCGCATGGTTTCTTGACAGATTTACGTAATGCGTTGGGGATTATACACTCAGATGGTGCAAGTAATTATGGTGAAGTGCAAATACCCCAATCTGATGATTCTGTCATGAAGGTGTCTTTGAGAATAACTAATCATAATAGTAATGCAGAAACATATTTAACTCATAATGCTAACTATCAATTCAATTTAAGTATTCTGGTTAGAAAGAACTTTCAAAAGAATAAATTTAAAGCTCATAAGGATGTAGTTCTTAATGAGTATGTTTACTATGGGAAAAAGATGAAAAATTTGCAAAATCCCCTTTCTCAAATAGTAGAAAGCATTATAGGTTATATCAAGACGGGGAGATATAAGGATACAACAGGTATTGCGATGGTAAATAAATCACCTTGATTAATGTAATATATGCCATACTAGTACCCTGGGCAACATACGGCATAAATGTGAAAAGCCATAAAACTTTTTACATTTATTGCTGCGGTGCCCTGAAGTCGTGTCACGACTTCAGGTATAATCGTGACACGATTGTAAAAATTTTTCAAAAAAATTTGGAGATTAAAAATTAATTCCTACCTTTGCAACCCGAAACGGAAAAACAACCGCTTCAAAAGTTGATTAAAAGATTGGGAGCATAGCTCAGCTGGTTTAGAGCACCTGCCTTACAAGCAGGGGGTCACAGGTTCGAATCCTGTTGCTCCCACAAAGAATTAGTTCTTTTGGGATATTTTTAGGGAGCATAGCTCAGCTGGTTTAGAGCACCTGCCTTACAAGCAGGGGGTCACAGGTTCGAATCCTGTTGCTCCCACGATTTTGAGAAGTCAAAATAAGTTTTTCATAGTGTATTTTAAGTGTTTTGGAGGTCTGCACATCAGGTGCAGGGCTCTTTTTTTTATTTCATGACTCTTCCCGACAGTTAATTATTCAACTTTAAAGTTGAATAATTTGTATTTATGAGTTATAAGTTCTACCTTTGAGGTCGTTAATGATAGAATTGAGTATGGGGATTGTCAAGAGGGATGATGTGCAGCTGTTTTTGGATCAGTTTCACACTAAGATGAGGGTTTTTGGAATTATCTACAGAGATGACAGGGGAAAGAATCAGGAGGCTCTGGAGAAATTGGAAATAATTCCATCCTATAGGAGAGTTGTAATTGAGAGCTTGAGAACTGAGGACTATGTTGAAGGACCAGTTGTAGATACCTTGAACAAACTGGGTGAAATGTGGGTTTTTGGGAGGGATGTGAAAAATAGAGAGGTATATATTAAGATAATGATGCCATCAACTATATGTCAGACAATTTGTATTTCTTTTCATTTGGCTGAATATCCTCTTGAGTATCCTTTTAAAAAGTAATTATTATGAATAGCCCGTTTACTGGAAAAGAAATGAGGTTGGTGTATGATAAGCGTACCTGGACTTTCAGAGGCGAGAAGTTTGGTTATATTCACTCTTCTTGGTATTGTGCGGATAGTGGGGAATATTTTACATCTGATGATATGGATGATGTGGGATTCTTGCAGGTTACTAATCAGTACAGAGTTAAATATGGTATCCCATTTAGTGATGAGATAGCGGCAATCCGTAGCCTTTACGGCGTCTCGGCTGCAAGAATGTCTTTAATTATGGGCTTCGGAGCGAATCAGTGGCGGAACTATGAGTCAGGAGAAGTGCCAAGTGTATCTAATGGAAGGATGATAAAATCTATCATGAACCCAGAAGTGTTTCTGGATATGGTCCATAGTTCTAAGCATATTTTGGAGCAGAAGGATTATGATAAACTTATCAAGCGGATTAATTCTATTTTAGAATGTAATGATTCCAGGGTGTTTGAGCAGTATGAAACCAATCGGTTATTCATGTGTGAAAGGGGGGCAGACAATGGGTTTGGTGAAAGGTCGCTACAAAAATTGAAAAATATACTGCTCTATATCATTGGCCAGTGTGGAGAGTTGTTTTGCACAAAGATGAATAAAATGCTGTTTTATGCAGATTTTTTAGCATACAGAGACATGGGTATGTCCCTTACAGGATTGTCCTATAGGGCATTGAATTATGGACCTGTGCCGGAACGTTGGGATAGGATATACAGCCAGTTTGATGAAGTTCGTCTGGAGCCGAAGGTAAATGGAGATAAGGAAGGTATGATATTCATACCTGAAGGAGATGCGGATCTTTCATTTTTCAGTGCGGAAGAGTTGAAGATATTGGATTTAGTGTGTGGGCGTTTTTCTGAGTGTTCAGCAGCGGAGATTTCTAAAATCAGTCATGAGGAACCAGCGTGGATAGAATGCAGCTCTAAACATTCAAGGATACCGTATGAGTATGCTTTTAGGTTGAAGGCTATATAGTTAAATAAGCTTTCTTGTTTTTATCAAAATAGAAATCCAGAAAAAGAAATTGCAGAAACAGCAATAACTGCACCTTGTAAGGTTATAAAATTTGGCGGCAAGCACCGGCATGTCTACTTTTGTATTGCCGGAAGGGGATAGGCTCCCGCAAGCTTCCCCGGAGGGCAGTGTTAATTTAAAAAGTGTTTGTTTTTTGGGGAGGGCTGCCGGATTACCGCCGGTGGCCCTTTTTTACATCACCATGCCTGTTGGCCGTGTTCCCGTTCATCCGCATATTCCCGCATGCGCCCCATACCTCCCGTAGCCACAAACATACCTTGTCCTATGAAATAATCTACACACCCTATGCAGTATTTTGCCTCCCCTACCGTTATTGACAATTGAAATGTCCGCAGCAAACCACGGCTGCCCATGATGATACACGATAACCCACGATGACCTATGATACCACATGATAACCCATGATAACCCACGATGACCCATGATACCCCATGATGACGCACAAGAACCCACCGCAACCCATCACAGTGAAATATTATGAAGCTGCACAATGGGGAGCTTTATTATTTTAGTGTAAAAAAAGAAAACTTTATTATCATTTATTTTTGGTTATTAGTTAATTGTGGCTTACCTTTGCGAGGTTGTGTGGAGAGTGTACACTTGCCTGTAGGCTAGCCTGGAAAGGGGCATTAAAATTGCCCGCTGATCCGGCGCAAAAGACCTGTTGCAGCAACGCAAAAATATCTTCAGCAACACAAGATGGAGTTTTGAACATAAAAAGTTACACACATATAATGAAGATCAGAAAAGTTCTATTGGTTCTTGGAATGGTTATGTGCGGCACATTTGCCATGGCACAATCACAAGTTGACCTTGAATTGGCAAAGCAGATAGCAAAACAGCAGGGCTACTCAGACCAGCAGATAAATGACATGATGTCCAAATACGGTGTAAGTACCGAGGGCGGGGCAATATCTTTCAGCTCCCCTGCAGTGAACAGGAATACAGCCGTACAGGAGCTGCAGCAACAAAAACAGCAACAGCAGCAGGCAGCCGAGGCAGAAGCAGCCAAAGAAGAGGAAGAGGCAAAAGCAGAGCAGCAGAGCAAGGCAGACAGGATCTATGGCCACAATATTTTCAAGAACAAGGACCTGAACTTCGTTCCAAGTTACAATATACCTACTCCTGCAAACTACAAGCTCACACCGGGAGATGAGGTAGTAATAGACATCTGGGGAGATGTGATTTCTAACATCACCGCAACCATCTCTCCTGAGGGCAGCGTAAGCATCCCTAACCTTGGCCCGGTTTACATTGCCGGCCAGACAGCGGCACAGGCTGAGAGATCACTCAAATCATATCTTGGCAAGATTTACAGCGGCATCTCAAGCGAGGAGCCTACCACATTTGTAAAGCTGGCATTGGGAAAGACCACAACCGTTACAGTAAACATTGTGGGTGACGTACAGAAACCTGGCGGCTACACACTGCCGGCCCTCTCAACAATTGCAAGCGCAATGTATCTTGCTGAAGGCCCTAACGATTTGGGAACCATCCGCCAGATAAACCTCTACAGGAACGGAAAGCTGGTAAGCTCGTTTGACCTTTATGAATTCATAGTAAACGGCACATTCAACAGCAATGTGAGACTTGAAGACAACGATGTAATCTCAGTTGCACCATACTCAGGCATTGTAACAGTTGAAGGTGGCGTAAAGCGCCCTATGATGTATGAGATCAAGCCCGGCGAGACTCTTGACAAGGTTCTTGCATACGCAGGCGGATTCCAGGACATGGCATTTACAGACAAGGTCCATATAGACCGCGTGGCTACCGGCGGAGCTGCTGAGGCTGCAACAGGCGAGTCTTTTGATGTAATGGCAGAGCAGTTCGGCTCATTCCAGCTCAAGGACGGTGATATAATTACTGTAAATACCAATACACTTCAGTACCGCAACAGGGTTAAGATTGCAGGAGCAGTATGGCGCCCAGGTACTTATGCAATTACAGGCAACACATCAAACATCAAACAGCTTATCCGGGCAGCAGGCGGACTTAAGGATGATGCCTACACAGACAAGGGCTTTGTGGTAAGGCTTGCAAAAGACCGTAGCAAGGAGCAGGTATCATTCAGTGTTCAGGATGTTATCCTCGGCAAGGAGAATATCATGCTTTCTCCCGACGATTCAGTAGTTATCTTCAACAAGGAGCACCTGAAGCCATTCCAGACAGTGAAGATCTTTGGGGAAGTGAACAAGCCTTCGGCAACCGGAATGTTTGAGTTCAGGGAGGGTATGACAATAGGGGACCTTATCCTTATGGCAGGAGGCCCTTCAGAGGCAGCAACCCTCTCAAAGGTGGAGATTGCCCGCAGGATAAAGAATTCAAGCGCAGTGGAGGATATGGCTGCACCGGACACCATTGCAACCATCATGCATTACAACCTGCTGAAGAACCCTGCTGATGCAGACGTGAAGCTGCATCCATACGATATAGTATTTGTGCGCAGAAGCGCATCATACAAGCCACAGCAGTCTGTAACCATTGAAGGTGAGGTGAATTACCCTGGCACTTATGTGGTTGCTAAAAGTACTGTAAGGTTGAGTGATGTAGTTGGCAAGGCAGATGGCTTCACTAAGGATGCATATGTGAAAGGGGCAAAACTTACCCGCCAGATTACAAAAGACGAGTTTGACCGCATTAAGGTGGCAAAAGAGATTGCCAAGAAACAGGTAAATGATACCAGCGCAGTTGATTCATTGGAGATAGGCAGGAACTATACCATTGCAATCGATCTTGAGAAAGCTGTAAACAATCCAGGTTCAGTGGCTGATGTTGTCCTCAGGGAAGGTGATGTAATTGTTGTACCTAAGTTCAACAACACCGTAAAGATTTCAGGTTCTGTATTGTACCCTAACACAATATCATTTGAGCCTAAGAAATCATGGCAGTTCTACCTCTCAAATGCAGGTGGCGCAACCCAGGATGCAGTAAAGAGAAAAACCTATATGGTACACATGAACGGTTCCGTAGCAGTGAAGGGTGATCCTGGCTTCAAGGTTCAGCCGGGCACAGAAATCATAGTCCCTTCAAAAGCCCAGAGCGGACCTAAGAGAGACCTCTCAGGCATAATAAGCATTGCCACATCAACAGCCTCACTGGCCGCCATGATTGTCACCATTGTTAACCAGATGTAGTAAGAGAAGCCATGACTTGGGAAGTACTGTTTATAGTCAGCATTTTTGCATTTTCTGCATTGGCGGGTTGGATATATTTGCCTCAAATCGTACTTATAGCAAAGAAACGCAAACTGTTTGATGTCATTGATGCAAGGAAGTCACATAAAGGTGCAATTCCCCGTATAGGAGGATTGTCGTTCTTCCCTATATTCCTGTTGTCAATCACGCTGTTCAGCTGTATCAGATACGCATTGGGATATCCTATCCTTAATGTTTCAGAGACATCTGTTTTTCTTGATCTACAGTGTTTGGCTGCTGGCCTTACTTTGATGTATATTGTAGGTTTGGCCGATGACTTGTCTGGAGTTTCTTACAAGACAAAGTTTGCTATCCAGATTCTGGCGGCGCTGACAGTTGTTGTTGGAGGTTTTTGGATCAATAATCTTCAAGGTATTTTGGGTATATTTGAGATTCCATGGTTCATAGGGATGCCTTTGACTATCCTTGTTGCGGTATTTGTAATGAATGCGTATAACCTCATAGATGGTATTGACGGGCTTTGTTCGGGATTGTCGGCATTTACACTCGGCCTTATGGGTCTGTGGTTTACATTTAACCAGCTCCTTTTCTATGGAATGATGGCATTTGCAATACTTGGTGTATTGTCTGTGTTCTTCTTTATGAATGTATTTGGTACCAAGAATAAAGTGTTCATGGGTGATACCGGGTCACTTACCTTGGGTTTCATTATAGTATTTCTGGGATTCAAGTTCTATTGGTTTTCAACCAATACAGACGTGATTTCTTTTATGAATCCACTTGCATCAATACTGGGAATTACTTTTGTCCCTTTGTTTGATACTGTAAGGGTTTTTGGGCTTAGGATATCAAAGGGGTTGTCTCCTTTCTATCCGGACAAGAACCATATTCATCATAAGTTCCTCCTCATGGGATTCGGACACAGGTCTTCTTCTATGTACATAATTATTCTTCAGGCTTTTTATTGTATAATAAATACAATATTGCAGCCTCTGAACATTAATTTGATAATTTTGATTGATATATCCATAGCAGTAGCAGGTTATCTGTTGATGGATTACATTATAAAGCTGAAAGGCAAGGCTTTGAAGTAATATCATGCAGGATTCCACTGCCCAATGGTTCGCCATGCGGGCTACATACAAGAGGGAGATGATTGCAAAAGATTATCTCCTTTCAAAGGGGCTGGAAGTTTATGTCCCTATGAAGACGGTAATTAAGGTTGTGAGGGGTATCAAGAGGAAACTCCCGGTACCTGCCATTAACAGCCTTATTTTTGTACATGCGCAGAAGGATGTCCTGCAGCAGGTGAAGTGGGGGGTTGAGTATCTGCAGTATATGACCAGAAAGGAAGACGGGAAGAATGTTCCTATTGTGGTGCCTCAGAAACAGATGGACCAGTTCATGCAGATTGTACAGGATGATACCATCAGCAAGACTTTCTTCACCCCTGAGGAGGTGGATCTTTCAGCAGGTACAAAGGTGAGGGTGCACGGTGGCCCTTTTGACGGTTATGAAGGGGTTCTGGCCAAGGTTAAGGGCAAGAGAAAGAAACAGTTCTTTCTGGATATTCCCAATGTGGTTGCAGTGAGTACTGTGATTGAGAATTTACACCTGTTGGAGGTTGTAGAGTAAGATAAATTTTCTATCTTTGTCAGATAGAAGTACGGTTTTGGATCAGTTCCGGCCGGAAAAAGTATTGTTAAAATTTTAAATCGTTGAAACTGAGAGTGTTATATCAGTTTTGATGCCCCATTTCTATGTAATTCCCTGTCGGGAAGGTGATTTAAAAAATTTATTGGTATGGAGAATAATTCTATTCAGCAACAGAATAATTTTGAAGAGGAAGAGATAGATCTTATTGCCTTGGCGGCACGTCTTTGGGGCAAGAGGAAGTTTATCCTTAAGGTAACAGGTGTTTTTGTTGCTTTGGGACTTCTGGTTGCCATCATTTCACCGGTGGAATATACCGCAAAATGTGTTGTGATGCCCGAGACTGAGGGAGGTGCTTTTTCAACTTCAAGCCTTGGCGGTTTGGGAAGCCTTGCAGCAATGGCAGGTATCAACCTGAGCGCTTCAAGCGGTGGGGAGATGCTTTCTCCAGCCATGTATGAGTCCCTGATGAAGAATGTGGATTTGTGCAAGGAACTTGTTCAGGTGCCTTTGGATTTTGAGAAATACGGGGAGCCTGTAAAGATTATAGACTACTATACCAAGAAGGAATATGAGGAGTTCTCTTTTGGCAAGGCCTTGAGGAAATATACAATTGGCCTTCCTGGTACAATTATGGGAATGTTCAGGGGGAATGATGAGGACAAGGTTGAACCTAATGTGGGTGAGCCTTATAACCTGGCTGCATTTACTCCAAAGGAGCAGGCTGCTTCCGGGGCAATCTCACAGCAGATAGAGATTACTACAGACCCTAAAAACGGTTCGGTGGAGATTAAGGCTGATATGCGTGATCCTGTTGCTGCAGCACAGGTAGTGGCAGCAGTCCAGAGCCTTCTGCAGAAATATGTAATTAAGATAAAACTTCAGAGAGCTGAAATTAACTACAACTTCATTAAGGAGCGTTATGATGAGGCAAAGGTGATATTTGAGCAGAAACAGGAGGCTTATGCAAGGCATCAGGATGCAAATAGGAATCAGGTTACAGCACTTTCACAGGCAAAAGGTGAGCAGATAAAGACTGAGTATGAGGTTGCAAGTTCACTTTTCAATGAGTTGAATACCCAGCTGGTACAGGCAGAAATGAAGGTAAAGGAGGATATTCCTATCCTTACAGTTGTGGAGCCTGTTACAGTTCCGCTTCATAAGAGCAAGCCTAATGTGCCTATGATTCTCTTCGCATTCATATTCCTGGGCGGAGTAATGGGCTGCGGCCTTGTATTTGGCGCAGACTGGCTTGCCAGCCTTGGAGTGGAGAACAAGTGGGTGAAGAAGATTGTTGGGTAAGAAGCATCAATAAATTTTAATGAAACCAGTACTTAAGGTTCATAACGTTGGACCTATAAAGGATATAAATATTGATATAAACAGAATCAACCTGTTTATAGGGCCGCAAAGTTCCGGTAAAAGTACATTGGCAAAGCTTATCAGTTTTTGTCAATGGATAGAGAAGGATATAGTGATGCATCAGGGAACTGAACATATAAATTCTGATTACATATGTTCAAATTTGGTTGAGTATCATAAGATGGCTTCGTATTTTACAGAAGATTCTTATATAGAGTATCAAAGTTTTCTGATTTCCTTTGTTTATAAAGGGGAGGAGAATTTTACACTTAAAGTCACTGGAGACCTCAAAAATGCAAAGGCAGGCAAGGTTACATATATTCCATCAGAGAGAAATTATGTGTCAATAGAGAATATATCATCACTTATGATGTCCTATACTTATGTAAGGGATTTTATATTTGACTGGTTACTGATACATTCAAAATATTCTAAAAGTAATCCAGTAGATATATTGGGGCTTGTAAAATATTATTATGATACTACCAGAGGGGATATTATCATTTTGCCTGATGGTAAGGAAATTAAATTGAATGTAGCCTCAAGCGGTATTCAGGCTGCCGTTCCTTTGATGGTATTTCTACAGTATGGGGCAGATTGGATTTTCCGCAACAAACTGGATCTCTCATTTGAGAAATATGAGTTGATTTCAAGTTCCGTAGCCAGGTATGATTCTGACAAGATGGGAGTAAGGAGGAGTGTCCAGCAAAATATAAGCAAGTTGCACTATTCATCTTTTGTGATAGAGGAGCCGGAGCAGAATTTGTTCCCTTCTACCCAGTATGCGTTGGTTAAACACATTTTCAGCATGCTGGATAACACAAGGGATGACAGTTTGGTTATTACAACCCATAGCCCATATATAATGACAGCAGTAAACAATCTTATTCTGGCAGGCAATATCATAGCAGAGGGCAATATGTCAGAAAAACAGGTATTGGACACTGTAGGATTGACTTCATATATAAATTTTGGTGATGTAAATGCTTTTGCACTCAGCTCTGGTACAGCAGTTTCAATAAGAGATGAAGAAAGCAAGCTGTTATCAGCAAATCTGATAGACTCAGCATCTGAATACATTAATAACGACTTTGACAATCTGTTGCAGTTATGAGGGATATTGAGGGAAGATGTGTGCAGGGGACAACAGATTCAAATATAAAGCTTGAAGAGAACGGCAAAAAGATTATATTCAAGAATCCCGGCAGGAAATTCTGCCTGAAGATTCAAGTAGATGGATGTGCGGTTACACAAGGCATAAGATGCGATAAATTACTCAAAGTGGGAGAGATTACAGCAAAAGGGGAGGAGTCTTATGTGGAGCTTAAGGGATCTGATATAAAGCATGCAGCGGAGCAGTTGAGGGAAACGATTAAAACCCTTCACAATGATGACTCACCAGTAAAGGCTTACATAATATGTTCAAGTGTAAAACCGGCTGCCAGGACATCAATCCAGAACGAGAAAGTAAAATTCAAGAATACACTGAAGGCGAACCTCATCATTAAGGAGAGTGGCTTTGAAGTTGTGATATGAGAAAATTGTTATGATAAAAGCAATATTTGATAAGGAAAAAGCTCTGAATTCGGTCTTGTATGTTGCGCATAGACTGAAAAGACGAGATTTTCACAAGATTTTCAAGATATTGTATTTTGCAGATAGACATCATATAGCTGAGTGGGGAACTCCTATTACTGGAGATACCTATATAGCTATGGATGCTGGTCCTGTACCTTCCCGTATTTATGATATGTTCAAAATTGTAAGAGGAGATTCATATATTCAGGACACTGAGGATTTGGGCAGCTTTTTTGCTATAGAGGGATGGATGTACGTTGCTCCTAAACAGAATCCCGATTTGATAAAACTTTCTGATTCAGACATATCATCCTTAGATTGGGCCCTTGATACTTACGGGAATATGACTTATGATGAGATTAAAGAAAAATCTCATGATACAGCCTGGCGTTCAACAGCTAAAGACTTTGCAATTTCATTGGAGGATATAGCCAGAGAAGCAGGTTTGGATAATGATGGAGTTAATTATGTTTTAGAAAATTGTCAGATACAAAAAGCTTTGAATTAATAAGATGGTCAGGTTGGGAGAGCAGATTAGTTCTGCGGAAGATTTGAAGCTAAGCACTATTTCTCCAGGAGATAATCCGTTTATTAAGAAAAGACAGCACCTCTTGGAAAGACAATTTCTAATTAAAGCAGACGATTACAATTTCCTTTCACATGATTCTTTTATCAATTGTGCACAGCCTTTTAAAAGTGAAATGGGAATGTTTTCAAAATCATCCTTTAAGTATAAAGGAAAACTAAAGGACTCTCATTTGGATATTGTGGTGCAATTCCTGATTTCGAGTGGCCAATTGACAAAAGAAGAAATTAGTATTTATTTTAAATAATTTAAGAGGTCTGCCGACAGACCTCGGAAGAATAATAATTTGAGGTCCGCGGCGGACCTCGTGAGGATAGTGGATAATGTCTGAATCATTAAGATCAAGAACAGCAAAAGGAATTATCTGGAGTAGCATTGAAAGATTCTCAGTCCAATTTGTGCAACTGATAATATCAGTTCTGATAGCTCGTGTCTTGACACCTGAGGACTATGGTGTTGTAGGTATGCTTGCTATCTTTTTGGCTATTGCACAGACTTTTGTTGATAGTGGTTTTTCAAATGCTCTTATCCGTAAGATTGATAGGACGGAGATAGATAATTCTACTGTATTTTATTTCAATATAGTAGTTGGAATTATATTTTACATTGTTTTATTCTTTTCAGCACCTGCAATTGCGAAATTCTACAATACTCCTATACTTATTCCTATAACTAGAGTCCTTTCTTTAGGTATATTTTTCAATTCATTAACTATTGTTCAGCGTGCTATTCTTACAGCTAAAGTAGATTTTAAAACACAAGCCAAGTCGTCACTGATTTCCGCACTGATTTCTGGAGGAGTAGGATTGTATATGGCTTATTCCGGTTATGGCGTTTGGGCATTGGTAATTCAATCATTGATAAGCTTTCTGCTTAATACTTCGACATTATGGTTATTTACCAAATGGGTCCCGTTATTAGTGTTTTCCTGGAAATCGTTTAAAGAGATGTTTGGATTTGGTTCAAAACTACTGCTATCAGCTTT
This sequence comes from Bacteroidales bacterium, assembly GCA_017482565.1. Lineage (GTDB taxonomy): Bacteria > Bacteroidota > Bacteroidia > Bacteroidales > UBA932 > Egerieousia. The sequence goes on along the minus strand of JAFUMO010000067.1, from coordinate 4,853 downwards.
ATTGGACACTACATATAACAATATATACACTATAATAATAGGGAAAGTATTTTCAAGTTCTGACTTGGGCCTATACACAAGAGCTAACAGTTTGGCGCAGTTCCCGTCTTCTAATCTTACTGGTATAATGCAGAGAGTAACATACCCTCTTTTATGTGAATATCAAGACCAAGATGAGAGGCTCAAACAAGTATATAGAAAATACTTAAAACTCTCGGCATTCATTATCTTTCCATTAATGATTGGACTTGCGAGTGTGGCTTATCCTTTTATTATTACAGTTTTATCAGGGAAATGGTCTGGGGTTGTAATATTGTTACAAATCATGTGTTTGGGACTAATGTTGTATCCAATACATGCCATCAATCTTAATCTTTTACAAGTGAAGGGCAGATCTGATTTATTTCTCAGATTGGAAATTATTAAAAAGGCAATAGGTGTTACTATTCTTATCATAACCATACCAATGGGGCTAGTTTACATGTGTATAGGGCAAGTCATATCATCCATCATCTGTCTTGCCGTTAATACTTTTTACACAGGAAAATTGATTGACTTGGGATTTTTTAAACAATTAAAAGACCTGTTACCGGCACTTGCTTATTCGTTATCAATGGGCGCAGTTGCTTTTATTATATCTTACAATATAGAAAACAGTATGCTTAGCCTTATCGCAGGGGTATTATCTGGCGTCATATACTTTTATGCCATTGCGAAGCTAACGAATTCGCCAGAATTGAAGGATCTATTGTCACTTATAGGTAAATAATCAAATGGATAAAAATCAAATTACTGTTACGTCTCCATTATTACCACCATTAGAAGAATTTACGGAGTATCTTAAAGACATTTGGGAAAGTAAGTGGATTACTAATAATGGTCATTATCATCAGCTATTGGAGAAAGCTTTGTGTGAATATTTGGGAGTTGAGTATATCAGCCTATTCACAAACGGCACACTTCCTTTAATTACTGCTTTACAGGCGTTGCGTGTTACTGGCGAAGTTATAACTACTCCATATAGTTTTGTAGCAACAACTCATTCAATCTGGTGGAATGGTATTAAACCAGTTTTTGTTGATGTAGATCCCCAGACAGGTAATTTGGATCCTGATAAAATAGAAGCTGCCATTACGCCAAAGACAACAGCAATAATGCCAGTACATGTTTATGGGAATCCATGTGATACGGATAGGATTCAGCACATAGCCGATAAATATGGCTTAAAGGTAATTTATGATGCAGCTCATGCTTTTGGTGTAAAGAGAGATGGTGTATCAATACTGCAGGCGGGTGATATTAGCACTTTAAGCTTTCATGCTACTAAAACCTATAATACTATTGAGGGTGGAGCTCTTATTTGTCATGATAAAAAGATGAAAGAGCGTATAGACTACCTAAAGAATTTTGGGTTTGCAGGAGAGACTGAAGTTGTTGCCCCAGGTATCAACTCAAAAATGGATGAAGTTAGGGCTGCATATGGTTTGTTAAATTTAAAATACGTAGATTTTGCAATATCTGCACGAAAATCTATTGCAATAAAGTATAGAGAAAAATTAAAAGGAGTGGAAGGCATATCTTACTTTGAAGATATGGATGGTGTAACACACAATTATTCTTATTTTCCCATTTTCATAGATGCACACAAATATGGGTTTACGAGAGATGAATTATACTTAAAAATGAAAGGAAATAATATTCTTAGTAGAAGATATTTCTACCCTTTGATAAGTGAATTCTCTACGTATAGGGGGTTAGAAAGTGCTACACCACAAAATCTTCCAGTCGCTTATACAATGGCGAATTCTGTGATTTGTTTGCCTTTACATCACGGATTAGCGTCTAATGACATTGAAAGAATACTTGAGTTGATAATAAAGTAATTATGAAAAAGTTTAATATACTTGTATTCCCATGTGGTTCTGAGATAGCATTAGATATTCATAGTTCTGTAAAATACTCAACCTACTTTCATCTAATTGGTGGGAGTTCTGTTTCAGATCATGGTATGTATGTCTATGAAGACTACATTCCCGATATTCCATATGTAACAGATTCTAATTTTATTTCTACTCTAAAAACAATTATAGCGGAAAGAAAAATTGATGCAGTCTATCCCGCAATGGATATTGCAATTACTATGCTTAAAGAGCACGAAGAGGAGTTGGGTTGTAAAGTAATCTCTTCACCAGTAGAAACTACGCAAATAAGTTTATCCAAAGACTTGACCTATAAAAAATTAGCAGATACAATACTGATTCCTAAAATATATGATCCTTTAGAAATACCAATTAGCGCTTTTCCTGTATTTGCAAAACCCAAAATAGGATATAGTGCTAAGGGTACAAAAAAACTCAATAACCAAAGAGAAGTAAATGCTTTTATCGCAGAAAATGATGATATATTAATTTTAGAATATTTACCAGGAGAAGAATATACAGTTGATTGCTTTACTGATAGGCATAGGAACCTTTTATTTTGTGGTGCTCGTAAACGTAATAGAGTAAGTAATGGAATAAGTGTTAATACTTTTTTTTCAGAGAATCAAGAAGAATTTGTAAAACTTGCAAGATTGATAAATGAAAAGATCCATTTTCGCGGTGCATGGTTCTTCCAAGTAAAAAGAAATGTGAACGGGCAACTTTGCTTGCTAGAAATAGCATCCCGATTAGGAGGATCATCATTACTATCTAGAGCAAAAGGAGTTAATTTTGCTCTATTATCATTATTTGATGCATTTGATCATGATGTGTCTGTTTTTACGAATGATTATGACATAATATTGGATAGGGCATTAGAATGTAAGTATAAGCTAAATGTTAGTTTTGAAAGTGTGTATTGTGATTATGATGATTGTCTTGTTCTAAATGGATATAAGCTAAATACTCTTTTGGTTCAGTTTTTATATCAATGTGTAAACGAAAACAAGAAAGTATATCTTTTAACCAAACATACCGGAACGGATTTAAATGAAGAATTAAAAAAATTCAGGATATATTCTTTATTTGATAAAATTATACATATAGACAATTTAGCAAATAAAGCCGATTACATAAAAGAAAAGGACTCTATATTTATAGATGACTCTCATGCAGAACGTCTAAATATAAAAGAAAGGTTAAATATACCAGTATTTGCACCTGAAATGGTAGATGCACTATTAAAGTAATTATGTATACATACAATGATATAAAGAAAGTCCAAGAAAGATTACTTGATATGGCCAATGTAATCAAATCAATATTAGAGTCTCATAATATACCATATTTCATAACATATGGAACTCTTCTTGGAGCTATCAGACATGGCGGATTTATTCCTTGGGATGATGATTTTGATTTTCATTTATTTGAAGATTCTTATGATTTAGCTATAGAAACCTTAAGAAAGTATTTGCCTGAAAATATGTTCCTTGAAGATGAAAAATCTGAGCCCTTATATTTTCATGGATGGGCACATGTAAAAGATTTAAGATCTAGCACTAAGTGTGATTTGTTTCCACAAGATAACAGTTACACTCACAAAGGAATAAGTATTGATTTATATAAGATATATAAGGTAAAGGAGAGTTTCGAAAAAGAATTTTTAATAAAAGAACACATAGCATATCTTAATAGGCGAAAAGAAAAAGAACTTATAGATATAAATTTATATAATAACAGAATTGAAAAATTATATCAAGAATTAAACGAGCATGGAAATCACCATAATTGCCCTGAGCCAGATTGTGATATATATGTATGTCCAGGTATTTATAATGATTTCTTTTATTTACATGAATTACAACCGTTAAAAAAGTACAAATTTGAGGATACATATTTTTATGGGCCTAATTGTTCAGAAGTATTTTTAACTAGGTGTTACGGTAGATATATGAGTTATCCATCTAGGGATAACCGTCATCCTCATTATTCTGAAGTCATTTTTCTAGATTAATTGATGTGGAAAAACTAACTTAAGTGCTTCATATTAATCTATTTCTGTATGATAAAAGTAATAACATATGGTACATACGATTTATTACATCAAGGTCATCTAAACTTACTTAAACGAGCGAAAGAATTAGGTGATTATCTCATTGTTGGTGTGACTAGTGATTCTTTTGATAGAGGTAGGGGAAAACTTAATGTACGTAATAATGTACTTGAACGTGTGGAAGCAGTAAAGGCTACAGGGTATGCAGATGAGATAATTATTGAAGATTATATTGGACAAAAAATTGACGATATTCAAAAATATAATGTAGATATTTTCGCTATTGGATCTGACTGGGAAGGGCAATTTGATTATCTTAACGAATACACAAAAGTTGTTTATCTCCCTAGAACAAAAGGTATAAGCTCAACAATGCTTAGAGCGAGAAGTACATCTGAAGTTCGTGTTGGTATAATAGGTTGTGGTCGTGTGGCAAGACGGTTTCCATCTGAGGCTGATGCAGTGAATGGTGTGAATATAGTTGCCGTATATGACATAGATACTAATATAGCCAATAGTTTTGTTTCAACGTATATTGCAACAACGTCTGGCTGTATAGTTTGTTCCACTATTGATGAATTATATGAAGTAGTTGATGCAGTTTATATTTCGGTTCCACATTTATCTCATTACCAATACATCAAAAGCGCTCTTATTGCTAAAAAGCATGTACTATGTGAGACACCTATGGTTCTAAAAGAAAAAGAAGCTGAAGAATTGTTTAGACTAGCAGAAATAAGAGATGTGATTTTGATGGAAGCCAATAAGACAGCTCATTGTCCAGCTTTTAATAGACTAATAGTTTTGATTAAATCTGGAGTGATTGGGACAGTTGTTGATATTGAAGCGTCACTTTCTAAATTACTAGATAAACAAAG
>JAFUMO010000066.1 GCA_017482565.1 Bacteroidales bacterium | reverse complement strand
TATAAATCCTTTCTGAAGGAGCACTTCTGCAATCTGTACGGCATTGGTTGCTGCACCTTTTCTTAGGTTGTCGGCCTCACACCAGAGGTTAAGGCCGTTCTCGATGCTCGGATCTCTCCTTATGCGGCCTACAAATACCTCATCCCTGCCTTCAGAGTAGAGAGGCATAGGATATGGGAGTGCATTCGGATCTTTGCAGCCTATTGCCGGGTTCTGGTTCTCTCCGTCGGGTTTGATATTGTCCAGAACAACTACACCCGGTGTTGCAGAGAGAATTTTTACAGCATCTTTTTCCTCAAATGACCTCTCAAATTCCAGGTTTATCGACTCTGCATGGCCGCCCAATACAGGAATCCTTATGGCAGTAGGTGAAACTTTGATATTTTCGTCCCTCATGATCTTGCGGGTCTCATTTACCATCTTCATCTCCTCTTTGGTATAGCCGTTCTCCAGGAATTTGTCGATATGCGGCAGAAGGTTGAGATCTATCTGGTAAGGATAGGCACACGGATACTCTCCGCCAATTATGTTGTGTTCAACACCCTGCCACCTGCTTCTCTCTTCAACAAGCTGGTCTACAGCCTTTTGTCCTGTGCCGGTGATACATTGGTAAGTTGATACTACAATTCTCTTTATATTGTACTCTTTGTGGAGGTCTGCAATTGCAACGAGCATCTGTATTGTAGAACAGTTGGGATTTGCGATAATCATATCATTTTCCTCAATCACATCCGCATTGATCTCCGGAATGACCAGCTTTTTTGAAGGGTCCATTCTCCAACATGCGGAGTTGTCAACCACTCTGCAGCCAGCCTCTGCAAACAGAGGTGCATATTTGGCTGAAGCATCGCTTCCTGCCGAGAAGATTGCCAGAACAGGTTTCATCTCTACAGCCTCTTCTGGTGTAACAACCTCATATTCTTTGCCTTTGAAGGCGATCTTTTTTCCTTTGGATTTTGCCGAGGCAACCGGTATCAGTTCGCTTACCGGAAAATTCCTCTCTTCCAACACTTTCAACATTCTTGTGCCAACCAGACCTGTGGCACCCACTACTGCTACTTTCATATATGTCAAAATTTTATTTCAAAATATCATTCAACAATCCGCTGGCTGTTTGCCTTGCTCCTGCACCGGCGCCTTTGATTACTACCCCCTGAGGATAATATTCTGTGGTAATTACCATGGCATTGTCGCTTCCCTCGAGAGAGTAGAATGGGTGAGATGAGTCAACCTCTGTAAGGGCTATCTTGTACTCTGGTGTTTCACCACTTTTGTCGAGAATTGCCATGAAACGCAACTTCTTGCCATTTGATGCCTCATTCTCATAGGACGCCTTCAATACCTGTTCCTCTGCCTCCAGTGCATTGTAGAAATACTCCTGGTCATCGGCAAATGTTGCTCCCTGAGGTGCAAGTACAGAATCCGGCACAAATCCTTTGAAATTAATCTGTGATGATTCCAGCTCTTCTCCAGCCTCGCGTGCCGATATGATAAATTTTCTCAACACATCTGTACCCGACAGATCAAGTCTCGGATCCGGCTCTGTATACCCCAGCTCCTTGGCCTCTTTCACCAGCTGGGCAAAGCTCTTCTGTGCATTGTATGTGCTGAACAGGTAGTTGAGAGTTCCACTTACAATACCCTCTATCTTGAGGATCTTGTCACCGCTGTTCATAATCTGCCTTATCATGGCAAGCACCGGCATGGCTGCACACACAGTTGTTTCATATCTGTAGGACACACCCTCTTCCAATGCACAGCTGAACAGCTCTTTGTATGAATCGTAATTCAGTGAGTTTGCAATCTTGTTGCATGCAACAACCGAGATCTTGTTTCTGAACAGATCGGTGTACAAGCCTGCAATTCCTTTATTTGCAGTGCAATCCACAAATATCGCATCACTCAGTTTCAGCTCCGACAAAGCATCGATATATTCATTTGCAACATTAGACTCGCCGCTGCCCAATTGGGCAAGCATCTGCTGTTGGTCACCGAGCTGTATGCCGTTTTTATTTATAATATAGTTCTTGCTGTTGCACAATCCGCAAACCACCAGCTCTTTGCCTAAGGTCTTTGCCAGATACTCCTTCTTTTGTCTTATAATCTCAACAAGCGCTTTGGATACGGTTCCATAGCCGGCAATGAAGAGGTTGATCCTTTTGCAGTTTCCTCCGAAGAACTCTTTATGGATTGCCCTGATGGCCTCGTGGACATGCTCTGTCTGTACAACAGCCGAAACATTCTTCTCAGAAGAGCCCTGTGCTATGGCGCGGATATTTATTCCTTCGCGTCCTAATGCCTCAAACATCTTTC
>JAFUMO010000065.1 GCA_017482565.1 Bacteroidales bacterium | reverse complement strand
GGTGCGTGGGCTCAGAATGTAAAAGTAAGCGGTACGGTTGTTGACATCGCCGGTGAGCCGCTTATCGGTGTTTATGTATTGGTTGAAGGAACCACTACAGGAACATCTACCGACATTGACGGTACTTATGCAATTGAGTGCCCCGGCAATGCAACATTGAAATTCTCCCTCATGGGAATGAAGGATGTTGTTGTTCCGGTAAACGGCAAGGCAGTAATCGATGTAACTCTTGAGGAGGATGCAGTTCTTCTTGAGGACGTTGTTGTAACTGCAATGGGTATCAAGAAAGAGAGAAAAGCTTTGGGATACTCAGTTACTGAGGTGAATTCAAAGGAACTTCTCAGAAACAAGCAGACCAATGTTGTAAACTCATTGGCAGGTAAAGTGCCAGGTGTGAACGTTACACAGGGTTCAGGTGCTGCAGGTGCAGGTTCTGCTATTATCATCCGTGGTGGTAACTCAGCTTCTGAGAGCCGAGACAACCAGCCTCTGTTTGTAGTAGACGGTATCATCTATGATAACTCATCTCCTATGGGTGGTAATACAGGTACAGATGGTATGCAGGCTACCGCAACTACATTCTCTAACCGTGTAATGGATATCAACCCGGAGGATATTGAGAGCATGTCTATCCTTAAAGGTGCTGCAGCTGCTGCACTTTACGGTTCACGTGCTGCTGACGGTGTTGTGATCATTACAACCAAAAAAGGTTCTGAGGGTTCGGTTTCTGTCAATTTCTCAAGTAAATACACCTATTCTTCTACTTATGCAACACCTGAAATACAGACAAAATATGGTAGAGGAAGCTATGATGCCAATGGTGAGCTCCAGACCCTGGGTATTGCTTCATCTTGGGGTGCTGAGAATACAGGTAAGGTATATGATAACGTTGCTGATTTCTTCCAGGGCGGTTCTATCTGGGATAATAGTGTAAGTATTTCCGGTGGTCATAAGAACGGTAATTTCTATCTTTCGGCCTCACGTTATGACCAGGAAGGTGTAATTCCTCAAACCGGCTATGACAAAACTACTTTCCGTTTCAACGGTGAGCAGAAATATGGTATTGTAACATTGGGCGCAAATGTGTCGTATTCAGTTGCAAACACCGATAAGACCCTTACTTCACAAGGCCTCTACAATGGTGGTGGCAATGGTACCATGACAGCTCTTTATGGCTGGTCAAGGAGTGAAAACATGTCTGAGTGGTTGAATGAGGACGGTACAAAAAAATTCATTTTCCCAACTCTTTCTCTTGAGGATCAGATTGAGAACCCTTATTGGATCATCAACAAGAACAAGATGACCGACAAGAACGAGCGTATCACAGGTGCTGTAAATGCAAATGTGAATGTTACAAAATGGCTTAATGTGGCCTATCGTCTTGGATTGGATTCATATACAAATGATTCTTATACTTATATTGCTCCGGGTGCTTCAGCAAGACCTTTGTATCAGGATGGTAGGTTGAGCAAGTCAAAGATTAACTATAACTACCTCACTTCAAACCTTATGGTAAATGCGCATAAGACGTTTGGTGATTTTGACTTTAACGTATTGCTTGGTCATACATCAGAGCAGACAAAGCGTGTAAATCAGACACAATGGGGTTATGATTTTGTATCAGGAGGAGTGGTTAGTTTTGCCAATATCCTTAGCGAGAACAAGTTCTTTACTGAAGGTACATCAGAGAAACGCCTTGTTGGTGTTTATGGTGAGATTCGTGCAGCTTACAAGAATATTGCCTATTTGACAGTTACCGGCAGAAATGACTGGTCATCTACACTCCCTGTAAACAACAGGTCTTATTTCTATCCTTCTGTTTCTGGTTCGTTGGTATTTACAGAGCTTCTTCCTGAGAGCGACATTCTTTCATTTGGTAAGATCCGTGCATCTTGGGCTGAGGTTGGTAAGGATGCAGATCCTTATGCTCTTGGTACTTATATGTGGGGAGCAGAGGTTGTTAACCCAGGTTCAGGTGATCTGATAGGTCTTGGTAACCAGTGGACTGGTGGAGCTCCGGATCTTAAACCGGAACTTCAGAGATCTTGGGAGGTTGGTACAGAGTTGAGATTCTTGAACGGAAGATTGACATTGGACTATACCTATTACAATTCAGAGACCAGAAACCAGATTGCAGCACCTCGTATTGCACAATCTACCGGTTATATTTTTGTAACAGTAAACTCTGGTTCCGTAAAGAACCAAGGTATGGAGCTTATGATTTCAGGTTCTCCAATTGATACCAAGAACTTTACATGGGAATCAACATTGAATATGGCAGGAAACCGAGGTAAATTGACTGATTTTATAGAGGGCCTGCAGTATTTCTATGTTACTTCATCCCAGATTGGCGGTGTTAAACCTGCTTCAATTCCTGATGGAAACTTCTTGGGACTTACCGGTGATTATTGGAAGAGGGAAACAGATGCTGATGGCAAGGAGATGCCAAACGGCAGATATCTTGTTGATGCAGCCACAGGTCTTTATGTTACAACAGGAAGCCAGAACAATATAGTTGGTAATCGTGAGCCTAAATTTACAGGTGGCTGGAACAACTCATTCCGTTATAAGGATTTGTCATTCTCATTCTTGTTTGATTTCAGAGTTGGTGGTGCCATTTACAATGGAACACAGATGTACCTTACTTCAATGGGTCAGTCTGAGAGAACTTTGCAGCGTGATGCCGTAACTGTTTCAGGTGTTGATTCAAAAACCGGTGAAGCTGTTTCGTACACTTATCAGAAAGGCCAGTCATACATGATTAATGGCAAGTCATATTCAGGAGAGTATATGATTCAGCAATATTGGTCAAAATATTGTGACAACTCATATAACTTCCTTGATGATATCAACTGGCTGAAACTACGTTCTGTCAATATCTCTTATGACTTCAAGAATCTTATCAAGAACCAGAAAGTGCTTAAAGGTCTGACAGCTACATTCTCTGCAAATAATCTGTATACTTGGACAAACTACAAAGGTGGCATGGATCCAGAGGTTGCTGCAGCCGGATCGGTTGGAGGTTCAGGCTCAATTGGCATTGAGTACTGTGGTGTACCTAGCCAGAGGACTTTCTCTTTTGGTCTAAATCTAACATTCTAATAATCTATTGAAAGAAACATTGATATGAAAAAGTTTTTATATGTAGCTATGTGCTTGGTAATGCTGGTAAGTGTTACATCTTGCGAGAATTGGCTTGATGTTAATACAGATCCGGACAGCCCTACCAACACCGTTGTAACCGTAGAGAATAGGTTGCCATGGATGCAGTACTACTATATGTACGCATGGGGTACAGCAAATACACGTGCCAATTCAGCGGCGCAGATGATTACAGGTACAAGCCGTACCGGTACAATAGGCCGTCAGTCATTGTGGAATCCTACAAATGGAGTATCCACTACCGTTTACCAGAACTGGTTCTGCGGTGCAGCAGCAAATATTCCGGATTTGATTACAAAAGCTGAGGCGGAGGGTGCAACCCACTATATTGCCGCAGCCTTGATAATCAAGTCAATGGGATTTATCATGATGGCAGACCTTTATGGCGAGATGCCATACACCCAGGCTTTGAGCGCAATTGGCCAGAATGGTATAGTTGCTCCTGAACTGGATAATGGTGATGTTATTTATCATGGATGTCTTGCAGATCTTGAAACAGCAATTTCATATTTGTCGGCACCTCAGGAGGGTGCTACTGCTACACCTCTTTCAAAAGGAGATACCTGGATGGGCGGTAATGTTGACCAATGGCTGAGACTGGCATATGGACTTAAAGCACGTTGGTTGAATAACCTTACAAAGACTTCAGAGTTTGATCCACAGGCTGTTCTTGCTGCTGTTGAGAATGGACCAAAGTCAAATTCAGAAAACATTATCATGAAGCATGCTAATGTGGAGAACTCAACAACAAACTTTACAGTAGGAGATGCATATGGCCCTAATGTAACATGGGATTCAATGGCTTGGGGTACAGGCCAGAGACTTAACAGATGGTATGTAAACCTTCTTACCAATTTCAAGGGGTCGGGAGTTGAGGATCCCCGTGCTGACAAGTTGCTTCCATCTGCAATGTACAAGGCTACAATTGGAGAAGACGGCTTGGTTACCAGTTATGAGTGGATAAGAGATTGTGGTGTGGATTTGTCTGGAGTTGAGGATGGCTGGTTGAAGAACAGGTTGGAAGGCGGAAATCTTAACAGCTACCTTACAATGGCAACCAAGGATGTTACAAAAGCATATTCAACAGCAGATATTATCAAATACTATGAGTCTGTTGATGACTTTGTAGCAGCTGCAGAGAAATATTATACAGGTTATCCTGATCCAAAGTCAGACGCAGTGATTAAAGTAAGTGCTGACTCTGTAAAGATCACTTACCACGCAGGTACAATGTATGTAGACGATACCAATCCTCTATATCTGGAAGATATCAAGTACATTAACTTGAATGCTGCTGCATTGTATGAGACATATGGCCTGAGCAAATCAGATATGTGTTCTTATTATGATGGCGGAAAATATTCTTCATACTCAAACGCAGGTGCTGCAGGCTTGGTTCAGAGTACAGGAACATTCTATGGCAGACCAGATTCAGATTCTGATATTCTCACTTATTCTGAGATGTGCTTTATCAAAGCTGAGGTTTACTTCAATATGGGCAAGAAGGACGAGGCTCATAAAGCTTACACAGATGGTATAAAGGCTCACTTTGAGCGTATGAATATAAGGTTGCAGCAATGGATGAATGCAGGTTGTAATGTAACTGAACGCGATCTTAATGTAGAGTTTGCATATTCTCCTATGCCACAAGCTGATATTGATGCATACATGGCAAGTGCCGCTGTGGCTCAGTCTGGTGCGGAGCTTACTTTGTCTGATATTATGATGCAGAAATTCATTGCAATGGGTGTCAACTATCAGAACTGGAATGATATGAGAAAGTATAACTATTTCAAAAATAATTCTACATGGGGAATAGTATATACAGAGATGGCTGTTCCATCATACAGAACTCAGGATTATTCTACTTTTGCTTCTGATCCTCAGGATAATGCTTTCTATCTCCGCAGATGGATGCATTCTACAAATGAGACAGGTTATAACTCAATCAACTGTAATAAGGCTGCTGAGCAGTACGGTTTGAGCGGTCATGCTGATTATAAGCTCTGGTCTATCCCTGTATGGTGGGACCGTGAGTAGTATCAGATTTGAATTGGGATAATTCCATTTGGTAAGATAAATTTGAAGCCGGCATTTTGCCGGCTTCTTTCTTTATATTATTTTCCCTGCAGGCTCCCGTACAAAATTATTTTCCGAAATGGTTGTAAAGGCAGTCTGCGGTTTCGCAGAGGATGTCTGCAAATGTGCCGGAGAATTTTCCGTCACAGCCGTTTGTCATTGCCACAACACCGAATTTTTCAGCTTTATCCCAATACATTATTGTATATGCGCCAAGGGCAATACCGTCATGTCCTGTAACCCTGTGCCCGGTTATGAGGTCGTTTGAGGAGATCATGGCCATGCCGTAGCTTTCGCCGGGATAGTTGGTAGGGGTTATTTCAGACTGCATCATTTCAGAGGTCTCTTTCTGCAGTATCTTCACGCCGTCCAGCTCACCGTTGTTCATGTGCATCATCATCACCTTTGCAAGGTCCTTTGCAGAGATCTTCATTCCTCCGGTAGGGGAGAAGCAGGGGGTTGAGTACCCCATTATGTAGCTGCCAAGCTTCTCTTCAGGAGAGTCATATGCTGTGGTTGAGCATACGTAGGCGTCACTTGAAGCCTGGTACTTGTATATCTTTATGAATTTTGAAGGGTCCAGATCCATTACATTGTAGCTGGCATATACCCCAAGCGGGTTGAGTATATGGTTCTTTATGTATACATCAAACCTCTCTCCGCTGGCAATCTCAATGATTGCGCCAAGGGTGTTGTATCCCAGGTTGCAGTACTGGTAGCCTGAGCCGGGCTTATAGCTGTTCCAGGCTTTCTCCCATGTTGAGGATGTTGCCGGATTGAGGTTGTCCAGTGTGAAATATCCGTTTGAATCACTCATGCTGGAGGTGTGGGAGAGGAGCATCCTTATGGTTATCTTTTCGTCGGGAAAATGGGGGTTCCTCACCTTGAAGCCCATAAGGTCAGATACATCTGCATCCAGGCTGAGCTTTCCCTGTTCCACCAGCTGCAGTATTGCTGTGGCTACAAAGGTTTTGGAGATTGAGGCTATACGTAGCACGTCATCCTCCGCCATTGGGGTCTTGTTTTCCCAATCCTTGTACCCTAAGGTCTTGCTGTAGACTATTTTTCCGTCCTTTACGGCTGCAACGGCCAGCCCTACTGCCTTGTGGTTCTCCATAATGCCGGCAAGTTCCGTTTCAACCGATTTTCCGCCCTTCTCCGAACATCCAGAAAGGATGACAAGGGCAATGAGTGTGCTGATAAGTGTTTTCATCATTAATGTAGTTCGTTATTGGATACAGGCGGCAAATATAAGCATTAAGCAGCTCGTTTTTGTGATTTGGGGAATAAATGTTACCTTTGGTTGAACACTCAAATTCTATATACTATGTTTGCTAAGGAAATTTATATCTCAAGACGTGAGCGTCTTATGCAGAAGGTTGGCAGTGGCCTTATCCTCCTTTTGGGTAACAGCGAGGCTTCTAGCAATTATCCTGCAAATACATACAAGTTCAGGCAAGACAGTTCATTCCTCTATTTCTTAGGCCATAGCGAGCCTGATATGGCTGCAATTCTGGATCCGGAGAGCGGAGACCAGATACTCTTCGGGAATAATGTGGATATGGATGACATCATTTGGATGGGCCCGCAGCCTACAATTGCAGAGAAGGGTGAGCAGGTGGGAATTTCCCATACAGAACCCTTTGCGGCGCTGGCCTCTTACCTCAAGCAGGCACAGGACCGGGGGCGCAAGGTACACTTCCTTCCTCCATACCGCAACCACAACAAGATTCTGTTGAATGAGCTGCTGGGAATCCCTGTAAAGGCCCTCAGGGAGGAGGCTTCAGTGGAGCTGATAAAGGCAGTGGTGGATCTCAGAATCATTAAGGAGCAGTGTGAGCTTGAGGAGATACACAAGGCCTGCGATATAGGCTATGCAATGCATTTTACAGCAATGAAGCTGGCCAGATTGGGCATGGTGGAGCAGGAGCTGGCAGGGGTTATGGAAGGAATTGCCCATTCTCAGGGAGCAATGACCTCCTTCCCGACAATCCTTTCCCAGAACGGCGAAACCCTCCACAACCACTCGCATCACCAGATACTTACAGAGGGAAGGCTCATTGTAATTGATGCAGGTGCGGAGAATAACATGAACTACTGCTCAGACTTTACCAGAACCATCCCAAGCAGCGGAAAGTTCACACAGCAGCAGAAGGAGATTTACAACATAGTTGCGGCAGCCAACAATCTTGCGGAGGGAATGGCCCGTCCTGGCCTCACCTACAAGGATGTACACCTTGCATCATGCCGTGTGCTGGCCAGGGGACTCAAGGAGCTTGGCCTTATGAAAGGTGATGTTGATGAGGCTGTGGCAGCAGGTGCCCACGCTCTCTTCATGCCACACGGCTTGGGCCATAACATGGGCCTGGATGTACATGATATGGAGGATTTGGGCCAGATTTATGTAGGTTACGATGATACATACCGCCCTTCAACCCAGTTTGGCCTTGCAAGCCTCAGAATGGGCAAGATGCTCCATGCCGGCCATGTGCTCACTGTTGAGCCTGGATGCTACTTCATCCCTGCCCTTATAGACCAGTGGGAAGCAGAGGGGACCAACAAGGATTTCATCAACTTTGAGGCCCTCAAGGCATACCGCACATTCGGCGGCATAAGGCTGGAGGATGACATTGTGGTAACTGAGACAGGCTGCAGGCTGCTCGGCAGCAAGAGGCTCCCTATCACCCCTGAAGAGGTGGAGAAAGAGATGCAGGGCTGATCCGCAGTTCCGGGGATGCCTCCTTGTCCTGATTCCGGCGGATGTTTGAGCTGTGATGTGTGATGCAGGACAGTGGCGCATCAGAACTGGGCTGCAGATGCTTCTTGATAAGGTTTACTGCGCCACTCGTATGGATTCTGTATGAGTGGCGCAGTTTGTATCTCCGGCAGTGTGCTGTGGAGCAGATGTTGTGCGCCATTGTCTTGTGATGTAATAGACACATCTGGCTTTTTTGTAACTTTGCTTCCCGACAGGCACCAAGATTGTCGGGATTAAGAAAATATCAATGAATCTGGAGCGTCCTGTTCTGTTACAGGAGCCTCATGGATTTATAGAAAAGAGATTATTGATGGTAACTTTCAGAAAGGCGGGGGTGGAGGACATCCCCTTGATTGAGGAGCTTGCATGGGAAATATTCCCTGTAACATACAAGGAAATGCTGAGTGCGGCACAGATAGAATACATGATGGATTGGATGTACTCCCAGAAGAACCTGCACAAGCAGATTGCCCAGGACGGACATGTCTACCATATTGTATATGAAGAAGATGCTCCGGTGGGGTATGTTTCACTGGAGAAGCAGGGGGAAAAGCTCTGGCACCTGCAGAAAATCTACCTCAAGTCCGGGATGCAGGGAAAATCTGTGGGGAAGCAGATGTTTGAATTTGCAGTGGATTATATCCGCCGCAACTCCCCCCTCCCCGCCACAATGGAACTCAATGTGAACCGCGACAACACACGCGCCTGGCACTTCTACGAACACATGGGGATGCACAAAGCCTCCCGCGGCGACTTCCACATAGGCAACGGCTACTACATGACCGACTACATCATGGCAATGGAGATAGGGTAGGGGGAATAATTATATTTACAAGGATAAATTTATACTTGATATGAACAAGGAGATGAAGTTTTTGATGTACAGACACCGCAGGGAGATGTGAATGTGGAGGCTGTTGTTAGGGATGAGATGATGTGGTTTACTCAAAAAGCTATGGATAAGTTGTTTGGTGTGCAGGTTCCAACGATTAGCAAGCATTTGAAGAATATTTATGCAGAAGGAGAATTGTTGGAGTCAATGACTATTTCCAAAATGGAAACAGTCGTTCAAAGGGGTTTCCGAGGGTGGTGTAGAGGAGATGGTACTATATTTGTGGTAGTTTAGCTGAATAGTCTGAAGGATACTGAGGGGAAGTTATCTTGAACTTGAATTATAACTTATTGCGTGCGGTATGAATTGTTACAAAATTATAAAGGCAATAGATGAATTATTGGAACTTAGAGGTGTTTGGAGTGTAGACCCGGTAGAGGCGAATTCTTACCTTGAAAGGAAAGGCCTCCTGAATGATTCGCAATCCAGGCCAGGCCTGCCGTTGAGAAAACTCCTGCGTGCAGGAGAAATACCTCATGCATATCAAGATGGAAGATGTTGGAGAATTCCCCATTCAGAACATAAAAATCAATGTGCGAAGGTTGTGACTGTTCAAGATTGTGTCGATGGGGCAGTTGCCCTTGATCCTGTGGCTGATCAGAAATCCAGGATCCTTATTCTTGGCTCTATGCCAGGTAAGGAATCATTGGAGAAACAGGAGTATTATTCAGATACGAGAAATAGATTCTGGAAAATCTTGTCTGCTCTATATAAGGAAGAAATTCCACAAGAATATAGAGGTAGAATCAGTTTTTTGACCGGTAAGAATATCGCGCTTTGGGACGTTTATCTTTCTGCATCTCGTAGAGGAAGTTTAGATACCAACATAGTGTCTGGCTCATTCAATGATATTATTGGCTTTTTGAACAGGTTCCCAAATATAGATGTTATTGTCCTTAATGGTGCCAAGGCTGCGGATGCGTTTGAGCGTTATGTGGAGAAAACGAAGTTTAATCCCGGCAGGGAGATCTGTTAAAAGGATGTTATGTTGTCTTTGACCAACAATATTTAAAAAAACTGTTGGTCGCAAACTATAGGAAATTGAAGAGCAGATGAAAAAGGATTTGATGGGGATACTGTAATAGTGGAACTAAATGATTTTGAGTTTTATTCAGTTTTGTCTAAATTTGACACCATGATTATTAATGACAACATAAATGTTCAGGATGACCGTTTAATGAACGGTCTTATTCCTATGGTGCGAATCATGTCCAAGATTGAAAAGTCTGGAGATGATAGGGTTGTTATTGATTTTTCCAAAACGGATTTTATTTCTCCAGTTTTTGTGCTCTCACTCTTAATTTATGCTAAAAAGAGTGGAAAAGAGATAGTCTTTGAGCACATGACCGAGTATATGAAAGCTATTCATATGGATGGTGGAATAAAACCAGATGAATTGAGAAATAGTGAGTTTCTTGCTATAATGGAAGGATACTCCAAGAGAACATATATTCCGGTTATAAATTTCCCTGCCAACAGAAATAATGATGACAAAGAAGGTATTCTTTCTGCAGTTGAAGAATTAATAATAAGGCAGTTGAATATACCTGACAATGTTACATATGGTATAAAGTATATGTTAGGTGAAACAATTGATAACATCACAGAACATTCAGAGACTGATAGAGGCTTTTTATTCTGTCAGGCTTATAAAAATAAAGGATATTTGGATATATGTATAGCGGACAGCGGTGTCACATTGTTGGGTAGCTATCAAAAATTGGAAGATAAATTTATAGAGAATGATCTGGAGGCTATTAAGGCCGCAAATAGGCAGATCTCAAGTAAGAACTTACCAGATGCTGAAAATAGAGGCTACGGTATTTACACTTCTAAAAAGATGCTGATAAAGGGTTTGGGTGGCCAATATATGATTATGTCTGGAAGTGCTATATATATGAAGAGTAAGACGATTGATCAATTCTTTACTCTTCCGGAAGGATTGAGATGGGATGGTACAATTGTTGCTCTTAGAATACCGTACCAAGCATCACAGTTTGATTATATTAAATACATTGAGTAAAAGGAGGAAGCTATGATAACAATTGATATTACAAGACTTTTGTCACAAGATTTGAAATCTAGGTCAAGAGCTCATGATTTGCTATTGTATGTGCAGAATTGTGATGAGCAAGAGGTTGTGATAGATTTTCAGAATGTCAAGTTTGCAACCAGGAGCTTTATTGATGAATTCTACAATTTATTCATAAAGGAAACTTCAAATTTGCCTTTCAAGGTGGAAATTGATAATGTTCCTGAGGATATACAAATAATGCTTAATTCTGTTAGCAATACGCAAACAAGAGCAAAGAACAGGACAGTTAATGCAACAGCTGAAGTAATCAATTTTGATAGTATGGATAGCATGCTTAAATATATGAGTACAGTTGCATTTTGAGAAATAAAATATTTCAGTAGAGGGTTGGATAAGTTCCAGCCCTTTTTGTTGTCTATGGGCAACAAAATCCCCTCTTTCTCCGATTTTATTGTCTATAAACAACGGAATTTCTTTTGGTAAAAAGTTCGCAGGGGAGATTGAGTCAAGTGGGCATTTCTGCCAAATTGCCGATGCAGAAAGTAGAATGAGTAACAAAAAAATCAGTATATTAGGGGTGTGGATATAGGACAAAAGTAGTAATACGGTTGAATAGTTACACCTATGTTACACCCAATAAATAAAACAAGATTGATAATCAAGCGATTACCAATCTTGTTTTGTACCCAGAGCCGGGGTCGAACCGGCACGGGTTGCCCCACTGGTGTTTGAGACCAGCGCGTCTACCGATTCCGCCATCTGGGCTTTTCATTTGCGCCCCCCCGGGAAACTGGTTCCGTGAGGTTTGCAGCACTAAAGTGATGAACTTTGAGAGCACAAATGTACAAACTTTTATGTAATCTGCAAATTTTTGCTTTAAAATATGTTAAAGAAAATGTGCGGATTGTTTTCCGGAATCCGGGGCTGCATATGGCAGCACCCCAGATTGGGATTAGCCTTTTAGTAATTGAAAGTTATGGATTTTTTGATGTCCGGGTGGAGGCTGTTGTATACCGGGCACGATTTTGCTGCGGCTTCAATAACCCTCTTCTGCTGGTCGGTGTAGTTGTTGCCGGCAGGGAAGGTGATGTCGAGCTTGAGCTCCACAACTCTTCTTGGGTTGGTGCCCATAATCTTTTCGGTTTCAATTACTGTTCCCTCAAGGTCATAACCGTATGCAGGTGCGGAGATGCCCATGATTGTGAGCATGCAGCTGCCGAGTGAGGTTGCAAGCAGGTCTGTTGGTGAGAATGCCTCGCCTTTGCCGTTGTTGTCCAGCGGAGCGTCAGTTATTATCTTGTTTCCTGATTGCAAATGTTCAGCCTCAGTCCTCAGGTTGCCGAGGTAAATGGTCTTCATTTTTGTCATAATCTGTATCTATTAAGTGTTTATAGTCATTTCTTCTTCCCGACAGCCCAACTTTGGGAACAAAATTACCCCATTTTGTACCTGAACTGCCACCGTCGCCACATCATCACCGCAACCGCCACGGCAACCCCTTATTCAACCAGTTCTGCCATCAGGGTGGCAGATGTGCAGGATTTTACCTTTACGGTTACGTAATCGCCTGTCTTGTGCCCTTTGCCGTCAAATACGCATACCTTGTTTTGTGGGGTGCGGCCGATGAGCTGTTCCCCGGATCTTTTTGAGGTCCCCTCAATGAGCACTTCGTATTCCTTGCCCACGCATTTCTGGTTGCTGGCAAGTGAGAGGCCGTTCTGCAGCTCAATGATCTCATTCAGCCTGCGGGTCTTCTCCTCAAGCGGGACGTCATCTGTAAAATGCCTGTGGGCCTTTGTGTTTGGCCTCATTGAGTACTGGAACATGAATGCCGAATCATATCCCACCTCCTTCATTATTGAGAGGGTGTCTGCATGGTCCTCAAGGGTCTCTCCGCAGAAGCCTGCAATGATGTCTGTGGAGATGGCACAATCAGGAAGTATCTCCCTTATCTTGCCTACCCTGTAGAGGTATCCTTCACGGGTGTATTTCCTGTTCATCTTCTCCAGCATGGCATCGCTTCCGCTCTGTACCGGAAGGTGTATATGGTTGCATATGTTGGGGTACATGGCCATTGTGTAGAGCACTCCGTTGCCCATGTCCTTGGGGTGGGAGGTTGAGAACCTCACCCTCAGCTGCGGGCTTATCAATGCCACCAGCTCAAGGAGCTGTGCGAAGTTCACTGTTTCAGTTGTGTTGTCGGGATTGACCCATTTGTATGAGTCCACATTCTGGCCAAGGAGGGTCACTTCCTTATATCCTGCATCAAAGAGCTCCTGGGCCTCCCTTACTATGCTGTGAGGATCCCTGCTCCGTTCTGCTCCCCTGGTGTAAGGTACCACGCAGTATGAGCACATGTTGTTGCATCCCCTCATTATGGAGATGAATGCGGATACGCCGTTCTTGTCCAGCCTTACAGGTGAGATATCAGAGTATGTCTCCTCCCTCAGGAGCCTGGTGTTAATCTGTTTTTCCCCCGTATCAAGCGCTGCTATGAGGTTTGCAATCTTCCTGTATGAATCCGGTCCTGCAACTATGTCAACGGCAGGGTGCTGCAGCAGCTCCTCCTTAAGCCTCTCCGCCATGCAGCCGAGTACTCCAACAACCACGTTGCCCCTTTTCTTCTTCTCCTGGAGGAACACATCCAGCCTTCCCCATATCCTCTGCTCTGCATTGTCCCTGATGGAACAGGTGTTTACAAGTATGACATCTGCCTTTGCCAGGGAGTCGCACAGTGCATATCCGGCTTTTTGAAGCACGGAGAGCACAACCTCGCTGTCGTTCACATTCATCTGGCAGCCGTAGGTCTCAATGAATACCTGAGGCAGTGAGCTGTCAATTATGGGTTTGACGGTACAATATTTGTTTGTCATCTGCTAAATATTTAGAACGCAAATATAAGTTTTTTATAACTTTTTTTACCTTTGTCGAATGAAGAAATTGCTTTTAATGCTTGTTGCCCTCAGCTGTATTCTTGGCGGGTGTGCCAACTACAGGCAGATATCGCTTGAGGATGTGCAGTTGGGGAAGATTAAAATGGCCGGGATGACAAAGGCGGATGTGGGGTTCAGGCTCCTTGTGAACAACCCTACAAAGGCTACCTTTACAGTGGAGGACATCACGGGTATGGTCTATAAGGAGGGTGTGGAGTTTGCACGCATCTCCATGTTTGAACCTTTCCAGGTGGCTCCGGGGACCCCGTCAGGGGCAGATGCAACCCTCAGGCTGGAGATTGCGGATCCTGTTTCTGCTCTGGTTATGGGGGTGAACCTCAAGTCATGGAAAATGGAGCAGTTTACCGTGGATGCCAGGGTGCAGGTGAAAGGAAAGGGCATCAGGAAGAATTTCACTTTTAGAGACAAGCCGCTCAAGGAGCTTGCCGGTGATTTAAAATTTTAGGGATGAAACAGATACTTTCAGTTATAGCTTTTTTTCTGGCGGTAACTGCCGCTTCTGCACAGGATTCGTTGATGGTAAGGAGGCCGCCCCTGGCAGATTCATCTCTTGTGGGGATGACAATTTTCCAGTATATGGCGGAGAAAGCCCCGGATGTTGAACTTGGCCAGCCTGCAGCAATGGAGGAGGCATATGGAAAATATATGAAGGCAAACGGGGAGAGGAGGCGCAATGGCTACAGGATAAGGCTTTTCTTTGACAACAAGCAGACTGCCCGCATGGAGTCTGAGGAGCTGGAGAAGGCCTTTCAGGAACAGTTCCCGCTTATCCCAACCTACCGCAGCTACACAAATCCTTTCTTTAAGGTAGTGGTGGGAGATTACCGCACAAAATCGGATGCAATGAGGGAATTAGGTAAAATACTCCCCTTCTACCCACAGGCAATTGTGGTGAAGGAGAGCATCTTCTTCCCTGCAATATAGCAGTTGTCTTTTCCCGACAGTTTCCTGCCGGGAATTTTTTTACATTATCAGGAGAGACTCAAGGAATAATACAGCAACACCTGCGGCATAACCGAGCAATGCCAACAGCGATACATTCTTGAAGTACCAGCCGAAATCAATCTTCTCAAGCCCCATGGCAATGACGCCGGCTGCGGAGCCAATTATCAGGATACTTCCTCCAACTCCTGCACAGTATGTAAGCAGAAGCCAGAATATGCCGTCCTGTGCAAATGCCTGCATGTATGCAGGGTCTGCAGCAGCGGCTATGGTCTCAGGTGTGGCTATAGGGTACATGCCCATACATCCGGCCACAAGCGGCACATTATCTATTATGGAAGAGAGTATACCTACAATTGAAGTAATGGTGAACACTTCATGTATTTGGGTATCAAGGAAGTCCGCAACGCTGGAGAGGATACCTGCACTCTGGAGCCCCGCAACGGACATGAGGATACCCAGGAAGAATAGGATTGTAGGCATGTCTATATGTTTGAGTACCTTGGAAACCCTGTTCTTGATAGATTCTTCAATATCCCTCTTCCGTCCGTAAAGTATTTCAGTGAGTATCCAAAGCCCTCCCAGAACGAACATTACCCCAAGGTATGGCGGAAGTCCCGTAACACTTTTGAATACAGGTACAAACAGAAGCCCCAGCACTCCTACTGCAAAGATACCGCGGCTGAAGCGCTGCCCTATACCTTGTGGCAGGCGTAGCTCCATAGGTTGTGAGGAGAAGATGTTGCCTGTGTTTTTCCTGAACCTGAATGATGCTATGAACAGCGGTATGGCCAATGAAACTATACAAGGGATGAACAGATATGCGATGAGGCTGGCAGTGGTTACATTACCCCTCATCCACAGCATGATGGTTGTAACATCACCAATTGGTGACCATGCTCCTCCGCTGTTTGCGGCAATTACAATTATACCGGAGAAGATCCATCTGTCTTCAGGCTTGGCAATTATCTTGCGTAGCATCATGATCATTACAATGGTGGTTGTCATGTTGTCCAGTACAGCAGACATGAAGAAGGTAATTGTGGCCATAATCCACAGAAGCTTGAATTTCTTGCGAGTGGTTATGTGCTTGGTTATTACATAGAATCCTCCGTGAAGGTCTATCAGGTCCACAATTGTCATGGCACCTATAAGGAATATCAGGGTCTCGCAGGTGCTTCCCAAGTGGTCCAGCAGTTCGTGTCCTGTATTTGCCTGCGGATCCATGAGGGCATATGCAGACCATATGAGCCCGAACATGAACAGGGCTGTTGCAGCCTTGTCTATCTTTATTTTGTGTTCAAGGGCAATGCAGGCATACCCAAGCACAAAGATTGCTATAAGTAATGGTATCATAAATTATAAGATTTATAGGTTTATGTATAATAGGTATATCTATACGATAATACGGATTGGAGGACTGCCTGGGAGGAGCCTCTTTGTCGTTTCCCGGTGTGCGGGAATATTATATGTCGGATAAATGGGGTCCTGCGGCTAAATGTTCAGCCGGTGCTGTGGGTATATGTATTTGTCAGCACAACGTTTGGAGAACAGGCTGCTTTTGTGCAGTGTCCTGTAGAAAATTTTGTGCAGCAGGGCTTCAGTGGCAGGTCCACGGTTGCTGCAGCTGCTTGAGTTGTGGAAGGGGTGGTTTCTGCTGCCTTTCACTTTCAGATGGTGGCCATTTACCTGGCTTCCTTGTGCTATCCCATGCAGGGATGCGTCTGAGGGCATATGCTCCCATGTCGTGTTGTATTCAGCTGCATTGCAGATGTGGATAGTACATGACTCACCTGTACCGGCAAGTATGAACGGACAGTGCGGTACGCCAACGGACATGCCGGCAAGCAGGAATCCCAATATGATCAGTATATGCCTCATCCGGTTATTTTCTCCACCATTTTACCCTTATGCGGTGTACCCATTCACGCAGGGGGGTAATGTATCTGTCTATCTTTTCCGGATATATGTCCGGGATATTTACAAGTATTCCTGTCTCTTCAACCCCTCCAAACCCGTGGTTTATGGCGGTACCGAACACTTTCATGGAAGGGGAGAGGTTCATGTAAGAGTTAATCAGCGGTGGAATGTGTTCTCCGTTGTTCTTTATCTCCTTTTGCAGTACACGGTATCCATCCTTGAATTCCAGCCCCTTGAACAGTTCTACAAAGTAAGGGTTGTCAATGTCACACACAAGAGGGGAGATTGGCCTTACAAGTGAGTTGGGGTCATTGAAGTATTTATTCAGGAAATGGAGGAGCAGGTTCCTGGCCCTGGCATTATAGGAGGTGTACATTGTAACCTTCCCAAAGAAATATTTTATATTTGAGTATTTCACTACAAGTGCTCCAAGGCCGTCCCACAGGTTGTCCAGTGCATACAGGCTCTTGCGCCTGAGGTTTGTGCTCTGGTAGTTGGGCTGTATGAATGAGCGCCCCAGCTCTATGGTGAACGGCATGTATTCCTTCAGGAACTCATCAGAAAAATCAAAGAGCTCCCTGGTGGCCATCTTGCGCACATTCAGCCCGCCGCAGTTTATATAGCGGTAACCCCCTATTATCTCCTGGTCCTTGGGATCCCATACAATCAGCTGGCGGTAAGGCTCATGCTGGTCCATGTCATATTCATCTATATCCACAGATTTTCCTGTGCCTCCCCCTCCCAGACGGAATGAGATTTCCCTCAGACGCCCTATCTCCAGCATTACGTTTGGGGAGTCGTGTGCAGTCACCTCATAGAGGTGGTTGTTTCCCTTACGGGTTACCCTTATGAACTTGTCCTTTGTAAGTTCCTTAAGTATAAGATGCCTGTCAACAGGCTGAATTACCGGTTCCATATCTGTCATTTAAGCTGGTAGCACTTCTCCCTTATCAGGCGGCACCACTGCTCAAGGCTCCTGCTTGAATCAATGGTCTCAACCGGGATGGGCTCCCCAATCCGCACTTCAAAGATACTGTTTTTTTGACGGAACATTTCGTCGGGAAGAAAAATCATCTCAATATTGAACTTAATCCCCAGAAATTTCCTTATCTTGGCAAGCCTGTAGAAGAAATTGGAGTTCCTCCCTTCAAAATATACCGGTACAATGTCCCTGTTGTACCTCTTTGCCTGCTTCAGGAAGTTCTTCTTCCACTCCAGGTCCGTTACCTCTCCGTTTATGAGCCTTGAGCATAGTCCTGCCGGGAAGTAGAGTATCTGGGCAGGGGAAGAGTATGCGTCATGGATGGCCTTGCCGTATTCCTTTCCCATCCTTCCGTGCTTGTTCACGGGTACAAAGAGAGGCTGCAGGGGATATACGTGCATCAGCAGGTCATTCACCACAAACTTCACATCTGTGAACATCTTCCCTAAGTATGATATCAGGATGAGGCCGTCCAGCCCTCCGAGCGGATGGTTTGAAACAAAAATATATTTTTTGCCTGGGTCCGGTCCTGCTCCGTGGGTGAACTTTACATTACTCTGTACGTTAAGCCATTGAAGAACTTTGTCTGCAAACGCCACACCGGTTGCACCGTTGCTGTAGAGGAGAATCCGGTTCAGTTCATCCTGATGAATTGTCCTTTTCAGCCAGCTGAGCACAAATTTTGGTATATATTTTGCCAACCGTTTGCTTTTGGATGCCAGAACTGCATCTATGTCCACTTTTAAATCTTTGCTGGGGATATCCATGGCGGGTTTCATTTGTGGGCGCTAAGTTAAAAAAAATTGTATCTTTGCCATATGTTAAAACAGGGGTTACAACAGAAACAGCAGCAAAAATTATCACCGCTCCAGATTCAGACAATAAAGCTTCTGGAGCTGCCCGTGCTTGAGCTCGAGCAGAAGATAAGGAAAGAGCTGGAGGAGAATCCTGTCCTGGATGAGATTGCTGAGAGCCAGGATCCCGACGATGATTCTCCAAAGAATGTATCCCTGAGTGAGTATCCCGCAGATGACCCCACACCGTCATACAAGCTGTATGTGAACAACCATGGAAAGGATGCCAAGCCGCAGTACAACACCTTTTCCGTGAAGGAGAGCTTCCAGGAGAACCTGATTGTGCAGCTGGGCTACCGCAAGCTGGATGAGCGTACCCGGGCTATTGCCGTTTTTGTGATAGGAAGCCTTGATGATGACGGCTATCTCCGCCGGGACCTTGAATCCCTTTCATACGATGTGCTGCTTAGGCTGAATATTGAGACAACAGAGCAGGAACTGGAGGATATACTTAAGATAATACAGGAGTTTGAACCGGCAGGAGTGGGGGCAAGGGACCTTCAGGAGTGTCTGCTGCTGCAGCTGGATTCAAGGACACCTTCCAGGCAGAATGCCAGGACAATCCTCTCTGAATATTTCCAGGAGTTCACCAAGAAGCACTATTCCAAGATAATCTCCAGGATGGGCATCACCCAGGAGGAGCTGAAGGAGGCCGTGGAGGAGATTGTAAGGCTCAATCCCCGTCCGGGAGGGCAGATAGATGACTCCTACAACGATCAGGCCCAGCAGATAATACCCGATTTCCTCCTTGAGGAGAAGGATGGCGAGCTCATAATGAGCATGCCTAAGTTCTCTATCCCCGAGCTGAGGGTTAACAAGAGGTATGCACAGCTCCTTATGGATTCCTCAAATTCAGGCACAAAGGCAGGAAGGGAGGCGGCAAGCTTCGTGAAGCAGAAGCTGGATTCCGCAAAATGGTTTGTAGAGGCCATAAAGCAGAGGCACAATACACTCCAGAACACCATGAATGCCATAATAGATTTCCAGAGGGATTACTTCATGGATGGGGATGAAACAAAGCTCAAGCCAATGGTGCTCAAGAATATAGCCGAGAAGACAGGGCTTGATATCTCTACAATCTCCAGGGTTGTGAACTGCAAGTATATCCAGACCCACTTTGGCATCTATCCGTTGAAATACTTCTTCTCGGAAGGTCTCATGACAGAGGCCGGCGAGGAGGTTTCAACCAGGGAGATAAAGAAAATCCTTTCTGAAAGCGTGGATGCTGAAGACAAGAGCAAGCCGCTTACAGATGAGGAACTTGTTGAAGTGCTGCAGCAGAAGGGCTACAAGGTTGCCCGCCGTACCGTTGCAAAGTACAGGGAGCAGCTCAATATCCCTATAGCAAGGCTCCGGAAAGAACTATAGTTTCTTTCCGTAAGCCAGGTCTCCTGCGTCGCCTATCCCGGGAACGATATATGACTTGTTGGTGAGTTCTTCATCAACTGCGGCAACCCAAAGTGTAACTTTTTTGTGCGGCAGATGCTTTGAAAGGTATCCCAGGCTGTGCTCGCTTGCCACAGGGCATACAAGGTGGGTGTGGGCGGGCTCGCCCGATTCGCACAATTTGTTGTATGCAAGTACAAGTGAAGAGCCTGTTGCCAGCATGGTGTCTGCCAGTATCAATACCTTCCCCTCAATTCTGGGCGAACTTACATATTCAATCTGTATTGTAAACTTGTTGTCCTTGCCGTACTTGCGGTACGCTGCAACAAATGCATTCTGTGCGTTGTCAAAGAAGTTGAGGATTCCGTTATGCAGCGGAAGTCCTGCCCTCAGCACAGTGGAGATTACCAGCTCATCCTGTGGCAGTGAGCAGTTGGCAATGCCAAGCGGCGTTGTAACCTCAACGGCCTCATAGCTGAGGGTCTTGCTTATCTCATATGCAAATATTTCACCTATGCGCTCCAGATTTCTCCTGAACCTCAGGCTGTCCTTCTGTATATCCTTGTCCCTCAGCTCCGCAACAAACTTATTGAGGATAGAGTTGCTTTTTCCCAGATTGATGACTTTCATAATACGATGTAGAAATAGTGTACGGCAAATATAAACAAAAAAACTATAGCAATCCCTCATCTGCAAAACTGAAATACCCGTTCCCTGCAACAATGATGTGGTCTACAAGTTCAATGTCACACATGAGGGCAGCCTTCTTCAGTTTAAGGGTAACTGCCTTGTCTGTCTCCCCGGGTCCCCTGCTTCCCGACGGATGGTTGTGTGCAAGTATTATATGGCTGCACTCCCGGGCAATGGCATTCTTTATGATTACCCTTACATCCACCACAGTGGCATCCATACCGCCTCTGGATATCTTCTCCTTCCCAATCAGCCTGTTTGCCTTGTTGAGGTAGAGGACCCAGCACTCCTCGTGCCCCAGGTCCCTCAGCAGGGGAATGACAATGTTTGCCGCCATCTCCGATGAATGGATGTTGGCCTGGAACAGAGGGTGCTCCATCTCGCATCTTCGGGCCAGTTCAAATGCAGCCATGATGGAGAGTGCCTTTCCGCACCCTATCCCCTTGAATTTCCTGAAATCCCTGTATCCCATCCTCCGCAGGGTGCCAAGTGAGTTCCCGCAGCTGCCAAGAATCCTCCTTGCCAGCTCAACGGCATCTTCGCTCCTGTTGCCGGACCTAATAAGTATGGCAAGCAGTTCAGCATTGCTCAGGCTTTCCGCCCCCTTCTCCAAAAATTTCTCCCTGGGCCTCTCATCCTGAGCCCACTCCTGGATTGTAAATCTCCCTGTAGTCATAAGCATAAAAAAATAAAAGTCCCCAAATATTGGGAACTTTTATTTTTATCTCAATGACGAGGATAAATTTACGCTAGTTTGTTTACATAAACAGCAAGACCGCTCTTAAGGTTGGCAGCTTTGTTGCTGTGGATAATGTTCTTCTTAGCCAATTTGTCCAACATTGCAGCTACTTTAGGCATAAGTGCCAATGCTGCCTCTTTGTCGGTTGTGTTACGCAATGCCTTAATTGCATTACGTGTTGTTTTTGCATAATAACGATTATGCAATCTACGCTTCGCATTCTGGCGATTGCGTTTTTCTGCTGATGCGTGATTTGCCATGATTTTATTTTTTTTATATATTATTAGTAGTCGGTAGGGGAATCGAACCCCTATTGCAAGAATGAAAATCTTGAGTCCTAACCGTTAGACGAACCGACCTTTCCACTTTGGGAGTGCAAATGTACAAAATATTTCTATACATGCAAATTTATTTTCCAAAGTCCTCTTTCCAGTCAAAGGAGTAGAGTATTGATTCTACCTGTCTTATGTAGTCTCTCTTGTCATATCTTGGGGCGTAGACAAACCCTTCAACCACTATGATGTCCTCTGGATTGTTCTTGTCGTAGAAGGCATGAATCACAAACGGGCCTCCCATAAAATCGTTCTTCACTTCCCACAGGCCCCTCATCTCAATAAAATCACGGTTCTTGTACTTCATCACCTCCAGGCCAGGGGTAACCTCACTGCTGATGGTCATGTAGCTGTTGTCAACCATGCCAGGCACGTTCTCCTGCATTATCTCGTTGGTGGCAGCCATAAGCCCTTCCAACTGTACAGAAGTGGAATCCTTGTATGGTATCCTGTAGATGAATACGCCAAGATTTATGTAGGTGGTCTCATATGAGATCCAGATGAAGTTGTCTGTCTTCTTCTTCAGTGAATATCCCTTGGGGTAATAAGGGGAACCTCCAAAGCTCTCCGCCACAAGCTGCCTCAGGGCTATATCCTCGTAGCGTTTTGAATTCCTCATGATCCTGTTCCTCTCAGCCTGCCCTATGATGTTGAACAGCTTGGCCCCGTTCTCGGCAATTACCTTTGCGGCAGCTTCGTTGTCGGGAGCTGTAATCATTATTACGGTCTGAGGTGCGGCCCATACGTCCTCAACTGCCTTGAATTCGGCAGGAAGCTCCGGCTCAACCTTCAGGATAATGATGTTCCTATGGTACTCAAACAATGAGGTGAAGCTCTTGTGAGGGATGTTTATCAGCGTATATGAAGGTTCCGACTGTGGAAGATATGGGTATGGGGTGGCAAGGATTGAACGTAGCTCAGATCCGGGCTCGCTTTCCCACTGCGCCTTGTTGGCAACAATGATTACCTCGCCGGCCTTGCCGCCTACATTCTGTTTTACAAGTGTGGAAGTGTCCTTGCAGCTTACGGCCAGGATTGCGGCCAGCCCCAATGCTATCAGTTTAACCAGTCTCATAATAATATCATATTGTTAATTGAACAGTCTGAAAATGTCGTTTCCAAAAGCCAGCACCATAAGTCCCATCAGCAGCACCATTCCCACCATCTGTGCATACTCCAGGAACTTGTCACTTGGTTTCCTGCCGGTAACCATCTCATAGAGGGTGAACACCAGGTGTCCTCCGTCAAGGGCCGGTATGGGCAGGATGTTAAGCACTGCAAGCATAACAGACAGGAATGCTGTAATGTTCCAAAAACTATGCCAGTCCCAGGTACTTGGGAATATCTTGCCTATAGTAATGAAACTTCCCACAGACTTGTATGCTTCTGTCTTTGGTGAGAAGATGAGCTTCAGTTCCTTGAAGTAGTTGCCCACTGTGGATACGGCCTTCTCCACACCTGCAGGTATGGCTGAAATGAGCGAGTATTCCTTCTGTGTGATTGTATAGAAATCCCCCAGGTTGGCGTTCACTGCAACCTGTATCCTTCCCAGCGTGTCTGTTGCCAGCGGGAGAAGCATTATCTCATTGCCTCTTGCAATGGTGGCAACTATTGAATCTGCCTTGTGCCTTGCAAGCACCTCCTGTGCCTCGTAGAACATGTCACAGTCCTCTCCGTTGATGGCCAGGATACGGTCTTTTGGGGCAAGGCCGCTTGCCGCGTTCAGTGATGAATCCGGAACCTCCAGTACCTCAAACGGTATTCCATAGTTGAACATCCCGGGTGTGTTGAGGATTGTGGCTATATATACCGGATCTATCTTTACGGTGGCGGTATCGCCGTCCCTGAGCACCTTTGCTTCATGTGCCTGTGTGCGGATAAGGTCTACCTGAAGCTCGTTGAACTTCTCAGGCACCATGCCGTCAAATGAGATGATGCGGTCACCGTTGCGGAAGCCTATCTCACGGGCCAGTTCACTTGCGTAGATTCCGGTGGTGACATCGGAGTTCTTTATGTATTGCTCGCCCCATGCAAACATTATCCCTATATATATGACAATTGCCAGGATAAAGTTGAACAGCACGCCTCCAAAGATTACAAAGAACCTCTGCCATGCAGGCTTGCTGCGGTACTCCCAGGGCTGCGGCTCCTTTGCAAGGGCCTCCTTGTCCATTGATTCGTCAATCATTCCCGATATCTTGCAGTATCCTCCAAGGGGAAGCCAGCCTATACCGTACTCGGTATCGCTGTTCTTGGGCTTGTACTTGAAGAGGCTGAACCATGGGTCAAAGAACAGGTAGAACTTCTCTACCCTAATCTTGAATATCCTTGCAAAAAGGAAGTGCCCGAATTCGTGTATGAGCACCAGTATGCTGAGTGCGAGCACAAGCTGCAGTATCTTTATTAGAACAACCATTTCAAATCCGTTAAATTAAACTTGTTGCAATTTCTTTTGCCTCATTGTGTGAACTGTAGATGTCATCAATGTCCGGCAGGGCCACAAAGGTAGCCTTTTCCATTGTTTTTGCAATAATCTCAGGTATCCTGTGGAAAAGGATCCTGTCCTTGAGGAAGGCATCAACAGCCACTTCATTGGCTCCGTTCATTATGCAGGCCATGTTGCCCCCTATCCTGTGGGCGGAGTATGCCAGTTCTATTGCAGGGAACCTGTTGCTGTCGGGAGCATGGAAATCAAGATGTGCCAGCTCCGAAAAGCTTATTCTCCTGGTATCCAGGCTGAGCCTCTCCGGGTATGAGAGGGCATACTGGATAGGTACCCTCATGTCTGGGGCTCCAAGCTGTGCCTTCAGGCACCCGTCGGTGAACTGTACCATTGAGTGTACTATTGATTGCGGGTGTACCACTATCTCTATGTCATCCGGACTCATCTGGAACAGCCATGATGCCTCAATCATCTCAAGTCCCTTGTTCATCATGCTGGCTGAGTCAATTGTAACCTTGGCTCCCATGTCCCAGTTGGGGTGCTTGAGGGCCTGCTCTCTTGTGGCCTTGGCTATATCTTCAGCTTTCCACTCCCTGAAAGGGCCACCTGATGCGGTAAGGATAAGCTTTTCTATTCTGGTGTGTTCCCCCTGGAGGCACTGGAAGATTGCAGAGTGCTCTGAATCCACCGGAAGTATGGGACTGTTGTATTCCCTTGCAAGACGGGTTACTATGCTTCCGGCTGCCACAAGGGTCTCCTTGTTGGCCAGGGCAATCACTTTCCCTGCCTTTATGGCGTTGATGGTGGGCTCAAGACCGCTGAAGCCTACCATTGAGGCAAGCACCACATCCACGCTGCCGCTTTGCACCAGCGCATTCACACTCTCCATCCCTGCCCATACCTTTATGTCCTCTCCGGAGAGGGCGTCATTCACCTTTTCATATAGGGCCCCGTTGCAGATTACAACATTGTTGGGCTTGAATTCAAGGGCCTGGCGTATCAGCAGGTCTGCGTTGTTGTTGGCTGTCAGCAGGTCAACGTCAAAAATGTCCCTGTGGCGGCTTATCACATCCAGGGCCTGGGTCCCTATTGAGCCTGTGGCTCCCAATATGGCTATATGTCTTTTCTCCATTATCCCTTCCTTTTAGAAATTGATGTATTGTGCAGGATCTATAGGCTCTCCCTTGTGCCACAGCTCAAAGTGGAGGTGCGGCGCGCTGCTCAGGGTGCCGGTGTTTCCTACAAGTGCTATAGGAGCTCCTGCACTTACCTTGTCCCTTACGTTCATCAGAAGCTTTGAGTTATGCTTGTATACGGAAACAAGGTTGTTGTCGTGCTGCAGCTGTATGATGTATCCGCTGGCGTCATCCCATCCTGCAAAGATTACAGTTCCGTCCAGAATTGCAGATACCACGCTGTTTTCAGGTGCAGCTATATCCAGGTACGGGTGGTTTATCCCCGGGTTGTACTCCTCTGTAACTATACCCTTGAGAGGGGGGAAGAAGTGGAGCCCTTCTATCTGCTCTATCCTGTTGTCCCTGTTGGAGAGGTTGAACTGCTCTTCGCGCAGCACGGTTGCCCTCAGCAGTGAGTCATCCCTTGAGTACTCCTCCCTGAAGATGCCAGAAGAGTCTGTCTTTCCACGCAGGTTCAGCAGGCTGTCTATATGGAGCGGGACCTGCCCTGTAGCTATCCTCTGTATATTGGCCAGCTGCAGCCTCCATACGTTTATCTCGTTCTGCAGCGAGTCAATCTTTATGGCGTTCTGTATCATGTCCTGCCTGCTCTGTGCAGAAGGGTATCCCGGTATCAGTTCCCTCAGTGAAGTGAATGAGATGAGCAGGGTTACGGATGTTATGAGAAATACAACTGCCAGCACAATGGTGAGTATGGAGAGCATTCCATTTGCCCTGAATGCAAAAATCTCCTCGTGTGTAGTGTCGTTGAAGATGGAGAATCTGTATTTCTTTTTAGCCATATTTCTCTTTAAAAAGTTTAACTTTGCAGAATGGAGAGGATTATTGGAATAGATTACGGCAGAAAAAGAGTGGGTGTTGCGGTGAGCGACCCGCTCGGTATTTTTGCTTCTGCCCTGGATACTGTTCCGGCTGCAAAGATAATTGATTATCTCAAAAATTATACCCAAAACAATAAAGTGGCAAGATTTGTGGTGGGGTATCCCATGAACTTGAACGGGAGGCCTGCAGAGTGTGCGCAGTATGTGGATGTGTTCCTGAAGCATCTCAAGAAACAATTTCCGGATATACCTGTTACTCTGGAGGATGAGAGGTTCACTTCCCAGCTTGCCATGAAGGCCATGATTGCCGGGGGTATGAAGAAGCAGGACAGGAGGGAGAAGGAGAATGTGGACAAGATAAGTGCAGCCATAATCCTGCAGTCCTACATGGATAATCCGCATGATTAAAAACGTGAAAATATATAGAGAATATGGTATTGCCAATTTATGTTTATGGAGCAGAGGTGCTTAGGGAGACAGCCAAGGAGATAGACTTTGCGGGCTATGAGGGCCTGCAGGAGCTGATTGCAAATATGCAGGAGACTATGGAGAAGGCAGACGGAGTGGGCATTGCAGCTCCGCAGGTGGGGCTTGCAATAAGGCTCCTCATAGTGGATGGGGCCCCTTTTGGGGAGGATGACCCGGAGCTTGCTGCATTCAGGAGGGTAATGATAAACCCGCAGCTCCTTGAGGCAAGTGAGGAGACTGCTGAGTATAATGAGGGTTGCCTGAGTGTTCCCGACATTCATGCGGACATCACCCGCCCTGCAAGAATAAAGGTGAAATATCTGAACCAGGACGGGGAGGAGGTTACGGAGGAGTTTGACGGCTTCAAGTGCCGCATGGTGCAGCATGAGATGGATCACCTGGACGGCAAGATGTTTGTGGACCGTGCAACTCCTATCCGCAAGAAGATGATTGCGGCAAAGCTCAACAAGATAGCCGGAGGCAATGTGCGCACGCATTATAAAGTTGCCAGGCCTGCAGTAAAGAAGAAATAGCCATGTCTGCCCCGGCTGCCAGATACAGGTCCCTGGATTTTCTAAGGGGGCTTACAATCCTGGGGATGGTGCTGAGTGCAATCCAGCCCCACGGGGTTATGCCGGGATGGATGTATCATGTGCAGAATCCACCTCCAACCCATGCCCTTGACATGTCTGTACCGGGGATAGGGTGGGTTGATATGGTTTTCCCCATCTTCATCTTCTGCATGGGGGCGGCAATCCCTTTTGCAAGGCCAAGCCTCAAGGGGATTTTCAGCAGGTTTGCAATGCTGTGGCTCTTTTCCTATCTGTATGTCTTCATAAACTCTTCCTGCAGCTGGGTTACGCTGGCCGGATTTGCGGCGCTGTTCCCGCTGTATATGGTATTCAAGTCCCCTCCAAGGATTCTGGGGAGGAAGGTTCCCGTGGTATATATAAGGTGTGCAGGGCTGCTGCTTGTCCTTGGGGTTGTGGCTGTGAACCATTTCTGTTTCGGGGAGGTGATTTCCGTGCAGAGGAGGGGCATAATCATATTCCTGCTGGCGTTCCTCTATCTCTTCGGCTCGCTCATCTGGCATTTCACAAGTAATGATCATGTTGCCAGGGCCGGGGTGTTCGGGATTGTCCTTGCATTCACTCTGGTTACACAGTACTGGAACTGGCCTGTGACAACATACGCAAACCCGGATCTGAGGTGGTGGTTCAATGTGGAGTATTTCTATTTTCTGCTACTGCTTATACCTGCCACATATATAGGGGATCTTCTCAAGAAGAGGATTGACGGGGGCGTTGCGGTTCCTCAAGGGAAGAGCGTCTGGGGGATGCCTCTCCTGGCACTCCTGTGCGTTGCCCTTGTGGTATGGATGCTGTATGCGTTCTATATGCAGCTGTATTGGTGGAACCTGCTGCTGTCGGGAATAATGTTGGGGGGAATATATTGGATAGTGCGGAAGGAGTTTCCTGCATATCTCCCTGTGGTGAAGCTGGCGGCATATCTGATTATGGCCGGGGAGATAATTGAGCCTTGCGGAGGGGGGATAAGGAAAGTCCCTTGTACCATCCAGTATTGCCTTGCCACCTGCGGAATGTCAATGCTGCTGCTGATTGTGGCGGACTATATCTGCAGCAGGCTGCCCGGGTCATTCGTGGTTGGGGTGTTTGAAGGGGCAGGGAAGAATCCGCTCATGTGTTATATTGCGTTTGACTGCCTGGTGCTTTCGCTGATGAAGATTACCGGTGCAGTGCAGCTTTACAAAATGGCATATCCGGAGGGTATGCACCTTGTGGGGTTCATCCGTTCGGCGGTTGTTGTCCTGTTTACAATGTGGGTTGTGGGGCTGTTTACCCGGAAAAGGATCTTCTGGAAGGCGTAGCCCTTTCCTGTGTCCGGCTCTGAGGCAGCCTTGCGGCTACTCTTCCAGCAGCCCGGCAGGGATGGTCATTGTGAGTACCCTCTTTTTTGTATCCAGCTTTATTATGAGGTCTTCGTTGAGCGGCACAAGGTATTTGCCGTTGAGCTCAATGCATGGATTGTTGGGGTAGTTGTAGTAGTCTGAGATTTTGCCTGCAGCCTTTCCGTCCTGGTCCTTAACAGAGAATCCTATCAGGAACTCGGCCATGGCCTGGTCTTCGTCAATCTCAATGTCTTCAGGGTTGAGGGTGGTGGCATCAATGAAGATTTCCTTCTTCACAAGCTCTTCAGAATGTGCAAAATCGTTGATTGTCTCAAACTTCACTATTGCGCCGCTTGTACCCTTTGTCTTGAATGAAGTGATAAAGAAAGGAACCGGGAGTCCATCAAAACAGATGAATACCGGTTCCTTTTTAATGTCGTAATCCTCCAACATGCCTGAGGTAAGCCTTATTGCAACCTCCCCATTCACGTCATAGGACTTTACAATCTGCGCTACAGGCAACAAATCCATATCTGTCACTTGGCGCAGCATTGCAATTACGCTTCAGGGTTCTCAGCTGTCTCCTCTGCTGGAGCAGCCTCTGCCTCTGCTGCAGCTGCTGCCTCAGCCTCTGCTGCTGCTTTTGCAGCCTCAGCCTCTGCCTTCTTCTTTGCAAGCTCAGCTGCCCTGTCGGCATTAACTTTAGCCTCAGCCTCAAGAGCTGATTTCTTTGCTGCAACTTTGTCCTGTGCAAGAGCTGTCTTCTTCTGGCTTACTTTAGCCTCTTTCTCAGCTACCCAAGCGTTGTATTTTGCATCAGCCTGCTCAAGTGTAAGTGCACCTTTCTTAACACCCTCAAGAAGGTGTTTCTTAAGAAGTACACCCTTGTATGAAAGGATTCTTCTACAAGTCTCTGTAGGCTGCGCACCATTGTTCATCCACTGGAGAGCCTTCTCATTATCAAGGATAATGGTAGCAGGGTTAGAGTTAGGGTTGTAAGAGCCGATAAGCTCAATGAAGCGACCATCACGTGGTGCTCTGCTGTCAGCCACTACAATGTGATAAAAAGCGTAGTTCTTTTTACCGTGGCGTGCCAATCTGATTTTTACAGACATCGTTAATAGAGTTTAAATTAATAATTTATAACTTCCTTATCTTCTCGAGAAAAGGCGCGCAAATATAAGTGATTTTCTTCTAACTGCCAAAAATTACTCGGCAGGCATGATGCTGATAATCCTGATTGGGTTTACAGGGGCGTTCTTAGGTGCGGTTACAGGCTCTGCTGCAATTGCATCAATCACGTCAAGACCCTCAAGTGTCTCACCGAATATCGTGTATTGGCCGTCCAGGTGTGAACATCCTGCTGCGTCCTCAACAAAATAAAACTGTGATCCTGATGACTCCCTGTTAGGGTTTGCCTTGTCACCCTTGCGGGCTGCTGCCAGGGCTCCTTTCTTGTGGGTGAACTGTGGAAGTATCTCGGCAGGGATTGTGTAGCCGGGGCCGCCTGTGCCGTATTTTGCAGGGTCAGCTGATGCATCTTTTGTGAGAGGGTCGCCCACCTGTACCATGAAGCCCTTTATCACGCGGTGGAAAAGTATGTTGTCATAGAACCTCTGTGATGCCAGCTTCACAAAGTTGTCCCTATGGAGAGGGGTCTCCTTGTAGAGCTTGATCTTGATTGTACCCTTGGTTGTCTCAATGTTGAATACAGGCTCTTCTGCCAGTGAATCTGGGTTGAATGCCAATGCAGGTTCCTGTACTTCTGGAACAGGTGCGGGAGCTGGCTCCTTTACCTCCTTGTTTGAACTCTTGCAGCCTGCCACAATAATTGCGGCAATAAAAAGCAGACTGATTAATCTTGTTTTCATATTTTTTGTTTTAAAAGTGATTTCCGTTCCCAATATCACAAAGGTAGGCTTTTTTGGAAATATTTATGAAACATAGTCTCTTTTTATCAATAATTGTACTCCTCTCCATGCATTGCTACGGCAGGGATACCCTTGCAGCGGGTGGAGTGCCGGAATATCCGGTTTATGGCAAGGTGGGGCTGGTGCTCAGCGGAGGCGGGGCAAAGGGGCTTTCACATATTGGGGTTATCAGGGCTCTGGAGGAGAACAATATCCCTATAGATTACATCTGCGGCACTTCAATGGGGGCGGTGATAGCCTCCATGTATGCCATAGGGCTCTCTCCGGATGATATGCTCTCCCTTGTGGGGTCAAGGGAGTTTGAGGCTTGGTATTCGGGGAGGCAGGAGGCGGATTATGCCACATATTTCTATCGGGAAGAGCCTCTTCCAAAGATGTTCAACATATCCCTGCAGAGGAAGGGTACAGGAGGGAAGGGGATGGGGAAGGTAAAGGTCTCGCTCCCCTCAAGCCTGGTGCTCCCCTATTCAATGGATCTTGCCATGATGGAGGCCTATGCCTCCCCTTCAATAGCTTGTGGGCACGATTTTTCACGCCTTATGGTGCCGTTCTTCTGTGTGTCTGCAGATATCCTCAAAAAGAGCAAGGTGATACATACAGGGGGAGATCTGGGTGGAGCGGTAAGGGCATCCATGACATACCCCTTTGTGTTCAAGCCCATTACCATAGATTCAACGGTTCTCTTTGACGGCGGGTTCTATGATAATTTCCCGTGGAAGGAACTTGAGAGGCTCCATGCCCCGGATTTCATCATTGGGGCGAGATGTGTGGGGGATGGAACTCCCCTGGATGATGAGGATATTGTAGCGCAGGTGACAAACATGATAAGTTCCCGCACAGATTTCTCCATTCCTCCCGACAAGGGGCTTGTCATAGGGGAGAGATACCCCTACGGGGTTATGGAGTTTGACAAGTTGGATGAGATTGTAGCCCTGGGCTACAGCAGGGCCATGGAGCAGATTCCAAGGCTGAAGGAGCTTATAGGGAGGGAGAGGAGCCGCAGGGAACTTGATTCAATGAGGCTGGCTTTCAGGCAGCTGACAAGGCCCCTGAGATTTTCCGGGGAGATTGTGTTTGAGGGGGAACTGGATGGCAGGCAGAGGAGTTTTGTACAGAGGACAATTGCAGGCTTCCCCCCACAGGATTTTGATTTCAGCACCCTCAAGAGGGGGTATTATAAGGTTGCGGCAACCGGTACGGTAAAGACTTTTTACCCGTTCTATTCCCTTGAGCGTGATTCTATTGTGACACTGAAGATAAAGGGCTCACCGGCAGCGCCGCTGAAGCTTTTCATAGGTGGCAACATCTCTTCTGCAGATTTGAACCAGGGGTATGCAGGTGTCTCATACACCCGGTTGGGGAGGACACCGTGGAGCATTCTGGGGGATATGAATATAGGCAGGCACTATATGGGCGGGAGCGTGAGGTGGCGTCATAATGTGGGGATAAGCCCCCTAACGTATTATGGTGTGGAGGGGGTGGTACACATGTTCCGCTACACATATCCTTACAGGGAAGAATACCGTGAGATTTATCTGAGGGTAGGGGGAGCTGTGGCAGTGGGGGAGAGGGACAACCTGCTGATGAAGGGAAACCTGCATCTGGGGAAACATCTCTCCACCTCCTTGTGGCTCAGCAAGGATACCCGCAATGCTCCCCTGTATCCGGTTGCCGGTACAATGGTGAAGGCCGGGGCAAGGTGGCGTTCAGGAGGTATATTCAGGTTCCGTGCCATGGCTGATTCCTACAGGGAGGTGAACCGTTGGCTGAAGCTGGGATATTGTGCAGACATTGCATGGCAGAGCGGGAGCAGGATGAGGGAGTATGTCCCTTCATTGCTGGAACTGCCTGCATTTTCCCCGTTCCCGCACAGCCGTACGCTGCTTTTGCAGGGGTACAGGGCGGAAGCTTATGCAGGGATTGGAATTTCTCCAGTGATTTGTGCAACAAAAACATTATTTTTGCATGGTAATATCTCCTATTTCCAGCCATACCGGAAATTTGTGCCGGACGGGGAGGGGAGATATATCCGCAGCGGGAAATTCCCCAAAGGGGCTTTTCTGGGAAATGTGGCTCTTGTATGGCAGTCTCCGGCAGGTCCGGTGTCATTCTCGGCCTCCTATTACCAGAGCGGGGAGAGGCACAGATGGTATCCTCAGCTGAATTTGGGATTTCTCCTCTTCAAAAAGAAAATGATGGAAGACTGATCCGATGGGAGTACTTAAAAAACTGGCAGGAGAGACTGCAATATATGGATTGAGCACAATTCTGGCAAGGATGATAAATTTCTTCTTTGTCCCTATCTACACCCGTATCCTTACTGTGGGTGAGTATGGCTCGTACTCGGAAATAATGTCATATATAGCGGTTCTTCAGGTAGTTCTGGTGCTGGGGCTTGAGACCGGCTGCTTTCGTTTTGCCAACAAGGTGGATGACCCGCGCAAACCTTTCGGTACGGCGTTCACCACTATCCTGGGAGTAAGTCTCATCTTCTTTGCCGCAATGTGCTGCTTCTCTGATTCCCTGGCTTCTGCAATGGGTTATGCAGGGTACGGCAAGATGATTGTCTATACGGGGGGGATCCTGGCCCTTGATTCCATTACGGCAATCCTCTTTGCAAGGCTGAGGTTCCTCCAGAAGGCCCTCAAGTTTGCCGCATTCAAGACAATAAAGATACTCAGCGAGCTGGGATTCAATCTTCTCCTCTTTTTTGTGGTACCTGGATACCTGGCTTCCCATCCCGGCAGCTTCCTTCTGGAATTTATCCCGGCAACGGCAGATTTTTCATATATAATCTTTGCGGTCTTCCTCAGCTGCGTGGTATGTACAATCCTGTTCATCCCAGATCTTCTCAGGATGAAGGTCACCTTCAACAGGGGGCTGTTCCGCCAGATGATGGCCTATTCTATACCACTTATGATAGCAGGGCTGCCGGGGATAGTGAATGAGAGCTTCGACAGGATCCTCTTCAGGTTCTTTGCTCCGGAAGGGGTGGTATGGCGTGCCGATCTGGGGGAGTACCAGGCAGCAGTGAAGCTGGCCGTGATAATGAACCTCTTTATACAGATGTTCCGCTATGCAGCGGAACCGTTCTTCTTTGCAAGGGGGAAAGACAAGGAGCTGCTGGCCCAGGTAATGGAGTATTTCACTGCATTCTGCATCCTCATCTTTCTGGGGGTTACACTATATATTGATATAATAGGGCTTATCCTGGGTTCCGATTTCCGCGGTGCGTTGGGTACGGTTCCGTTCATGCTCATTTCATACATGATTCTGGGAATGCTCTTCAATGTGTCAATGTGGTACAAGCTGAGCGGTGAAACAAAATACGCAATAAGCATAACCCTTGCGGGGCTTGCTGTTACGGTTGCGGTGAATGTGGCCTTCATGCCGCTCTTCTCATACTGGGCGTCGGTTGCAGCACATGTTCTGAGCTGCCTTGTGATGCTCCTGTACAGCGTATGGCTGGGGAACAGGCACTATTATATACCGTACAGATGGGGTATAATCTGCAGATATATAGGGGCGGGGCTGCTCCTGTTCGGGGTTTCGCTGCTGTTGCAGGATATGTTGGGGCTGCAGGACAGGATCATAGTTAAGCTGGCAGTGAACACTGTGCTGCTGCTTGCCTATATGGTTTATGCCCTAAAGTTGGGCGGTGGGCTGGCGAGGCTGGCATCATACAGAAAAAAATGATAAATACATATACATTATGAAAGTGAAGATTGTAAACAAGAGCGGGTTCCCGGCACCTTTCTATGCAACGGAACTCTCTGCTGGCATGGACCTGAAGGCTGCAATTGAGGAGCCTATAGAGCTTGGGGAACTTTGCAGGGCGATGGTCCCTACAGGCATTTATATTGAACTGCCTGCAGGATATGAGGCTCAGGTAAGGCCGAGGAGCGGGCTCGCCGCAAAGCACGGGGTTACGGTATGCAATTCTCCGGGTACGATTGATGCCGATTACAGGGGTGAGATAAAGGTTATCCTTGTGAATGTCTCAAAGGAGAAGTTTGTGATAAACCCGGGTGAGAGGATTGCTCAGATGGTGATTGCAAAATATGAGAAGATAGAGTGGGAAGAGGTTGAGGTGTTGGGAGAAACTGAACGCGGGGCCGGCGGTTTCGGCTCAACAGGTGTAAAATAGCCATGAAGAATCTGGAAATAGAGGAGATATACAGGCTGTATATTGAAAACTCACAGGGGGTATGCACAGATACCAGGAACATCCTTCCCGGGTGCATGTTCTTTGCCTTGAGGGGGGAGACCTTCAACGGAAACGATTTTGCAGCGGCAGCCCTGGAGAAGGGGGCAGCCTATGCAGTGGTGGATGAGCCGGGGGTTGAGGAATTGCTTCCCGATAGTATAATACTTGTGGAGGATGTCCTCCACACCCTGCAGCAGGTGGCAAGATACCACAGGAAGCAGCACAGGATACCTGTAATTGCCCTTACAGGCACCAACGGAAAAACCACCACCAAGGAGCTGGTGGCGGCATGTCTGAGGACAAAATATAATGTGGTTGCAACCGAGGGAAACCTGAACAACCATATAGGCGTGCCCCTTACATTGCTGAGGATAAATGCAGATACCCAGGCGGCTGTCATTGAGATGGGTGCGAGCAATCCCGGGGAGATAGGGCTGCTGGTAAATCTT
The DNA here is from genome assembly GCA_017482565.1 of Bacteroidales bacterium. GTDB lineage: Bacteria > Bacteroidota > Bacteroidia > Bacteroidales > UBA932 > Egerieousia. Next base: position 62,318 of record JAFUMO010000065.1, on the reverse strand, counting down.
GTATGTCCCAGCTTCGGGCTCGTGACAAATGTGGGCAAGGCCCATCTGCAGGGATTCGGTTCCCTTGAGGGGGTTATGGCCACAAAAGGTGAGCTGTATGATTACCTGAATGAGCACAGGAAGATTGCCTTTGTGAATATGGATAATCCCCTCCTCGTGGAGATGGCATCCAAGAGGGAGAGGATGCAGCTTGTGCCATACGGAGTATCCAATGACGGGGCCGGGATTGTGGTAGATACAGGGGGCTCTCCGTTCCTTTCAATGACAATACCAAATCCCAGCTATTCAGCGGTGGAGGAGAACCGTGAGCCGGAGTGGATTACAATAAATACAAACCTGATAGGTGCATACAACTCAGATAACGTGCTTGCGGCAATGTGCGTCTCTTCATACATGGATGTCCCTGCTGCCGATGCGGTAGCTGCAATTGGGGCATATGTCCCTTCCAATAACAGGTCGCAGCTTGCCGATACCGGCCGCAACAGGCTTGTGGTTGATGCCTACAATGCAAACCCTGCCAGCATGAAGGCCTCAATAGAGAACTTTGCCTCCCTTAAGATGCCGTCAAAGGTGCTTCTTCTGGGAGATATGCTGGAACTCGGCCCAGATTCAGTTGCGGAGCATGTTGAGATTCTCCGTCTTGCAGTTTCCAAAGGATTCGGGAAAATCTATCTGGTGGGCGATGAGTTTGCTGCAGCGGGGAAAGCCCTTGATGATTTGTCGGGAATGGAATTCTTCAAGGACTCCCTGCTTCTACAGGAACATTTCAGGGGAAATCCCCTCTCAGGTTGCTCCGTATTAATTAAAGGCTCAAGAGGAAAACGCCTGGAGAGAGTGATAGAAGTATTATAAAGATGTAATTATAAAGATGTGTTTTTTAATGGGGGGACCTCATTCGACGGGTGCGAGTTATCGCTTGCGATGACGAAGCAGAGGAGACTGCGTCGTCTCCCCCATTAAAAAAACACATCTTATATTTTATCGGGGAGATGAGAAATCTTCCCGATATTTTTTGGGGGATATTCCGGTGTGCTTCTTGAAGAACTTGCCGAACGAGGACTGGTCTGCAAAGTGTAGCTTGTCCGTAATCTCCTTTATGGTAAGCCTTGGGGTCCTTAGGAGGATCTTTGCCTCAGAGGTGATCTTCTTGGCTATCCAGTAGTTGGCGGTATGTCCGGTTACCTCTTTCAATACTATTGAGAGGTACTGGGTGCTTATGCACAGTTTGTCCGAGTAGAATGACGGGTTGTGTTCATTCTGGGCATTCTGCTCCACAAGTACCAAGAAGTCCCTTATGATGGTCTCCTTCCTTGAAAGGTTGTTCAGCTGCTTGCGTACACCATCCCTATTGTGGAAGATATGGCTGGCCTCCAATATGAAGTTGTAGAACGTGTTGTGCAGCATGTCCTTCTTGAAGCTGTGCTCCCTGCGGAGGTAATACAGGATGCGGTCCAGGCTCATCTTCAGGGCTGTAAGCTCATCACTTGTGAGTTCCAGATGCGGGGATTCCTTCATGTCCACAAAATGGGAGATTGGAATGGGCTTCTTGTCCAGCAATGTGTCAAGAACGAATGACTCGGCAGCTGTCACTATGTATGCCATGAAATCATTGCTGTATCCGATAAGCTTCACCTCTGCTGTAGGGCGCAGCTCTACCCAGCTGCTGCTGTTGAATGTGTAGTTTACATAATCAATGGAGAGCTCCAGCTTTCCCGATATTATTACGAGGTATCCTATTGTATTCTCGTTTTCATTAGTGGAAGTATGCTTGGGGGGTGGAAGTTCGTTTATGTTGCTCTTTGAGAATGGGGAGATGTAGGCCATTCCAAGTTTGTTGTTGAAATTATATCCCTCTATCCTCTGTAAAAATTCTTTAAGGTCGATATTTGGGCTTATTTCGTGTTTCATCTTTTATTTTATGTTTAAAAATTGTCGGGAATATGGTTACAAAATCTATGCAAGGAATTTTTGCAGTATAGATTTGGACAAATATAGGATTTTTTGAAGCTAAAATGTACTCTTGGTCCTTTTTTTTGACATTGTTACTGTAAATGTTGTTCTGTTTAAGACCAAAATAGTGTAATTTGTGGCGAATTTGTTTGTGTTTATTGCAAGATATTTGCAGCCTGATTCACTCTCGGAAAAACAGATATTAATTATAGGTAAAAAAGATGAGAAGAACTGATTTTGTAAAGTTCCTGGTTGCAGCGGTTGCAACCCTGTTTGTGTCCTCAGCTGTTCAGGCGCAGGATACATTGCACCTCACCTTGGATGATGCCCTCAAGGTTGCCTTGAGCGAGAACATCACCGTGAAGGTTGCAGATAAGGAGATCAAGAGGACAGAGTACGCAAAGAAAGGTACATACGCCTCCCTGTTCCCAAAGATTGATTTCACAGGCAGTTATCAGCGTGCCATCAAGAAGCAGAAGCTCTTCATGATGGAACAGGAGATAACAATTGGTGTAAATAACACTTGGTCGGCCGGATTCAATGCGGCTCTGCCACTTGTGAATGTGGAGTTATGGAAGGCAATACAGATAACCGGCATGGATGTGGAGCTGGCAGTGGAGAAGGCTCAGGGTTCAAGGCAGGACCTGATAGACCAGGTGCAGCAGGCCTTCTACGGTGTGCTGCTGGCGCAGGAACTCTATGATGTATATAAGGAGAACTACAGCAATGCAGTTGACAACTACAATGATGTGAAAGGCAAGTATGATACCGGCCTTGCTTCAAAATTCGAGCTCATAAGCGCGGAGGTGGCAATGCAGAATGCTGAGCCGAACATGTATGATGCACAGAACAACATTGTGTTGGGCAACTGGAGGCTTAAGGCTGTTATAGGTATAGATTTGGACCAAAACATTGCCTGCATGGGTTCATTGGAGGATTATGAGAAGACTGTAGGTGATGTTGCTGCATATGAGAACAAGTCTGTGGAGAACAACTCTGCAATCAAGCAGATTGAGATTCAGGAGAGGATGCTTGACAAGACATACGAGATGAAGCTGGCCAAGTATTATCCTACGCTTGCGGCCCAGATTGGCTACAGCTGGATTGCAATGGCTGAAAACTACAAGTTCAAGGACTATAAGTGGAACCCTTATTCAACAGGTACACTTGCCCTTACCATTCCTATCTTCTCAGGCGGACAGCGCTACAATGACCTGCGCCAGACAAAAGTGCAGCAGGAGCAGCTTGCCCTTCAGAAGGAGGATGCAATAAGGAACCTTGAGATAAGCGTAATGCAGGTGCTCAACTCCCTTGAGACAAGCCTCAAGCAGTATGAGGCTGCAAAGAAGACCATTGAGGGGGCAGAGGCAGGCTATGATATAGCAAAGAAGAGGTATGATGTGGGAAGCGGTACCTTGCTTGAGCTTCAGGATGCGCAGCTTGGCCTTCTCCAGGCAAGGCTCAACCTCAACCAGTCTGTATATACATACATGACACTCAAGTCTTCATTGGACAAGATTTTGGGAGTAAACCAGTTTAACGGGAACGAATAAGAAAATAATAAGATATAGATAGAATATGAAAAGATTGTTTAGGACACTATCGGTGCTAATGTTGGCGGGAGTTGTTTTCTCCTGCAAATCAGGTGAGGAGAATACAGCTTCAGTTGAGGCTGAGGTTATCCCACAGGTAAGGGTACAGCAGGTTTTTGAGAGGGAGGTTGAGCAGATTGAGACATTCACAGCAACAGTTGAGGCTGAGGTGGTAAATAAGATTGCCCCTCAGATGCCATTGAGGATCAAGCGGATTCTCGTAGAGGTAGGTGACCATGTGAAGAAGGGCCAGATCCTTGCAACTTTGGATGCAACAAACCTTGAGCAGGCAAGGCTTAAAATGGTGAATGATTCAATTGAGTTTGCCAGAATTGACCAGCTCTACCAGGTTGGCGGCATTTCAAAGAGCAATTGGGATGCAATGAAGCTGGCTTCAAGCGTATCAAGGAGCAACTATAACAACCTGCTTGAGAATACAGTTCTCAGAACCCCAGTGAGCGGCATTGTTACAGCAAGGAACTATGATGCAGGTGACATGTACGGCGGTTCTCCGGTTTATGTGGTTGAGCAGATTACCCCTGTAAAGCTTAAGGTTAATGTATCAGAGGCTCTTTTTACCCAGATAAAGAAAGGTATGGAGGTTGACGTAAGGCTTGATGTTTACGGCGATGAGGTGTTCAAGGGAAAGGTTTCACTTGTATATCCTACAATTGATCCTGCAACAAGGACATTCCCTGTAGAGATTACCATTGCAAATGCGAACCAGAGGGTTCGTCCCGGAATGTTTGCAAGGGTTACCTTCTCTTATGGTACAGCAAAACATGTTGTGGTTCCAGACCAGGCGGTTGTAAAACAGACCGGTTCCGGTGACAGATACGTGTACGTATATGACAATGGTAAGATTGAGTTCAAGAAGATTGAACTTGGCAGAAGGTTTGGTACAGAGTACGAGCTTATCAGCGGTGTTGCTTCAGGTGACCAGGTAGTTACAGAGGGACACTCAAGAGTTGTGAACGGCGGCAAGGCTGAGGTGGTGAAATAAGCTGTAGTCAGATAAAAATTTAGAAAGTACAGAAAATGAGTTTATATCAAAGTGCGGTAAAGAAACCCATAACTACTGCCCTTATCTTTGTGGCAGTATCAATATTCGGTATCTTCTCCCTGATAAACATCCCTATTGACCTTATCCCGGAGATTGAGACCAATACTATCATGGTAATGACAACTTACCAGGGTGCGAATGCTTCCGATATTGAGAATAACGTTACCAAGCCTTTGGAGAACGTCCTCAATAGTGTGAGTGACCTCAAGCATATCACTTCTACATCAAAGGAGAATGTTTCAGTAGTAGTGTTGGAGTTTGAGTATGGTACAGATATTGATGTGGCAACCAATGATGTCAGGGACAAGCTGGATATGGTAACGTCGGCCCTTCCTGATAACGTTGATACCCCTATCATCTTCAAGTTCGGCGCGGATGACATTCCAATTCTCCTCCTCTCTGTAACAGCAGAGGAGAGTACTCCAGGTTTGTACAAAATTCTGGATGATGTTGTGGCAAACCCGCTGGCACGTATCAGCGGTGTAGGTACCGTATCAATTTCAGGTGCCCCACAGCGTGAGCTTACCATCTATTGTGATCCCCACAAGCTGGAGGCTTATAATATTCCTATTGAGACAATTTCCGGTATCATTGCTGCGGAGAACAGGAATACTCCTGCGGGCCAGATTGACGTAGGTTCAAATACATACGCATTGCGTGTACAGAAGGAGTTCACAAGTGCGGATGAGATGCAGAACCTTGTGATTGGTGTGAGGAACGGCAAGCCCGTATATCTGAAGGATGTGGCAACTATCCAGGATGGCCTTGAGGAGCGCTCTAAAGAGACCTTCAACAATGGCAAGAAGGGTGGTATGATCATCGTGCAGAAGCAGTCAGGAGCAAACTCCGTGAGCATTTCAAGCAAGGTTAAGGAGATGCTCCCAAGCCTTCAGGCAAAGCTTCCTTCAGATGTGGAGATAGGTGTGATTGTGGATACATCAGACAACATCATCAGCACCATCAACTCTTTGGTTGAGACAATCATGATAACCTTCATCCTGGTTATGATTGTTGTATATCTCTTCCTTGGAAGATGGAGGGCCACATTCATCATCATGCTTACAATCCCTATTTCATTGCTGGCATCGTTGATATACCTCTTTGCAACAGGAAACTCATTGAACATCATTTCGTTGAGTTCATTGTCAATTGCAATTGGTATGGTAGTGGATGATGCAATTGTGGTATTGGAGAACGTAACAACCCATATTGAGAGGGGAAGCCGTCCAAAGAGTGCTGCGGTTTATGCAACCAATGAGGTGGCAATCTCTGTTATTGCATCTACCCTTACAATGTTGGCTGTATTCCTTCCGCTTACAATGATCAGTGGTATGGCAGGTGTATTGTTCCGCCAGTTGGGTTGGATTGTTAGTATCATCATGATAGTTTCAACTGTTGCAGCACTTACACTTATCCCGATGATGTGTTCTCTGATGTTGAGGCTTAACCCTCACAAGGGCAAGTTCCAGCAGCTTATCCTGGGGCCTTTCCACAAGTTCCTGGACTGGTTGGACGGTGCTTATGGAAAGCTCCTTTCATGGTGTGTGAAGAACAGGAGGAAAACCATCTTCATGGCGTTTGCATTGTTCGTGATTGTAGTGGTAGGAGGAAGCTCATTGGTGAAGAGTGAGTATTTCCCTGCTTCAGATAACGGACGTATTTCAGTTACTGTTGAGCTCCCTATGGGTACAAGGCAGGAGATTACCAGAGACCTTGCACTTGAGCTTGTAGACAAGTTCATGAAGAAATATCCTGAGATTGTAACCTGTAACGTGAGTGAGGGTGCTTCAAACTCAAACAGCAGTACATTTGAGATGATGCAGACTTCAGGTACCCACTATATGAGCTTTAACATAAACATTGGTAGTGTTGAGGACCGTGAGAGGGGCTTGATTGAAATCTGTAACATGATGCGAAATGACTTGGCAGAGTATCCTCAGATCCGTACATTCCAGGTAGTGGCCGGAGGTCAGCAAGGTGGAATGGGTGGTGAGGCTACAGTTGATGTTGAACTTTACGGCTATGACTTTGAGGATACAGACAAGGCGGCCGCAATGGTTGAGCGCGGATTCTACAATATCCCGGGAGTAAAACAGGTTCAGGTTAGCCGTGATGAGTATACCCCTGAGTTCCAGGTAGATTTCGATCGTGAGAAGATTGCCCTCAACGGCTTGAACACAAGCACCGTTTCAACATATTTGAGGAACCGTATCAATGGTGTTACAGCTTCGTATTTCCGTGAGGACGGTGAGGAGTATGATATCCTCATCAGATATGCACCTGAGTTCCGTACAACTGTAGAGGATATTGAGAATATTCTTATCTACAACTCTATGGGCCAGGGCGTTAGAATCAGGGACCTCGGTGAGGTTAAGGAGATACTTACCCCTCCGGCAATTGAGCGTAAGGACCGTGAGCGTCTTGTAACCGTATCAGCAGTTGTGCCTCAGGGCATGGCAATGTCAGACCTGGTGGCGGCTACGAACAAGTTTATGTCTGAGGAGACGCTCCCTATGGGTGTTGATTGGCAGCTTGGAGGTACATACGAGGATCAGATTGAGACCTTTACAGACCTTACAATACTCATGGTACTCATCATTATCCTTGTGTTCATTGTAATGGCGGCACAGTTTGAGTCACTTACATATCCGTTTGTAATCATGTTCTCAATTCCGTTTGCGTTTGTGGGTGTGATTCTCGGATTCCTTGTAACCGGCCAGCCTTTGAACGTGATGTCAATGATTGGTGTGATCATGCTGATGAGTATTGTGGTTAAGAACGGTATCATGCTTATCGACTACATCCTCCTCTGCCGTGAGAGAGGAATGGGCATAGCCTACGCGATTGTAACGTCGGGAAGATCCCGTCTCCGTCCTGTACTCATGACAACCCTTACAACAGTGTTGGGTATGATTCCTATGGCCATTGGTTCAGGTGAGGGTGCTGAGATGTGGAACGGTTTGGGTATATGTGTTGCATGGGGTCTTTCTGTTTCAACACTCATTACCCTGGTGATTGTACCTGTAATGTATTGTGTATTTGCAGGTAATGGCCTGAAGAGGAGGAGGAAGTCCTCACTCAAGGCGTTGAGGCTTGCAAAATAATGTTAATGTGAAAAACGGAAGAATATGAAAGCAGTATTTGTATCATATAACCAGGCATTCAAGGATGAGATTCTGGATATCATGCTCAAGGCAGGTGTAAAGGGTTTCACAAACTGGGAAGAGGTTTCAGGAAGGGGCTCGCGCGGTGGTGAGCCTCATCTTGGAGACCACGCCTGGCCAACACTTAACTCTGCAATGATTTCAGTTGTAGAGGACAAGGTGGCAGAGGACTTTATGAAGAGACTGAGTGTACTGGACAAGAACAATCCGCTGATGGGTATGAGGGCCTTCAGCTGGGTGGTGGATTCAACTATATAAAAGGTTATTCAGAACCTTACGGGTCTTCCCAGAAGCCTGCTCACAAGCATGCTCTTGGGCCAGATTCCATAAGGGAGATTGCGGCGGTTATCCGGCAGGGTAATTGCCGCATTCCTTTTCATGCGGAAGAAATCCCTGTGGGCCTTGAATACAGAAGTGAAGAAGCTCCATTTCAGCTGGAGCAGATATATAATTGCGGTGAGCCAGTCCACGCACATCCTCAAGAAGATGTACAGGCTCCTGTTGCCGTTCCTGAATCCGAATGCCTCCCAGCCTTCACCAACAGGGAGGTTCTTGTAGAGCATAAGGAGGTTGTTGCGGTAATTGAAGAAGAGCTTGCGCGGAGAATTGTTTGGCAACGTGCCTCCCCCTACATGGAACACATGGCTCTGCGGTACGGCCCATACCTGATACCCTGCCAACTGGGCCCTCCAACAGAAATCTATCTCCTCCATGTGGGCAAAGAAAGCCTCATCCAGCCCTCCCAGCTCCCTCCATACACAGCTCCGTACAACCATGCAGGCCCCGGATGCCCAGAACACCCGTGCAGCATCATCATACTGGCCGTTGTCTTCCTCCACACTGGAAAGCACCCTTCCCCTGCAGAATGGGAAACCCAGCACATCCATGTATCCCCCGCATGCCCCTGCATATTCAAAGGTCTCATGTTTTCCTCCCGACAATTCCCCCTCTTTACCCCTCTGAGGAACAAATCCTCCTGTAAGGTCCTTTTCCCCTGTTGCTTCCATACACAGCTCCTGATGCTTCCCCTCAGAGAGCATCTTCGGCTGGCAGATTCCTGCCTGAGGGTGAGTGTCCATGAATGAAACGAGTGGTTCCAGCCAATTGCGGGGAACCAGAATGTCTGAATTCAGGAGTATGAAATATTCCGCCTCAACCTGTGCCATGGCACGGTTGTATCCTCCGGTGAAGCCGTAGTTCCTCTCAAGTGGAATCCTCCTTATCTGCGGGTATTCCTTTTCCAAAAATCCCATGGAACCGTCTGTTGAGCCGTTGTCGGCAACAATTATGGACACATTGCCCCCTGCCATTGTACATGGTGTGTTGGCAACAAGTGCAGGGAGATACTTGCGTAGGAACTTCCTGCCGTTCCAATTGAGGATTACAACTGCAACTTTATCCATAATGCCGCAAAAATAGTTTAAAAAACGGCAATTATTTATATCTTTGCCAAATATGTTCAGAAATTTGGAATAAATATAACCAGAAATCATTAATAATCTTAAAACTGTAACTTATGTTTAAAGGACATCCTAAAGGGTTGCTAGCAGCAGCTCTAAGCAACATGGGAGAGCGTTTCGGATACTACATCATGAATGCGGTACTTGTACTTTTCCTATGTTCTAAATTCGGTTTGAGCGAGGGTGTGAGCGGTACAATCTACTCATGCTTCTATGCAGGTATCTATATTCTTGCACTCGTTGGCGGTCTTATTGCTGACCGTACCCAGAATTACAAGGGTACTATCAAGACAGGTCTTGTAATTATGGCAACAGGATACATTATCCTTTCCATTCCTATCCTTGCAACAGCAGGAAATACTACATGGCTGCTTTCACTTACCTGTGCAGCATTGTTCCTTATCGCTTTCGGTAACGGTCTGTTCAAGGGTAACCTCCAGGCTATTGTAGGCCAGATGTATGATGATTTTGAGGCTGAGGCTGCAAAGAAAGGTCCTGAGGCTCTCAAAGAGGCAAAGGACAAACGTGATGCCGGTTTTCAGATTTTCTATGTATTCATCAACGTAGGTGGCCTTATCGCTCCTTTCGTGGCACCGGTTCTGCGTCAGTGGTGGTTGGGTACCAACGGTATGGAGTATAACGCACAGCTCCCTGCACTCTGCCACGAGTATATCAACTCTGCCGCTGCAATGGCTCCTGAGGCTCTTGCAAACTTGCAGCAGCTTATGGCTGCAGCCGGCGGTCAGGTTGCAGACATGGCAGCAGCTTGCCAGAACTACCTGCAGATTTTTAATGAGGGTATCCACTACTCATTCATCGCTTCAGTTGCAGCAATGGTAATTTCATTGGTAATCTTCTTCTTCTCACAGAAGATGTTCCCTACTCCTGCAAAGAAGGTTGCAGCACAGAGCGTAGAGTACACTGCTGAGGAGAAGGCTGCTATGGCCAAGGAGATCAAACAGAGGATGTATGCATTGTTCGCAGTGCTCGGTATAGTAATCTTCTTCTGGTTCTCATTCCACCAGAACGGTATGTCACTTTCATTCTTTGCACGTGACTTCGTTGATTCATCGGCAGTTGCTCCTGAGATCTGGCAGGCGATCAACCCATTCTTTGTAATTACACTTACTCCGGTTATCATGGCTATCTTTGCAGCTCTTGCAAGGAAAGGCAAAGCTATCTCTACACCTCGTAAGATTGCGATCGGTATGTTCATTGCAGGTTTGGCATTCCTGTTCCTTGCCATCTTCTCAATGATGAAGGGTTATCCTTCAGCTGATGCATACAAGGCACTTCCAATTGCTGAGCAGATGGCCAACAAGGCTCACTGGTGGGTACTTATCGCTGTATATTTCTTCCTTACAGTTGCAGAGCTGTTCATCTCTCCACTTGGCTTGTCATTCGTTTCAAAAGTGGCTCCTAAGAACCTTCTTGGTCTTTGCCAGGGATTGTGGCTTACTGCTACCGCTCTTGGTAACCTCCTTTTGTGGATCGGTCCACTTATGTACAACGCATGGCCAATCTGGCAGTGCTGGACAGTATTCCTCGTAGTATGTCTTGTATCTATGGGTGTAATGCTTGGTATGGTAAAATGGCTTGAGAGAGTTACTGCGTAATTCCTCCGGCTTTACAATACACGGAACCGGTTCCCGCAAGGAGCCGGTTTTTTTGTGCCGTCATATCCTGCCAATAAACTTTTTTGTGTTCTTTGGGCATTTTTCGTTAAATTTGTTTTTGTGCTTTTCCGGAGCATGTGATGTTGTCGGGAGGCGGATGGAAAAAGGAATGCAGAAGTTATTGTTTTGGATGATGTGGGGGTGCTTGTATGTGGTTTCCCTGTTGCCGAGGAGGTTCTTTTACCTTCTTTCGGATGTGTGTGCATTTTGTCTGGGGCTGCTGGGGTACCGCAAGAGGGTGATTTATGAGAACATGTCCCGCAGCTTTCCAGAGATGGGGGAGGATGAATTGAAGAGGCTCCGCAAGGAGTATTACCGTTATATGATGGATATTGCCCTGGAGAGCATCTGGGCTATTACAGCTTCACAGGAGGAGATCTGCAAGGTGGTTTCGGTGCCGGACAGGAGCATGATGGACGAGCTTTGTGCAAGGCATCCCAAGGTGGTTGTAGTGATGGGCCATGTGGGCAACTGGGAGCTCTTTGGCGGAGTTACAGGTCCGCAAGGGGCGGAAGTTACCGGAGGCTTTGCAAGGCATAATATTTACCTCAGCTACAAGAGGGCAAAGAGCAAGGCATTTGATGAGGTTTTTGTGAGGATGAGGACCCTGGCGTTCCGCAAGAGCGGCAATAAGGGGGGCATCCTGGAATCAAAGCATATACTCAGGCATATCCTGCAGGACCGCAAGGCTACGGGGCTGTACATTTTCATTGCAGACCAGTCTCCGAAGCAGGAGAGGGTAGTGGCGGATTTTCTCAACCAGCCTACGCTGTTCCTCGCAGGTGCGGAGTATGTGGCTGCCCGTCTGGGTATCCCTATGGTATATATGGGTTTGGACAGGGTTGCACGTGGCAGGTATGAGATCAGGTTCAGCCTCATTGAGGAGAATACCAAAGGGGTTTCTCGTGGGGAACTGACAAGAAGATTTGCATATTTTTTGCAAAAGGATATCTTTGCAAATAAAGTGAACTGGCTTTGGAGCCACAAGAGGTGGAAAAGGAATTTTCTTCCCGATGAAATCCTTGAGTATGAAAGGATTTATGGCCACAAGCCTTTTATGGACAAATAAACTGTACAATTATGAAGAGATTTGGATTGTTTGTTGCCGCCCTGTTGCTGGCTGCGCTGCAGTTGCCGGCTTCAGCCCAGGTGCTGGACGGAGTTGAGGCACCGGCCGGAGCAATAGTGTATTCTTTGCCGAGCACAACAATTGCGCTTAAGGTTACTGCTGCCCATGAGGCTTACAAGGCCGGGCCGTATGCACAATATGCCCAGAAATATCTTGGAATTGATGTGAAACAGGCAAGCGGAGACTACTATACCATCAAGTCAATTGAGATGGTCCCTTACGTTGAGGCGGACCCTCAGGTTTCTGCAGCCGTGAATTTGTCGGGAAGCAAATCTGCACCGGCAAATTTCCTGAGCATGTGCAGTCAGGGGCTTGTTGTCCTCTCTGACGGCTATACCGGAAAGGCTGCCCGGTGGAGGTTCCCGAGTGCCGTTGGTGCGCAGGAGTTCCTTAAGGGGGCGGTCTCAAATATTGACAACACTTCAACAACCCTCTACAAGACCGTGATGGGAGCGGAGGGGCTTGAGAAGGTGCCGGTGAAACAGGAGCAGGCGGTTGTGAAGAGCCTTGAGAAGAAGGCTGAAGAGACTGCAGAGATGATTTTCAACCTGAGGCAGAAGAGGGTTGACATCATTACAGGCAATACAGATGCCACTTTCAGCGGCGAGGCCATGGCTGCAACGCTGCAGGAGATAAAGAGGCTTGAGGAGGAATATATGAGCATGTTTGTGGGCAAGAGCGTGTGGGATGAGCAGACAGCGGTATTTGATGTGATACCAAAGGCTGCAAACAAGAACCACATGTATATTGCGTTCAGGATATCTGATTCGCAGGGGCTGGTTCCTGCAAACAACATGCAGGGCAGGCCTATAGTGCTTGAGCTTGTGGCAGGTGATGAGCCTATTGCCCCAACATCGGTTTCTGAGGCGGCCCTGAACACCAAGGGAAGGGTGGCGTACCGCAAGCCGGTAACCGTTACCGCCCGTATCCTGGACGGCCAGAAGGTGCTTCTCCAGAGCAGGGTTCCTGTGTATCAGCTTGGCAAGATCCAGAGCTTCCCTATTGAAACTACATTGAAATAATCATAAACACACTAAAAATACACATTATGAATACAATTGCAGATTTGTCCCCACAGGTTGTGTGGAAAAACTTTTACGCTCTTACACAGATTCCGCGTCCTTCAAAGTTTGAACTTGAGGCAGCAAAATATATCTGTGATTTTGGAAAGAACCTCGGACTTGAGTCATTTCAGGATGAGGTTGGAAACGTGATTATCCGCAAGCCTGCAACTCCTGGAATGGAGGACAGGATGGGCATCATTCTCCAGGCGCATATTGATATGGTTCCACAGAAGAATAATGATGTGGAGCATGATTTCAAGAAAGACCCTATCAAGCCAAGAATCGTAGATAATATGGTTTATGCTACCGGTACAACACTCGGGGCAGACAACGGCCTCGGATGTGCAGTTGCAATGGCGGTACTTGAGTCCAAGGATATGGTTCACGGACCTATTGAGGTGCTTATCACAATTGATGAGGAGACCGGCATGACAGGTGCACGTGCGCTCAAGCCAGGTGTAATCAAAGGTGATATCCTCATCAATCTTGATTCAGAGACTGAGGGTGAGCTTTATGTAGGCTGTGCAGGCGGTCTGGATTGCTCGGCTTTGTTCAAATATACTACAGAGGCTGTTCCTGCAGGTTATGTAGGCCAGGCACTTAATGTAAAAGGTCTTGTTGGCGGCCATTCAGGTATGGACATCATCCTTTACCGTGCAAATGCAAACAAGGTGCTTGTAAGGGCATTGCTTCCTTTGTTGAGGGATCTTGATGCAAGACTTATCAGCATTGAGGGCGGAAACATGCGTAATGCCATTCCAAGGGAGGGTGTGGCATATATCGCAGTTCCTGAGGCAAAATTGGCTGAGGCAAAAGCTCTTGTAGCAAAAGTTGAGGCTGAGGTTAAGGTTGAGTATGCTGCTACAGACAAGGACGCAAAAGTATTCCTTGAGGATACCCCTATTGAGGGTGAGGCTATCTGCCAGCAGGTTGCATTGAACCTCTGCAAAGCCTTGTACGCTTGCCCAAGCGGAGTGGAGAGGATGAGCGATGCAATGCCGGGCCTTGTTGAGACTTCAAACAATATGGCTATAGTAAAATCTGAGAACGGTACAATCAGCGTTCACTCTCTGATGAGAAGCTCTGTAGATACAGCCAAGGATGACCTTGCAGAGAAGATGCGTGCAGTATTTGAGCTTGCAGGCGCTGAGGTCTCATTCAGAGGCGGCTACTCAGGATGGGCTCCTAACATGGCTTCACCTATCCTTAAGGAGATGAAGGCGGTATATGAGAAACTTTACGGCAAACAACCTGCAGTAATGGCTATCCATGCAGGTCTTGAGTGCGGTATCCTTGGAGGTACTTATCCTAACTGGGATATGGTTTCTTGCGGCCCTACAATCTTCTCTCCTCACTCACCGGATGAGAGGGTTGAGATTGATTCAGTAGGCAAATGGTGGGATTTCGTTGTTGAGGTCCTCAAAAATGCCCCTAAGAAATAATCGGCAATACCATATAATTTGGAACGGCAGCCATGGACGGCTGCCGTTTTTTTGCATTTTAATTGTACCTTTGCAGCAAATCTGCACGGAATATGAAATTTCTGAAATATATTGTATGTGTGCTGCTTGTGGCAGCCTGTTCTACACGGGAGGGAAAGATTTCCCCTCAGCTGGAGCAGGCACTGTACCATTTCTATACGGGGCAGAGCTATCAGGCGGAGCACAAGTATTATCAGGCAATGGAAGAGTTCCTGCAGGCGGAACAGCTATGCCGTGAGAGTGACAAGGTGGTACTGAAAGGGCAGATTTGCTGGCACAAGGGGTGCCTGTATGCCGGTAAGATGAATTACAGCAATGCCCTTGAGATGTTTTCCATGGCCCTGGAGCATTTTGAACTTGCGGGCACAGACGTAAGGGAGCTGAAGATGAAGACATACGAGCAGATGGCCCAGGTATATGCCACAAACGGCAATGTGCAGGAAGCCATACATTATTATAAGGAGGCAATGCAGCATGGTGTGCAGATGAGGGCAAAGATGATTTTCAGCCCGCAGGACAGTGCCGTAATTTCAAAGGAGAATATCTTCAATGAGTCACTTATGAGATATTCCACCCAGGTGGCAGCCCTGTACTGCAGGTTGGAAGGGGGTGAGGAGATGGCCCTTGCCCAGCTCGACAGTACATACAACAAGTTCAATGACAGCATTCCGCTCCCCGCAGATTACCCTCTTCTCGCAAAAATTCATCTCCAGAAGGGAAAGGTGGCTGAGGCAGCGGGATACCTCAGAAAATATGGAAAGTACAGAAGAAGCGGGGAGGGAGCAGATATTCTTCCCGACAATCTTCTGGAGCTGTACTCTGTATCAGCCTCAGTTGCAGAGAGTCAGGGAGACTACAAGGAGGCATCCAAGTACAGGTGCAAGTATATACAGCTGAAGGATTCTCTGGATTATGCCGCCAGGAGCGAGTCAGTAAGGGAGGCGGAGCAGCAGTTCTGGCAGAGGCGGCTTGAGGAAGAGAACTACAGGATGAAGGTGAGGTGGTACAGCTCGGCTGCTATATACACCCTTGCATTTATGCTGATGGCCTGTGTCATTGCATTCATGATAACCTCCTACAGAAGGAAGATTGAAAAGAAGAATGACCTGCTGGCCCAGTATGCGGATGCTATGGATTCTCTGGGCACAAGGGTTTCAAAGGCTGAGAGCTCAAGGGAGAATCTCCTTTCCCAGCTGGATGTGCACAAGGCAAAGGAGAAGGAACTTAAGGATCTTCTTGAGAACAGGTTTGCTGAGGTGAGGGAGCTGGTGAGGACCTACTATGAATCGTCGGGAAATACAAAGAAACTCCAGAAGAAGGTGGATGACCTGCTGAAGCTGCAGCTCAGCGGTGATAATTTTGAGGTGATGGAGCAGGTGGTGAATGCCAAGAACAATGATGTGATAAAGAAGGTGAGGGAGAGGTTCCCTTCCATGAAGGAGGAGAATATAAAATTGCTTAACCTCATCTATGCCGGATTCTCTGCCCAGGAGATAAGCGTTATCCTCAATGATACCCCGCAGAACATTTATGTGAGGAAGAGCCGTCTGAAAAAATCATTGCAGGAACTGATAGCGCATGATCAGCAGATGAATTTCAGCTGATCTCCCCCCGTGCAAGCCCTTGAAACCCGGCTGCAAGATTCTGTAAGAAATCTTCAATTATAAACACTTGACAATCAACGTTGTAAAAATTACGCTTGCAATATTTAAAAGGCCTGAAAATTAGGTAATGGATATCTTTTGCCTTACCTTTGTATCAGTGAAATTTGAATTAAGCAAGTATTTTTATAGTTGAATTGCTGCCTGTCCCGAGCCGTATGGCCGAAAGGACGGGCAGCAGTTTTATAGTCCCTAATGATTTATATTTGTAAGGAACTCGTCCAGATTTTTGGCATTATATGCCTCATATAACCTATTGACATCCTCTACGATATTGCCTTGGATTATTCCCTTCTTTCTATAGTATTTCACATTAATTGCATCCTTCATCACCTTCCACGCCTCCATATACTTCTTCTGCCTGATTACACGCTCGCTTATTCTTGCACAATCCAGCTCATAAGCAGTTTGGAATTTCATGAGCATTTCGGCAGGAATATCCATGGCTTCCCCAATAAGGAGAGCCATGTGCGGTGTCAGAGACCTTTTCCCTTTGATTACATCATTCAATATGGGCCTTTGCACTCCTATAAGGCCTGCCAGTTCACTCTGTTTCATCCCTCTTGCCTTCAACTCATCTTTAATCACTTCTCCTACGTGCACAGCCTCAACAGGGACAACCTTACTCAAATCAATTCTACTCATAGTGGTGCGAAATTTTAATTAAACTTACTTCTGTAACAATGAATGAGCCCTCTTGGGAGTAACTTTTAAATATCAGTCTCCAAGTATCATTACATCTGACTGATTCAAATCCCTTATAAGTTCCTTGTAAAGCCTCATAATTCAGTCCTTTGAACCTATACAAATCCTCTATTCTGGTTGCCAAAGTCAAGTATTTGACTGCTTTCAAAAAACCTTTTACAGCCTCCTTTGGCAACTTCTTATACCTCTTGTCATTTGTCTTTCCATATTCCAGCAACTCCAACAAGGCCTCATCTTCTGTGTAAATATTCATATCTCTATAACATTTACGATGCAAATATACATCATTAGTATTTATTATCAAATTTGATAATTATTATCGGGCAGCTTTTTATCTCAAATATGAATAAATCGACACATTCTCCATTTCAAAAAAAGAAAAACTTACACCACTACGATGTAAGTTTTTCTTTTTTTGAAATTTATTTTTTAAGAATCTTATTTTGCCTCTCTCCATGAGTGTGGTACAATCACTGGAGGGTGAAGAGGTGTAAAGCCTTTCTGCGGATCAAGCACAAGCGGCATAGACTTAGTTTGAGTTTCTGTCTTGCGGTTAATTGCATCCCACTCCACAAACTTTTCATAGTCATACTCCCAATCAGCACCGTATGCCAATTTGTGAATACGGTAGTAGATTGCCTCACGTGAAGGGGCGTTGAAGCCACCGGTATTATATCTCATAATACTGCTTTCTGTAGGACGCCAAACTCCTTTTGCATAGGCAGCACCTCCTTCATAAACCCCTAGACCATCATTTGCATAACGGGAATCCTCAAGGAACTTTTTCCATTTTACTTGTGCTGGATTATCAGTAAAGTCAATGTTTTTCCACCATCCATATTTACGATATAGAGTGTTTTTATATTCAGCGTCTGAGGCTGAAATAATATCGTCTGTTTCGTACCAATATTCATCAGCCAACTTTGCAAATCCATGGCCATTTGCTTCATGGCGCAATGTATTTCCAAAGTTTTCATCACCAATGCCTTTTGTCAAATATGAGATTGTTGCACCATCTGCCCAATCTACTCCTCTTATAGAAGGAGTATACATAAAACAAGTGCCGGCATGATCTTCACTATTCATAATTACAACTATCGATGATTGATCCATTCTTTCTGGCTCAATAGCTTTTAATGCATACGCAAATACTTTGCTGTCTCTACCTGAAATTTCCGAAGTACCATCAAGTCGGCAAGAAAAACATGTTTCTCCATAGGTATGGTAGCCTTCATTTTGTGAAACAGCAAAAACATAATATACATTGAACAGATCTTTATATGTTTTATATGGTTCCAACTCAAAGTATTCCTGCATTGCCAATTTCATCAAATTCTCATAAGAACCATCAGTAATTTGCCTGTCACTAAATCCATCACCTAATAAAATTAAATCTATACCTGTTCCTGATGTTGCTTTCTGTAACTGTATAACTTGTCCATCCTTTGAATAATCAGTAGATTCATACAATTCTCCCTCATCTCTTTCAACTGCAGGGAAATTATCATTTATCAATTTCAATAGGTATCCTTCTTCATTATATATATTCCGGTCATACAAATCTGAGAAAACTATTCTCCCTGTAGAATCAACTATAGTTATAGTGGTAACATATTCGTATGGATAGCAATCTGGCCCAAAAACATTCTCTCCGCTATTTATGTCATAATAGAAATTATCCCATTTCATGCCAGATTTTTCCATATATTCCATAGCAGCCTCTTTTGTAAGATACCCTGAAAATGCCCAACCAATAACATTTATACCCTTACTTGAATAATCTGCATGTATGGATTTTATTTGAGGCATGATAAATGCCGCACTAGCATCATCACACCACCCAAATAGTACGGTGTATTTATTCTTGGTAAACTCAGATTTCAAATCCAGTGATTTGCCATCAAAACAAGTTACTGTCTTCTCAGGGCCAGGCAATGTTAGATCATCAAACTTATATTTATTTCCACCTACACTCTGTCCCCACCACGATTTCCAGAAACTCCAATTGTAAAATGATTCTGGGATAGTTCCAGAAAGGCGATTGTCACTTAAGTATAATTCTTCCAATTTTGAAAGCTTTACAATACTTTCAGGTATTGAACCTGTAATATCATTCTCTGACAGATTAATATACTTAATACTTTCAAGATTTCCTATTTCTGATGGAATATTACCTGAAAATACATTACCTTGAAGATTTAGGTTTTCCAATTTCTTAAGATTAACAATACCAGCTGGAATACTTCCACTAAGATAATTTCTCTGGAGAGACATCCACTTTAAATTCTCTAAATTACCTATTCCCTCAGGGAGCTCCCCAGATAATGAATTATCAGACAAACTCAAATCCTCCAAAGTCTTTATGCTTATCAAACTTTCCGGAATCTTTCCTACAATATTGTTGCCAGACAATGAAAACATTATAAGCCGTGTCAGATTGCCGATAGAGTCAGGTATTTTACCAGATAAACTATTATATTCCAATGTCAGATATTCCAGATTCTTCAATTCAACAATACTTTCTGGAATAATTCCATCTAAATTGTTCCCTCCCAAACCTAGAAACCTTAAATCTCTTAACTCTCCAATTCGAGATGGGATATTCCCAGAGATATCATTGTTTCCTAATGATATCTCTCTCAATTTCTTTAAGTTAAATATTTCCACAGGTATAACTCCGGAAATTTTATTATCATGTAATGATAATTTCTCCAATTCAGAAAATACTCCTATCTTAGCAGGTATAGCTCCGGACAAATTATTAATACTTAAATTAATCTCACAAACTATGTTGTCCGCGTTACTTGATGTCATACCATAACACTCACCTTTCGTAATTATACCGTACCACTCCCCAATAGGCTTATCACTACACCAATTCGTATTATCTGTCCAATTATCCCCATCTGTCGCTTTATAAAATGCAATCAACGCATCCCGTTCTGCTGCAAGCACCGCAGATATTATTGATTGCTTTACCTTTATTGTTTGTGTCACACTACCACCCTGCAATATTATCTGTCCTTCCCTATCTCTATTAAGTGTATCAGATGCAGATATGTCAAAGAATAGTTTCTTCGTTTCCAAAGCCCTTGTTTCAACCTGTCTGATCCAGCTTGTGCAGCTGTCCGGGATTGAAACCGTAACATCTACATTTGTCTGTATTTCAAAATCAAGGTTTCCTCCTTCTGCTCCAAATTCATATTCACTCTTTGCCAATACAATAGCATCTTTCTGTGCCTGGGTTACGGTTACTGTGTCCGCAAGGTTATTTTCAGCATTGGAGAAAACAAGCAATGCTGTACGGGAATCGTATGATTCGTTGGCCTGCGCCGTAAAATAAAATTTATTGGTTGAAACCGCTCTTGTGGTGTTTTCTGCTATCCATGCCTCCACTCCTTGTGGGAATACCATGCTCATGGTGGCGTTCACATTGCTGGCTACTTCAACTTCAAAGCTCTCTCCCTCTGATTTAAGGACATATTCATCTTTGCTTACCACTATGGTTGGGATATCGCCAGCCTGATATACATTTACTGTATCTTTCAGATTTCCGCTCGCCAGGAAGATTTGGCCGCTACGGTTTGATACATTATCATTTGCAGAAATTTCAAATGTGAGGGTTGAGTCCTTGAGAGCCTTGGTCTCTACTGCCTTTATCCATTTCTGTGCATCTGTAGAAATGGTGTGGGTGAATGAGACATTGGATTTGGTGGCTACCTTTATTTCACCCCCTTCTGCTGCAACTTCAAATGAGGATGCTGTTACAGTGAGGGCATCTTTCTGTTTCTGCTCCACCTTTATGGTCTGGGTTGCTGTTCCTACCTTAATTACTACTGAAGCCGAACGGTTGTCGGGAGTGGTATTTTCCTTTACTGTTATGGTTATTGTGGCCGGTCCTGCAACACCGCTGGTAGGGGATACGCTGCACCAGCTGTCTGCCTTGGTGTTGATGATTGAGGCAGTCCAGGATGAGCTGGATGTAAATGAAACTGTTGATGTGCCACCATGGGAAGTTATGACGGGCGCAGCATTGGTGCCAGGTGAAAGGGTAACTGTTTCCTGCTTTGGCTTTTCTGGATTCGGATTGTCCGGATCACTCTTGCTACATGCCAAAATAAGAGCTAATGACAATAGCATGTAAAGAAGTCGTCTCATAATTAAGAAGTTTTTAGCGCAGACAAATATAATAAAGTTTTGGATATAAACCCCTTGATTGTAAAAAAGGATAATTTGCTACAGTGTGAATTTATGGCTTCAGGTTATCTGAAGCAAATTCCACATCCGGGCAAATCATTGAATTATTTTTGTTTCTTACACAAAAGTTTATATCTTTGCAGCCCCAAGTAGTGGAAATAGCCGGCAAAACGGCTGCAACTGCTTGTAATAAAACTAATTATTAATTAAATTTTAACTTACGATGTTAAAACAGTACGAGACCGTTTTCATTGCAACTCCCGTTTTGTCTGATGCACAGATGAAGGAAGCGGTAGCCAAATACCTGGATCTTATCAAGGAGAATGGCGGTGAGGTTGTATATGAGCAGGATTGGGGTCTGAGGAAATTGGCTTATCCAATCCAGAAAAAAACCACAGGTTTTTATCACCTTATAGAGTTCAAGGCTGAGCCTGCTTTCATTTCAAAGCTTGAGACTCAGTACAGACGTGATGAGAGAATCATCCGTTTCCTAACTTTCGCAATGGACAAGCACGCTATTGCATACGCAGAGAAAAGAAGGGCTAACCAAGCTGAGCAAAAATAATTAGGAGGTAAAAATTATGGCAAATCCAGTTAACAACGAAATTCGTTACCTTAACCCTCCTACAGTAGAGGTTAAGAAGAAAAAATACTGCCGTTTCAAGAAAGCAGGTATCAAATATGTAGATTACAAAGACGCTGAGTTCCTTAAGAGGTTCCTTAACGAGCAGGGTAAAATCCTTCCTAGAAGACTTACCGGTACTTCTCTTAAGTTCCAGAAAAAGGTTGCACAGGCAGTTAAACGTGCAAGACACCTTGCTTTGCTACCATACGTAACAGATTTATTGAAATAATAAGGAGGACTACAGATGGAAATTATTTTGAAACAGGATGTGGCTAACTTGGGTCACAAGGATGATATCGTAGTTGTAAAGAACGGCTACGCTGTAAACTATCTGATTCCTCAGGGAATGGCTGTAATGGCTACCCCTTCTGCAAAGAAAGTTCACGCAGAGAACATGAGACAGAGGGCTCACAAAGAGGCTAAGCTCAGGGAGGATGCACAGGCACTTGCAGCTAAATTGGAGGGCGTACAGGTAACTGTTGCTACCAAGGTAAGCGCTACCGGCAAAATCTTCGGTTCAGTTAACAACATCCAGATTGCTGAGGCTCTTGCTGAGAAAGGTTTTGAGATTGACAGAAGAAACATCACCATTGTTGATGCTGCCAAACTTCAGGAGGTTGGTATCTACGATGCAAATGTAAAATGCTACAAGGACATCAAGGCTACCGTTAAGGTAGAGGTTGTTGCCGAGTAATTTTTTACAGCGGATATTGGAGGGCTCCGGATTTTTCCGGGGCCTTTTTCTTTTTATCCCCAGAACAAAACGGCTGTGGCTGTGTTGATTCTCATGTAAACATAGAATTAGCGGTACGCAGAGATGAAACAGATGGTAATAGGTATCCTGGCCTCCTTCTTTCTTGCTTCAGGGGGAGCTGACAGTGATATTGCTGGAATATGGATGACCCAGAAGCAGGATTCAAAGATTGAAATCTCCAGGTCTCCCGACGGGACATACACAGGAAAGATAATTTGGGCAGAAGCCCCGCATGAGTCCTTTGTGGGGACAGTTGTAATGAAAGGAGTGAAGTATGATCCCGGCAATGGGGACTACATCTGCCCCTGGATATATGACCCCAGGATAAATGTAACTGCACATGCTTACATAACCCTTAATGATTCAGTAATGAAGGTGAAGGCCTGCAAGGGGTTAATAACCAAGCAGGAGCTGTTTGTGAGGGAAAGCGGCACAGGGGAAGACAGGTGACAGGGGAGAATGCCCCCCCCCTGTCACTAATCCAGCAGCTGGAACTTGCATGTTACATTTATGGAGAGGTTCTGCTTTGAGACCTCCAGCTCAACGGATTCCTCTTCAACTGTAGTGGCGGCATCCATTGTGCCGTATGCCTTCATCATTACCCTGCCGTTTGCAGCAGAATCAAAGCTGTAGTAGTTCTGCATGTAGATGGCCTTGCCGGCTTTGCTTCCAACTGCTTGGGCAAGTATCCCTGCATTCTCCATGGCCTTCCTGGCGGCCTCTGTAAGGAGCTGGTTCTTCACATCCCTCTCCAGTTCATCAGATATGGAAACCTTTCCCATGCTTACCCTTGCAATATCCAGCCCGTTGAGTGCCCCAATGGCCTTGGCTGCCTGTTGTGCTGAAGAAACTTTCAGGATGTAGTTCTTGGATACCAGAATGTTGTCTTTCCTGAGGGCGTATTTCTGCAGTGAACTGGCCATATCGTCAACTGTAAGGCCCTCCTTTACATCTATTCCAAGTCCCTCCAGTGCCTTTATCATGGATTTCTCCTGCTGCTCAACTGAGATCTTTCCCTTGTTGTCCTTTTCATTGATTGTTATGTTTATAAATATCTCGTCGGGAATTACTTCCTTGTTCACTCTTACGGAAACCTCTATGAATTTTTCCTGTTGTGGCGTAGTGTTCTGGGCAAAAATGCTACTGATGGAGAGTATTGCAATTGCCGCTGAAAGGATAAGACGTTTCATATCTTTTGCTTTTATATGTTGTTACAATCCTATAAAACAAATTATGTGCCATAAAAAACTTCTTTAAATTAAAACAACGGAGCGCAATAATGGTTATTTTTGGAAAATTTAATTTAAGAATCATTTAAAATGAGAAGATTGGTATTATCAGTTGTGTTGGCTTGCGTTGCGCTGCTCGGATTTGCGCAGGTCAACCCGCAGGCTCCCCTTGAGCTTGACAAGAGCGTGAAGTACGGCAAGCTGGAGAACGGGCTCACCTATTATGTGATGCATAATGAGAAGCCTGCCCAGAGGGCGGATTTCTATATTGTAACCAATGTGGGTGCAGTACAGGAGACTCCGGACCAGGACGGTCTGGCCCATTTCCTTGAGCACATGTGCTTCAACGGTACAAAACATTTCCCTGGCAAGGGGATCATCTCCTACATGGAGAGCATAGGTTGTGCATTTGGTGCAAACATAAATGCAGGAACCGGCTTTGAGCAGACAATGTACATGCTCAACAATGTCCCTGTTACAAGGGAGGGGATAGTGGACAGCTCGCTCCTTATCCTGTTTGACTGGTCTGCATTCGTCACCAATGACCCTGCTGAGATTGATGCCGAGCGCGGCGTTATCCTGGAGGAGAAGAGGACAAGGGACACATACGCATGGAGGCAGACCCTGGCTGTAAGGAAAGCCCTTTTCAAGGGTTCGGCACTTGAGAATGTCTCCCTTATAGGTTCAGAGGAGAACCTCAAGAACTTTAAGCCTGAGTCCCTTGTAAACTATTACAGGACCTGGTACAGGCCAGATATGCAGGCAATCATAGTAGTTGGAGACGTTGATGCGGATGCTGTTGTGGGTAAGATAGAGAACCTGTTCGGGCAGCTTCCTAAGGCGGAGAACCCAAAGGCAAAGGAGCCTGTAGTGGTGCCTGATAATGCAACCCCTATAGTAAGTATATTTACAGACAAGGAGATGAACTCTACAGGTGTGATGATGGCGGTGAAGAGCCCTGCAATTCCTGCACAGTTCAGGGGAACCGGCGTTGCCCTGCTCAACAACATAGTGGAAAATCTTGTAAGCATCATGGCAAACGAGAGGCTTACAGACATTTCCCGCAAGGCTGATGCACCGTTCCTCAGTGCAAGCCTCGGGTTTGGGGATGTAAGCTATGACCTGCATGCCCTTATGGCAGATGTAACCTCAAAGGACGGAGAGGCAATCCCTGCATTTACAGCCCTCATGACAGAGCTGGAGAGAATAAAGAGGTATGGCTTTACTCCTGATGAATATGAGCGTGCAAAGACAAACCTGCTGAAAAGGTATGAGACAGCAATGAACAATGCCCAGAGCCGCCAGAACCCGCAGCTTGTGCAGGAGATCATGAACCACTTCCTTGTTGGGGAGCCTTATATGGACCCTGCATATGCATACAATACAGTACAGCAGTACATGGCAATGATTCCGCTTGAAATGCTCAATATGGCTTCAAAACAGCTTTACGGCGACAGCAATATTGTATTGTTCTACACCGCTCCGCAGAGGGATGGCCTTGCTGTCCCTACAGAGGCGGAGCTTGTGGCTGTGCTTGAGAGTGTGAAGGGTGCAGAAATTGAGGCTCCTAAGGTTGAGGTTTCAAATGAGCCGCTCATGGATCCTTCGCTTCTTGCCGGTTCTCCTGTTATGAGGGAGGAAGAGGGCAAGTTCGGTACAACCGTATGGACCCTTGGAAACGGAATGCAGGTGATTGTGAAGCCTACTGAGTACAAGAAGGATGAAGTAATGTTGAGGACAGTTGCAGAGGGTGGCCGTTCAATTCTTGCAGATGAGCTTATCCCTTCATTTGAGGCCAATATATTTGCAACCTATATCTCAAATTCAGGTGTGGGCAAGTTCCCTAAGAGCCAGCTTACCAAGATGCTTGCAGGCAAGGTGGTGAATGTCTCTCCATATATTGAGAGCCTTGAACACGGTGTTGTTGCCAGCGGTTCGCCTAAAGACCTTGAAACAATGATGCAGCTGCTGAATCTCATGTACACTGCACCACGTTTTGAGGCATCTGAGTTTGAGGCTGGCTTTAATCAGCTTAAGGCAATAGTCCCTAACTTCATCAAGCAGCCTGATGTGGCATTCTCAAAGGCATTGCAGGAGGCTATGCTGTGCAACTCTCCAAGGAGGCCGTTCATTTCTGAGGAGCTCCTTGCCAAAGTGGATATCAAGAATATAGAGAAAGGATACAAGCAGCTCATGGCGGACCAGGCCGGGATGAAGGTTTATATTACGGGAAATGTTGATATGGATGAGCTCAGGCCTCTGGTGGAGAAATATATCGGTTCCCTCCCTGCCAATAATGGTACAAAATGGGTTGATGAGGGAATCAGAAGCCCTGAGGGTGTGCAGAAGCAGGAGATAAAGGTTCCTATGGAGGCCCCTAAGACTGCAGTGGCACTCATATACACCGGCAAGATGGAGAAGAATCTTGAGAATGATATAAGGATGGTTGTACTGAAGAGTGTGCTGGACCAGCTTTATACAAAGACCATAAGGGAAGATGAAGGTGGCACCTACGCTGTAGGTGTAATGGCACAGCTGGACGGTGAGCCTAAGCCTGAGTTTACCCTCCTTGTGAATTTTGATACTGATGTGGCCAAGGCACCTAAACTCATTGAGCTTGCAAAACTGGGCCTTAAGGATATAGCCCAGAACGGACCGTCAGCAGAATATGTGACCAAGGCAAGAGAGAACCTTATCAAGGCATTCCCTGAGAAGCAGATCAACAATTCATACTGGTACAATGTGGCATACGAGTATTATTCTCACGGAAGGGATAATTACAGCGGCTATATTGAGACAGTGGAGAAGGCTGCAACTCCGGAATCAATCCAGGCCTTTGTGAAGGAGATGCTTTCGCAGGGGAATGAGTATGAGCTTGTCATGAATCCGGCTGAGTAGATTTCCACCTTTTGAGCCAATCTTATAAAAACTGTCGGGAAGAAAATCTTCATCCCGACAGTTGTTTTTTTACCGCCAGCTCCGGGCAATTTATACTATAAGTCCGCCGAACTCGCCGAGGAACTTCCCTTTCTCGAGGGTGTGCACACCGTTTACAATCACATGCTCAATGCCTGGAGAGTACTGGTGAGGCTGCTGGTATGTACATGCCTCTGCAATTGTCTCAGGGTTGAAGATTGTGATGTCTGCAGCGTAGCCAGGGAGGAGAAGGCCTCTGTCCTTCAGACCAATTCTTGAAGCCGGAAGTGAAGTACACTTCTGGATTGCTGTCTCAAGTGGGCAGATCTTGTCTTCCCTTATGTATTTGCCAAAGAATCTTGGGAATGTTCCGTATGACCTTGGATGAGGTATCTCCTTGCTCAGCTCGCCTGTTGGAGAATATACGCTTCCGTCTGATGCCGGCATGCCAAGCTCGTGAGAGAGGAACATCTGTACATTCTCGTCCTTCATTGCAAAACCTACCATCTGCAGGTAGTACTCAGAAAGGAGAATCTTCTTTATCATTGGCCATGGTTCAAGCCCGGTAAGCTTGCAGCACTCTTCCACGTTCTTGCCTGAGAACATTGCGTTCTCCGGTTTCTCGCATGCTGCTATCAGCACGTTCTGAGGGCCTCCCAATCTCTTGAGACGGCTGTTTGCATACTCTGCAATCACCTTCTCTGTGCGAGGGTTGCGGATTCTTGCCTGAACCTCCTCCATAGAGCCCTGTCTCATGTCAAGCGGAACAAAGCAGTTCATGCCGGTTGAGAAGGCTATATATGGATAGCGGTCAAATGCTACGTTGATGCCTTCAGCCCTTGCGTCTTCTATAAGCTTGAGCATGTTAGGACCTTTATGCCAGTTTGCGGCGTTCTGTGCTTTCAGGTGTGAGATCTGGAGCCTTACACCTGATTTGCGTGCAAGGTCAATTGCCTCTGCAATTGCCTCTTCCACATAGTCATCCTCGTTCCTCATGTGGATTGCGAACAGGCCGTCATGTTTTGCCACAACTTTAAGGAGTTCAACTATCTCATCGTTGCTTGCGTATGAACCGGGTGCGTATTCAAGTCCGCAAGAGAGTCCGAGGCTGCCCATCTCCATCTCTGCATCCAGGATGGCGAGCATCTTCTTCATCTGCTCAGGTGTTGCCTTTACCGCATTGTCGCCTACAACTGCAGAACGGAGCTGCCCCTGTCCGGTATATGTCTTGTAGTTGATGCCAATCTTCTTTGCCCTCAGTGCATCATAGAAGCCGTCAAGATCCTGCCAGAATGGGAATCCATGCCTCATTGTGCCCTGTTTTGAAGCAAAATATTCATCTGAGTAAGGGAATGGTGAATCTCCGCAGTTGCCTCCTATGTCTGTGGTTACACCCTGGTAGATCTTGCTGTCACCTACAGGGGCAACCAAGAGGTTGGTGTCTGTGTGTGAGTGAATGTCAATGAAGCCAGGTGAAACTGCCAGGCCCTGTGCATCAATCACTTTCCTGCAGTGCTCGCTCAGGTTTGCAAGGTTGCCCAGCTTTCCTATCTCCACAATCTTGCCGTCCCTGATACCTACCATTGCATTCTTCAGGGGTGCCTTGCCGTCTCCGCAATATACCACACCGTTTGCAATGATTGTGTCAAAATGCTCCTTTGTAGTTGTACATGATGTGAGGAATGATCCTATTGAGGAGGCTCCGAACATGGCTGCTCCTGCTGCTCCTGCAGCTAATGAGGCTGTCTTGATGAACCCTCTGCGGGACATCTTTGTGCTCTCATCCAGATTCTTTTTCAAATTGTTCTCTTTCATTGTGTATTGTTTTGTGCATTTATTTCAATTTTCTCTGTTTCACCCCGTCTGTTGCATAAATCTTGAGGTCTTTCTGCTCCCCATATACCAGCAGGGCATCCATATCTTCCCTTGTCTGGAGGAATTCCCTTGCCTGTTCAAGCCCTATTACCATCAGGTAGGTGGCATACGCATCAGCCATTGCAGCAGTAGGGGCAATCACAGTTGCGCTAAGCAGGTTGTGCCTTACAGGATACCCTGTCTTGGGGTCTATTGTGTGGGAGTATTTCTCCCCGTCTTCAATATAGAACTTCCTGTAGTTGCCTGATGTCACAAGACCTCTGTCCGAGACTTCAATCACAGCCTCAACAGACTGGCCCGGTATGAAGTTGCCGTCAATGGGCTTGTCTATTCCCACACTCCAGTCCTTCCCTTTGGCATTCTTTCCCTTGCAGAGTATCTCGCCTCCAACCTCCAGCAAATAGTTTGCAATTCCGGCCTTTTCCAGCTCCCCGCAGATGTAGTCACAGGTATATCCCTGGGCTATGGCATTGAAGTTCACCTTCATCCTCTGGTCTTCCTTTACGAGGAATGAGGCTCTGAGGGTGGAATCATACCTTATTGAGAGCTTTTCCATTCCGGTGAATGCCATTATGCTGTCAATCTTCTCCTGTGTAATCAGCTCCCTGTTCCTGAATCCGAATCCCCAGATGTCAAAAAGTGGGGCTGCCGAAATGTCAAATTTTCCGCCGGTTTTCTCCCAAACTTCCCTTGAGAGGTTGAAGCACTCAATGAACAGCGTGTCCAGCTGCGGGTTTTCCCCCCTGTTTATCCTTGAGACTATGGATGTGGTGTCATATCCGCTCAGGGATTTGTCTATGGAGCTGAACCATTTGGTGAGGCTGTCGGGAAGATTATACTGCCCCTCCTGTGCAACCTCTTCATATACAAGGTGAAAAGTCCCTCCCTGGGCAAAGCCGTCAATGGTCTTGTATGTCTTGCTCCCACCATTGCAGCCTGCTGCAAAAATCAGGACAAATGCTGCTGATATGGCGGAAAAATTTTTCAGTATAGGCATATTGGATGCAAGTTGTCTCCCAGGGGGAATATTTAATGGCATGATTTTAGTACAAATTTAGAAAAAATATTACTTTTGTGCTCATTTTATACCATAATATAAAGAATGAAGAAGTTTTTTAAATCAATAAAATTCATTGCCCTCTGTGCAATGTCGGCGGCAGTGGTTCTTGGAGGCTGCAATAAGGATGAAGAGGAGGAGGAGACACTGCTCACACTTGACGGCTCACCGTATTTCTACCTTCCATCCTATGCAATGACAGGTGATACCCTTGAGCTTACCGCTTCAGGTGTGGCTACAAAGGGCGCTACATATGAGTGGATCTATGGCGGGCTTGATTCGCTTTATGAGTCTGATGACCTCCTTACGGTAAAGGTTGTTGTTCCCGATTCACTTGCCACTTACCAGGTGACACTCAGTGCGGATGCCGGTGATGAGTACTACAGCTCTTCGCTTGTGCAGCTCATCACCTCCCTTAATGAGAGTTCGCTTACAGGTGTTAAGGAACCGCAGGGCCACTTTACGGATCCAAGGGACAACCGTACATATGGCTTTGTAACTGTGGGGAACCTCGACTGGTTTGCAGAGAACCTGAAATGGAAGGGGGCCGGTGCCGGTTACGGCAAGACTGATGCAGCAGGTGAGATTATGGGAAGGCTCTATACATGGAATGATGCAACCGGCGGAGTTTCGGCAAGCGGACTTGGTTGTGGAGTGCAGGGTGTATGCCCTCCAGGCTGGAGCATCCCAACTCAGGAGGATTGGGTAGACCTTGCAATGGCAGTGAACGGTGGTGTGGAGGTGTCATTCCTTGATGACTGGAAGGGGATGGCCCCTCTCCTTATGGCTCCGGCGGAGCTGAACGGAGCAGTGCTGTGGCCTTACAGCCCGGATGTCACTCCAACCAATGATTATGGCTGGAATGCGATATCTGCAGGTACAAGCAACAACAACTACAACAATTACTCCAATATGTACTCATATGGAATGTGGTGGTGCTCAACAGAGAAGGACAGCAATTATGCACATTTCAAATATATCTACAGCGAGTATCCAAACGTTTCAGTGAACTACTCTTCAAAGGATGGCATTGGCGTGGCTGTGAGATGCGTGAGACTGTCGGGGGCAGGAACTCAGGAGCTATAACTTAAATTACATTTGACATTATGAAGAAAGGATTGGTAGTGCTGCTGGTGGTTGCGGCAGTGGTTTTAGGATTGTATTCGTGGTTCAAGGGGAACTATAACAATATGGTGAAGATGGATGAGGGCGTGCAGGCAGCATGGTCACAGGTGGAGAATGTGTATCAGAGGAGGGCAGACCTTATCCCAAATCTTGTGGCAACAGTGAAGGGGTATGCGTCGCACGAACAGGAGACTCTTGAGGGGGTCATAAGTGCCAGAAGCAAGGCTACCCAGATTACAGTGGATCCGGAGAACCTCACCCCTGAGGAACTTGCAAGATTCCAGAAGGCACAAGGCGAGCTTGGCTCCGCTTTGGGCAGGCTCCTTGCTGTAACTGAGAACTATCCCGATCTTAAGGCCAATACAAACTTCCTTGAGCTGCAGAGCCAGCTTGAGGGGACAGAAAACAGGATTACTGTTGAGAGGCAGAAGTTCAATGAGGCTGCCAGAGTTTACAACACAACAATCAGGCAGTTCCCTAAAAATATAGTTGCCGGCATGTTCGGCTTTGAGAAGAAGCCTTATTTTGAGGCACAGGAGGGGGCACAGCAGGCTCCAAAGGTAGAGTTCTAGATTACCGGTGAAGGCAAAGGAGTTCATAGGCAAAGAGGGTGAAAGACAGATTGTACAGGCCATCAGGGAGGCGGAACTCAATACCTCCGGGGAGATAAGGGTACATCTGGAAACCATGTGTGGCGGGGATCCGCTGCAGCGGGCGGTCTATATCTTCAACTATCTGAAGATGTACAGGACAGCAGCAAGGAATGGGGTCCTTATCTATGTTGCGGTTGGGAGCCGCAAGTTTGCAATAATAGGGGATGCGGGCATCAACAATGCAGTTCCCGACAATTTCTGGGACAGCATAAAGGCAAGGATGGGAGAGTCATTCTCCAGAGGGGAGTATTCCCAGGGCCTTGCAGATGCAATAAGGAGTGCCGGTGAGCAGCTCAAGAGGTATTTCCCTTATAAGAGCGATGATATAAACGAACAGCCGGATGAGATTTCATATGGCAAATAAGTTCAGGCATATTCTTCTTGCAGTGCTGCTTCTTGTGGCAGGCATTGTGTGTGCACAGGTACCCCAGCGCCCTGAGCCGCCCCGTCTTGTGAATGACCTCGCGGGAATCTTCTCAGATGAGCAGGCTGCCCGCCTTGAATACAGGACGGCAATCTTTGCCGATACAACATCAAACCAGATAGCAATTGTAACCGTACCGGAACTTTACGGATATGACAAAGCCCAGCTCGCCTACAGTATAGGAGAGGAGTGGGGCGTAGGGCAGGACAAGTTTGATAACGGCATAGTGATTCTCATAAAGCCCAAGACAGGCTCCTCTTCAGGAGAGGTCTTCATAGCAACGGGCTATGGCCTTGAAGGGGCTGTTACAGATGCCTTTGCAAGGCGTGTGATTGAGAGGGCCATGATACCATATTTCAAGGATAATGACTACTATGGCGGTGTACAGGCTGCGTTGGATGTCATGATGCCTGTAATCTCAGGTGAAATCTCAACAGACGAGTTTTCCGGGGGGGAGGATGACGGAGCCTTGGCTGCGGCCGTATTCATGCTCTTTTTCATAGGTTTTGTAGTGATGCTGATCCTGGTTTCAGGCAATAAGAATAACCGCAACATGGGCGGTGGCAACCACAGGGGTGGGAACGGCTTTTCAGCTGCTGATGCCTTTATTCTGGGTTCAATTCTCGGCAATGCAACCGGTTCCAGAGGGAGGAGCAGCGGCAGCTTCGGAGGCGGATGGTCAGGCGGAGGCGGCGGCTTCGGAGGATTTGGAGGAGGGTCTTTTGGCGGTGGTGGTGCCGGGGGCTCTTGGTAAAAATACCTTTACAGGCATTTTTTGATATACAGTATCAGTATATTCTTGCTTATTCCTGTTCAGAGTCGAATATCTTTACAATCTTGCTTACAAGAGGATGCCTTACTATATCTTCCTTGTTGAAGTTGATTATGCTTATCCCCTTTACTCCCTTGAGCATGGCAACGCCTCTGGCGAGTCCTGAGTCTGCCTTGTTGGGAAGGTCTATCTGTGTGGCATCACCTGTTACGATGAATTTGGCATTGTTGCCCATTCTTGTAAGGAACATCTTCAACTGTCCCAGGCTTGTATTCTGGGCCTCATCAAGAATCACAAATGCACTTTCAAGAGTGCGGCCTCTCATATATGCCAGAGGTGCTATCTGGATTGTCCCCTCTTCCATCAGCAGTTTCAGCTTTTGTGGCGGAATCATGTCCAGCAGGGCGTCGTACAATGGCTGAAGATACGGGTCCAGCTTGTCCTTGAGGTCACCTGGCAGGAAGCCGAGCCTCTCTCCGGCCTCCACTGCAGGCCTGGTAAGGATAAGCTTTTTCACCTCCCTGTTCTTGAGTGCCCTTACTGCAAGTGCAATGGCTGTGTAGGTCTTTCCGGTTCCGGCAGGTCCCAATGCAAATATGAGGTCATTCTTGTAGTACTCCTCAACCAGCTTCTTCTGGTTCTTGGTACGTGCCCTCACTATCTTCCCGTCATTGCCGAAAACTATGATGTCGCTCTTCTCATCCGCATATCCCCCCTTCA
Source organism: Bacteroidales bacterium (assembly GCA_017482565.1). Classification (GTDB taxonomy): domain Bacteria; phylum Bacteroidota; class Bacteroidia; order Bacteroidales; family UBA932; genus Egerieousia. The sequence goes on along the minus strand of JAFUMO010000065.1, from coordinate 29,026 downwards.
GCCCCTCTGCCGTCATTTCAAGTGTGTTGAGGGCGCTGCTTCCTATGCCGTAGTCAGAATCTTCAAACAGCTGGTCTATGTCATCCATATTCAGGCTCCTCTTCTTCCTCCTTTTGGTTATCAGGGCATCAATGTTTGCCTCAAATGCGGCAATATCCTTACCCGTCCCCTTCAGGGATATGGTATTTCCCCTGGCCACAACCTTCAGCTTGGGATAGTAGTTGGCAAGCCTGTTCAGCAGCCTGTCATTAACTCCAAAAATGTCAACCGGGTCAATTTCAAATAGTTCAATCTTCTTTTCAGCCATATCCGTAAAGTTTAGAATGTTTCCTTAATAAGTCCTTGTCCTGTGAACTTCTCCCATGTCACCACCATCCTGCGGTACTGGTACTTGTCCCTTACCAGCTCTTCCCTGCCAAGCAGTTCCTTTACCGGAACAACCGTATAGCATGGTGCAAACTCATCTTTCTTGAAGCACCAGAGGAACTCGTATTCAGGCTTCAGCAGTGTAGTTTCACCAGTATGGTTGTTCTTTTGTATGTTTATTGTCACCATCAGCTCCAGCTGTGTGTAGTCCGGTGTGGTCTGGTTGCTTATGTAATTGCCCAGAGAGTAGAACAATATATGCTCCGGAGAAATCTCTGCAGACTGTGGAACATGCGGGTGGCTCCCTACAATTACCTTAACTCCCTCCCTGAGCAGCATCCTTGCCCATCTCTTCTGGTGAACCGATGGCCTGAGCTGATACTCCTCCCCCCAGTGTGGCGTGCATATTATGATGTCTGCTCCCATTTTCCGTGCCTTTGCTATATCTTCCTTAACACGCACGGAGTCCATAAGGTTCACCACGCATGGATGGGGAATGCTGAAACCGTTTGTGCCGTAAGTGAAGTTCAGTATGGCAACCCTTATCCCCTTTATGTTGAAGAAGGCTGGGTTCTCCTGCCGTTGCTGCAGTGAATCCCGGTATGCGCCGGCATATCTTATCCTCATGTCATCATATATCTTGAGGGTACTGAGAAATCCTCTCTTCCCCTTGTCCAGAATATGGTTGTTGGCAAGAAGGAACAGGTCTATGCCACACTTCCGGGCTTCCCAGGCTATTGATTCCGGTGCCGAGAATATGGGGTATCCGCTGTACGGCGGTATACCTGTGGGAAACTCCATGTTGGCAACGGCAATGTCTGCTCTGCTGAGCGTTTTCTCAATATGCCTGAATGCGTGTGAATAATCGTAAGATTCCGGCAGATTGGGGTCTGCACCTCCAATGAGTGCGCTCTGGAGCTGTTTCCCGTGCTGCATTACATCACCTATGAAAGTTATGCTTATGGTATCCAGCAGGCTTACTGCCCTTCCTGATCTCAGGACCCGGGTACAAGTCACATCCTTTTCCATCACAAGGCGCAGGCGTGGCATCTCCATGGCAGGGCGTGCCTTTTTTTTCCTGCTGCCTGAAGCCGCCGGGGCAACTGCCACAAGGAGGAGGCATAGCAAAAGGAGCTTTATAGGAAGTTTTCTTGTCATCTGCATAAGTTATAGATGTAAATATACATTTTTTTTGTGATTGAACCATTATTTCCTACATTTGTAAGAGGCTTATTGATTTTTTAGAATGGAATATTTTGCAAAACTGAAACTTGTGGCAGTGTGTGTCCTGGCCTTATCGGTACTGCAGGGATGTGACTGGGTGAAAGGCAGGATGGGGATGCCTACTGCTGATGATATAGCAAAGATGAGGGTGGAGCTGCACCGTAAGGACAGCCTGGAGCAGGCTGCAAGGGAAAAGGCTTTGCAGGATTCCCTCCTCAATGCCCGCCCTAAGGTGGAGGCAGTTGGGGGATATCATGTTATATTGGGCTCGTTCAAGGATTACCGCAATGCGGATGCATTTGCAGAATATCTGGAGAAGAAAGGGTATTCACCGCGCAAGATAGAGCTCAAGAGGGATTACATGATGGTATCCCTTGGCGGGAATGCAACCATGCAGGAGGCGGCGGCACAGATAAGGGAAGTGTGGGAACTGGACCTGTGCCCTGATGACGTGTGGATATATGATGCCTCACAAGGACTTCACAAGTAAAACGTATTACAAACATAAACACTTGAAAAACAAATGAAAACTACAGCGTTTACCCAAAAGCACATTGATTTGGGTGCAAAGATGGTCCCATTTGCAGGCTATAACATGCCAATTGAGTATGTGGGAATTAAGGATGAGCATAATGCAGTAAGGAACAATGTGGGTGTATTTGATGTTTCCCACATGGGTGAGTTCTGGGTCAAGGGTCCCAATGCGCTTGCATTCTGCCAGTATGTGACTTCAAATGATGTTTCTGTACTCACTCCTGGGAAAGTGCAGTACTCATGCTTCCCTAACGGAAAGGGCGGTATAGTTGATGATCTGCTCGTCTATTGCATAGACAGCGAGACATATTTCCTTGTAGTGAATGCTGCTAACATTGAGAAGGACTGGAATCATCTTTGTTCAGTTGCCCCTAAATTCAACATCACTCCGGGCAAGGAGCTTTACAATGCATCAGATGAGATCTGCCAGCTTGCAATCCAGGGCCCTAATGCACTCAAGATCATGCAGAGGATCTGTGATGCCCCTGTGGAGGATATGGAGTACTACACATTCAAGAAATGTACAGTTGCAGGCATTCCAAACGCAATATTCTCAACAACCGGCTACACCGGTTCAGGCGGATGTGAGGTATATGTTGCAAATGAGGATGCGGACAAGCTGTGGAACGGTATCTTTGAGGCAGGCGCGCCAGAGGGTATCCGCCCTATAGGCCTGGGTGCGCGTGATACCTTGAGGCTTGAGGCGGGCTTCTGCCTGTATGGCAACGATATTGATGATACCACTTCTCCACTTGAGGCAAACCTCGCATGGATTACCAAGTTCAATGATGTTAAAGGAGACTTCATTGACAGGGATTACATGCTGAAACAGAAGGCTGACGGCCTTACAAGGAGACTTTGCGGATTTGAGCTCGTTGACAGGGGTGTTCCACGCCACGGCTACGAGGTTTGTGATGCAGAGGGCAATGTGATTGGAGTGGTTACTTCAGGCACAATGGGCCCTACTTGCGGAAAGGCAGTAGGCCTTGCATATGCTGCAGCACCTTATTACAAGCTCGGTTCTGAGATTTATATAAAGGTAAGGGACAAATTGCTCAAGGCAGTTGTAGTAAAACCTCCTTTCTTCAAATAGCAGGCACTTTAAGCAGCCAGGGACAGCATGTTCCCGGCAATGCAGAAGGTATCTCCTCCGCGGCTCCGCTGTGCAGCTGCGGAGGATTTGTCGTTTATCAGACATTCTGGTACAGAATTGGCAATGATGCCGGTTTTAAAATGGATTTTTATGAGAAGATCAAGATTCGTACTGCTGTTTGTCCTGTTTCTCATGCCATGTATGGTGTGGGGACAGCACATTGATTCAATAGGGATATGTCTCAGGAGGAATGTGGAATATCTTACGGATTCCGCCCGTCTTGGAAGGGGGGCAGGCACTCCTCAGGAGCTTGAAGTGGCAAGATATCTCCATGACCAGCTGCTCAAGGCCGGGGTGGTGATGCTCTCTCCAAGGGATGGAGAGGATTTCTATGTTGCCCTTCAGGGGGATACCATCCATTCAAGAAATGTGATAGGTATAGTTGAAGGGTATGATCCCCAGCTGAGGAACGAGTATGTGGTTGTAGGTGCCCACTATGACCATCTGGGTACATCATTGCTTACAAGGGACGGAAAAAGTGAGAGGCAGATATTCTTCGGAGCGGATGATAACGCCTCAGGAGTGGCCACAATGCTGGAGGTGGCAAAACAGGTTGCGCTGCAAGGAGGGCTCTTCAGGAGGTCTGTCATATTTGCCTTCTTCGGGGCGGAGGAGCTTGGTATGGTTGGAAGCTGGTATTTCCTCAACCGCTCCTTCAATCATGTGGATGATATCGTGGCCATGATAAACCTGGATATGGTTGGGCGCAGCGGCAGGGAGAATACAATGCAGGTCTATACTGCCGATGCAAATGTGGAGCTGATGGAGATAATCAACATGCTGTCGGGAAGGGCACTGAGCATAGCACCAAAATATACCCCAACAGACTATTTCCCCTCAGACCACAGGCTTTTCTATGAGAAAGGGATTCCTGTGGCCCTCTTCACCTCCGGGGTGCACAGGGATTATCATACAGTGAGGGATACTCCGGACAAGCTTGATTATGGGCAGATGGAGCAGCTTGTGGAGTATGTATCTGCCATGGTAGAGGTGATTGCCAACAGGGATGGGAGGATAATGGCTGCTTCCGGGAGGAATGTGGAGCAGCAGAAGGAGGGGGATGCCAAGGAGACTGTATATACCCAGAGTACAGTTGACAAGAGGGCAACTTTCCTGCATGGGGATGAGACCCAGTTCCTCAACAGATGGGTATATGAGTATATCAAGTATCCCGAGAGTGCAATAAGGAATGGCATAGGAGGCAGGGTAATTGCTGAGTTTGTTGTGGACAAGGCAGGCAAGGTGAAGGATGTGGAGATAGTGCGCGGAGTGGATGATGAGCTTGATGCCCAGGTGGTAAAGGTGATACAGGCCTCACCCAAGTGGAAGCCGGCACAGGTGGGAGGAAAGAATGTGAGTGTGAGGGTATCGGTTCCGGTAGAGTTCAAACTCTCAAAAACCTCCACATTTAAAATTAAGAAATAAGTAAAATTGTACTACATTTGCAGGTTGAACAAATACAATCTGAAATGGAGTACAATTTTTTAGACATTGAGAAGAAATGGCAGGAATTCTGGGCGAAGAACGGTACGTTCAAGGTTGAGACAGATTCCTCAAAGCCAAAATATTATGTTCTTGACATGTTCCCATATCCATCGGGAGCAGGCTTGCATGTGGGGCATCCCCTCGGTTACATTGCAAGTGATATCTACAGCAGATACAAAAGACTGAAGGGTTTCAATGTGCTCCATCCTATGGGATATGATGCATTCGGACTTCCTGCAGAACAATATGCAATCCAGACAGGGCAGCACCCTGCCACCACTACAGAGAAGAACATCAACAGGTACCGTGAGCAGATGGACCGCATAGGTTTCTCGTACGACTGGAGCCGAGAGATAAGGACTTGTGACCCCGGTTATTATAAATGGACACAGTGGGCATTCCTGAAGATGTTCGGCTCATACTATAACAACAAGGCAGCCAAGGCGTGTCCTATCAGTGAGTTGGAGGAAATATTTGCAAGGGAGGGAAACGCACATATTGATGCAGCGTGCGGAGATGTGCCTGCATTTACTGCTGAACAGTGGAACACCTTTACAGAGCTTGAGAAGAGCAATGTCCTCATGCAGTACAGGATTGCATATCAGGGTGAGACAGCGGTAAACTGGTGCCCTGCACTCGGAACCGTGCTTGCAAATGATGAGGTGAAGGAGGGGCTTTCCGTAAGGGGTGGACATCCTGTGGAGCAGAAGAAGATGAAGCAGTGGCAGCTGAGGGTTTCTGCATATGCGGAGAGACTCCTTGCAGATATGGAGGAGCTGGAGTGGACAGATGCGCTCAAGGAGATGCAGAAGAACTGGATAGGCAAGTCTCAGGGTGCCGAGATGATATTCAAGGTGGCCAATACAGATCCTGCCGAGGGAGAGGCTGCTGAGTATGACATGACAATTTTTACAACCCGCGCTGATACAGTATTCGGGGTAACATTTATGGTGCTGGCTCCTGAGAGCGAGTGGGTTGCAAAACTTACCACCAAAGGGCAGAAGGAGGCAGTGGAGGCATACCTGCTTGAGGCAAAGAAAAAGACAGAGCGTGAGAGGATTGCCGAGACCAGGAAGGTTACAGGAGTATTCACAGGTTCTTACGCAGTGAACCCGTTCACCGGTGATAAGGTTCCTGTATGGGTTTCAGAGTATGTGCTTGCAGGTTACGGTACAGGTGCCATCATGGCGGTTCCTGCACATGACAGCCGTGACTACAATTTTGCAAGGACATTCAACCTCCCTATAATACCGCTCATTGAGGGATGTGATGTGAGCAATGAGAGCTTTGATGCAAAGGAGGGAATCATGTGCAACAGCGGGTTCCTTACCGGGATGACAGTAAAGGAGGCCATTCCTGCTGCAATAGACGAAGTTGAGAGGCTTGGTATAGGAAGAAGGAAGATCAACTACAGGTTGAGGGATGCAATCTTCTCAAGGCAGAGATACTGGGGCGAGCCGTTCCCAATATACTATAAGGACGGCATTGCAACCCCTGTGCCTGAGGAGGAACTGCCCCTGCAGCTGCCTGAGGTTGACAAGTTCCTCCCTACAGAGGACGGTGAGCCGCCTTTGGCAAGGGCAGAGAACTGGACATACAACGGCTACCCGCTGGAAAAGAGTACAATGCCAGGCTTTGCAGGCAGCAGCGCATACTACCTCAGGTATATGGACCCTGCAAATGACTCTGCCCTTGTGGATAAGGATATTGATGCATACTGGAGGAACGTTGACCTCTACATAGGAGGTACAGAGCATGCTACAGGACACCTCATCTACTCAAGGTTCTGGAACAAGTTCCTCTATGACCTTGGCTATGTGGTTGAGAAGGAGCCGTTCAAGAAGCTCATCAACCAGGGTATGATCCAGGGCCGTTCTAACTTCGTATACAGGATAAAGAATACAAATACATTTGTTTCATGCGGTCTCAAGGATGAGTATGACACTACTGAGATCCACGTGGATGTAAACATTGTTACCAATGACCATCTTGATATTGAAGCCTTTAAGGCATGGATGCCTGACTATGCAAATGCGGAGTTCATTCTTGAGGACGGGGAGTATATCTGCGGCTGGGCGGTAGAGAAGATGAGCAAATCAATGTTCAATGTGGTTAATCCCGACAATATCTGCAACTCTTACGGAGCGGATACCCTGAGGCTTTATGAGATGTTCCTGGGCCCTCTTGAGCAGAGCAAGCCTTGGGATACCAAGGGTATTGATGGTGTGAACAGGTTCCTCAAGAAGTTCTGGAGAATGTTCTGGAACAAGGAGGGTAACTGGAAGGTTTCGGATGAGAAGGCTTCCCTTGCCGAGCTAAAGGCACTGCACAAGCTGATAAACAAGGTGGGGACAGATATTGAGAACTTCTCGTTCAATACCTCTGTAAGTGCGTTCATGATTGCATTGAACGAACTTCAGGACCTCAAATGCAGCAAGAAGGAGATTCTGGAGCCGCTTGTAATCCTGCTTTCTCCGTTTGCCCCTCACATTACAGAGGAACTGTGGAGCCTTTTGGGGCACAAGGAGAGCGTTTCAACTGCAGTATTCCCTGAATATGTTGAGGCATACACAGTTGAGGATTCATTTGAGTACCCTGTATCCTTCAATGGAAAGATGAGGTTCAAGATGGAGCTCTCAAAGAGCCTTTCCCCTAAGGAGGTTGAAGAGGCAGTGCGTGCAAATGAAAATACCTCAAAATATGTAGGGGAAAACGGTATCAAGAAGGTGATAGTTGTCCCAGGTAAGATTATTAATGTAGTTTGTTAAGTAAAAAGGAAATGGACAATAGGCTAAAAAATGTTCTGGGAGAGGCAAAGGCGTATCTGATAATAACATTTGGCCTTCTTCTCTATACTTTGGGATGGATTATATTCCTTATCCCCAACAATATGGTTGGTGGTGGAGTTACCGGTATCTCTGCCATTCTTCTCTATGCATTCAACATTCCGGTGAGTGCCTCGTTCTTTGTGATAAACCTTGTGCTGCTGCTTATTGCATTGAAGGTGCTGGGCAAGGCTTTTGGAATGAAGACGGTGTATGCAATCATCATTGCATCCATCTTCTATGAGGTTGTACCTCCGCTTATTCCGGATGTGTTTATCCAGGAGATAGCCATATCAAACGGTAAGCTCCTGTGTGCAATCTTCGGTGGTGTATGTGCCGGCCTGGGTATAGGTATAAGCTTCTCTCAGGGAGGCAGTACCGGCGGTACGGATATAGTTGCCCTGATGATTGTAAAATACAGGAACATATCGGCAGGAAGGGTTATCCTTCTGCTTGATATCTTCATCATTGCATCTTCGCTGCTCCTCCCTCCTGATGAGATTCTGGATGCCAATGGTGTTGTGGTTGGCGTTGAGAGCTGGGGCGAGAGGTTTGCCACCATACTGTACGGCTATATCCTTATAGGTGCGTGCAGCTATTCAGTGGACATGTTCATTTCGGGAACCAAGCAGTCATTGCAGATTTTCATATTTTCAAAGAAATATGCTGAGCTTGCGGATGCCATAACTTCCACTACAGGAAGAGGTGTAACCCTTATTGAGGGGCAGGGATGGTATACCAAGCAGCAGAGCAAGATTGTGATGGTTATTATGAGGAAGGATGACATGAGTTCCCTTTACAGGATGGTGAGGGAGATAGACCGGGATGCCTTCTTGTCGGTAGGCAGTGTATCAGGTGTTTACGGCAAAGGCTTTGACCAGATAAAGCAATGATGGAAAAAGAAATTTAAGAAACAGAAAAAACTGGGACCTGTAAGGTCCCTTTTTTCTTGTAGGGGATACATAGTGGGTACATTTGTGGGGATTAACCCAATAAATTGTTCCATTATGATTCTTTCAAAACTATTATCTGTAATTTATCTTGCTGTATTGATATTGATAGCCGCCAGGTGGAGGCGCAGCAGATTTGCCCTGTCGGGGAATGAGGTTTTTCTGATGTCACTGGCATTGCCGGTTGTACTGCTCCTCCCGGCAGATATTGTAACTTGTGCAATGAGGCTCTCTGTATATGGGGCCATGTTTGGAATGTATGTGTTCTGGTGCAGGATATTGAACAAGGGAATGCTACGGATGATGCCCTACATTGCCATATTTACAGGGCTCTTCATCCTGGCGGAAACCATACTCATGCTTTCTGTGGGGAATGCTGTGTGGGCGGAAAGGTATCTTGCAATATATAATTCAGTGTGGATGCTGCCTCTGTTGTTCCTGTTTGTGGAGAGGAGGGATGAAAGGTACCTCAAGCATACCATAAGTGTGAGCAAGATATTCAAGTCCATGTTGTGGGCCCTGCCATTTGTATTGTTGTCGGGAAGCACAATATTGCTCATAATGTTCTGCGATAAGGACAAGTTTGTTGCCATGACTTCAATTCTCCTTACCGGGGTGCTACCTCTTGGATATATGTATCTGAAGAAACCGGCCTGCCTGATGTACAATGAGAGGGCCTATCTGAGGAAGAAGGCCTATATACTTGGAAGGGGCATAAGGGGAGGACAGCTTATGGGAGAGGAGACAGGGCTGATGAATGAGACCATGGTGGAGGATGTGAGAATCATATATAACCTCATAACCCTGTTTGAAAATGAAAAGCTTTACCGTAATGTGGATGTGAAGATAAGTGATGTTGCACGTATGATAGGGACCAACAAGACCTATCTTTCCAGAGCCTTGAATACCAGGATATCAAAGAACTTCTGCCAGTTTGTGAACCATTATAGGGTAAAGGAGGTGTGCTCACGCTATATAGAGGATCCTGATACGGATATGAGAGGGCTGGGGGAGCAGTGCGGATTCAGTTCATCCAGCAATTTTACCAATGTGTTCAAGTTTAATACCGGTTATACTCCTCATGACTGGTGCAGGCTTGTGAAACTTAAAATGGAGCGTGATGAACCTGTACAGGCTGATGATTTCCTCTTGTAGGAGGGGGATATACCTACTTGAGAAGACAATATGCCGCCTTGAGGGAAAAAGCTGCAGAAGGGCCCTTCTGCATAGGCTGGCGGAGGATGACCAGGAGGGATTATGTGAGTGCAGGATAGAGTATCTTCCCCCTGTAGACATATTGGACGAGATAGCCCGCAGGGTTGATGAGCTGATGGATGATGAGATGCTTTATCTCAACGGCAACCTTACCCTTGAACGCCTGGCCAAGCTGGTGGGGACCAACAGAACGTACCTTTCAAGGATGTTCAACAAGAAAAAGGGGATAGGATACGATGCCTATCTGAACCGCAGGAGACTCAATTATGCCGTCTCCATGGCGTACAGGCCGCTGTGTGTTGATGATATGGTTGAAGCGTGCGGCTTTCCATCTGTGAGGGCATTCTACAGGACACTTATGGAAGAGGAGGACAGCAGCTGTTATTTGCTTAAAAAAAAGTATCTTTGTACAAATTACTATAAAGATATGGCAGACGAGAAAATAATTTTTTCAATGAATGGTGTGGGCAAGACTTTGCCTGCCAACAACAAGACAATCCTTAAGGATATCTACCTTTCATTCTTCTATGGAGCCAAGATTGGTATCATAGGCTTGAACGGTTCAGGAAAATCCACCCTTATGAAGATAATTGCGGGTATTGAGAAATCATACCAGGGAGAGGTTGTATGGGCACCTGGCTATTCTGTAGGATACCTTGAGCAGGAGCCCCAGCTGGATGACAGCAAGACTGTGAGGGAGGTTGTTGAAGAGGGTGTACAAGAGGTAGTGGATATACTGAAGGAGTATGAGGAGATAAATGCCAAGTTTATGGAGCCAATGGATGATGACCAGATGGCAAAACTCATTGAGAGGCAAGGAGAACTTACTGAGATGATAGAGCAGGCAGGCGGATGGGAGCTTGATTCCAAGCTTGAAAGGGCTATGGATGCCCTTATGTGTCCTGAGCCTGATGCACTGGTGAAGAACCTGAGCGGAGGAGAGAGGAGAAGGGTTGCCCTTTGCCGCCTTCTTCTGCAGGAACCGGATGTGCTTCTGCTTGATGAGCCTACCAACCACCTTGATACGGAGAGTATCCAGTGGCTTGAGGCCCATCTGCAGCAGTATAAGGGTACTGTAATTGCAGTTACCCATGACCGTTACTTCCTTGATAACGTGGCCGGCTGGATTCTTGAACTGGACAGGGGAGAGGGTATCCCATGGAAAGGAAACTACTCTTCATGGCTGGACCAGAAATCCAACAGGCTCAAGATGGAGGAGAAGCAGGAGAGCAAGCGCCGCAAGACCCTGGAGCGTGAGCTGGAGTGGGTAAGGATGGCTCCAAAGGCCCGCCATGCCAAGTCAAAGGCCCGCTTGGGTGCTTACGAGAAGATGCTCAACGAGGATGGCAGACAGAAGGAGGAGAAGTTGGAGATCTTTATCCCCAACGGTCCGCGCCTGGGTACCAATGTGATTGAGGCCATTGATGTTACAAAGGCATTCGGTGACAAAGTGCTTTACGAGGGGTTGAACTTCAAGCTGCCGCCTGCAGGCATTGTAGGTGTGATTGGCCCTAACGGTGCGGGCAAGACCACCCTGTTCCGTCTTATCATGGGATATGATTCTCCTGACAAGGGTGAGTTCAAGGTTGGCGAAACCGTAAAGGTTGCATACGTTGACCAGCAGCACAAGAGCATTGACCCGGAGAAGACGGTATACGAGACAATAGCCGAGAACTCCGAGTATGTAAAGCTCGGCAACAAGGAGGTGAACGCCAGGGCATACGTTTCCCGCTTCAACTTCAGCGGTGCGGATCAGGAGAAGAAATGCGGCGTATTGAGCGGTGGTGAGAGGAACCGCCTCCACCTTGCCCTCACCCTGAAGGAGGGTGCCAACGTGCTCCTTCTGGATGAGCCTACCAATGATGTGGATGTAAATACCATCCGTGCCCTGGAGGAAGGTCTGGAGAACTTTGCAGGCTGCGCCGTAATTATCTCCCACGACCGCTGGTTCCTTGACCGTATCTGTACCCACATCCTTGCCTTTGAGGGGGATTCAAAAGTATATTTCTATGAAGGAACATACTCAGAGTATGAGGAGAACAAGAAGATGAGGCTCGGCAATGTGGAACCAAAGAAATTCAAGTACAAGAAACTTATGGAGTAGAAGAAAAGGGGGCCTGCAAAGGTCCCCTTTATTTTTGGCAACATTACCTTATTTCTTCCCGACAAAAATCCCTATTCCACAAAAGGCACCATTCTGGCTGAAAGGTCAGGATCAGGCATATCCTTGTCTATAGGGTACATAGGGCGGTTTATCCTCTGGTATGGAAGTCCTGCAAGGTCCTGGTTCACTCCTCCCAGAGTAAGGGCCATCATCCAGTCTGCCTGCATGTTGTAGAGTTCAGGCTCAAGATAGCCTATCTTCACCATCACTATATCTGCAGTGCGTGGGTTGAGCCCCAGCTTTGTAAACTCATGCTCCTTGTGGAAACCTTTCCTTATCTCGGTAACAATTACATCAATGCTTCCAACCTTTACTGCCACCTCTGAGTTCACAGGATGGTCATAAATTGCAGTGACTGTTCCCTTCAGGCGTACTGGTGGGGCATAACGGTCATCCACCTCAGCTCCGGCAACCATGTCAATCCTGCCACCTACCCCAACCTCCTTGGCCTTGGCCACGAAATCCTTGTCGGGAAGAGAAGCATATATCAGCTTAGGGCCGTTTGCAGAGCGGAACTCTTTTCTTCCCAGAAGCTGTGTGAGGGTCCAGGTGACATCGCCGGCACCGCCTGCAGTAGGATTGTCCCCTGTGTCACTTATGTAGTAAGGCCTTTTGGCATCTTTCTTAAGGGCATTTGCAAGGCACTCCTCAAGGGTAGTGGTAGGTGCCACAAAGTCAAACTGGTGGCGCACATCCCAGAAATGCCGGGCAATCTCCTCAGCAGCCTTTATAACCTTCTCCCTGTCATCTCCGGTAGCCATTACAACTGCGTGGTTACGTGGCTCATCTGCCCAGGCATAACCTATCCAGATTGAGGCATCAATCACACCCTCCTGCTCTGATGCAGGGTAGGTCATCGCATACAAGGATTTGGCGGGCTCCACGCGGGTAGAGGTCTGCTCTCCCGGCAAAAGGATAGGGACAGGTACCCAAGCCTTGTACTTAGGTTTTCCTTTGCCGCTTTCCAGACGTTCAATAAGTATTCTGGCAGCCCTTTCCCTTGTTTCCCAAGCATCCTCGTGAGGTGCCATTCGGTAGCAGCATATCATGTCAGAATTTTCAGCCAATGTCCATGAAACATTGCCGTGGAGGTCCATAGGGGTTGTTACTACTACATCATTGCCTATCACCTGTCTGATCCTCTTTATCATGTCACCCTCAGGGTCATCCAGCCCTACAACGCTCATTGCACCGTGGATGTCATATACAAGACCGTCAAGAGGCATATTGGCCCTGAGTGAATCAAGGATTATTTCCACAAACTTCTCGTATGTCTCCCTTGTAACGGCCCCGCCTGGGGTTGCCCTTGCAACAAGTGCAGGAACCCAATGGGCTCTCTCCCTCAACGGCTGGCCCTCCCTCAGGTAAGGAATCATGTCATAAATCTCATCTCCAACTGCAACATTGAAGGCTTCCTCTGTACTCCTTGCAGGAGAGAAGGTGCTTGACTCAATCTTTATCCCTGCAATTGCAATCTTAGGTAGCTTTTTCTCATGGGTGCAGGAAAACAATATGGCCGCAATCAGCGGCAATAGAAATGATTTGAATGAAATGTTCCTCATAATGTGTATATTTGTGGAAAACAAATATACGAAAATAATCACAATATATGCTTGTACACATTGTCATGTGGCGCTTCAAGGAGTTTGCTGAAGGCGCCTCAAAGGAAGAGAACCTCAAACAGATGAAACAAAGGCTTGAGGGGCTTGTAGGAGTAGTTCCCCAACTGGTTTCAGCAGAGGTGGGAATTGATTTCAAACACACGGAGATGAGCTATGATGCCGTCCTCATAAGCAGGTTCCGCAGTGAAGAGGACCTTGCGGCCTACAAGGTACATCCCGCTCACGTGGAGATAAGCAATTTCTGCAAGAAATGCCGCGAAAGCAGGGTGGTTTGTGATTATTGGGAATAAAAATATAAGCGGGTGGTCATATGGCCACCTGCTTGTCTTTATAATATTGTTACACAAACTTTCCTGCCAAGACCTTCAAAAATCCTGAATAACGTATTCAGCTGTATGTCGGACTTCCCGTTCTCAAGGCGGGAGATATATGTCTTTTTGGTTCCAATCTTCTGGGCCAGTTCTTCTTGTGTCAGTCCGGCCTTTATACGTTCTTCCCTAAGGGTCTGGGCAAGGCAGAAAGCCTCAGTCTCCCTGTCAAATTCATCTCTTGCAGGGGTTCCTGTTTCTCCAAATTCAGCATTGAGCAAGTCCTCCAGATTGCTGCTGGCCAAAATCTTGTTTTTTTTCTCTTTCTCCATATCGTTTATTGCTTGTCGTTAAAATATTCTTTCATTAACCTGTCTGCTTTTTCAATCTCTGATGAAGGTGTCTTTAGGGTTTTCTTTTGAAAACCGTTGAACAGAATTACCAATGATCCTTTATCAAAGCAGCAGAATATTCTGTAAATGTTACCGGCAAATTCTATCCTGATTTCGTACAAGCCCTTCTTTCCTGCTATACTTTTAAGAATAGATACAGGTAATCTGTCAACTTCTTGCCGCCACACCAATACTTGTGCAATCTTACGCCTCACCTTTTCTTCTTGAGCAATATAAAACTCATTGAAATAGTTTTAATAGAATCGTATCTCCCTCTTTGCCATATTCTGTCCATTAAAACAACACAAAGTTAACTAAATAGTTTACATAGTACAAAATTTACGTCAATATATTATTTACAATAAATTATATATCTTAACTTCGCAGAGAATACCTAAATATTCATCCATGAAAAAGTCATTCAAGTTTATAGTTGCTGTAACCGCTCTGGCATTTCTGGCGGTTTCTTGTGGAGTGGTGTCGTTTACCGGGCGCAAACAGATGCTCCTTTTCTCAGACAGTGAGATTATGGCATTGTCTGACCAGTCATACGCGGAATTTTCAAAGACCGCTGTCCCTTCAAAGGATGCGGCTGCAACAAAGAGGCTCAATGAGGTGGGCTCCAGGATGGTGGCTGCCCTTGAGTCATATATGAAGGCTACCGGGCAGAGCAGTGCCCTCAGCGGGTTGAAGTGGGAGTTTATGCTCACAGATTCTGAGGAGGTGAATGCATTCTGTATGCCGTCGGGAAAAATTGTATTCTATGAGGGAATCCTCAAATATGCGGATACACCGGATTATATTGCAGTTGTGATGGGGCACGAGATGGCCCATGCAGTTGCAAGGCATGGAAATGAGAGGATGAGCCAGCAGTCTGTGATGAATGCTTTGGGCAGCATTGCAAGTGAGGTTATAGGAGAGAAGAATGGTGCTACAGCACAGGCCCTGTTCAATGTTGGGTTTGCAGTAGGTTCCCAGGCCGGTGTGCTGCTTCCTTATTCCAGGAAGCATGAGTATGAGGCAGACAAGATAGGGATGTATATTATGGATATTGCCGGCTATGATGTGAATGCGGCTCCAGTCTTCTGGGAAAAGATGCAGGGTGGCAAGACCGGTTCACAAAGTGATTTCTTCAGCACCCATCCGAGCGATGCGAAGAGGATTGCTGCCTTGAGGGAGGCAATCAGGACAAAACCTTCATTCAAGTAAAAAAGCACTCAGGCGGCCCAAATGGGCCGCCTGAGCTGCTGTAAACGCAGGGCATTGGGAGCTCAATCAAGCATCTGTGTCCTGAATTTTACAATCTTCTTGCCCGGTATTGTTATCATCTCCCTTGTGTTCAAACTCATTGTGCGCCTTTCTTTACGTTCCTTGATCATGAATGAACCGAACCCGCGCAAGAAAACATCTTCTTTATTTTTTAGGGAATCAGATACAATATCCAGTACTGAATTCAAAAAGTCATTGCTTTGAGCTAATGTAAGTCCGGTCTTCTGTGAAAGTCTTTTAACCAACTGTTTCTTGTTCATAGCAATAAGAATTTTCCTCAATAACAATTTCCAGATTGCATTGTTTAATGAATGAACGGAAAATACAATGCACGGAATGGAAAAGGAAAAATCAGGAAAAAGCTGGGTAAACTATTATTTCAAGAGGTTATGGTGGAAAGTGCTGGTAACTGCAGTGCTCTTTGGAATCATTGTGGCCCTGCCGTTTATCTGGCCCAAGGAGCACAAAGTGCTCTCCCTGCTCATGCGTCTTGATGCCATTGCCATTACGGTGATGTTCATGGTGCTGCTCAATGTAATCCTAAAGATTACCTTTGAGATGCTCAACAGCAGGCCAAAATACCGCAGGACACCCCTCAAGGGATTCTTCCAGATAGTGCAGATTGTGGTGTTCTTCATTGGAGGGATAATCATCATTGCCATCCTCCTGGACAAGTCACCGGCAAAGCTCCTTACCGGCCTGGGCGCATTTGCAGCTGTACTTTCATTCATCTTCAAGGATACCATCCTGGGGTTTGTATCGGGTGTGCAGCTCAGCTCAAATGATATGGTGCGCACGGGAGACTGGATAGTGATCCCCAATACCCTCGCCAATGGCGTGGTGACAGACATCTCCCTCATTACCGTAAAGGTGCAGAATTTCGACAACACAATAGTTACAGTCCCAACCTATTCCCTCGTAACCTCCTCATTCCAGAACTGGAGGGGAATGGATGAGAGCGGCGGCCGGAGGATGACCATAAATCTCAACATAGACATGGATTATGTCCATTTCTGTGCTCCCGATGAACTTTTGCAGGCCTCCTCTCTGGTACAGCTTCCCCAAGGGGACAGGAGCCACATCACAAACCTGGAGCTCTACAGGATGTACCTTACATCATACATCCACCACCATCCTGGGATAAACAACAGGATACTCACAATGGTAAGGTACCTGGACCCTACCTCCACAGGCCTCCCGGTGCAGATCTATTGCTTTTCAGCCAACAAGGGATGGGTGATATATGAAGGGGTCAAATCCCAGATAACTGAGCATGCAATTGCCGTAGCTCCACAGTTCGGCCTTAAAATTTTCAATTGGGGAGAAAGTTCCTAAATTTGCAATGCACTGGCGGTTACCCTGTTTTCCGGGTGGTAGCCCGATATGCAGGTAACTGCCTGATATCCGAATAACCGACATGAAGAACGTAAAATTTGAAATCTGCAGCGGCTCGCTGCTGAGCGCAATAAATGCGCAGGAAGCGGGAGCCCACAGGGTGGAGCTCTGTTCTGCCCTCAATCTTGGTGGAATAACCCCGTCGTACGGATTCATTGAACAGGCCCGCAAGAGGCTCAAGATAGATATCAATGTACTTATCCGCCCGCGCCCGGGGGACTTCCTGTATGAATCTGAAGAGGTGGCGGTTATGATAGCGGATATCCAGGCCTGTGCCAGGATGGGTGTGAACGGGGTTGTGATAGGGGCTCTGGACCCTTTCGGGAATGTGGATATGGACAGCTGCAGGGCTATGGTGGCTGTGGCAAAGCACCTGGGGCTTTCTGTAACATTCCACAGGGCGATAGACCGCGCCCGTGACATTATGGCTGCCCTGGATGATGCAATTGCCCTTGGGGTTGACAGGATACTTACGTCGGGAGGAAAGCCAACGGCACATGAGGGGCTTGAAACCCTTGCCAGGATGAATGAGGCTGCTGCCGGGAGGGTAATCATAATGCCCGGCTCCGGAGTAAATGCCGGCAACATAAAGGGAATACTGGCCGCTACAGGAGTGCAGGAGATACATTTCTCCGGCTCGGAATCATTTGAATCCCCAATGCAGTACAGGGAAGGGGTATCCTTCACCCCGGCAGACCTTGGAGGGGACTTCATCCGCACGGAAAGTTCTGTGGAGAAGATCATGGCCACCATTGCGGCGGCGGAGTAGGAGGCCCCTGGAAACAAAAAAAGCACCCAATTTCTTGAGTGCTTTTCCGCTCCTGAACCAGGACTTGAACCTGGGACCCTCTGATTAACAGTCAGATGCTCTAACCAACTGAGCTATTCAGGAATTTGCAATAACTCAGTCAGTTACAAGGTTCTGAAAAATCTTTTCTTCTCTCTGGTTTACACTATGGTTTACATATCTGCGTAAACTCGGAATTGGTTAAACAATATATTTATTCCTCTATTCAGGATAGAGTCTCTATAATTTTTGTTTCAGTTTTGAACCATTCCCATCCTTTCTTGTTATCTATACGAAATAGTTTTTTAAGTTAGGTTAAGTCGGGCAAACTCTGCTGTCTCTGGATGAGGTTGTGGGGTTTGTTGGACTATTAAAATTCAACTCATTATTCAATCAAAATTATCATTAAACCAAACAAGTGTTTCCCAAACAGTTTTCGGGCCAATCCATTTAATAGGTTTCGCAAGTTCTTCCAAGTAACGATACCGCGTAATTGGCAACATCTGTTGTAGGATATGCTTATTATTGCATATCGTTTCCAGCCACTTATTCCTAGCTTCGGATCTAATGTATTTCAACATTCAACTATTGTGTCCTAGATCCAACATATGCTTGAATGCAGTGTCTCCGCACTCAATAATATCTTTTTCTGCGATATTCTACTTATTTTCCCTCAACCCTTCAATTATATCAGACGGACGAACTCCTTCTGAATTTTTATTTGCCGTATCAATAATAGCTTTTAACCTTCTATCGTCATTTGGATTAGGTGAGTACTCCCCAACCTTATTATCAGGAAGCAATTTACAAAAAGTATTTATCGCATTTTTCAATTCGTTACTCATAACTTCCATTAGTTATTATTTTTCTATTATTCATCAATTGCGGAAAATATAGTTTTATAATTACTCCATACGTTATTACCTTCATAATCAGTCAATGCTTGCCGTGGAATACAAATTATCGCATCGTCATGAATACCTTTAAAATGATATGAATCTGCAGTATATTCCCCAGAATAATATTTTTCCGATGTACAATTCAACGTTGGAGGAGTTAAACTATTCATCTTTATCAATTTTAATGAGGAACAACCATAGAATGCGGAATTGAATATAGTCGTAATTGTTTGTGGCAAATCAATATCCTCTAAAGATGAACAAAATGCAAAAGCACCTGCATAAGAAGGGCCCCTATCATAATATCCTCCTCCAATTGTTGACAAGTGCGAATTTGCTTCAAATTTTACTTTTTTTAACGCTGTGCATTTATAAAAGGCACCAGCACCTATTTCTGTAACTCCTGATGGTATATATATTTCACCCAGTGAAGAACATTCCATAAATGCACCAGACAAAGCTCTTGTTGAAGAATTTTTTTTAGCATCTGTAATAAAGTCGCCTTCTATAGCTTTAAGTTTAGAATTCTGCCCAAAACTTACAATCTCCAATGATGAACAAAAAGCAAATGATGAATTTTCTAATATTTCCAAACTTTCAGGAAGATAAATATAACGCAATGATTCACAATAAGCAAAAGCTCCCTTATATTGGCTTTCCGTATCAATGGCTCCAGTTATACTTCGTGATAAGTTGCCACCACAAATTTTGATCAAGTTATCACCTTTAAATGCAACATATTCAAGAGATGTACACTTGTAAAATGCCTGTTCCTTAATTACTTCCACATTTTTAGGAATACATATTCTCCATAAATTGCCACATTCTTTAAATGCGCCAGATTCAATCTCTTTTACACCAACAAAATATTCAAATTCTTCAAATGAAATAATATTCATATTCCCTTTAAACACCCCTCTTAAAGACGTCACAGATGCTGCTTCATCATACGACAATTCACCATCTCTATTCGCATCCCAATTCCTTACGCAAAGAGCTTCTACATTTAAATCTTTAAAAATAATTACATCTGATTTTCTTTTTGGCAAAGTAAGTAATGTTCCATCACTCAAATTAAAGTACACATTATCTTCATCCTGAGTGATTGATTTTATGATTGAATCTCCATCCGAGCCATCAAGTCCATTATTACCGGTTGCTTTATTGAGCTTTTCCCAGGATGCACCTTTGTCATATGAAATATACCAATAGTCTTCTTCAATTTTCAATTGTGGTGTGATACCATCTTTCCCATTAGCTCCATCTTGTCCATCTTCCCCATCCACTCCGTCTTTTCCATCAGATCCATTTGTACCACTCTGTCCATCTTTGCCGTCTTCTCCGTCTTGGCCATCCTTTCCGGTTGTAGGAATCTTATTGCCGGCATCATCCAACAGCCATTCACCGTTCAATGTCCAATAATAAACGCCATCAGTATGTTTTCGCACCCCAATTACAGGTGTTTTTCCATCCTTGCCATCAACTCCATCTTTCCCGTTTGTACCATCAGTTCCATTTACGCCATCTTTACCATTCTCACCATCTTTGCCGTCTTCTCCATTCTTACCATGATAAATAGTAATAGAGCCTTTTTTTGCAAATGTTATGGTATAACCTATCTCCTTGCCATTTTCCGTAATTGGGGCGATGTTTTTTACATAATCATTTTCTTGTAGGGCCGTAACAATTGTTTGAAGGGATGTGATATTTGTATTCATCTGATTACAGAGAGTCTCCAACTTCAATATTCTGCTTTCATGTTCTTTAAGCTCTTCCCAAATAGAAGAATCATCAAATTTGCTGCAAGAAGCAATAGTCAGTAGTAAAATTACTGTTAAAATTTTTTTCATAATACAATCATTTTAAATTAACATTAACCTCAAATTTTTCAGCTTTATAAGATATTACTTCAAAGGCACAGCTATTAAATTGCTGAATTTCAGAACAAGTTCCGTTTAAATGTTCCAGTTTTTGTTCAACTCTAATATTACATGCAAAAACTCCCCCAGTACATTCCTCGAGCATGCTTGAGTCTATTCCGTCCGGACAATAGTTTTTAACAATAACACTCTCTACACTTTCAACCTTATTTCCATTAGGAAATACATAACTTCTAACAGCAACATCAATTGCGCATTTAGAAGTTCTTCCTTTTTTAGCATAATACGAAAATCCACTCCAACCCCAAGAGTGGTATTTAATTACAAAAAGAAAGTGTGGAGTTTATCGTTTATCTGAATGGAGGCTCTGGTAAGCCCAAGTACAAAATAAACAATACCCCACACTTGCTGATATATACTTTGGAACAGTATATGACACAACAAGCAATGAAGAATGATTGCTTACCCTTGTACTTTTGAAATTTACCAGATTTCCATTCAAGGTTAAAAGCGAAACACTTTCATCAAAATATGTATGCCCGCTGCCGGACCGTACAAAGGTAGAAAATGTTTTTTACATTCATGGGGTATTGGACTTCAAATTTCTGCCAAATATTCCTAAAAACCAATATTGACTGAAAAATACTTTATACAGAATTTGGGGGAATATGTCAGCAGTATTTCTGTTGCAGGCAGATACTCTCACATGAGCATCCGCACCGGGCCATTTGGATGAAGTTTATGCTCCTGAAGATGTAAGATTTACGATATATTGATGATACGAACAGTACCTAAAATGAGTAAAACACAACTGAATTTGCATAATAAAATACCTTATTTAGAGTATTCCCAAGGCTGAAATATAAAGTACCTTTGCGTAACTTATTTAAATAAACCATATAGTTCCTATGAAACGCTTGTTTTTATTATTGTTCTTTATGATGTTGTTTCTGAATATTTCAGCACAGAAGGAGTCCACTATAAGGAGTATTGATTCAACATCCGTTAAAACTCGCTCGGAGTCGAGATTACAGATGGGTGGTTATGGAGAAGTGGTACTCACCCGTAACTTCTTCAGTTCCAACCCGGCACGATATACTGATGCTGCTAATTTTGCCAACGACAAAGGGCATGGCCGTTTTGATATACCACACGTTGTATTGTGGTTGGGATATGACTTCGGTAAAGGTTGGTCACTTGGTACAGAGGTGGAGTTTGAACATGGTGGTACAGGTAGTGCCGTAGAAATGGAGGTTGAAGAAGGAGGTGAATATGAAACAGAAGTTGAGAAGGGTGGAGAGGTTGTCCTTGAACAGTTCTGGATTAACAAAGCGTGGCTTGAAGGCAAGGTTAACCTCAAAATCGGACACCTTATAGTTCCTGTTGGGGCAACAAATATGTATCATATGCCAACAGAGTTTTTTACCAACATGCGTCCCGAAGGAGAGAGAACCATCATGCCTTGCACTTGGCATCAGACGGGTGTTAGTCTTTGGGGTAAAACGAAAGATTGGCGTTATGAACTATTATTTTTGCCGGGTCTTGATTCCGACCGTTTCAATAGCCAAAATTGGATTGGCGGGGCAGCCGGTTCTCCATACGAATTTGATATTGCAAACTCATACGCAGGAGCATTCCGTGTAGATAACTTCTCGGTAAAGGGCTTGCGTTTGTCATTGAGTGGTTATATTGGCAATTCTTTTAAAAATTCTCTTTCTTCTACAGATGGAACCAAATATAAAGATGTAAAGGGTACAGTTCTGCTCGGAGCATTTGACTTTTGCTATGATTCTCATAACATCATTGTACGTGGTAATTTTGACTATGGTCATCTCTATGATTCAGAGTTGATAACTACCTTTAATATGACAATGCGTAAGGATTCGCCATCTCCCAAGCAGCATATTGGGTCTGATGCAATTGTTGGGGGATTGGAAGTTGGATATGACCTCTTTGGGTTGAACGGGAAATTGCGTTCTCAAGGAGAGTCGTTTTATGTCTTTACACGATATGAGTATTACGATTCCATGTTTCGCACTCAAGGCTCAGTAATAGAAAACGAGTGGTGTGCCCGTCAGAATTGGGTAGTAGGTTTGAATTATCGTCCTATGCAGGACATTGTAATTAAGGCTGAGTATGGTAGGGGTATACTTGCAACACAGTACAACAATGAGCCGTATGTATCTCTTGGAATTGCATTTGCAGGCTTATTCAATAAATATTTCAAATAAGCTTAGTATTAGTATATTGTGTAACTAAAATTATAAAAAAATGAAAAAAATTTTCAAAATCATTTTCTGTCTTGCACTCAGTACAATGACTTTAGCTTCTTGTGAGAGCGACAAATTGGGTGATGATGGTGATCTCAACGCAAAAGAAGTAGCATTGCAGGCTGCTGTAAATCCTTACATTGACAATGTGGTTATTCCAACTTACAAAGGTATGGCGGATAATGCATTGCTTCTTGCCAATGTGTGCAACAAGATGTTGGAGGTTGGTGTGAACGGTATTACTGTGGATATGGTACAACAGGCACAGGGCTATTGGTTAAAGAGCCGTGATTATTGGGAGAAGAGTGAGGCTTTCCTCTTTGGTGCGGCTGCCGACTATAACATTGACCCGCATATTGACACATGGCCTCTTGATCACAACAAATTACAGACAATTCTTAACCTTTTGAAATCAGGACAGGATTTGGAAGCAGCCGACTTTGGCAGTGGCTTGCTTGGTTATCACTCTATTGAGTATATGTTGTTCGAATTGTCGGCTGATGGTACTACATCTTCGCCTCGTACTACATTTGATGAGGTAGAATTGGTATTTCTGGCTGCCGTAGCAGATGATTTGGCTGCTCAGTGTGCATTGCTTGAGCTGGCTTGGGCAGGCAAAGTTTCAAATGAAAAACAGACTCTCCTTAATGATGCCGAATTGGAAGCATCACGCAATTATGGTTTGGAGATGAAGAATGCCGGTGAAGCTGGTAGCCTATACAGGACTTACCAAGATGCTGCCGAAGAGATTATTGATGGTTGTGTTACTATTGCCGACGAGGTAGCGAATACCAAAATGGGTGCTCCATACCGTGGTGTGAATGGACAGACCGATGGTGACCGCAACTATATAGAGTCTCCATATTCCCTCAATTCTATAGTTGATTTTGTGGGTAATATCATTAGTATCGACAATGTATATGCAGGTAAGGGAGTTGAAGGCGGTACGCACACTTCTATTTCTGATTATATCAAGAGTGTTAACCCATCATTGGATACAAAAGTCCATACTTTGATCCAAGAGTCAAAGACAGCTATCAGTGCAATTCCGGAGCCATTTGCAAAAAGTGCAGGCTCGTCTACAACAAAGAATGCTATTGACAAAGTAAATGAGTTAGTTACAGCACTGGAAAATGTAGCATCGGAACTGGCAAAAAATTACTAAAAAAGGTTTAATGTATGAAGAAGGCCTTATTATTCATTATAACGTGCACCGTAGCAATATTCTCAGCGTGTACAGATGACTCTTACAAAGAAGGTCTCACCCCAGAGGGGCAGTTGCCTGACGATATGCCGGAATGGTACTATACAGGAGGCAAGCTCGGCACAACCTACATATTCACATCTCATGCCTTTGAGCAGCCTACAGGACAGATTATAAGCGAAGGAATGTATGATTCTTTCAAGAATGGAGAAGCTCTCTTTGAGAATGAGTTTATGACAAATAACACCGGTACCCGTAGTGGCTTGGGACCTGCCTATATTCGTACTTCGTGTTTGCATTGTCACCCGGGTTATGGACACGGTAAACGCATCAAGGCTGGCACGTTTGAAACAGACGAGGTGGGTAATGGTTGTTTGTTAGTTGTCTATGACAAGGATACCGAGGGGTATGTTTCATGGGTTGCAGGTATGCCGCAAGGGTATGCTGTAGCACCATTCAAAGCACCTGTGGACCACAATAAGGTGATTGTAACTTGGCACGAATATATTGACGAGTGGGGTAATAAGTTTGATGACGGTGAGATATATTCGTTGCAGTATCCTACCGTGGAAATGGGCAAAGATGCTATCTACGCCTATAATAAAGGTGAATTGACTGATTCAGACCTCGGTAATTATGGAGTTAAATTGGAATCAACAATTGGCGTATACGGTACTGGACTACTAGATGCCATTTCTGATGAAGATCTTACTGCCGAGTGGACAAAACAGGAACAGGATGGTTATATGAGACATGGTGTTAACACCGCGTACTTTGCAGGTGGAACTTGGAAGAGTCCATACAAGAGTACTGCTGTAAATTCTGATGGAAAGAGTTATCCTCGCCGCTATACATATGCAATGAGTCGCGGGCCATTGCAAGATGCAGCAGGAGCAAACGCTATCTGGAATATTACAAATGTTACTCGTAGTGATCGCCAGTCCCACTACCTTGATGCTCATACTGCAAATGGCAAGAAGTCATCATGGGCTCGTGCTTCAGCAAAAGACCCTGATGTCCAAGCTGGTTTTACCGCATATATTGAGCAGGTTGATCCAGACAAGAAATATTCTGCCTGGCATGAGGGGGCTATGGAGGATCGTATTTACGCATACCTTACTGCTACCAATCTCCCTGTTGAGATGACAGACCAGGAGTATATTGATATTATGGTTTGGCACCGAGGTTTGGCTGTTCCTGCAGCTCGTATTACCGATAACAACTATGAAACCGTTGAGCAAGGTAAAAAATTGTTTGAAGAGATAGGTTGTTCATATTGCCATCGCCCATCCTGGACAACAGGCGATGATGTGATTCGTGACCCGGCAGGCTTCTTTAAAGGTAACGAGTTACCACGTTTCCCTCAGCAGACTATTTGGCCTTATACAGATATGGTACAGCACAAACTCTGTATGGAAGAGGATATTCGCACCGGCTGGTGCCGTACAACTCCGCTTTGGGGCCGCGGCTTGCACCAGAAGGTTACAGGCTCGTCAACCGCTGATCGTCTACACGATTGCCGGGCACGTACTACTATGGAGGCTATTATGTGGCATGGTGCAGCGGAGAGTGATGCCCGTAAGACCGTAGAAGAGTTCCGCAAGTTGTCGAAAGCCGAGCGTGACGCCATCATCGAGTTTCTTGATGCAATCTAACATATAAAGTTGCAAGTAATCATGAGGGTGACTCAAAAGGGTAAGCCTTAAATTTCCACCTTTTGAGTCCCCCTCATCTTATTCAATTATGGAAAAGAGTCTCTCTAAATATCTTGCCTTTGGTTCAATTGCCCTTATTGTCGTAGTCCTTATGGTAGCTACCATAGTTGAAAAGTTCTACGGAACGGCTTTTGCCTATGAAAATATCTATACCTCAGCATATATGGTTGTACTATGGGGTATGGCATCGCTCTTTGCGTTGGCATATATTATCAAACGACGCTTACACAAGATGCCCATAACACTTATACTGCACCTCTCATTTATGCTTATTTTGGCGGGCGCATTGACAACTCACATTTGGGGTGTACAAGGCAAAGTGCATCTGCGCGTAGGTGAGGCGGTACAGAGCTTTACCAATACCGATGACAAAGTGCAGGAGCTCCCGTTTGCGCTGATATTGCGCAACTTTGAATTACAATACTACGAAGGCACATTTGCCCCTATGGACTATGTAAGCCATATAGGGATTGTGGATGGCGAGCAAAGAATAGAGGGTAAGGTCTCAATGAACAATATCCTCAAACACCATAACTATCGTTTCTATCAGGCAGGGTATGATAGGGATGGCGAGGGTACAACGCTTGCCGTGTCGCACGACCCTTGGGGTATCGGCATAACATACGCCGGCTACCTTATGCTACTCCTCTCCATGCTCAGCTTCTTCTTTCAGCCGAATAGCCGTTTCCGCACTTTGTTGAACCATCCAGCACTAAAACGTACCACCGTAGTTGCAGTTTCTCTCTGCTGTTCGTTCACTGCCTTTGGCAAGGAGAATATGCCTCACACGCTACCTCATGAGGTAGCGGCAAAGTTTGGTGACCTGCACATCTACTACAATGAACGCATCTGCCCGCTGCAGACCTTTGCCAAAGATTTCACCACGAAACTATACGGAAAATCAACATATCGTGGTTTGACTGCAGAGCAGGTAGTTACGGGCTGGTTCTTCTTCTATGACGATTGGAAGCATGAGCCTATGATTAAAATCAAAGGAGGCGAAACACAGCAACTTCTAGGTATCCACGGCAAATATGCCCGTCTTACAGACTTTGCCTCGGTTGAGGGTTACAAACTAGAAGAGGCTCTGCATGGCGAGAGGATAACCAATCGCCGAAATGCCGAATCGGCGGACGAAAAATTCAACTTAGTAAGCATGCTAGTCATGGGCAACCTGCTCAAAATATACCCTTACAGCAATAGTGAGGGTGTTGTTACTTGGTACTCACTGGCAGACAAACTACCTGCCGAGGTACCATACGAACAGTGGCTCTTTATCGGTCAAAGCATGAATATTATGGGCGAAAAGATTATGCTCAAAAAGTATGATGAGGTGGTATCGTTGCTCGATAAAATCGGCACATATCAGACGAAAGAGGCTGGCGATATACTGCCTCCATCGTGGCGTTTTGAGGCGGAGAAGCGGTACAATTCGGCCAATATCAACCGACCTTTGGCTATGGCATGTGTGACACTTGGAATAATCCTCTTTTTGATATTCTGCTTAAGTTCATCATTACGTCACGGTCATAATAAATGTATAAACACTTCGCTTGCTGTGGGATTGGGTGTAGTATTGCTCTATCTCACCTTGCAGATAGTCCTGCGATGGATTGTAAGCGACCATATACCACTCTCAAATGGCTTTGAAACAATGCAGTTTATGTCTTGGTGCAGTGTGCTGATAGCCCTCTGCACAATGCGTAAATTCCATATGTCTCTGCCTTTGGGTTATCTTTTGTGTGGACTCTCGCTCTTGGTTTCTATGATGGGAGAGGCAACTCCCCGCATTACACAACTTATGCCTGTCTTACAATCGCCATTGTTGAGTATCCATGTTGTGATAATTATGATAGCCTACTCATTGCTCGCATTTACGCTGATGAATGGCATTGCAGCTATAGTGTTACACTACACAAAACGCAACCATCAGGCAGAGGTTGAGTACTTGCAGGTTGTAAGTAATATTATGCTCTATCCTGCAGTATTTATGCTTGCTACGGGTATCTTTGCAGGTGCTGTATGGGCAAATATCTCATGGGGCAGATATTGGGGGTGGGATCCTAAGGAGGTATGGGCATTAATTACATTGTTGGTTTATTCAGCAGCTTTGCACACCACCTCACTTGGCAAATTCCGTAACCCTATATTCTTCCACACATTTATGATTATCGCATTTTTTACGGTACTGATAACTTACTTTGGAGTAAACTACCTTCTTGGAGGTATGCATTCATACGCATAGATTTTTTGTTTTATTGTTGTCAAAACTGTCAAAACTCAGGTTTTCCATGAATGCTCACTATAGCATAATGGCTTGAGATAGTACAAAAATAGGCTTCACTACTGTGCAGCCCATTTTTGTATTATCTCAAGTTCCTCTTCCGTGTACAGGAGATTCTCCAGAATAGGCTTCAAGCTCTCTCTGAATATTACAGCAAGAATTATCAGGAGTACCAGCACGGCAACTGCCGCCACAACCCAGATAACCCATTTACGGGTCTGTTTCTTTTGGGTTTCCGGCAGCCTGATTGCAGGCTGCTTTGTTTCCTCTGCCTTATGGGCCGCATTCTGAGGTTCCACCTCATTTACCTCCAAGGATATGGCCTCAAGGGTGAAACTGTCGGGAGCAAAATCAAAATCCTCATCCAGGACAAAGACGGTTTCCCCCTCATCATCCTGCCTGAAAATGCCCACTCCTGGCACCTCATATTCCCTATGCCGGGCAAAAGCCTCCCTTATTCTTCCCGACAGTTCCTCCTGCCAAGGCTCATGCTCCCCCCCAACAATATCCTTATTGAAAAGCAGCTTCTTTCCCGGAGGGAGAATTGTCCTGCCATCCTGCATGAATGCAGCAGGGGTTGCCTGTACCGAGAGTTCTCCCACTCCTGGTAACAGAACCCTCTCATTTCTAACAAGTAACTCCTGAATCAAGGTACAAATTCTCTTCTGGTCCATATATTTCTGCATTTCTTAAGTAGGACAAAGATAAAATTTTTAACATTTTTTTGCTAAAAAATTTGGAGGGTAAGGAAAAATGTCATACTTTTGTACCCGCTAAGCAAAACAACTGCTGGCAACATAAATTCCTGAATAGCTCAGTTGGTTAGAGCATCTGACTGTTAATCAGAGGGTCCCAGGTTCAAGTCCTGGTTCAGGAGCGGAAAAGCACTCAAGAAATTGGGTGCTTTTTTTGTTTATGATGCACTACAAAAGAGCTAAATTGTTATATTTGTAAATCTTGGAGTATTGATGTTATGGGCAAAAGAAAGGGATCAGTAGCAAAAGTATGTGTCTAAGCATATATCTTTGTAAGTCTGAACAGGAAGTATTTAACATCTGATACTCCTCTCAATTGCATTCTGAAGG
>JAFUMO010000064.1 GCA_017482565.1 Bacteroidales bacterium | reverse complement strand
TTTTGATTATCAGTGGAATTAATGGAACTTACAGCAGCGGTGTCTGCCCAGGATTCTCACCTGGTTCCCTTTTCATCCTCCCCTGCGAGAACAGGTTCGGACACCAATATCACCGGCAAATGTAGCAATTATTTTTAAAAAGCAACCATTTTTTGATGCTTAAATGTAAGCGGGAGATTAAGATATTATAATCCTGAGCAGTTCCTCTATTGTGGCCGGTGTATATGTTGCCTCCCCGCAAGAAACAGTGAATGGAACTTCACCGTCCCCTCCTGCAATTATTGAGATGGATATATTTTCATCGGGAAGCCTGGTAGTCCCTATGCCGTTACGGTGAAGTGCCTTCTTTACCATATTGTGCAGTATACCGTGTTTTCCTTGCAGGCAAACCGTCTTGTGCAACTTGTTCTCCACCTTGAACAGGCCGCTGTGCGGGTCAAAGGCTATCCCTTTTCTGGTAAAGAATGCCTCCAGGTCTCCGCTTATGGCCAGATCCTCCGGCGTTCCTATTGCAAAGCCGCATTTCTTGTCCATAATCCAGATCTTGTCCGCTATCTGCAGGGCAAGCTCCATGTCGTGGGTGGAGAGAAAAATTGTCTTGCCGGCCTCCCTGGTAAGCTTGTGCAGCAGCTGCATTATCTCCACCTTGCTTGGGAAATCCAGGAAGGCGGTAGGCTCATCCAATATAATTATAGGGGTCTCCTGTGCAAGGGACTTTGCAATCATCACCTTCTGCCTCTCCCCATCACTCAGGGTATGTACCATCCTGTCCCGCAAATGCCCTATCCCTATCATGGAAATTGCTTCATCCACAATTTTATAGTCCTCTCTTGTGAGTGTCCCCCAAAATGAGGTGTACGGGCTGCGTCCCATACCGATTATATCCCTTGCACTCATATTGCGCACATCACATTTGTCTGTAAGGACAACACCCATTGTGGTTGAGAGTTCCTTTGGAGAATAGCTTCCAAGCTCTTTCCCCATAATCATAATTTCGCCCTCCAGTTTCTCCAGAAAGCCGGACAATGTCTTCAGAAGGGTAGATTTGCCCACTCCATTTGATCCCAACAGGCAGGTAAGCTCACCCTGCTGTATTGAGGCATTGATATTGCCAGCAACAACTTTGCTTCTGCTGCCGCCATCTTTCCTCCAATGCTTCCTGTATCCTATGGTAAGATTATTGATTACAACGGTGCTCTCCATTTCCCTATTCTCCAAATTGATTTTTCCTTTTCCTGAAAAGTACGCTCACCACTACGGGTGCCCCAATAAGTGCCGTTACGGAGTTTACAGGGAGAACACCTTCAAACCCCGGCATTCTTGCAATAAGGTTGCATATAAGAGCCAGGGAAGCACCTGCAAGCACGGTTCCCGGCATGAGTATCCTATGGTCTGATGTCTGGAATATACCTCTGCACAGATGCGGAACAGCAAGGCCTATGAATGATATTGGCCCGCAGTATGCAGTTACAATTGCAACCAGCACGCCTGAAGCAAGTATGACATAAAACCTTGCCCTCTTTATGTCAAGGCCAAGATTCCTGGCATATCCGTCTCCAAGCAGTAGAAGGTTGAGTGTCTTGATAAGCAGCATACTGAGTGGAATTAGTACAGCCATGATGGTACAGAAAAGGGCCATCTGCCCGCCGGATACCTTAGCAAAACTTCCAAGCCCCCATATCACATAGGCCCTTATATCCTCCTCAACACTGAAGAACTTGAGCACACCAATTATGGCAGTGGCAATATAGCCTATCATCACTCCAATTATAAGGAGGGTAACATTCCCCTTAACTTTCTGGGAAACAAAAATTATAACCCCCATAACCCCCATAGCACCTATAATGGCAGCAATGGTTATGGCAAACTCCCCAAAGAAGCCCAGCTGGCTGAGGGCCTGTCCCATTATTCCCGACATAAGTATCACAAAAGCCACACCCAGGCTGGCACCAGAGCTGATACCCAGAACTGAAGGGCCGGCAAGAGGGTTCCTGAATACAGTCTGCATCAGAAGGCCCGCCACAGAGAGCCCCGCACCGGCAAAAATTGCGGTGAGGGCCTGCGGCAACCTTGATTTGACAATTATGTTTACCCATATTTCATTGGCAGATCCCTTACCGAGAATTATATTGATAACCTCTGAGGCAGGAATACTGACTGTTCCAAGAAGCAGATTCAGGAAAGCAAATGCTACAATTGAAAGAGATATTGCAGCCATCAGGAGTGCAGTATGCCTTTTTATCATTTCTCAAGCAATGTGTAGAATGTTCCTTTATAATCTTCTTCAACAAGAGTGGGATGGAATATCTTCACAAGATCCTTCAAGACCAGATGAGGTTGTGTTGGGGAACTCTCATAGAAGCCCCTTTCCCTCTGGTTGCAGTAGATGACCCCCTTCTCCTTAAATGCCCTGAAATCCTTGTAGCGCGGGTCGCTTTTTCCCAGGACTTCGTAGGTGTATTCCCCCTGATATCCATTCATGATGCGCCAGTATTGAGCATTGGCGGCTTTCTCATACATGGTCTCAAAATCGAAGTTCATTCCACCCGACTCGTTGTTATCTTTAAGTACATAATCTGCACCCGCATCCTTAAAGAGCTGCGCAAGGAAACTTTTCCCCCCTACAGCATACCATGAACCGCCATGAATCTCACCGCTCAGTACAACAGGACGCTCCCCCTGCTGCGTTGCAACCTTCTCTTTAAGTGTGTTGTATTGCTGCGCAATATCATTGAAAATCCTGTTGGCCTTTGCCTCTTCATTAATGAAAAGGGCAATGAACTTAATCCACTCCGCCTGCCCAAGCGGGTGAGGTTCCTTGTAGCCAAGATGAGGAACCAGCGGTATGTCAACCTCCTTGAGGCCGTCATATCCGCCCCGCTTGAAAGGGGAGAAAAAAATTAGGTTTGGATTGATGTTTATAATTACTTCGTTGTCAAAATTTCCCTCTATACCTATCCGTTTTGTAGTGCCATCCTCAATCTGTTTCCTTACTGTTTCATTATGGAGGAACCTGGTACTTGACATGCCGCTCACATGCCCGGTCTCCCCAATGGTAATGAATCCCGCCAGCTGCAGGGTGGTCATGCAGATTACGCTGTTTACAGGAATTTTAATTGGTGTGTAACCTGCAGGAATGTCACATTCCGGATCCTCAGTTAGGGCAAACCTGTAGACAGTTTTATTTTTTGCTGTGGGGTCTGAAATTTCCAGCAACTTCAAGGCTCCGCTGTAGGTTACCTTATAGCCCTGGGCATATTTGGTTGACACTTTGGTGGAATCATCCGGAAATGCCGATGTGATATTTTTCTGCTGAATTTCAGAAGCTGATACAGCAGTGCCGCTGCCTGTATGGTTGCAGCCGGAAGATGCAATTAAAAGAGCAATGGCCAATATGGAACTAAAATACCTGTTCATATCCATATCATTAAAACAGCCCAATACGCCGGCATACGTGAGTTGAGTGCTGGGTTGAAGTGCGTACAAGCAACGCATTGAGCCTGACTCAAAAAATAAACTGTATGAAAAACTTTCTAAAAATTATTAAATAGCACCTTTTTCCCGAGGGCACTTTAAATTTCAAATGCAAAGGCAGGTTTCCTGACTCACTTCATCGAGCACCTTCCCGTAAAAAATTACAGTGGTAAAAGAAGCTCTGTTATTGCCTGAAGCAATAGAAGTTACAGTAGCGGGCACTGTTCCGGATTCCAACCGGATTCCCTTTTATGCTGCAATGTGAATAATTGCCGCATCACCTTTACTGAGACAAAGGTATGAAAATAATGGTACAATCAAAAAAATTTTGTTTTTAAAAATAATTGCTACATTTGCCGGTGATATTGGTGTCCGAACCTGTTCTCGCAGGGGAGGATGAAAAGGGAACCAGGTGAGAATCCTGGGCAGACACCGCTGCTGTAAGTTCCATTAATTCCACTGATAATCAAAA
>JAFUMO010000063.1 GCA_017482565.1 Bacteroidales bacterium | reverse complement strand
TTTTGTCTCCTGCCCTCCAGCCCCACAACCTTGATTTTCTCATCTTGCGCAAGATTCCTGTTGATTGAATGGACATTTTGAAAAACAGTATTCTCATAATATTGGGCTTCCACACTTTCCCATGGATAAAACAGTTCAACTTCTTGTTGCACCAAATCACTGTCATCATAGAGATTCTTGCTTGAAAGTCCCCCCTCACACAAGATATATCTCATTCCACAGTCATGAAGCTTTTGCAGATTCTCCTTGCTGAAAAACAAGGCGGTGTTGATGGTGGCATGGTCATTGATGCCTAAAAAAATGATTTTTTTACTTTCAAAGGAGGACTCTAATACATTTAGTGCATCGGGACAGCTATTCAAAACATCATCGACAACCACTGATGCCTTATCATATAAGTCACATCCTATTAAGATAGAAGCAAATAGCAAAATCAACAACTTGAATTTTGACATAAGAAACCTCATAAAAAATACCTGCTGCATCACAAAATGATTCAGTATAAAATTTCAGCAACAGTCATGTGGTAGACAGTATGATTATACCATGCAAATGTCATTTTCTCAAGAAATTTCATATCTCCCTCTTGACTATTTCAACCTTGTCTGATATAGTTTCCACGTTACGGCGACATAGCTCAGTAGGTAGAGCAAACGGCTCATATCCGTTCGGTCATAGGTTCGATCCCTATTGTCGCTAGTACGGAAAGGTAATTTGTCAAGTACAAATTACCTTTTTTTGTTTCTGGAATGCTGCCAGCAGACCGGAACGAGGGAACGCATTTTGCGGCCCCAGTACACTACCCCGGAGGAAAGCATGCTGCCGGAAATTTTCAAGGCTCCCTTCAAGGGACGCTCCCTGCTCAACTGGATTGACTACACCCCCCAAGAAATCCTTCAAATCCTAGATTTGGCCGCCCAAGTCAAGGCCGAGTCACGGCGAGGAGAGGTTCACCAGCGGTTCCGAGGCAAGACCATAGCCCTCATCTTTGAGAAGCGGTCCACCAGAACCCGCTGCTCCTTCGAGACTGCCTTTGGCGAGGAGGGAGGCCATCCCGTCTTCCTCTCCTCCCAGGATATTCAGCTAGGCGCCAAGGAGTCGATTGAGGACACTGCCCGGGTTCTGGGCCGTATGTTCTCCGCCATTGAATTCCGTGGCTTCTCCCAGCGGCACGTGGAGCTGCTGGCCCAGCATTCCGGTGTGCCAGTCATCAACGGACTCACCGACGAGTATCACCCCACTCAGGTGCTGGCAGACGTGCTGACCCTCAAGGAGCGTTTTGGTAAGCTGGCGGGACTGACGGTGGCATTCTGTGGAGATGGCCGGAACAACGTGGCCCGCTCCTTGATGCTCATCTTCTCAAAGCTGGGAATCAACTTCACCATCCTCAGCCCGGAGGAATTGTTCCCCGATCCAGAGATTCAGGCCATCTGCGAGCCCTTTGCAGAAAAATCCGGAGCCAAAATTACCATTTCCAAGGATATTTCTCTTGTAAAAGACGCAGATTGCGTTTATACTGATGTATGGACTTCTATGGGAGAAGAGGCTCTCAAGGAAAGTCGCACGGCCTTATTGACACCCTACCAGGTCAACCAGTCCCTCATGCAGGCAACCGGCAAGGAGAATTCCATTTTTCTCCATTGTCTTCCTGCAGTCAAGGGAGAGGAGGTTACTGAGGAGGTGTTTGAGGGGCCCAACAGCCTCGTATGGGAACAGGCGGAAAACCGCAAGCATACGATCAAGGCGATTATGTTGTCCTTGATCTAAGTTCCTGTGCTGGTTAAAGATGTATCCTAACAATTAGGAAATAAAAGGAGTTGCAGTATGAAGAAAAGCTTGCTTGCATTGTTGCTGGTAGTCGGCCTTTCTGTCGGTGGTGCCTTTGCTCAAGAACAGGCTGGGCAGCCAAACAAGTACGACGGAAACCTCACCTATCGCAACGTTGTTGTCTACAAGGTTTTTGATCACAAGGATGTGGTTATTGTCATGTATGCAAAGCATGGCAAGGACATGGGTCAGGTCATGATTCCCAAATCATGGATGTACGAGAATCCCCGGAAGCTCACCTACCGAGAGCTGCCTAAGGGCTTGAACCCCTATATGTCCGTTGTAGAGAAGGATGGGGAATTCCACAAGGTTGTCCTGAACCTTCCTCCTGTCAGAAGCCCCGACAGCACCTGGACAGTGGCCAAGCCCTACACCGATATTGGTGACGCAGCCAGTGCCGAAACCTTGGAGTTGGACTACTAATTACATGACTTGTCTTGAAAAGATACAAGTTGTCTCACAACAGGAGTCAGCCGTCTCAGCTTTGGACGGCTGGCTTTTTACTGATTTTGCAGGCAGAGACAACCTTACCAAAGACCTGCTTCAATTACCTGTTGATGGAATGACCACCCGACGGTGGATTTATATTGTGCCGCCAGTGGGTGAGCCACAAAAGATTCTCCATGCCATCGAGCCAAATGCCTTGGACAGTCTCCCCGGAGAGAACAAGGTGTTTTACTCTTCCCAGCAGGAGCTGAAGACAATTCTTTCCCAGTACAAGGACAAGACCCTTGCCCTGCTATGGGACTGCAACCTGCCGGTGATTTCCACCGTGGACGGCGGCTTTGTCACCCTGCTCCAACAACAGGGAGTACAGCTCACCAGCGCCGGCAACCTGCTGCAGCGATACCGTGGCATACTCTCCCAGGCCAGTATCAATAGCCAGGAGCGGTCTGCAGCCCTCCTCTATAAAATCATCCGAGACACCTGGAGTTTCATCTGCCA
>JAFUMO010000062.1 GCA_017482565.1 Bacteroidales bacterium | reverse complement strand
TGTCACGCCGGGGGTCGCGGGTTCGAGCCCCGTCCGCACCGCAAGGAGAGCAGCTTTTCAAGTTGCTCTTTTTTGTTTTACATCTCTTTATTATCTTTGGTGCAGATTTACAAAAAAACAAAAGGAACACAAATACTCATCATGAAATCACATTTGAAATTCCTCCTCATGCTGCTTGTCTTTGCAGCAGCAATGGCATCCTGCTCAAAAGGAAGCCATGATCCCGAGCCTTCAACTGATTCAACAATGAAAGGTTTCTCATTCATGGCCAATGATAATGCAGCACTGGAGAACAACTGTATGGCAATAAGCAGCGGAGAGCTCATCTTCATTACAGTGCCCGAGAATGTCTCTTTGTCATCTCTGGTTCCCAACTTCGTCACAGACAGCAAAGCCGTTGTAAAATCAGGCAATGCTGATGTTACAAGCGGTATTACACAGCTGGACTTTTCAAATACAGTAACCTTTACCGTTACTGCTGAAAACGGCTACCAGAGGACATACTATGTCCTTGCAAGGAACGGAAACAGCAAGATAGACGAGAAGGTATATTCATTCATGCTCAAGCATTCCATACCCGGTGTATCAGTTTCAATAAGCAAGGATGAAGAGATTGTATATTCTGCCGGCTACGGTTTTGCAAACAAGGAGAAAATGGAAAGGACAACCCCCGGTCACCTGTTCAGGCTGGCCAGCATGTCCAAACAGCACACGGCAATTGCAATCATGACTCTATATGAGCAGGGGCTGCTGAAACTGGAGGACAAGGTGTTTGGTGCCGGCGGAATACTTGGAAAGGCGTTTGGAGACGGAATGTCGTCATCATGGAAGAACATCACCCTTGAGCACCTTCTCTCACACACCAGCGGAATAACAACAGACTGCATTTTTGCAGGAGGAATCTATAGCAACAACGATATTGACGGGAGAATATCATTGCTGCTTTCAAACGCATCCGTAACATACACTCCAGGAACAACATATTCATACAACAACTCAAACTTTGGCATACTTGGCCGCGTTGTAGAGGAGATTACAGGGAAGAAGTTCATGGACTTCCTCAAGGAGGAGATCTACAGCCCTCTCGGCATTGAAGACATTTATGGCGGAGACAATAACGGAGGCAGGAAGAATGAGGTCACCTACTATGCCCAGGGAGGCAAGAATGCCTACGGCAACGATGTTGAAGCAGGTGTTGCAGCAGGTGGAGTAATTGCATCCACCCCTGCACTGATGAAGCTCATGGCACACCTTGATTATGGCACCAAGGTTCACGACATATTCAAGAAGGAGACCCTGGACAGAATGTATACCCCATTAAAAGGTATCAAGACCACCTCAGGATCCGACTGGGACAGGTATGCACTCGGCTGGAGGGCAAACTATCCATACATTGACAACTGGACAACCTACCACGGAGGCACACTTGCAGGTGTATGTACTATCTGGGCAAGGGGTACTGACAATGTGAACGGCGTTGTACTTTGCAACTCACGCAGCTACGACAACGGAATTGATGATGACATGTGGTACATGCTTGAGGATATACAGAAGATGTTCTGATCAAGACCTTGAACTTACGCCAGACTGATAATTGGACATCCCTGCTGCTTCAAAATGGGCATCAGGGATGTTTTTTTTCGCATAACTTGCCATTATCTTTTGTTTATAATATTTATTTTTTCATTATATTTACTAAATGAATGCGGTCTGGAGAAAAATAACGGCAGTATGGCGCTTCTACAGGGATGGTTTCAGGGAGATGACCTGGGGAAGGCCGCTTTGGGGGCTGATAATCCTCAAGGTGATAATTTTGTTCCTGGTACTGAGGCTGTTTTTCTTCAAGCCCGCCATGGCAGGGATGACAGATGAGCAAAAGAGCGAACAAGTGGGCAACAGACTTGT
Organism: Bacteroidales bacterium; assembly: GCA_017482565.1. Taxonomy (GTDB): domain Bacteria; phylum Bacteroidota; class Bacteroidia; order Bacteroidales; family UBA932; genus Egerieousia. The sequence continues at coordinate 70,990 of JAFUMO010000062.1, read as the reverse complement.
TGAAGACAACAGAAAAGATACATTAACCATTAAATAAAACTTTTACGCTATGGATGCAGTATTCTGGTCACGGCTTCAATTTGCCGTGACAGCCGGATATCACTGGCTTTTTGTACCTCTCACACTGGGGCTTGCAATGGTGATGGCTGTAATGGAGACAATCTATGTAATCAAGAAAGATGAGTTCTGGAAAAAGACCACCCAGTTCTGGATGAAGCTCTTTGCCATAAACTTTGCGGTAGGTATTGCCACCGGCATCATTCTGGAATTTGAGTTCGGCACCAATTGGAGCAACTACTCATGGTTTGTAGGGGACATTTTTGGTGCTCCGCTTGCAATTGAGGGTATCCTGGCATTCTTTATGGAGGCAACCTTCTTTGCAGTGATGTTCTTCGGCTGGGAGAAAGTCAGCAGACGGTTCCATCTCATCTCCACATGGCTTACAGGCATAGGGGCATCCGTTTCAGCGTATTGGATACTGGTTGCAAATGCATGGATGCAGAATCCTGTAGGGACCACATTCAATCCCGATACTGTACGCAGTGAAATGGCATCCGTGGATGCATTCTTTGAGGTGATAACAAATCCGGTTGCAATAAGCAAGTTCATCCATTCCGTAACCAGCGGATGGGTTACCGGAGGTGTATTTGTTGTAGGAATCAGCTGCTGGTACCTTATCCGCCGCAGGGAGGTGAGATTTGCCAGGGCAAGTGTGATTGTTGGAGGCCTCACAGGATTGTTGGGTACTGCGGCCGTAATGCTTTCTGGTGATTCATCGGGAATACATATGGCAAAATACCAGCCAATGAAGCTGGCAGCAGCCGAAGGGCTTGAGAATGGAGGCAGGAAGGCCCCATTCAGCATTGTGCCCGGGGTAGAGGTTCCCGGAGTCCTTTCAATCCTTGCTACGCATGATATCAACGGATATGTGCCTGGGATAAATGACATCTTGGAAGGATATACAGATAATTATGGGAATGAAGTCCCTTCCGTTGCGGAGAAGATGGAGAAAGGAAAGACAGCCCTTTCCGCCCTGGCAGCATATAGGGAGACTAAGGATGAGAATCCTCAGGCGGCGGCAAGTGCCCGCGCCCTGCTGGAGGAGAATGTGCAGTATATGGGTTACGGCTACCTGGACAAGCCGGAAGATGTTATTCCACCAGTAGGGATTGTATATTGGGCTTTCCGTGCAATGATAGGGTTAGGGATGTTCCTCGCCCTGATGATGGCGCTTGCAGTGTGGTATGCCTGGAAGGGGAAGCTCCCAAAAATGGGATGGCTGCTTTGGACCGCCCTCCTCTCCATACCGCTAGTATATCTATGCGGACAGGCAGGATGGATTGTTGCCGAAGTGGGGCGCCAGCCCTGGACAATACAGGGGCTCCTGCCGGTAGGTGTTGCAATCTCTGATGTGGGTGTTGCCGCCGTAAAGACAACGTTCTTTGTGTTCCTGGCAGTATTTGCACTCTTCCTGGTGATTGAGATAAGGATAATGACGGGAGCCATAAGGAAAGGGCCAGGGATTGAAGGGGAAGATAATGTTTAACCTGAAAAAAGCAAAGTTATGTCATATACATTTCTACAGAATTACTGGTGGTGCCTCATAGCCCTTCTGGGGGGTCTGCTGGTGTTCCTGATGTTCGTACAGGGGGCCAACCTGCAGCTTGTAAACAGATCTCTCAGTGACCTCCAGAAGAGGATGGTGGTAAATTCCACCGGACGCAAATGGGAGCTCGCATTCACCACACTTGTAACATTCGGAGGCGCATTCTTCGCCTCTTTTCCCCTATTCTACAGCACAAGTTTCGGAGGAGCATATTGGGTATGGATGCTGTTGCTGATAACTTTTGTGTTCCAGGCGGTTTCATACGAGTTCCTCCACAAGAAAGGGAACCTGCTTGGCGTAAAGGGTTTCCGTATTGCCCTGGTGGCAAACGGTGTACTTGCCCCTTTTCTGGTTGGCACAGCGGTAGGCACATTCTTTACCGGTTCTGACTTTACTGTGGACAAGGCAGCCATAATGGATGCCTCCGCCCCGGTGATAAGCACATGGGGAAGTGCATGGAGGGGACTTGAGGCCCTCGCCCAGCCTCATGCAGTATTGCTTGGGCTCACACTGGTGGGGCTCACAACAATCCTGGGTGCATTATATCTCTTAAGCAACATTGATGATGAAGGGATTGCCGGTGAACTCCGCCATACAATAAAGGTGATGACGCCGGGATTCCTCCTGTGTTTCCTTACCTGGACCGGGATACTGCTGTGCAGGGAGGGGTTTGCAGTGGATTTGTCGGGAATGGTATTTATGGAAAAATACAAATACCTGCATAACCTGCTGCAGATGCCTGTGGTAATGGGAATGCTCATTGTTGGGGTAGTGCTGGTGCTTGCAGGTATCTGGGCAGGAGGATTCACCGGAAGCAGAAAAGGTATCTGGGCAGGAGGAACAGGGACCGTACTTACAGTAATGAGCGTATTTTTCCTTGCCGGATTCAACGGCACCGCATATTACCCTTCAATAACCCACCTGCAGAGCTCGCTTACAATAGCAAACAGCTCCTCAAGCCAGTATACACTGCTTGTAATGTCTTGCGTATCTCTCCTGATACCATTTGTACTAGGCTACATTGTCTATGCCTGGAGGGCAATGGACAAGAAGATGATTACAGAGGAAGAAATGAAGGGGAAAGGGATCAAATATTAGCCGGAATCCCCCTCCTCCTGAGGGATATTCCAAGATAATCAGCAAATGCCTGCGCCTGGGGGAAAGCCTCTTCATGGCGCAGGATTTTTATAGCATCCCCTCCTGATGCATCCTGGGAAGCCAAAAGAATGACATCTGCCATACCCTCTGCAGAAGAGGGGAGTTCCTGCATTACTCTCATGACAACATTCACCTCCGGAAACCTTTCCCTGAATTCCGGCAGTATCCCGGAGGCCACAATGCCTGCCGCCCTAAAATCCGACATGATGCTCAGCTCCCCAGCCAGTTCTTCACCTGGAAGCCCAATCTCCATACGGAGAAGGTCATGCTCCAGAACTATCCTCTCTGCATAATCCTGAAGTATTTCCCCATGACGGGTAAGTGCAGTCTTCCCCCCCTGCCTGCTCAGAAGCCTCACTCTGAATGTGTTTTCCAGTTCCTGAATATGCTTTGTAATTGCCGGCTGAGAGATACCTATCTCCCTGGATGCTCTTGTAAAGCTCAGATGCTTTGCAACTGACAGAAAAACCCTTAACCTGAAATCCATATCATCAACTTTTAGAATACGCTAATGCCCAACTCTGTGGTAAAGTCAGCCAATGTGGAGATTCCCCTGCATGAGTTGCCGTACCTGTTGAGTTCCGGACTCCACACCGCAATTGAAAGCTTTCCCGGAATTACTGCCACAATGCCACCACCCACACCGCTCTTGCCTGGAAGCCCTACCCTATATGCAAAATCTCCGCTCTCATCATAGAATCCGCAAGTAAGCATGAGGGAATTTATCCTCTTTGCATCCCTACAGCTCACCACCTGCTCCCCGTTGAGAGGGTTCACCCCCTTGTTTGCAAGAAAAATGAAAGCCTGTGCCAGCTGTGAGGTACTCATCTCAATGCTGCACTGGTTGCAATATGCCCTGAACACGGTTGAAACCTTCCCCTTGAAATTTCCAAAGCTCTTCATCAGGTGGGCCAGTGCCTTGTTCCTCTCTCCTGTAGCATACTCACTTGCCGCCACATCCCGGCAGAAATGTATATCCTGTGATCCCGACAGCCCACGTACATAATCCAGGAGCACATCATCCAGATTGGGAATCTTCTCAAGCAGCTTGTCTGTAACCACCAGTGCCCCCGCATTTATAAACGGGTTGCGGGGAATCCCCTTTTCATACTCCAGCTGAACCAAAGAATTGAAAGGGCTTCCCGACGGCTCCTTGCCCACACACTCCCACAACTCCGGGCCCACCAGTGGGGCCAGCAGGGAAAGGGTGAACACCTTGGATATACTCTGTATGGAAAACTTCTCCTGCCAGTCCCCTACATTGAACCTCTCCCCCTCAACCGTACACACCGAAATGGCATACTTTTCATGTGAAACCTTGGCCAGGGGAGGTATATAATCTGCCACCTTGCCTATACCAACAGAATTTTTATAATTTTCGTAAATTGATTTTATAATCGTTTCCACGGCAAATGCTTTGAATTTTCAGCAAACTTAAAAATATGGTTTCAAATTTAAACAAAATTTATCAAACTCCGCAAATAATGTATTTAAATGCAGGAAGTTGGAATAAAAAAAATTATAATAACCAACAGAATATTTTACTACATTTGCCTTGTTGGGATACTTTGTCCCTGCTTGAAAAACCTACATACTACTAAAAGAATAACAAAATGGAAGAGAGCAAAACAGCCATAGGCTCAAAGATCAGAAGTATAAGAGAGCTGAAAAACATCTCTTTGGAGGATATGGCAGAAATGAGCAAGTTGAATGCCCAGTACCTGAATGCTATTGAAGAAGACTCACAAGTTCCCTCTATAGGCGAGCTGATAAAGATTGTACGTGTGCTGGGAGTAAGGGTTGGAACCATCCTTGATGACTTTACTAACGAGGGTCCTGTAGTTTCACGTGCAAAGGAGCGTGAGGCAACCCCTGTAATGAGAGGCATGAAAGGGGGCAATCCAACAATGAGCTACTTCAGCCTCTCCAGCAGGAAACAGGACAGGCACATGGAAACATATGCCGTAAACCTTCCTCAGGTTACAGGGGACGTAAAGCTCTCATCGCACGAAGGTGAAGAGTTCGTATATGTACTGGAAGGGGAAGTTGAGATACTCTACGGCAAGGAGAAATACAACCTTGGCAAAGGGGATTCCATCTACTACGATTCAATCATCCCTCACCACGTTGGGGCAACCTCTCCTGAAGGGGCAAAGACACTTGCAGTTGTATATATACCGGCATAAGGGGGGTGCAATATGGCAACATTACCATTATTTGACAGGACCATTGGAGAATGGTTGGAGAAATGGGCGGCGGAGACTCCCCACAAGGAAGCGGTTGTATATTCCGACAGGGACCTCAGGTTCACATACGCCCAGCTGAATGCAAGGGTTGACAACCTGGCCAAGGGGTTCATGGAGATTGGTGTAACCAAAGGCTCTCACGTGGGCATCTGGGCAACCAATGTCCCTGACTGGCTTACAATCCTCTACGCCTGCGCCAAGCTTGGAGCGGTTGCAGTTACCGTAAACACCAACTACAAGCAATCTGAGCTGGAGTATCTGTGCCAGAACTCAGATATGCATACACTCTGCATCATTGACAGGGACAGAGACAGCGATTTTATAGGTATGACATACGCAATGCTCCCCGAACTGAAGACCTGCCAGAGGGGACAGCTCAAGAGCGTAAAGTTCCCTATGATGAAGAACGTGGTGTTCATAGGGCAGGAGAAGTACAGGGGAATGTACAATATTCCGGAACTGCTGCTCCTTGGAAGAAACAGCCTCAGGGATGAGGAATATGAAGAGATAAAGAAAAGCATAAGTTGCCATGATGTGGTGAACATGCAGTACACCAGCGGAACAACAGGATTCCCTAAAGGGGTGATGCTCTCACACCACAACATTGCCAACAACGGATTCCTTACTGGCGAACACATGAAGTTCACCTCTGAAGACAAGCTTTGCGTGTGTGTTCCGCTGTTCCACTGCTTTGGAGTTGTGCTGGCCACAATGAACGTGATTACCCACGGCTGTACAGAGGTTATGGTGGAAAAGTTTGACCCGCTTGTAACCCTCGCCTCAATACACAAAGAGAGGTGTACATCCGTATATGGCGTACCTACCATGTTCATAGCGGAGCTGAACCACCCTATGTTCAGCATGTTTGACCTCTCATCACTGAGGGTTGGAATCATGGCAGGTGCATTGTGTCCTATAGAGCTGATGCGCAAGGTGGAAGAGAAGATGTTCATGAAGGTGACCAGTGTATACGGCCTTACTGAAACCTCACCGGGCATGACACATACCCGTATTGAGCAGAGCTTTGAAGAGAGATGCACCACAGTAGGATATGAGTTTGAGCACACCGAGGTAACCGTACTGGATCCTGAGACCGGCGATGAGTGCCCTGTTGGGGTACAGGGAGAGCTCTGCAACAGGGGCTACAACAACATGAAGGGATACTACAAGAACCCACAGGCAACAGCAGAGACCATAGATGCAAACGGTTGGCTCCACTCAGGAGACCTGGGCATCAAGGACGAGAACGGAAACTACAGGATTACAGGACGTATAAAGGACATGATTATCCGCGGTGGTGAAAACATCTACCCGAGGGAGATTGAAGAGTTCCTGTACCACTATCCTGGAATAAAGGATGTGCAGGTTGCAGGTATCCCATCCAAGAAATACGGTGAGGAGGTTGGAGCATTCATCATCCCTCACGAGGGGGCAGACCTCCACGAAAGCGATATCAAGGAGTTCTGCAAAGGGAAGATTGCAAGGTACAAGATACCTAAATACATCCTCTTTGTAGAGGGCTTCCCTCTCACAGGAAGCGGAAAGATCCAGAAATTCAAGCTCAAGGACGTAGGCCTCAAGATGCTGGCCGAACAGGGAGTTGAAGTGATATAACCAAGAAGTGATATGACTGATTTGGGGCGTACCAGAAGGTGCGCCTCTTTTCTAAGGTCTCAACTACGGGGAGCCGGGCACGTTCCAGGCGCGTTCCATTCCGGGGCCAGGATGCCCGTGTGGGTGAAGCTGGAACAGGCTACCTTATCTTGAGTCTCCTCCACAGGCAATGGGGAATGAGCCTCCACAGGGACACTACCATTGCCCAGCGCCAGTCAATCGTTACGGATTGCCTGCGGGCATCAATTGCATCCTTTATTTTTCGGGAAGCATACGGAAGCCGCATTGTGAGGGGGTAGTTGCGCCCCTTTATGAAATCCGTTGCTATGAAGCCCGGCTTGATGGTGGTAAAGGTCATGTCCCAACCCTTTACAGCCGCCAGCTGCCGGAGAGATTCCATATACCTAACCTGATACATCTTGGTTGCCGAATAGGATGCGCTTATTCCTATTCCTCTTGTTGATGCTATTGATGAAATAGTTGCAAACTGCACATGATACTGTGCGGTGCTGCCGTACTCCGCCACCGCTGCAGCTATGGCAGTGAACCCCCTTACATTAACATTTATTGTGCTGTACTCTACCTGCATCTGCAGCTCTGCATTCTGCCTGCCCACCCCTGAACAGTATATTACGAGATCCACACCTCCAAGAGCCTCCAGCATCTGCAGGAACTTTCCCCTCGGGCTCTCCTGAGCGGCTCCACCCTCTTCCTGGGGAAGTGCCTCCATATCAGCCCTGAACGTCATTATATTGATTGGATATTCCCTCTGCAGCTCCTTGAGCATCTCCTCCCTGCGGGCCGCCACCGCCACCATATTCCCCTCCGCCGCATAACTTCTTGCCAGTTCCGCCCCAATTCCAGACGAGGCTCCAAAAATAATTATTCTCTTCATAATTAGCATTTTAAAACGCAATCGCAACACGACTACGATGTAAGTCGTGACACGACTTCAAAAATAATTATAAATTTGCACAAATTCTTTTCAAAATGATCACCTTTCTTATTTCAATCACGGTCCTGATTGCCGGATACTTCACTTACGGCAAGTTTCTGGACAAATTTTTTGGAGCTGACCCCCGGAGGAAGACACCTGCCATAGAATTGGCGGACGGCGTGGATTATCAGGTTATCAAGCCATGGAAAATCTTTATCATACAGTTCCTGAACATTGCGGGTCTGGGGCCGATTTTCGGAGCAATAATGGGTGCGGCATACGGTCCCATTGCGTATCTGTGGATTGTACTGGGATGTATTTTCATGGGTGCTGCCCACGATTATACTGCCGGTATGCTCTCCCTGAGGCACAGGGGGGCAAGCCTCAATGAGGTAATCAGCCGCTACCTTGGTGCAGGGTTCTCAAAATTCCTCACTTTTGTGATAATAGTGCTGCTGTTTGCAGTTGGAACATCATTCATCAGCGGCCCTGCAGGCCTGTTGCAGCAGATGTCGGGATGGAACATAAAGATATGGCTCACCGTAATATTCATCTATTATGTAATTGCAACCCTGCTCCCTATAGACAAGATTATTGGTGCAATTTATCCATATATGGGAGCCATCCTGCTCTTTATGGCCGTTGCAATTGGGGGAAGCCTCCTTATAAAGGGATTCAGCGGAGAGCTCACCCTGACAGAGCTTACACCGGAGACTTTCCGCAACTACAAGTCCAATGCCAGCGAATATATGCTCATCCCTATGCTGTTCATTGTAATCTCCTGCGGGGCAATCAGCGGATTCCACGCAACACAAAGCCCGCTTATGGCCCGCTGCATGAGCAATGAGAAATACGGACGCCCTATCTTTTACGGGGCAATGATAGCAGAGGGTATTGTAACCTGTATCTGGGCCACTGCCGCAATGGCATATTTTGGCGGCCCTGAGCAGCTCAACATTATGGCAGACCAGGGAAATACACCTGCAATAATTGTAAACACAATATGTGAAAGCTGGCTGGGCAAGGCCGGGGCGGTAATTGCAATCCTGGGTATTGTAGTTTGCCCCATCACTTCCGGAGACACCGCTTTCCGCAGCCTTAGGCTTATCCTTGCAGATGCATTCAACTTCTCACAAAAACCAATAAAGAACAGGATCCTCATCTGCATCCCTATCTTCATCATAGCTTTCCTGAGCTGTACAATTGACTTTTCAATAATCTGGACATATGTAGGAATAACCAACCAGCTGCTTGCAGCCACAACCCTTTGGGCCTGTGCGGCATACTTTGCAACAGCCGGCAAGAACCATCTGGTGATGTCAATCCCCGCAACATTCATCACATATGTGAGTGTATGCTTCCTCCTTGTGGCCCCTAACGTGCAGGGAGGCCTCAACCTTGAGCCAATCATAGGCTACATAGGCGGAGGTGTTGCAGCACTTGCCTGCGCAGGAATATTCTACGCAAAAAAAGTAAGGAAATAATCTTCCCGACAAATAGAATTCCCGCCCGGCTGTTTACAGTATCTGCCGGGCGGGAATTCTATTTAAGGCGTTGCTTGGTTTCTACATTATACAGTTTTGCCAAATCAGAATCCATCATTACCTTATATCCCCCTGATCTCATAGATTATATTTTCAATAACCTGCATCTCCATACTTACAGCAATGTATACGCCTTGGTATTCTTTATTCCCGGATATCCATAGTACGATTCCACAATGGTGCCGGTGACAACTACCGGACGCCCCACATTATCCGGATATACCACCAAGTTCAGAGCCTCCCTCACAGCACCGCTAGGTAGCTCCACTACCATCATGTTGTTGCGGTTCCTCTCAGACATGCTTGGAGCTATCACTATGGAGGTACGCGACTGGAATGGCGGCCCCACCCTCAGCGAGTTGGTAGTTGGGTCTCCACCTATTATATATCCGAAAACCTTCATGTTCTTCTCCCCTATCCTCTCCTTTGCCTCTGCAATTGAGATGGCTCCAGTAGGGATCTTGAGCCCCACGTTATAATTGTAGCTCACCCATTCCCTGGTGGTATCAACCTCTATCCTGAACGCGGAGGCAGAGGTCTTGCTCGCACTGTATGAGAGTTTCATGGTTATCATCTGCCCTGCTGACAGTGACTTTTCAAGCAATACCGTATCAGCTGTGCCGTCATTATAGGCTATGTAGAAATTATCCGTTGAAACATACGCGTATTTCCCTTTGCCGTAGTCATATGCCAGCCTCTCATTTCCCTGCAGTATATGTACGCCACGGCCAGGAAACCTTGCAATGAAATCATTAGCAAAGGTGAGCTTCACACCTGCATTTATCTGCCTGCACAGGAATGATACCCTGGCCTGCTCATTTTCCGAGACTACAATCGTATGCTCCTCCCCGAATACGGGGGTATCAAAAGCCGGCGGATTGAACCTTTTGGAATAAAGCCCAATCTCATAGCCACCCGGAGTGACAACAATCTCTTCCGGCCTCTCCCCGTACTTCCCGTCATAGATCTTTTCCCCCTCAGTAGAATATATGGTAAGGATAAAGCTGTTGGTATCAGCAATGACGGAATTGCCCTTGAGAAAGGTGCCGTCTGAATAAAAGGGCTCCGGCACCTCCCCTATTGCCAATGAAATTGCCCCCGGCCGGGGTTCGTCACCCAATCTGAAAGAGCTGCACCCCTGCAGCGCCATTGCCGCAAATGACACGAATGCGGCCAAACAAATGAAAATCCCTTTTCTCATGGTATCCTCCTTTTTAATTTGTGTTATGCCACAAAAGTACCCGGGAGGTTTGAGAAAGCTTTGCTGAAAAAGAAAAACCTGCGGGTGTATGAAAAAAAATATCTTTTTCAGCAAAAATTTACGCGGTTTACCCTAAAAAATTCACGGGGCCGTCCCCTTTTGAGGAGCAGCCCCGCTACTTAACCTAAACTTAAACTATGAAAAACTTCATAGCGGAAATTTGCAATTATTGTGCCACAACCCTTATTTTGGCGAACTTTAAAAGCAGTGTTTTTCTCCCCCCTTCCTTAAAGTCAACAATGGCCTTGCGGCTGGCAATATCACCCTCCAATGACACCACAACCCCTATCCCAAAACGGTCATGCTCTATTGTCTGACCAACTTCCACCTTGCTTGGGGAATCCGGAGTGAACTGCCTTCTCTCCGCCTGCTTGCGGGAAACAAACCCTGCCGGAGGGGCAACACTCTGTCCTGTACCTGCCTGAATTCCACCAGGCCTTCCCTGTGATGCTCCCCTGCTTCCCTGCACACTCTGGAAGCCTCTGCCACCAGCAGCCCCGCGCCCAATAGCAGAGCCTCCCCTGCCGGGACCGGTTCCTCTTCCCGACAGATATAATCCATCCCTATCGGGAAAATCATCATCAAATTTTGTCCGCAGCTCCTCTTCCCAGTCTGTGATGGGATTCAATATATATTCCTTGTCTATCTCCTTGATGAACCTGCTCGGAGGGTTACTCACATGGCTGCCCCATTTTATCCTTGAGCCTGCAAAGGAGAGCTTCACCCCCTTCTCCGCACGGGTAAGGGCCACATAGAAGAGTCTCCTCTCCTCCTCAATGTCCTGCTGGCTGGCGGCACCCATCCCAGAAGACGGGAAAAGGTTCTCCTCCACACCAACAATATATACATAAGGGAATTCCAAACCTTTTGAGGAGTGTACGGTCATGAGGGCTATCTTGTTCTTGTCCTCCTCGTTCTCCTTGCTGTCCAGATCGCTAAGCAGGGAGACATTCTCCAGGTAGAGGTCGAGGGTGACAACCGGCATGTCATACCCCTCCTGGGCCATCTGCTCATATTCAGCCATCCCCTCATCCACAAACTCCTTTATTGAGTTGAACAGCTCTTCCACATTCTCAACCCTTCCCTGCCCCTCAAGTGTGGTATCCTGCTTCATGTAGTCAATTATGCCAAAACGGGCATTCACCTCAAGGGCCAGCTCGTATGCGTTGGTATATGGCATCTTCTCCCTCAACAGCTCTATCCCTTCAACAAAATGTTTCATCTTGGTTGCAGTTGCAGCCTTTATGTTGAACTCCTCAAGGGGACATACCTTCACTGCCTCAAACATGGAGATTTCCTTTGATGCAGCAGCCTCCATAAGCCTTCCCAGAGAAGTGTCACCTATACCCCTTGCAGGAAAGTTTATCACCCTGCGGAAAGCCTCATCATCCTTTCCGTTGGCCACCAGCCTGAGGTAGGCCAGCATGTCCTTCACCTCTGCCCGCTCATAGAACGAGTGCCCGGCAAAGATCTTGTACGGCATGTTCTTCCTTCTGAGCGCCTCCTCTATCACACGGCTCTGGGCATTGGTCCTGTAAAGTATGGCAAAACTGCTGTACGGCTCATGGGTGCGGTGTACCTGCTCCATGATTGAAGAGGCTACCAGAATACCCTCTTCCTGCTCTGTATATGCGTTTATAAGCTCTATCAACTCTCCCCTCTCATGCTCAGAGAAGCACTTCTTCTTGAGCTGCATCCTGTTCTTCTCTATAAGTGAGTTTGCGGCATTCACAATGGTTTGGGTGGAACGGTAGTTCTGCTCCAGCCTGTACTCCCTTGCCTGCGGATAATCCTTCCTGAAGTTGAGGATATTCTCAATTCTTGCCCCGCGGAAGCTGTAGATGCTCTGTGCATCATCCCCCACAACAGATATGTTCTGGTGCTCGCTGGCCAGCTTCTTTATTATAAGGTACTGAGCATAGTTGGTATCCTGATACTCATCCACCATTATGAACCGGAACCTCTCCATGATGCGCTTCAAGGCATCGGGAAAATCCCTGAACAATATATTTGTATAGAGGAGTATATCATCAAAATCCATTGCACCGGCCTGCCTGCATTTCTTTGCATATTCCCTGTAAATCTCCCAGAGCCTCGGTTTCTTGGCCGCCGCATCATTCTGTATTGCAGTACTGTTTCGGCTGTAGGCCTCTGCCGTAACCAGATTGTTCTTGGCCATGGAGATGCGGCTGTGCACCTCATTGGCCTTGTACTGCTTGTCATCCAGCTGTAGCTCCTTTATGCAGGCCTTTATCACATTGCGGCTGTCTGTGGTATCGTAGATGGAGAAGGTCTTGGGAAACCCGAGCAGCTCCGCCTCATCCCTGAGAAACCTTATGAAGATGGAGTGAAATGTACCCATTACAAGCCTGCGGGCCTTGTATTCACCTATCAGGCCGGCAATACGCTCCTTCATCTCTCGTGACGCCTTGTTGGTAAACGTAAGTGCCAGTATACTCCCCGGAGCATACCCCTTGCTGAGGATGTTCGCTATCCTGCAGGTTAACACTTTTGTTTTCCCGCTGCCCGCTCCCGCAATTATCAGCTGCGGCCCTTCAATATCACTAACCGCCTGATACTGTGCCGGGTTCAATCCTTCAAAAATCTGCTTTTCCACCTGTTCCATAATGCTGCAAATCTACTGGGTAAAAAAAGAAAAAACAAAGTTGAAAATACTTATTTATTAGCAATTTATTACTTACATTTGCGCAAAATTTCTGAAATAATGATCAAACATATTCAATTAAACAAAGGGCTGGACATTCCTGTACAGGGAGCGGCAGAGCTTAGAATTGAAAAGACCATTATCCCGGATGTTGTTTCTGTAAAACCTGTCAACTTTAGGAGTCTCACCCCTAAACTCGTTGTGAGAGAGGGTGATGCTGTTAAGGCAGGCAGCATTTTATTTGTAGACAAGTATCATCCTGAGGTAGGCTTTGCATCCCCTGTGAGCGGAACTGTCGAGGCAGTGGTAAGAGGCGAGAAACGCAAGCTTCTTGAAATACGCGTAAAAGCTGATAATACCACAGATTACATCAAATTCAATGCTCCAGAGCCTGGCAAGGCTACGGCTGGGGAGATAAAGAAAGTTCTTTTGGAAAGCGGATTGTGGGTTGCCCTCACACAGAGGCCATACGGCATTGTGGCAAACCCTGCCGACGAGCCACGTGCAATCTTTGTATCTGCATTTGACTCTGCGCCTCTTGCTCCTGACTACAACTTCACACTCAAGGATGAGGCTGCAAACCTCCAGGTTGCCGTTGACGTACTGGGCAAACTCACCAAAGGTGGTGTGTATGTGGGTGTTAATGCAAAGACATCTGCAGGTTCACCTTTCAATCACCTCAAGAATGTGAAGCTTTACGGTTTCAGCGGAGCACATCCTGCAGGCAATGTGGGTGTACAGATCAACAACATTGCCCCTATCAACAAGGGTGAGGTTGTGTGGACAATTGACCCTATGCTGCTTGTTGCTGTAGGGAAACTCTTTACAAAAGGGATTTATGATGTTACCAGAACCATTGCTGTTGCAGGAAACAGGGTTGAAAGGCCTTGCTATGTAACTTGCGTGCCTGGTACACAGATCAAGGAGATTGATTTCCTTGTAAGCAAGAAAGAGGTTGAGATCTTTGACCAGGAGACCGGCTGCCGCTACATCAGCGGTAACGTGCTCACAGGAAAGAATGTGGGTCTTGAGGGCTCGCTTGATTTCCAGAGCAATATGGTTACTGTTATCTCAGAGGGTAACTACTATGAGATGTTCGGCTGGGTGAAACCGTTCAGATGCGGCAAGTTCAGCTTCTCAAAATCTTATTTCTCATGGCTTGCCCCTAAAAAGAAATATAAAGTTGATTCAAACCTCAACGGAGGCCAGAGGGCCTTTGTGGTTTCAGACGTATATGGCAAGGTGCTCCCTATGGACATCTACCCTGTATATCTGCTCAAAGCCATCCTTGCCGAGGACATTGACAAGATGGAGCAGCTTGGCATCTACGAGGTTATTGAAGAGGACTTTGCGCTTTGCGAGTATGTTTGTCCTTCAAAGATTGACATCCAGGACATCATTTCAAGGGGCATAGCTACAATGATTAAAGAAATGGCATAAAAATAGGGCAGTATGAAATCGTTATTGAATTTAGTTGAAAAAATCAAGCCTACCTTCAGCAAAGGTGGCAAACTGGGTTTTCTGCACTCTACTTTTGATGCCTTTGAGACTTTCCTTTTTGTTCCAAACACTGTTACAAAAAGCGGTTCTCACATCAGGGATTGTGTAGACCTGAAAAGAGTAATGACCGTAGTGATTGTTGCACTGCTTCCTGCACTTGCATTCGGCATGTGGAATGTGGGTGAGCAGCACTCAATTGCTTTTGGTCTTGACATGACATTCATTGAGAAAGTATGGTTCGGTTTCCTTAAGGTACTTCCTCTCATTATTGTATCATATGTTGTAGGTTTGGGCATTGAGTTCATTTCAGCCCAGCTCCGCGGACATGAGGTGAACGAGGGCTTCCTGGTATCAGGTATGCTCATTCCGCTCATCATGCCGGTTGATGTTCCTCTCTGGATTCTTGCACTTGCAGTTGCATTTGCAGTTATCATCGGCAAGGAGATCTTCGGCGGTACTGGCATGAACATCTGGAACCCTGCACTCATTGCACGTGCTTTTGTATTCTTCGCATACCCTTCACAGATTTCAGGTGACACCATCTGGGTAGAGGGCCTGAATGCAGCAAAGGCAAACGCAATGCAGGTTGTTGACGGCTTCTCAGGTGCAACTCCTCTGGGACAGGCTGCAAACGGTATAGTTGACTTCACCACCACAACAGGTGAGCCGCTTTCACTAATGCAGGCTTTCATAGGTACAATGCCCGGTTCAATTGGTGAGACATCCACAATTGCAATCCTCATTGGTGCGGTTATCCTTATCTGGACAGGCGTGGCAAGCTGGAAGATCATGGTTTCATGTGTTGCTGGCGCACTTGCAGTTGGATTCCTTGTAAACGGCTTTGCAGAGCCCGGCACATTCGCAGCAGTTCCTGCATACTGGCACCTTGTATTGGGCGGTTTCGCATTCGGAGCGGTATTCATGGCAACAGACCCTGTAACCTCTGCTCAGACAGAGACAGGCAAGTGGATCTACGGATTCCTTACAGGAGCACTTGCAGTGATCATCCGTCTGTTCAACCCTGGATACCCTGAGGGAATGATGCTTGCAATCCTTCTGATGAACACATTTGCACCTCTTATTGACTACTACGTGGTTGAGGGCAACATAAAGAAGAGAATCAAAAGATCAACAATCAAATAAGCAACAAAGAAATGGATACAAATAAAAATTCATATACCATAATCTACTCAATCGTAATGGTTGTAGTGGTTGCTGCAGTTCTTGCTTTTGTTTCTCTAAGCTTGAAGGACAAACAGAACGAGAATATCAGCAACGAGAAGAAGCAGTATCTGCTTGCCAGCGTAGGACTTGGCGCAGATGCAGACTTCGCTCAGGTGATTAAGGAGGCAATTGTTGTTGACGGCAACGGTAAAATTGTGGACACAGCAACCTCAGACATTGCAAACAGCGAAGCATTCAACATCAGCACTTCAGAGCAGACTGCACTGATAAAGGAAGGTGCTCCAAAAGAGGAGCTCAGACTCCCTGTATTCATTGCAGACCTTCCCGACGGCTCTCAGGCATACATCTTCTCTGCATACGGAGCAGGACTTTGGGGCCCTATCTGGGGATGGGTATCACTCAAGACTGACTTCAATACAGTTGCAGGCGTAAAATTTGACCACCAGGGTGAGACCCCAGGTCTTGGTGCTGAGATTGCAACCCCAATCTTTGCAGACCAGTTCATCGGCAAGGAGATTTTTGTGGACGGTGAGTTTACAGGAATTGCAATTGTGAAGGGCGGTGCAAAGGAGGGAAGCACAAATGAGGTTGACGCAATCTCAGGCGGTACCATCACAAGCAAGGCTCTTGACGCTTCAATAAGGATGTGGATGGAGGCTTATCTCCCTTACATCAAATCACTTCAGGCTCTTGCTGCCACCCCTATGCCAATTGAGGGAGAGGTTGTAGAGACTCAGGAGAATGTTGAAACCAAATAAATGTTACAGTAATGGATAAGAATATTATTACAAACCCAATCTTGAAGAACAACCCGGTTACCGTACTGGTATTGGGTATCTGTTCTGCGTTGGCCGTAACTGTAAAGTTGGAGCCTGCGTGTGTAATGGCGATATCTGTTACTGCTGTAACAGGTTTCTCCAGCCTTATTGCATCACTGCTCAGAAATACAATTCCCAACAGAATCCGTATCATTGTGCAGCTGATCATTGTCTCTTTGCTTGTAATCCTTGTTGACCAGATACTGAAGGCATACGCTTACGATGTGAGCAAGCAGCTTTCCGTATATGTAGGTCTCATCATTACAAACTGTATCATTATGGGTAGGATTGAGGCATTTGCACTCGGTAACAAGCCAATCCCATCATTCATTGACGGTATTGCAAACGGTGCAGGTTACGGCCTTATCCTTATTGCCATAGCATTCATCAGGGAGCTTATAGGTTCAGGCTGCCTGTTCGGAGTACAGATTATCCCTGAAAGCTGGTACATGGCAAACGGCGGATGGTATCTGAACAACGGCCTGTTCATCATGCCTCCTATGGCGTTGATTATTGTAGGATGCTTCATCTGGCTTCAGAGAAGTCTCCAGAAAGAAGATAGTAAGAAATAATAAACACATTCTGTTATGCAAGATTTAATAAGTTTGTTTGTAAAGTCCATCTTTGTGGACAATATGATATTTGCCTATTTCTTGGGAATGTGTTCATTCTTGGCAGTATCTAAAAATGTAAAGACAGCTGTTGGCCTTGGTGCAGCGGTAATCTTCGTTCTCGGAGTTACCCTTCCGCTCAACTACCTGTTGGAAGAGTACGTACTTAAGGCAGGTGCCCTTTCTTGGCTTGGCGAAGAGTTTGCCAACATAGACTTGAGCTTCCTGAGCTTCATCGTATTCATTGCGGTAATTGCAGCATTTACACAGCTCGTTGAGATGGTTGTTGAGAAATTTGCTCCTGCACTTTACTCGCAGCTGGGTATCTTCCTCCCTCTTATTGCTGTAAACTGTGCCATCATGGGTGGTTCACTCTTCATGCAGCAGAGAGGATATGAGACTTTGGCAGAAGCTACTACATTCGGCCTCGGTTCAGGTATCGGCTGGTTCCTTGCAATCGTTTCGCTTGCAGCCATCAGGGAGAAGCTTGCTTACTCAAACGTTCCTGCACCTTTGAAAGGTTTGGGAATCACCTTCATCATTGTAGGTCTTATGGGTATAGCATTCATGGGATTCATGGGTATTCAACTTTAATCACCAAAAAAGGTATAAGATATGACTCAGATTATAACAATTTCGGTAATAGCCTTTTTGGTGGTAACCCTTGTCCTAGTGGGATTATTGCTCTTTGCAAAGGCTAAACTTACCCCAAGCGGTACAGTTAAAATCAATATCAACAACGGTTCAAAGGTTCTTGAAGTAACCCCAGGCGGCTCATTGCTCTCAACTTTGGGCAATGAGAAGATCTTCCTTCCATCAGCTTGTGGCGGAAAGGGAAGCTGCGGACAGTGCAAATGTAGGGTTCTGCAGGGAGGAGGCACAATACTTCCTACTGAGGTAGGCTTCTTCAACAGGAAACAGATCCTCAACAACTGGAGGCTCGGTTGCCAGGTAAAAGTTAAGGAGGACCTCCAGATTGAGGTTCCTGAGAGCGCACTCAGCGTTAAGAAATGGGAGTGCGAGGTTATCTCAAACAGGAACGTTGCAACCTTCATCAAGGAGTTCTGCGTTAAGATTCCTGATGGAGAGACCCTCAACTACCGTTCTGGCGGTTACATCCAGGTTGATGTACCTGCAATGACTGTAGATTACAAGAACATAGATGTTGACCCTCAGTTCCGTGAGGACTGGGAGAAGATGGGAGTATTCAACCTCAAGATGGTTAACCCTACCCCTACCCTCAGGGCTTACTCAATGGCTACATACCCTGCAGAGGGCAACATCATCAAATTGAACGTACGTATTGCAACACCTCCATTTGACAGGGTTAAGGGTGGCTTCATGGACGTTAACCCAGGTATCTGCTCATCATACATCTACTCACTGAAACCAGGTGACAAGGTGATGATTTCAGGTCCTTACGGTGAGTTCTTCATTCCTGACAACTGCCCTGAAGACCAGGAGTTCGTATTCATTGGCGGTGGTGCAGGTATGGCCCCTATGCGCTCACACATCATGCACCTGTTCAAGACTGAGAAGACCAGCAGGAAGGTTAACTTCTTCTATGGTGCCCGCAGCCTGAAAGAGGCATTCTACCTTGAGGACTACGCTCAGATTGAGAAGGAGTTCCCTAACTTCAAGTTCCACCTGGCACTTGACAGGCCTGATCCTGAGGCAGACAAGGCAGGCGTAGAATACGTAGCAGGCTTCGTTCACAATGTACTCTACGAGACATACCTCAAGAACCACGAGGCACCGGAGGATATCCTCTACCTGATGTGCGGACCTCCTATGATGGCCCAGTCGGTTGTGAACCTATTGGACAGCCTTGGCGTAGCATCAGAGAACATCCTGTTCGACAACTTTGGCGGTTAATTCACAGCTGCCACAACATAAAGAACCTCCCGCTGTACGCGGGAGTTTTTTTGTTTGCCACTCCTTCCGGGATGAATACTGCCTAATAGAAAAAATGTTATATTTGTATTTGAGTAAAAATCCAAAAACATTTAAAACTTAACTTTATGAAACTACGTTATTTATTTTCTGCTCTATTTGCATGTGGCGCCGTTACCGTTGCCAGCGCACAGACCATTGGGGAGCAGGAGCTTTCACAGCTTAAAGGCAGCTTCGTTAAGGATGCACAGACTGTTGCAGCGCAGAATATCCTTATGGGTGACCGCAATATAAAGAACAAGACCCAGAACAAGAATGCGGTTAATGCAGTTGACCATTTCTTCAAATACAGGGTTGACGTTAAGGGTATCACCAACCAGTTGGGTTCAGGCCGCTGCTGGATGTTCACCTCCTTGAACGCAATCCGTCCTACAGCACAGAAGAAATATGACTACAGCAAGTTTGATTTCTCACATAACTACAACTATTTCTGGGACATGCTTGAGAAGGCAAACCTTTATCTTGAGAACATGATCAACACTGTAGACAAGGACATCACAGACCAGGAGGTAGTATGGTACCTCAAATCACCTGTAGGTGACGGTGGCGTATGGAACCTTTTCTACAACTTGGGTGAGAAATACGGTGTTGTTCCTAAAGAGGTTATGCCGGAAACCGAGCATTCAAACAGCACAGGCCAGATGCTTGGCGTAATCAACCGCAGGCTCAAGAAGGCAGGTTATGACATCCGCCAGGTTTATGAGCAGAAGGTTATTGCAAAAGCCGGCAAGAAGGATATCGCCGCTGCATTGAAGGGTGCAAAGATGGAGGCTCTTGAGGATGTTTACCGCGTATTGGCACTTTGCCTTGGTGAGCCGCCTACAGAGTTCACATGGAAATACAAGAACAACAAGGGTGAGGTTGTAACAGTTAAGAGCACCCCTAAAGAGTTCTATGAGGGACTTGTTCCTGCTGATTATGATCCTCAGACACTTATCATGATTATGAACGACCCTACCCGCGAGTACTACAAGGTTTACGAGATTGCAAACTACAGGAACACCATTGAGGGTGTGAACTGGGTATACCTCAACCTCCCTAATGAGGACATCAAGGAGGCAGCCCTCAAGTCTATCAAGGCTAACGAGCCTATGTATGCATCTTGTGATGTAGGCAAGGAGAGCGATTCAAAAGCAGGTGTTTGCGATGACAACATGTATGACTATGAGTCATTCCTTGGCATTGACCTTTCAATGGACAAAAAGGCCAGGATACTTACCCGCTACAGCGGATCATCACACGCAATGCTTCTTATGGCATGTGATACAGACGAGAACGACAAACCTGTAAAATGGCAGTTTGAGAACAGCTGGGGCCCTGCTTCAGGCCACAACGGCTACCTCACCTTCACCGACAAATGGTTTGACGAGTACATGTTCCGTATCGTAATCAACAAGAAATATCTGAATGCAAAAGCAATTGAGGCTGCAAAACAGGCCCCAATCATGCTTCCTGCATGGGACTACATGTGGTAATTTTAAAATTGATATAATATGTCTTTCTGGAGAGTATTATTATCCATCATATTCCCCCCTTTGGCAGTATTTGACAAAGGTTGCGGTTCCATCCTCATCACATTCCTCCTCACCCTCTGCGGATGGGTGCCGGGTGTGATAGCTGCCCTTGTCATTCTGAACAAGCAGCAGAACTAGGAATACGGGATAAAAGAAAATGCCGGGCTTCATCAAGTCCGGCATTATTATTTACGGGAACATCTTACTGGCAGATATTCATCCTTATCCTCCTGGCCATAGGAAGCAGGTTGTTTGTCCTGCTTCCCAGATTCTTCACAAAACCAAGCCCCAGCCCCTTATAAACCAGCAGAACAAAGCCCGTTGGGGCCCCCTGGAGCACAAGCGGCTCCTTTGCGAGGAACTTGAGGGCATCCTCCCTCCCCACCTCAACTGCAGAGATCCCATGCGGCAGCTTTCCCTGGGCAATCATTTCAGCCACAATCACCTGCAGGGCAAAATCAGCATGCGGGACATAATCCTTTCCCTTCTTTTCTGCCACTGCTATTCCCGACAGTACAATCTTCAGGTTCTCTTCCACAAACCTTATTGCCTCATATGTCTCTTTCCTGTAACCCTTTACAAGATCTCCATGCAGGATCATCATGTAATTGCAGGGAAGATAAGTGCACCCCCTATCCTGAAGCAGGGGCTTCTCCTTGCCCCCTTTCTTCCTCTTCTTTGCCGGAATCTGTCCTGGATCCGTACCATCCACGGGCTTCCGCACGAGGGACATGAACTGCCCTTCCCCCTTTACCAGGCCCGGCACAAACTGCAATCCGCCAAGCTCCGTAGAAATCACACCTGATTCTGAGGAAGTTGCAAAGAAGGACAACGTAACAATTTGTGCCCCCAGTTCATCCCTGAGAAACATGAGGTTGCCGTCATTTTCAAATTTGTTGTATGTACAGGTTGAATATACCAGATAGCCTCCCGGCTTGAGGGCCGGCCAGATGTCTGCCAGAATCCTCTGCTGCCTCTGGGCGCACAGGTTCACATTTGCCGGGCTCCACTCCTGTACCGCCTGGGGGTCTTTCCTGAAAAGCCCCTCACCGGAACATGGTGCATCCACCACTATAAGGTCAAAGAATCCTTCAAATGCCCCAAAATCGGCAGGGTCATTGTTGGTTACCAGCACATTGTCTGCCCCCCACTTGGCCACATTGTCTGCCAGCACCACCGCACGGCTCTTTATCACCTCATTGGATACCAGCAGGGAATTCTTCCCGATGATTGATGCCAGATGTGTTGTCTTTCCCCCAGGAGCCGCGCAAAGGTCCAGGGCCCTGATATCCCCTGCAAAAAAGCCTTCTGCCGCATGCATACCCTCACTGGCATCCTCATCTGCCGAAGTATACCTTGCAGCATAATCCATCTCAATTGCATCACGCACAAGCTCCATATACATGCTGCTGGCCTCCTGCACATAATACCCACCTGCATGGAAAAGGGGATCAAGAGTAAATACAGGACGGCTCGGAAGATAATGTCCCAGGGAACTCCAGGCAATCCCGCCATCTGCCGCGGCAACGTCATTGCCCCCTGCCGGGCAAGCACTGCCATCTGCAGAAACATCCCCGCCGCCTGCAGCCGGATATGAAAGGTCAGATGCTGAAATCCCCTTCAGCGGATTCACCCTTACGGATGTCACATCTTCCCCGTGTTCAATTTCAGAGAACAGCACTGCGGCCCTCTCCTCCCCGAGAGCCTCAACTGCATACTTTTTAAATTCTTCCGGTAGCTGCATATCTCTCTAAATCTCCTGTTCTGCCGGTTTCTCCTCAAAAATATAGTAACAAGGCTCCACGCCCCACAGCTCATAGCGGGCGAACATATCCCCAAGCCCTGCCACAAACCTGTTGTAGTCCTTCAGCGTCTCCCGGGTCCAGAACACCTCCGCCACTGCCGACATCCTTGGGAAAATGGCATATTCCACATCCTCCGGTGTATGGAAATATTCTGTCCACATACACCCCTGGCCACCTATTATCATATTCTGCTGTGATACTGAAAGGGTGTCGGGAGTAGGGTCCTGGTTATACACAATATCAAGTGTGAGCGGCCTGCCCCTGTGTGCAAGACGGGTCTCATCAGGCCTCTGCTGGCGGTTCAGGTAGTTCATTACGGATGGGGTCATGATAATTTTGTGCCCCTGCTCCGCAGCCCTCTGCCACCGGCTCCTGCTTCTCCATACCATAACGGCAACATCTTCCGGAAGGCCGTGGTCAACCAGTTCGTCCCAACCTACCGCCACCCTGCCGCGGGCCTTTATCATATCCGATACCCTTGCCGCAAAATACCTCTGCAGCCCGTCTTCATCCTCTATGCCGTTCTCCTGCATGAATTTCTGTGTCTTTGGGGAGTTCCTCCACCATTTGTGGGCACACTCGTCCGCACCCATGTGGATGTATGGCCCGGGGAATATGTCCATAAGCTCATTGAACACATCCTCCAGGAAGGCAAACACCTCTTCACTTGGAGCCAGCACATTGTTCAGCTTGTTGTAGATCCCCCAGGTATGGGCGGTCTTCACCCCTGCATTGTCCTCCGTACCAAAATGGGGATATGTGGCCAGAACCGCCATACAATGCCCGGGGAGGTCTATTTCCGGAACAATGGTAATATATCTCTGTGCAGCGTACTCCACAATCTCCTTCAGTTCCTCAACCTTATAGTATCCTCCATATCTGGTAGAATCAATCCCTGTTCCCGGGTAGATGCCTATAATGGTTGCATCCCTGTAGGAGCCCACCTCATTCAGGCAGGGATGCTTTCTGCTCTCAATCCTCCACCCCTGGTCATCTGTAAGGTGCCAGTGGAAATAGTTCATCTTGTGCATTGCCAGATAATCAATGTAGCGCTTTACAAACTCCACAGGCATGAAGTGCCTTGCCACATCCAGATGCATACCCCTGTACTCAAATGCTGGTGCATCCTCAATCTTTACGGCAGGGATCTCCAGTGCATTATTCCCTGCATCCCTACCCTCTGCAGCTTCATCCACAACTGCCACCCCGGCACTTCCCTTCCCGGCCCCCTTCATCTGTTCCACGGGCAGCAGCTGGATCAGGGTCTGCACCCCGTAGAACAACCCTGCCCCATTCTTCCCCTCCACCACAATGCGCCTTGGCCCTACTGACAAGGAATAGGCCCCCTGCACAGCTGATGTATCTTCCGCAATCCGCAGTACAATCCTTTTCAGACCCCATTTGCGGAGGGTGACATCATAATATTCCTCCAAATAATTGCGCAAGAAGTCCGCAGATTTATCCGCACCTTCACCCCTATATACAACAGCGGCACTCCTGTCCAACAGGAATGCCCCATCATCCACAACCTCAATACCTGCAGGGTGAGGTACAATTGAATTCACTCTTACATCTGCATGTTGCCTCCTGCCGCAACCTGCCGCTGCAATACAGAAGAGTGCAAGTACAAGGAAATAGTTTCTGGATTTCATCAATTTTAGCTGTAACGTTTTTTCATCTCCTCGGCAAAAGCCTCAGGATCTATCTTGGAAGGATCTATCTTTCCGCTCAACGCCATTCCCAGCTGCTCTGTAATCTGGTCTACCGCATCCTGCAGCTTGCCACCTATCATCATCTTCACCATCATGGGGAGGTCTGCATTCAGTTCAAGGTGGAACGCAGTCTTGTATGAGTCAATGGCATCAAAAAATACGGTGATTGCAAACTCAAACGGAGTGTTGCCGTAGTTCTGGAACATAATTGAAGAGAACGGGGTCTTGTGGGCAATCTGCAGCCCCATCTTGAATCCCTGCACCTCACCTTCTATTGTATCCTCAGTTGCAACTACCCCCTCTTTTTTGTCGGGAGGAAGGGCTGCAACAAAATTTCTCATGTCTGAGAAGGCCGTATATAATACATAGGAAGGTTGCTCCACTGTAACAACCTTCCCTTTGATTTGAGTGATTCCCATTGTCTACTTGCCCCAGGTTTCAGGATTAATTCTCCACTCCTTAAGGACAGCCATATCCTCTGCCTTGATGTAGTTCTCCTCAACTGCCTGCTCAAGCAGAGCCTCATAGTGGCTCAATGTGTGCAGCTCTACATTTGCATTCTCAAATGCCCTTCTTGACTTGATGAAGTTGTAGGTGAAGATTGCAACCATACCCAACACGATTGCACCGCTCTTCTGGAGTGCATCCACAGCTGCAAGGCTGCTTCCGCCTGTAGAGATGAGGTCCTCAACAACCACTACCCTTGCACCCTGTGGAAGGTCACCCTCCACCTGTGCGCCTGTACCATGATCCTTTGGTTTAGGCCTTACATACACAAACGGCTTGCCAAGAACCTCGGCAACCATCATTCCGTATGCAATTGCACCTGTAGCCACACCGGCAATCACATCAACATCCTTGAAACGGTTATTGATAATCTGCACGAATGCCTCATAAACCACTTTACGGGCAGCAGGATAAGACAATACTTTCCTATTATCACAATAAATTGGAGACTTCCAGCCGGAAGCCCAAGTAAACGGATTCTCAACGTTCAATTTTACAGCCTTGATGTCCAACAGCTGTTTGGCAACAATTTTTTCAATAGATTCCATAATTCATCTGTATCTTTGTGCCGGATATGGGAGCAATCCCCGATTACACGCCATATTCAGCAATTCATTGCAAATATAAAAAAATCATTTGACATTTTATGTACAGCATTTACTTTGATAACAGAATTATACAGGTTTGCAACCAATCTGAAACAACCGGCACCAACCCCAATGCCATAATGCTGCATTCTCCCAATGATAAAACACTTGGGGAGCTCCCTTGTTTATTTGAAAAGAGCCAAAACATCAGGCTCATCCAGATAATTCCCGCTCCCGACAAATATGAGGAGACCATCAGCAGGCTGTGTTCATGCTTCACTCCCATAAATGCTGGAGGGGGCCTTGTACAGAATGAAGCCGGAGAGTATCTGCTGATTCACAGGAACGGCCTGTGGGACCTCCCAAAAGGGAAACAGGAGGAGGGGGAGGAGATTTCCCTCACCGCGCTGCGTGAAGTTGAAGAGGAGTGCGGACTTGGGAACCTGGAACAGGGGGAACTCCTCTGCATCACCCGCCACACCTACCACATGCACGGGTTCCACATGCTCAAGCACACCTACTGGTACAGGATGAAATGCACAGGGAACAGCACCGCCGCCACACCTCAGCTTGAAGAGGGAATAAGCGAGTGTGTATGGGTACCCGCAGAAAAGCTTCCTGAATACCTGAAAGAGACCTACCCTTCAATAAGGCAGGTATTCACAGAGGCCGGCCTTATCTGAGATCCGTAATTACAGCTGCCGGATAATCCTCCTGATTGAGAGTAAACAATGTAGCATCGGGTGCCGGAAGGGCGGAATACCTGGAGATGCCAATAGTATATACCGTACCGCTTTTGGCCTTCATCACAATCTGCATGGGAATGCCGTTTGCATCCATCCCCATTGTTGAAATGTCATACAGCCCCGGGGTCTCCTTCAACAGTGCAAAAGGGTTGTCCGTAATCCCCCCTATTGTGGCATCCTGCGGATTTCCGGAAGCGGCAGGCTCCACAGGCATGATGATTATCTCATCCACATCCTTCTGCCAGATTCCCTTCACTGAACCGTCTGATACCACAAGGAGATCATCTGTCTCCATCCTGTAGTTCTCCCCAAGGGTAACGGCAGTCCCCTCAGTACTGAGCAATACATTGCCCCCGGCATCAGTTGCAGTGAAGCTGAAACTCAAGGTGGCGCCGCCTACAAGGAACGCCACCAGAGTATTTATTACAGTGTTAACCATAAATGTCCTTTATATTGGCCAGGCGGGCATCCAGCTCGCTGAGGTCCGTTACCAGCACCTGCCGTGCCTTGCTCCCCTCATATGGGCCTACAATTCCTGCCGCCTCAAGCTGGTCCATTATCCTGCCTGCCCTGTTGTAACCCAGGTTCATCTTCCTCTGGATAAGGGATGTGGAACCCTGCTGGTGCATCACCACGAGCTTTGCGGCATCCTCAAACAGGTTATCCCTGCGGTTGAGGTCCACTTCACCCACACCACCTTCATCATCCTTCTCCTCACCTACGTACTCAGGCAAATAATGTGCCGTTGTATATCCCCTCTGGTCTGCTATGTAATCTACAATCCTCTCAACCTCCTTGGTATCAATAAATGCACACTGCACACGGGTAACATCGCCACCAATTGATATGAGCATGTCACCGCGCCCTATCAGCTGGTTGGCGCCGGTCTGGTCCAGGATGGTCCTTGAATCCACACTTGAGCGCACCATGAAGGCTATCCTGGCAGGGAAGTTTGCCTTGATGTTACCTGTAATCACACTTGTGGTAGGCCTCTGGGTTGCAATCACCAGATGGATACCTATGGCACGGGCAAGCTGCGCCAGACGGGCTATAGGCTCCTCTATCTCCTTGCCTGCAGTCATGAGAAGGTCTGCAAACTCATCTATCACAACTACAATATACGGCAGGAACCTGTGCCCTTTCAGAGGATTCAGTTTCCTCTGCAGGAACTTCTCGTTGTACTCCTTTATGTTCCTCACATACGCCAGCTTCAACAGGTCATATCTGCTGTCCATCTCTATACAGAGCGACTTTAGCGTATAGATTACCTTCTGGGTATCCGTAATCACCGGCTCATCAGCATCGGGGAGCTGTGCAAGGAAGTGCTTCTCCAGCTTTGAATATAGGGATAGCTCCACTTTCTTGGGGTCCACAAGCACAAGCTTCATCTCAGAAGGGTGCTTGTAGTAGAGCAATGAGGCAAGTATGGCATTCAAGCCTACAGATTTACCCTGTCCGGTTGCACCTGCCACAAGGAGATGCGGCATCTTGGTAAGGTCAAAATGCATCACGTCATTTGTAATGGTCATACCCAGCGCCACAGGGAGATCATAGCTCTGCTCCTTGAACTTCTCATCATCCAATACAGACAGCATTGATACCGTACTCGGTTTTGCATTTGCTACCTCTATCCCTATGGCATTGGTGCCGGGAAGCATAACCACACGCACGCCCTTGGCCGCCAATGAAAGCTGGATATCATCCTCCAGCCTCTTGATCTGCGCCACACGTACACCTGCTGCCGGAACAATCTCATACAAGGTAACGGTAGGTCCCACCCTTGCTGAAATCTTTGCAACACCTATCTTGTAGTTTGCCAGTGTCTTTACAATCTGTCTGTTGTTCTTCTCAAGCTCTTCCCTTGTCACCACATACCACTTGTCCTTATAGTCCTCAAGCAATGTAAGCGGAGGTGCCTGGTATGATGAGAGGTCCAGCCTCGGGTCAAACAGGGTATCATCCCCATAATCCTCGTCATCCTGAGCATCCTCCTGGGTAACCGGAACTTCGTCGGGAGTAGAAATAACCTCCACCTCATTTGCAGTGGCATTCCCCTCCTCTTCAATCAGCTGGAGAGGCACCCGGTCATCCTCTGCCTCAGGTTCTCCAACTTCCCCACCTACAACTTCAAATACAGGCCCTGCAGCTTCCTCATCATCCTGTTCCTCACAGGTAAGGGGAACTGCTGCATCAAGGTCTGCATACAGATTTCCAACAGGGGCCGTATCCTCTGCAGGGGCCTCTTCAACAGGCTCTTCAACCTTCTTGGGTCTTGGGGCAGTAACCCTTGCTGCCCAACTGTAGAAACCAGATATCACTTTACCGTTCACAAGTACAAGCCATATGAAGAAAAGTATGGCAACTGCACAGCCTGTTCCAAGCGCCCCTATCATGTTGTTGAGCCAGTTTACCGCAAAATAGCCGTATGAACCGCCTGCCCCGCCTCCGAACCAGTCATCGGCAGATGTGAATGAAAATATATAAGAGCCTATAAAAGATACCACAATACACCCGAGCAGTGAGAGTATGAAGAATCTAAGCAGCTTTATCTTCCTTAGTTTCAGACAGTACAGCGAAACCCCGAGAAAAAAGAACGGTACAATGAATGCCCCTACTCCAAACAACTTGGTTATAAGGAAGTTCGCCCATACCAGGCCTAACTTTCCCCCACCATTCTCCACTTCTGTTGCAGCATCAAACATATCCTGGTTGAAAAACAGGCTCTGGTCATCTGTCCATGTAAATACATACGAGAACAGCGAGAAGAAAGTAAACACGGATACAGCCAGTGAGGTAAGGCCGCAAATCAACTTGAATGCATCCTTCCTTTTTGGCACCTGTGTCTCAGCCTTCGCCCTCTGCTTCTGTTCTTTTGTAAGTACGGTCTTCGTCTTTTTAGCCATCACTATTTATTGTTTTTCCATCTTTTCCCGTTGGAATTGTTCTGTTTCCCTTTCTGTCCGTTGTTCCTGTAGTTTCTCTGCGGCCCCCCTTGCATGCTCCTTGAATGTACAGGCGTATCAGACATGCCCATTCCTATGTGGATACCTTCCGGAACTTTAAGCCTCCCGTCGGAGAGCTTCCAGATGTCATTGAAGATTGTCTCCTCAGAAACAGAATCCTTGTTCCAGATAAGATACTGCTGCTTCATGTATGAAGCCAGTGTCTTTATCATGCAGGTCTTTATCTCATCATCCTGCCTTTTGGCAATCACATCTATCATGTTCTGTATGTTCCTCCCGTAGTGGGCCGCCTTAACAGGCACCTTCTGCAGCGGAATTGTATCAGGTGGTGTTGCAAGGCTCTCCCTGGTGGGGATAGGATACGGTGAATCAATGTCTATATTGAAATCCGAAATCACATGCACATGGTCCCAAAGCTTGTGCTTGAAGTCATTTATGTCCCTAAGTTGCGGATTCAATGTACCCATCACCTGCACAACTGCCTGAATCTGCTCATTGCGTTTCTCCTTGTCCGGAATACCTGCAACATACTCTACCATCTTCTGCACGTGCCTGCCATACTCCGGCATATGCAGCTTCTCCCTTTGTGTGTTATAATCCAACTCTTCCATACCTGTGTTTCTTTATTTCAAATTTACCGTTTTTTCCACAAAATAGCGCGGCCTGCGCTTCACTTCCTTATATATTTTTCCAATGTATTCCCCTATGATTCCGGTTGCTGTAAGCATAGCACCCCCTATGAACCATACAGAAACCAGCAATGATGTCCACCCGGGAACCACCTTACCTGCAATGAAGGAATAGAGCGCCCAGCAGATGATGCCCACAGCCACAAGCATGAATACCACTCCCGACGAAGTTATGAGCCTGAGCGGCTTTATAGAGAAGGATGTTATCCCGTCCACAGCAAAACTGAGCATCTTTGAGAGGGGATATTTGCTCTCCCCCGCAAACCTCTCCTTGCGGTCATAATATACATACTCCTGCCTGTACCCCAGGCTCCTCACCATCCCCCTGAGAAAAAGGTTCCTCTCAGGGTGCTGCACCAGCGAATTGAGCGCCCTGTTACTCATGAGCCTGAAATCGGCATGGTTATAGACCACATCCCCGCCCATTGACTTCATGAACTTGTAGAACATCTGTGCAGTATGCTTCTTGAAGAAAGTGTCAGTCTTGCGCTCCTTCCTCACACCATACACTATCTCATACCCCTGGTTGAACTTGTCCGCCATTTCAGAAATGGCCTCCACATCATCCTGCAGGTCCGCATCAATTGAGACTATTGCATCATAGCTGCTCCCTGCACCCCACTCAAGCCCGGCCCACAGTGCCTGCTGGTGTCCTACGTTATGCGCAAGCTTCAGGCCACATACGCGGCCGTTCCCCTCACCCAGCTTCTCAATGATCTCCCAGGTGGCATCCTTGCTGCCGTCATCCACATACAGGATGTTTCCCTTGGCAATCTTGCCCTCCTGCTCCATCTTCCCAAGGAGTGAAGTGAGCTGGCGGGTTGTCTCATGAAGTACCTCCTCTTCATTATAGCAAGGCACAACTATCAAAAGTGTGGTGCTCTCCATCATTGTTTATCTTTTCCTTTATGTTTAAATACAAAACGTACCAGTACAAAGTTTACCGGAATTGCAATTGCAAACACCGGCAGCGGTGCCCATTCCTGGGGAATTCCGGCCCAGAGGAACAGGTTGAGCAGAACCATGTGGAGCAGGTAGTTCACCCCATGTGCCCCAATCATCCCCACAAGCCTCTTCCACGAAGGGGCCGTGCCGAATGTGAACCATGATGTAAGGTAGAAGTTTACCACAAAGCTCAACACGTATCCGGCTGTGTAGGCCAGATTCACGTCTATCCACAGCTGAAGCAGATAGTACAGCCCGTAATGGAGTGCCGTACATGTGCCGCCCACCAGTCCGAAACGGATAAACTCCCCTGCTGTCCTCTTCAGGTCCATATTACTCCTCCATAAGGGTCTTGTCTGTAATGTTCCCCTCCCTTACCATATATTCCGCGCTCTGGAGCATTGCAAAACAATATTCCTTGAGCATCCTGTACTCATCATTATCATCTGCCGGTGAAACCTGACCTTCCTCCACCCTATACCTGAACTCCTGCCCGGTCTCAGGGGAGTAGATATACAGATGTCCAGCACTCCTGGCTGCTATGAGATTGTCTGCACCATAGAAGATGCACGGCCTCTGCTCCTTCAGCAGGTCAATTCCATAATTGTTCTGGGTATACCCTATTCCCATCATGCCGAGAAGGGTTGGGGCAACATCAATCTGTCCGCCGTAGAGGTCTACCTGCCCCGGCCCAATCCCCTCTCCGAAAACCATCAGCGGCACATGGTTGTAAGACTGCGGCATCTCCGTTTCAGGTGTACCCACAAGTTTTCCGTGGTCACCCATAAATACAAATATAGTATTGCTGTACCAGTCCCTCTTCCTGGCCTCCTCCATGAATCCCCTTATTGCCCAGTCTGCATACTCCACTATCTGCTGCTCAATCCGGGAGCTCCTTGGGGTGAATTTGTCGGGAATAATGTATGGAGGGTGGTTGCTTATTGAAAGGAGCACCGCAAAAAACGGATTACCGGAAGCCCCCCTCTCATCCAATATCGGCAGGGCATACTCATACAGGTAATCATCCTGTACTCCAAAGTGGTTGGCAATCTTCTCATTTGGGTAGTTCTCCTCAGCATATATCTCATCAAATCCGTTTGTACGGAAGAAAGCGTTCATGTTGTCGTACTGAGATTCGTGGGTCATGAAGAAGAGGTTTGTGTAACCGTTTTCTTTCAGGACTGTAGGGAAACCGCTGTAGCGGGGTATCACGCTACCCTTCATGGCATTGCGCTTCATTATTGTAGGGAACGAATACAAGGTTGAGTACATGCCGTGGTTGGTGTGTATTCCCGCCGAGTATATATTGTTGAATACCAGCGATTCCTTGTAAAGGCTGTCCAGAAACGGTGTAAGAGAATCATGGTTGCCGTATGCGCCCATAAGGTAGGCAGACATGGATTCCATAAAGATAAAAACTATATTCTTCCCTTTATGTGCCGCTGCAGAGTCCTCTGCCACAACCCTTGCAAACGGTGAAATTCCCTCAATACCTTCCCTGCCCAGAAACTCCTGCGCCTTGGCCAGTGCCTCCTGGGCCGGCATGAGCTCCAGCTGGCGGTTCTCCTTCCTCTGGTCATCCAGGTAACTTGTAAGGAGGTTGAATACAGGGTTCACCCCTATCTGGTTCAGGAACGGATCCTGGCAATAATAAGCCTGGCTCACCTTTATGGGGTTATACCCGGTCCTTCCCCTGATGCCGAACACGCTCAGGCCCACCAATGCGGCCCCCAATACCAGAACGGAGAAGAACTCCTTTATTGTAAACGGAACCCTCACCTGCCTTGCCATCCTGTAGGAGATATTGGCAAAATACCTTGCCGCAACAGCAAAGAGCACAATTGCCACAACCCCAAGGATCATTGGGAAATAATACGAACTCTCCCCGAAAATCATTCCGGCCGTTGTGCTGGCATAGCTGAACCAGTTGAATATTGAGGAGTTTATTGTCTTAAAGAAATATCCGAAATACGGTATGTTTGCCGCGGTAATCCCAAAAGCCACTGCATAAAGGGCCACAAGCCACACCCAGGTGAAGTTGTAGAGCCATTTTGCGGTATAGTTGCACAAGGATGCAATCCACATCACCACCAGAGGGAGCACAATGATATAGCAGGCTATCACGTTATCAAACCATACACCCTTCACAAAGGCCACAGATTGCAGCAGCCAGTCACCCTTCACCCCCTCAGGAAAATCATAATCCGTACTGAGGAAGAGGGCCAGGCGCAGCAGGCCGAAAACCAGCAGTGCCAGCACATGCACACCAAGGAGGTAGCCGGCCGCCAGATAAAACCGTTTCAGGGGATTCTTCTTCATAGCTGCTTGAGATTGAATTTATACAGGTTGGTGATATCTTTTGTATCGTTGCTCTTGAACTCTATTCCAGGTACGGGCTCCAGCTCATATTTCCCGCCATAATCCTCCATAAATATCCCGTACTGCTTCTTCCCTATAAGGACATACCCATCTTCCGGCGCAAAATCAATGAAAGGGACAATCCTGTTCCCCAGATAGAAATTGAGGGTGAAATGGTGCAGCCTGTTCCCCTTCACAGGGTTTGCTATGTAGGAGTATATTGTACCCTCAGGGACAGCCTCCGCAATCCTGGCAGCCTGAGGTTTGTTTGACTTCACATTCAGCACTGCAGGCTGGTATACACCGTCCAGGGCAAAGAAGATTGCCACTGTTACCGCCACTCCGGTGTAGGTAAGGCGGAGTTTCCTGAACTTTTCATCCCCTTTGTTCCTGCTCCAGAAATACCATGCTGCAACAGCTGCTGGAAGGAGGATTATCAGAAGCTCCAGCCCCAGCGGAATGGTTTCAAGCGCATTCAGGAACGCCAGGTTCTCATCAGCATGCTTCCCTTCAAGGATTGTATGGGGTACAAGTCCGCACCTGACAGCTGCAAAGATTGATGTAAGCACAAGGGCCAGCACACACAGGGTTGCATTGAACCATTTCACAGACCTTGGCCTGTATTTTACCAGCCATATCACATACTCCGCAATGAAGTAGGCTATGAAAGGATATATCGGGAGGAGGTAAACACTCCTCTTGCTCTTTGGAATGCAGTAGAATACAAACATTATGGCTATGCTCAGGAAAGAGAAGAGCCTTGTATCGTCCATCTCCCTTATCCAGGTCCTGAACCTGTTCCACCATTGTGCAGGCTTTGCTGCAATGCGGGTGTACCTGAGTGTAAACAATGACATCACAAGGAGTATTGTATAAGGGACAAAACCTGTAATAACTGTCATCACATTATATGGCCAGGGGTTCTCATGTGAGGAATAGGTCATCTTTCCGAGGAACCTGAGGACATTCTCCTCCAGCACCAGTGCAAGGAACTGCTCCCCACCCTGCTTCCAGGCCGCATAGTACCAGAATGCCGGAATGATGCAGGCCGCCAGTACCACCCAGAGGAAAGAGAAGAAGATACGGAAGAAGTTCATCCCCCTTATCCACATGAACACCGCCACAACAGCACAAGGGAGCACCAGGCCTACCGGCCCTTTTGTAAGGAACGCTCCGCTCAGGCAGAGGATCCCCAGAAGCGGTACACCCTTGAGCCCCTTCTCCCCCCATTTGTAGAGCTGGAAGAGGGCCAGCACCATCATTGCCGCCAAAAGCATATCCACACGGCAGTTCATCCCAGCCCTGTGTACCTCAAAATTTGTAAGGGCTATCAGCGATGCCAGAAATGCCACACCGCTTCCACGTCTCCTTGAATAGAAGAGATACCCTGCCAGTACCATAACCGCGAGTGCAATGGCAGAAGGCATGCGGGAGGTATACTCCGTAACCGCACCTGTAACGGTTGAAATTGCCGCTATCATCCAGTGGAACATAGGGGGCTTGTAGGCCATATCGGTTCCATTTGTGATTGGGAGGGTCCAGTTGTCCATATCCAGCATGGCAAAAGCCACAACAGCCTCCCTCGGCTCCCCCTTTGTATGGAAATCACTTTTTCCCAGGAAAAGGAAAAGTGAAACAAGGCACACGGCCGCCAGAATCCAAAAATATTTCAGGTGTAATTTCTTATCCATCATCAAAATTGTATAACTTACAAATATACACAATTAAGTCAAATTACTCCCGACAGAAACATAAAAAAAAGGAACAATCATCTGACTGTTCCTTTTTCCTTAGTAGCGGAGGCAGGACTCGAACCTACGACCTCCGGGTTATGAGCCCGACGAGCTACCAACTGCTCTACTCCGCGATGTATGTCTTACCCCGAGGGGGATTGTTTCCGAATTGGATTGCAAAAGTAGAGGTTATTTTTGAATTATGCAAATTTTATTTCATCTTTTTTGCATACAATCTGCTCGCCTGTTGTCTGGTTCTTTATATTTACCGTTCCGTCAGCTATTTCCTGCTCCCCTACAATTGCAAAATAAGGGATGTTCTTCTTTGCTGCGTAATCGAACTGTTTCTTCAGCTTGGTCTTGTCGGGATAAATCTCACAATTGATTCCCTGGGCCCTGAGGGATGCAATGATTGGGAGTGTGTAGGCCACCTCCGCATCACCCATGTTTGAGAAGAGCACCTTGGTGCCCCCTATTGCCTCTTTAGGGAATTTGTCGAGACCCTGGAGGACATCATAGATACGGTCTGCGCCGAATGAGATTCCCACGCCGCTCATTCCAGGGAGGCCGAAGATGCCTGTAAGGTCATCATACCTTCCTCCGCCGCAGATGCTGCCTATCACAAAGTCCTTTGCCTTCACCTCAAAGATTGCTCCGGTGTAATAGTTGAGGCCTCGTGCGAGGGAGAGGTCAATCTCCACCTCCTGTCTGATTCCTGCAACTCCAATATAGCCGAAGAGTTCCTCAAGCTCAGCCACACCCTTAAGGCCGGCCTCACTTGTAGCAAGGATCCCCTTCATGGCTGCAAGTTTCTCCTCTGTAGTGCCTGAAAGTACCAGCACAGGCTCAATTGTGGCAATTCCCTTCTCATCAATGCCCCTCTCTGCCAGTTCTGCCTTAACCGCCTCAAGCCCTATCTTGTCTATCTTGTCAATTGCAACTGTAATGTCAACGAGCTTGTCAGGATGCCCTATCACCTCTGCAAGGCCCTGGAGCACCTTCCTGTTATTTATCTTGATACATACATTTATGCCGAACTTTGCAAACACCTCGTCAACTATCTGCACAAGTTCAAGCTCATTGATGAGTGACTTGCTGCCTATCACATCCACATCACACTGGTAGAACTCCCTATACCTTCCCTTCTGGGGACGGTCTGCCCTCCATACCGGCTGTATCTGGTAACGCTTGAACGGGAATGCCAGCTCATTCTGATGCTGTACAACGTACCTTGCAAAAGGGACTGTAAGGTCATACCTCAACCCTTTCTCGCACACTTTCAATGAGAGTGCATTGCTGTTATCAAGCTGTTCAGGCTGCACTCCTGCAAAGGCGTCACCCGAGTTGAGTATCTTGAAGAGGAGCTTGTCCCCCTCGTCCCCATACTTGCCCAACAGTGTTGAAAGGTTCTCCATTGACGGTGTCTCAAGCGGATTGAATCCGTATTTCTTGAATACAGAACGGATTGTATCAAATATATAGTTTCTCCCTGCCATCTCAGCAGGGCCGAAATCTCTTGTTCCCTTTGGAATGCTTGGTTTCTGAGCCATATTATTTCTTTTTCTTTAAATATTCATCTATTGCCGCTGCAGCTTTCCTGCCGGCACCCATTGCCATAATTACCGTTGCAGCGCCTGTAACCGCATCACCGCCTGCAAATACACCTTCGCGGGTTGTGGCACCGCTCTCATCGGCTACTATACCGCCCCTGCGGTTCCTCTCAAGCCCCGGTGTTGTCTGTACAATCAGGGGATTAGGTGATGTGCCCAGTGCCATTATCACAACATCCGTATCCATTACAAAGTGGGAATCGGGAACCGCCACAGGAGACCTCCTGCCGCTTGCATCGGGCTCTCCCAGTTCCATCTGTTCACATTTGATGCCGGTAACCCAGCCTTTCTCATCACCCACAATCTCCACAGGGTTGGTGAGCATCCGGAACTTGATCCCCTCCTCCTTTGCATGGTACACCTCCTCCGCCCTTGCAGGGAGTTCCTTCTCCGTACGGCGGTAAACCACAGTAACCTCCGCACCAAGGCGCAGGGCTGTCCTGGCAGCATCCATCGCAACATTTCCGCCACCCACAACACAAACCTTGTTCCCCACATAGATAGGGGTCCTTGAATCCTCCTTATAAGCCTTCATGAGGTTGCTTCTGGTAAGGAACTCGTTTGCCGAGACCACACCGTTCAGGTTCTCACCAGGGATATCCATGAACTTTGGAAGGCCCGCACCGCTCCCAATGAACACTGCATCAAAGCCCTCCTTGTCAAACATGTCATCTATTGTAATGGTACGCCCTACCACAACGTTTGTCTCTATCTTCACCCCCAAGGTCTTCACATTCCCAATCTCGGCTGCCACAACGGTATCCTTAGGGAGCCTGAACTCCGGAATTCCGTATGTTAGCACTCCTCCGGGCTTGTGGAGCACCTCAAAGATTGTAACCTCATATCCCAATTTTGCAAGGTCGCTTGCACAGGCCAGTCCTCCAGGGCCGCTGCCAATTACAGCCACCTTCTTGCCGTTGAGCTGCTTCTTCTCCGTAAACTTCACGTTGTTCTCACGGCACCAGTCCGCAACAAAGCGCTCCAGCTTGCCTATGGCCACTGGCTCACCTTTCACGCCCATAACACAGGAGCCCTCACACTGGCTCTCCTGCGGGCACACCCTGCCGCAAATTGCAGGGAGAGAACTGTCTATTGAAATTATCCTTGCAGCCTCCGCAAAATTTCCCTTCTTAACCTGCTCTATGAAGAAGGGAATCTTTACAGACACAGGGCAGGCTGCCATACATGCCGGCTTCCTGCAGCCCAGACATCTTGTTGACTCCAACAAAGCCTCCTCCTCGTTGTAACCGAGACATACCTCCTTGAAGTTCGTGGCCCTCACTTTAGGGTCCTGCTCCCTTACGGGAACCCTTGGTATCCTGCTTGTCATATTATCTGCCCCTCCCTATTCTACATTTATGGTCTGCCTCAACCTCCTTGCTCCTGTACATTGCCTGGCGCCTCATTGCCTCATCAAAGTCCACATCGTAGGCATTGAACTCAGGCCCCTCAACGCAGGCAAAGCGCACCTTGCCTGCAACAGTCACCCTGCAGGCACCGCACATTCCTGTACCGTCCACCATAAGGGTATTCAGGCTCACAACCAGAGGTAGATTGTATTTCTTCGCCGACATAGCCACAAATTTCATCATAACCATTGGACCTATGGCAACAGCCTGGGTATACCCGGCTCCCGCTGCCAGCAGCTCCTCAAGCTTTGCGGTAACAAGCCCCCTGGTACCTTTGGAACCGTCATCGGTACAGATGTATAGGTTGTCACACACCTTTGCCATCTCCTCCTCCAGAATAAGCATATCTGCATTCTTGGCGCCTATTATAACATCCACCCTGGCTCCCCTCTCATGGAAATATTTTGCCTGGGGGTATACAGGTGCCGTTCCCAAACCTCCTGCCACAAAGACAAAGGACATCTTGCTGATCTGTTCATCGGAAAGGGAAATGAACTCAGAAGGCTGCCCCAACGGACCAACCACATCCACAAAAGAATCCCCTTCCTCAAGGGCACAAATCTCCCGGCTGCTTGCCCCAACAGCCTGGGTAACTATTGTTACAGTTCCCTTCTTCCTGTCATAATCACAGATTGTAAGCGGAACCCTCTCCCCCTCTTCATCAACCCTTACAATAAGGAACTGCCCCGGCTGTGCAGCACAGGCAAGACGCCCGGCTTCCACCTCCATAAGGGTTATGATAGGTGTAAGAGTCTCTTTTCGTACAATTTTATACATAATCAAAATTAAATTTCATTCAATGCCTTGAAGGTGTATCCTTTCTTGCCCAAGTAAAGGATAATCTCCCCAAGCCTGTCATATAGCCTGTCAATTCTGTCTTCATGCACACCAGGGTGGATGAGGATTACAGCACCTCCAAGCCCCTCCGCGTGCTCAAAGGCATACAGCTTGTCAATCAGCTGTTGCGAGCTCTGGTAATTTGCCATGTCCGGGGTAGTATAGTCTGCCGGTGTAGCTGTACCCGGAGTATAGTTGATTACAGTATAGCCGAGCTTCTCCGCAACCCTCACACTGATATCATTATAGTACTCGTATGGTGGAAGGAACCACTGCGACTGCCCTTTTGTAATGCCAAACTTCTCAAGCTCACGGGCATTTGCAATGATATCCTGCGCTATCTCCTCCTGGGTTACAATCAGGGAATCCCTGTTGCCCCACTCTGCATACAGCATGTGGGAATCAGAGTGTCCCCCTACGTAATGTCCCTCCTTGATAATCTTCTCAATCACACTCTTGTGCCCATCCATCCTCAACGCATTTCCTGTAAGGAAGAATGAACCCTTTATCTTGTTCCTCTTCAAGGTTTTGAGTATCTTCTCAGCACCCTGGAATGCAGAATCAGCCGTAAACACAAGGAAAATGTCCTTTGATGAAGGGTTAACCCTAATCACGCAGTCGTACGCATCCTGCACCACATCCAGCTTCTTCTGGCTCCTGCCCATCTCCTCCATTGCCGCAAAATAGTATGTAAGCCCTGCAGAACCGTCCATTGTAGGCTCATTGCTTGCATAATCACCTATATCATCGTGGTATACGGCCATTCCGTTATTGAACACTGCAAGTGCATCCTCCTTGGTAAGGGCAGCACCGGCACGGTCCAGGAACAGGTTACGGTCAATGGGGCCATCAATAAGGCCGCCATATGGCAGGTCATTCCATACCTTAACATAAGATGAATGCGGCTCAACCGGATAATCCGCATCCGAAGGATATCCTACAATCATGGTTGTACCCCAAGGATTACATCCCAGCAGCCAGTCCCTCAGCGCCATCTCAAGCTCCACATATGTAGAGTCTCCTGAAGCCACATTATAAAGTCTGGCATAGGTTACCGCCGCTGAAGTGAGGTTGTTTGAACACCACAGATAAGGGACACCGTGCATGAAAGGATCATCCGCCCCCCTTGCAGCTATCTCATCAAGGCCTAACCTCATGAATTTCTGATATTTCTCCGCAGTCTTTGCATCCTTGCTCCTGGCCTGGAGGAAGTGTCCGAGATTGATGAAAGGATACCACTGGTAATGGTGGTACTCACCCCTGATGCCGTTCTCCATCCAAGGGGTTACAGGCTCAAGGTCTCCCCAATAATCAGCCCTCTTTGCCCACTCCGGCATACCTGTAAACTCAGACATTGTAGCTGCAGCCAACTCAAGGTCATCCACATATGAATCCTCCTCATAGAAATAAGGTGAAACAAGACATGCTGTCTGTGTGTTTCCAGGGAACTCCTCACCAAAGTTGAATGCCTGAACCGCCTTCACCTGCATCCTGTTTGAGAATTTTGGATCAATATTCTTGAATATCTGTGCCCCCAAGGCAAATGAAGATGAGAATTTGCCCGCTACGGAAGCAACGCCTGTTGTCCTGTTGATATGCTTGCCAAGCCCCTGAGGCTTTCCTGTAACGAAATATACCGGTCTTCCCTCTCCTGGGCCCCAGCCATAATCCACCTGATCCCTGTTAGGGAGCCTCATCCCTGCATGGTCCCTGTCATCAGCAATCTGTGCAAACATCACCTTGTCCTCAGGATTCATCCTGTCCAGCCAGTCAAGTCCCCATCTTGCCTCATCAAGGATATCAGGAATGCCGTTTGAGCCCCTTCTGCCGTCTGCCTTGTACAGATCCTTGAACACAGACTTGTCCTCTGTCATATAATAGGCGAACATCATATGGTATGTTGCTGTAGCTGACGTTGTCTGGTACTGCAGATAATCTGTTGCATCGTGCCAGCCTCCCCTTACATCAATCTTCTCGCCGTTGCGGGTAGGATGGTCAACTATGTAGCCGTCGTGCTGGTGGCACAATGTATCCGTATAAGGGTTGTCACCGCATCTCTGCTGCCTCATATATACGAGCATATAATCAGAAAGGCCGTCATACACATCAGCACCAACCCTGAAATTAGGGGATTTTGCACCTGCACACTCAATATAATATCCACCCTCATTCTTCACAGGTGTGAAATTCAGCCTGTATGCACTTGCCATATTCCATTTCTCACCGCTTACAGCCTTTGTCTCCCCTGTATATACAACCTCATCCGTAACTGCATCACACACGTTGAAGGTTTTCTCATCAGCCCGTTCAGTTGAGATGAACACAGCCACTTTCACATCATTGGGCAAATATCCTACAGTGTTTACCCTCACCCATTTCTGGGCAGCTGCCTGCAATGAAAGCACCAGCAATACCGCAAAGAAAATCGCTCTTTTCATAAAATCTTCAATTAGATAGGTTCCTGTTATTTTTAAACAGCAAATTTAATAAGTTTTTGCCTACAAAAAAAGGGCAACCACACAGGCTGCCCCAATATCACTCATCAAACAGTACAGTTAGTGGCTGTGGTTATGATTGTGGCCATGCTCATGATTATGCTCGTGATTATGGTCATGCTTGTGCACATCACCCTTCTCACCCGGCTTAACCTCCTTCACATCATATCCCTTCTTTGCAAGTACTGCAACAATGTTTTCCTTTGAATTCTTTGCAGGATCAAACTGGATCCAGAATGTCTGGTCTTCAAGGCTCACCTTGAAATCCTTGATACCCTTTACAGCAGCAGGTACAACCGCCTGGGCCTTCTTTACACAGTCATCACAATGGAGATATACATTATAGGTAACCTCCTCAAGATTCTTTTTCTTCTTGTTCTGAGCCTGCGCATTGAACGAAACGGCTGAAATCATTACAGCCAGTACCAATAAAAATTTAATGCCTTTCATATCTTTAGTTATTAAGTGTTATTATTTTTTCCATAAAGTAAGCCTCATTCCGGCATAAAACATCCTTCCCATAAGCGGGCCCCATACCATAGAGGCATTGAAATCTTTGGAATAAGGGTTATCCGCTCCAATGATCGGGTTCTTCTGGGTATAGTCGGTAAGGTTCTCAACGCCAATATATACATCCACAAGGTTGAGTTTCCTGGTAATCTGTGCAAACATCATAGGATACACGTCAGACTCCCCGCCTCCCATAAACTCAGGCAGCCTGCAAGGGCCGTTCATCTGTGCTGTAAAGTCAAACATCCACTTGTTCAGGTTAGTGGCGTACTGCAGATTGAGGACAGCCTTGTACTTGCTGGTCATAGGAGCCTCAACAAGCCCCCTGTCCTTCATGGAGATTTTTGCATTGCTGTAACGGAAAGTTGCAATTGCAGTAAACCTCTCTATTGGCTCAATTGACAAATCCACCTGATATGTATCGGTAAATGCCCTGTTGTTTCCGAGGGTTGCCTCCTGCATGTCATAAATGTCAACCACACCATCTTCCAGGCCTGAATCCCAGTCATAGACAACCTTATGTCTGAAGCCTGTGCGGAAATAGTCAAAGCTGAAATAGTTGTTGTCCCTTCCCCCAATGGTAAAGTACTGGGTAAAGTTTCCTCCAAATGTCCAGGCATCCTCTGCCTCAAGGTTCCCGGAAATCCTCAACCCCCTTCCCGATGACATTACGCCAAGATTGTCAGTAATCACAAATGGTGTCCTGAAGCCCCTTCCGGCATTCAGCCTCACCACGGTTTCATCAGTAAACGAGTACTTGAAGCTTGCCCTTGGAGCAACCTGCCAGCCCCAGAGGGAGCTGTAGTCTGCCCTGATGCCCGCAACAATGGAAACCTTCTCATCCAAAGTGTAGGTGTATTCACCGTATGCACCAATAACCTTGTCATCCACATCAAATCTCCCCCACTCCAAGCCTGTAAATGAAGAAGGGTTGTATCCCAATCCAGCCTGGCCCATGTACAATGCATCATCCCTGTACTGGCTCTCAACATCATCAATGCGGCCGCTTATACCCAAGGTATACTTGTGGTTCTCGTTTATATCACTGTGATACATTGCATTGAAGAATCCCATATTCTGGTGTCCCCCAAAAGTCTTGAGTCCATATGAGCTCTCCATATCGTAATATGACCAGTCTGCCACAACAGCAATGTTCTTGCTCTGCTCCTCATTCAAAGGTATGCCCAGCTTGAAGAAACCGCTGATACCGGTATTATGAATCTCATTACCCCAGATACCGTTATTGAACGCATAGCCCAAATCAGGCGGCTGTACCGCAGTGCTGTACATTGGATTGTCATGGTCATTCATACCCTCCTCGTAATCGTGGTGTCCTCCTATACGCTTGTCATTCACAAACTTTGCGCCGAACCTCACCTGCAATCCGCTCGGGTCAAAGTAGAGCCACCTGTTGTCAAAGTTTACCTGCTGGGTAAGGGGATCATCACGGAACATGTCATCATTCCCGTCATGCACCTTTGTATCCTTTGAGAAATGCCCCTGCACCACGGTGCTCCACTTCTCATTGAACTGCACTGAAGAGGCCACATTCGCCTCAGCCCTGAGGTTGCTGTTCACAAACAGGTTCACAAATAGAGGGTTCTCAGCTGTAGGTTTCCTGTGCTCCACATTGATCTGCCCTGTAATCGCCTCCAGGCCATTCACAACTGAAGAAGGGCCCTTTGCAATCTGGATGCTCTCCAGCCACTGCCCCGGAATGTAGCTCAACCCGAACGGAGAAGCCAACCCCCTCATTACAGGACGGGTCTCGTCCAGCATCTGGGTGTAGCTTCCCGACAGTCCCAACAGCTTGATCTGCTTGGCACCCGTAACCGCATCAGAATACCCCACACTCACACTTGCCGAGCTCTCGAAGCTCTCGGCAAGGCTGCAGCAGGCCATCTTGCACAATCCTGCCGCCGAAATCACCTCTGTCTTGATGCTGGCTGTCTT
Source organism: Bacteroidales bacterium (assembly GCA_017482565.1). Lineage (GTDB taxonomy): Bacteria > Bacteroidota > Bacteroidia > Bacteroidales > UBA932 > Egerieousia. The sequence goes on along the minus strand of JAFUMO010000062.1, from coordinate 27,519 downwards.
GGAGAGGAAGTTTGCCTCCTGTCTCCCGGTAACATATACAGATTCCAGTTCATTCTCTGGTTTGAGGTTAAATACTATGTAATTGCCGGGATACAGGTTTACACCGTTCTCATACACCTTTACCGTATCCTGCCTGTATCCCACATACGCAGCAATCAGGGTTATATTGTCCCCTTTCAACTGCCTTATAGTGAACTCACCATCCTCGTCTGCCTCAGCAGCCTGCTTTCCCTCTACCCACCATACATTTGCAAAGGCACCTGCCTCCTTCTCCTCCTGTGAGTTGAGGAAATATACTTTTCCGCTGATTTTCTGTGCTGCTGCAAATACGCTGCATGCACAGACCAATACCAATAATGTTATTATCCTTTTCATCTTTCCGAATAGTTTTTTATAAAGCCTGTAAAGGCCAATCCGATATGATAATGAAGATGAGGACAACTTAAAAGGTTGGAATCAGAAGCCTGCGCGCATGCAAGGGAACCTGGGTTTGTCTGGCATAAGAGGATTCCCGAGGCAAGCGTAACGCAAACCTGCCCTTTTAAGCAACCTCCGGAAAAGAGGAATCAGATTCTGAAGGTGCACAGCAATGCCTGCTGCCCCTCTTTAGGGTGGAGGGCCTGCGGAAGCTGTGTACGGTCTGCTGAAAGCAGGGCAAAAGAGTCCTGTACAGTATGGACATCCTGCATCTGTTCTGCAACAAGATATGCCTGCATAAGGAATTGATTGCTGTCCTCAACTGTTTTCTGGTCCTGGGTAAGTACATATACATCAGTTGAACAGCACCCGTCATGCTCCCCCTCATGATGATGGCCGGCACTGCACCCGTCATGCCCGTCCCCATGGTGGTGGCCTGTACCGCAATCCCCATGGTGCACGTGGCCGCATGCCTGGTCATGCTCTCCCGGGGCATGTAAATGGGTATAGATATTGCCGTGCCTGTCCACATGCGAATGCACATACTCGCATGGGCTCTCCCCAAACAGGAGGATAAGCGAAGCAGTACCGTCTGTGGTACACCTATGCACACCGTACCCCATTGTTGACACGATATACAGCACCATTACTGCCACAAAAAAGATATTTTTTGCCAAACTTTTCACTGGCTGCAAATGTAATAAAAAAATTCATACTTTTGTATGAAGCATCCAATATACATGGATAAAAGAATACAATTTAAATTACAAATAGTTATGAAGAATTTCCTTAAAACTACACTGGCGGTCATTGTGGGATCAATGGTTGCCTTTGCCATCTGTTCAATCCTGTTTTTTGGAATAATAGGTTCACTGGCATCTCTGGGAGAGAGTTCCGAGCCTGCAATACCATCCAAGGCCATACTCAGGATAGACTTTTCAAATCCTGTAACCGAACTGGGACAGGAGGATGCCATGCAGGCATTCCAGACATTCAGCTTCAGTTCTGTGAAGCCGGTAGGGATACTTAAGGCCGTGAAGGCCATTGAAAAGGCTGCCACAGACCCGGCAATCAAATTCATATACCTGAACCTGAACCAGATGAATATTGGCATGGCAAATCTTGAAGAGATAAGGGGCGCACTCTACAAGTTCAGGAAGAGCGGAAAGGCCATCATTACATATGTAGACAACTTTTCGCAGGGTGCATATTACCTCGCATCCATTTCAGACAAGATATACATGAATTCAGACGGTTCTGGGGCAATGGTGGGCATGGGTTCCACCATGATGTTCTTCAAGGACCTGCTGGGCAAGCTCGGCATTGAGGTACAGCTGATCAGGCACGGAAAGTTCAAGGCGGCAGCCGAGCAGTTCATTGCTTCCGGCATAAGCAAGGAGAACTATGAGCAGAACAAGGAGATGATTGACTCAATCTGGGAAACTTGGATAAATGAGATTGGAGAGAGCAGGGACATTGATCCCGAGCATATAGACAAGCTCGTCGACAACCTTGAGCTTTTCTCTGCAGAGTCACTTAAGGAACATGGTCTTGTGGATGAACTGGTAAGCCGTGATGAGATGTTTACCATCCTCCGCACCCTCTTTGACGTGAAGAAGGACAAGGACCTCAAGTTTGTAAGCCTCCCTACATATGCGGCGGCTGCAATCAAGCCAGATCTCAAGATAAAGGAGAAGGTTGCCGTTATATATGCAGACGGTGAAATTACAATGTCCGACCCTGCCGGCCTTTCTGTAAAGAAGTTCTACCCTATAATAAGGGATGTTGCACAGGACTCTACCATAAAGGCCGTTGTGCTCAGGGTGAACTCTCCGGGTGGTGATGCACAGGCTGCCGAAATCCTCAACAAGGAGCTCCAGCTGCTCAGGGCAAAGAAGCCGCTGATCATAAGCATGGGTGAATATGCAGCTTCAGGCGGTTACTGGATTTCAGCAAACTCCGAGAAGATTTATGCAGACAACACAACCATCACAGGTTCAATAGGTGTATTCAGCATGGCCATGAACTATGGCAAGGGATTGAAGCAGCACCTGCACATAAATACAGCCTCCATAGGCTCCAACACACACAGCAACATGATGAACGGCATTGATCCGCTTGATGCCAGGGAGGTGGCCTTCATGCAGGGCATGGTTGAGGATATCTACACAAAATTCACAGACCTTGTTGCCAAGGGGAGGGGCCTCAGCGCAGTGTATGTTGATGAAGTTGGACAGGGACGCGTATGGACCGGTGCAGATGCCATTGAGCGCAAGCTTGCAGATGAAAGGGGAGGAATAGCAGATGCATTGGACTATGCAGCCGCTTCAGCGGACCTCAACCAGTACAGGATTGTGGAATATCCGGCAATCAAGACTCCAATGGAGCAGTTCATGGAGATGATTTCAGGAGCCGAAGCCGCCGTAAAGGCCGTGGCTGACCCTCAGGAGACACTCAAGGGAATCTACTCAAAAGCTCTGGAAGACGGCAGCTTCAGGGTATATGCCCGCCATCCGTTCTGCTACGAGTTCAGATATTAGGAACACAACAGATATATTCCACATTAACGCATGAGGGTGACTCAAAAGGGTAAATTTTGCGTTACGCTTGCCTCGGAAATCCTCATTTACCTGAGTAAACTCCGGTTTCCTCACCTGTGCAAGCCTTAAATTTCCACCTTTTGAGTCACCCTCTTTGCAAAGGCAAGCTGCCCGGAAAAGGTAATGTTGTCAAAGAAGTTAGGGCCATTACCTGTACTGCTGCCTGTATTGAAAAGAAATGGGAATCTGTCGGGAAGAGACTACTTCTTGAACATACCGATGGTATATACAAAGTTCACGCTGAATACCTCCTTGAACTGCACCCGCGGCGCCGCATGCCCGGACTTGTCGGTGATGAGGATATTGTCATCATAGATAAGGTTGGTCCTTATACCGGTAGTGAGGAACCTGTTGAGCTTATAGGTAAGCTGCATGTCCCAGTTTATCTGTATGTTCTGCGGATTGTCAAGATAATCGGAGAACATTGTGAGGGTTGACTGTATCTTGAAGTTGTTGAACAGGTCCTTGTTCAGGGTTGCCTTCAGCTGGGCACCGAGCTCCCACCTTGTAGTCTCATCCGCCTTGTTGCCGTATTTGGTCCTCAGTAGAGAATCCGTAACAATCACAAGATTTCCTGTGAACGGAGCAAAGTTCAGTGAGAACACCTTGCCGTTTCCCGGCTTGTAGTCGATACCGAGACCGAGAGAAAGGTACGCCGGAGCAAGAAACTGTGACACTTTCTTGGATGTCTCACCATTATACTCAAAGCCAGGGGAGAACTGCGACCTGAAGTTGAAGTTGGCAGAGAAATAGAACTTGTTCACCGCCTTGTAGCCCCACTTGCTGTCAAGCACTATCTTGTCATCACTCTTCCTGTAGCCGTCATCAAAAGACTGGATGAATCCGTAGGAGAGCTGCGCCCTGTTGTCCCAGAACATGTCGCCCTTGGCATAGTTGGCGTGGGCATTGATGTAGCTGTTCAACGCCAGGGAACCGGAACCGCCGGCAGCCCAGTTGCTGAGTGAGACCTGCGAGAAGCCAAGCTGTGTCTGCATTCCCGTTGTCCAGAATTTTGGAGGTGTAACCGGTTCGTAATTGATTGTAGGAACCTCAAATTGTGAACCTATTATCCTACACAACTCCTGGGCACTGTTCAGATTGGACAGCCTTGCATCCAGAAGTTCCTGTTCTTCAGCCTTGTTCTTGCCGGTCTGCTTCACCTGGGCATACGAAACCCCATGCGCTGCGAAAAGGAGCAGCACTGCGGAAAGCAAACCTGCAAGATTAAGTCTTTTCAACATATAAAAATCAATTATCAAGGACATCGTCCGAGTTATACTTATAACCCATACGCTTGCCTGTCCTCATCCTTGCACTCTCTATCTTGGCATTTATCTGCTCCACACTGGCAACCTTCACAAGGTCGAACGGAGGAACCAGCAGATCAAACGAGAGCGAATACATCATTGCGGACTCCACAAAACTCACCAGCTCCTCCCTGGTAAGTTCAATCTTCCCAAAGTTGGAGATCTTCTGCCTTGTCTGCCTCTTTCCCTCAATGAAGAACTTCTTCTCCCTGTTTATGAACATCCTCGCCACCAGATAGCCAAGATCCTCATTCCTGCTGAACTTGAATGAATCAGAAAGGAAGTTGTACACACTTATCACACCGCAATATGTATTGTAGGGAGCCTCCTTTGAATAAGGGTTCTTCCATACGGCATGATCCCTGTCAAACTGGAAGATATCTGTATGCATACTGAACACCAGTACATCATCGGCAAACTTGAGTTCAGCCTCAAATTTGCCCCTGTCCCTGTACTCCAGCCTTATCCTCCTGCTGGTTTCAGTCTCAGACAATATGTCATTCAAGTCATTGCTTATCTCTCCCAGCACATCCTTAAGTTCATTGAACACTTCAAGTGCCTGGTCATAAACTTGTGTCTTCAGCTGGGCCTTTGTCTGCAATCCCTCAAGAATCTGTTTCTGTTGCTTCGGTAACGGGTCTGACGCCATAAATATATTTTTTTAATTAGTATGATCTTGCAAAAATCACCCTCTGCTTTGAAGGCCTGCCGGAGTAGATGCACTTGCCCTCCTCCATAACCACATTTGTATCCAGAGGAATACAGCGGATGGTTGCCTTTGTCTCCTCCTTTATCTTCTCCTCAGTCTCAGGTGTGCCGTCCCAGTGGCAGAGAAGGAATCCCCCCTCCTCAATCTTCTCCTTGAACTCCTCCCAGGTATCAACCTGAACTGTCTTGGCAGCCCTGAAATCAAGAGCCTTCCGGTATATGTTCTGCTGGATGGCATCCATAAGGGCATTGATTGCCTCAGCCACACCTCCAACAGGCATTGATTCTTTTGTAAGGGTATCCCTCCTTGCAACCTCAACTGTACCGTTGGCAAGGTCTCTCGGGCCCATTGCCACCCTTACAGGAACACCCTTGAGCTCCCACTCTGCAAATTTGAAGCCACTGCGCAGGTTATCCCTGTCATCAATCTTCACTGTGAGACCGTATTTCTCAAGCTGTCCTTTCAGTTCCTCCATCTTGGCTATGATAGCCGCATGCTCCTCTTCTGTCTTGAAGATAGGGACCATAACCACATGTATAGGAGCCAGTTTTGGTGGAAGTACCAGACCATTGTCATCCGAGTGTGCCATGATGAGCGCTCCCATCAGACGTGTTGAAACTCCCCATGAAGTTGCCCATACATACTCCAGTGTCCCCTCTTTGGTTGCATATTTCACATCAAACGCCTTTGCAAAGTTCTGTCCGAGGAAATGTGAGGTACCTGCCTGGAGCGCCTTGCCGTCCTGCATCATGGCCTCAATGCAATATGTATCCAATGCACCTGCAAACCTCTCATTTGCCGATTTCTTCCCGACAACTACAGGAACGGCCATATACTCCCTTGCAAATTTTGCATAAACCTGCACCATCTTCTCTGTCTCCTCAATTGCCTCTTCCATTGTGGCATGTGCAGTATGCCCCTCCTGCCAGAGGAACTCCGCTGTCCTGAGGAAAAGCCTGGTCCTCATCTCCCATCTCACCACGTTTGCCCACTGGTTGCACAGGATTGGGAGGTCCCTGTATGAATTTATCCAGTTCTTGTATGTGTTCCAGATGATTGTCTCTGAAGTAGGCCTTACAATAAGCTCCTCCTCAAGCTTTGCTGCAGGATCCACAACAACTCCCGGGCCGTCGGGATTGGTCATGAGCCTGTGGTGTGTGACAACTGCACACTCCTTTGCAAAACCTTCCACATGGTCTGCCTCCCTGCTAAGGAAAGATTTGGGGATAAAAAGCGGAAAATAAGCATTCTGATGACCGGTCTCCTTGAACATCTTGTCCAACTGCGCCTGCATCTTCTCCCAGATTGCGTAGCCGTACGGCTTGATTACCATACATCCCCTTACAGCAGAGTTCTCTGCCAAATCTGCCTTTACCACAAGGTTGTTGTACCACTGTGAATAATTGTCCTCTCTCTTTGTTACCTCTTTTGCCATTATTGTAAGATTTATTTTCTGCTTCAAAACCGTTCCAGATGCAGTATTTGCCTGCAAAGTGCGTTATAATACGGCAAATGGAATAATTTTTGATATATTTGCTAATAAACTAAATTGGAGCACAAAAATACACAAATAAATTAAAACACAGGAGGTAAAAAATGAAAAACAGCAACTTATTTCTGATGATTGCAGCTCTTTTTGCCCTGATCTCTTGTGGTACGGCCAACCGTTCCGCATACAGCAGCGGTTCACAGTTCAGGAACAGTGTATATTACACCCCCGGAAACATGGGCTCCCAGGAGTATGCACAACAACAGCAGCAGCTGGAACAGCTGCAGGAAAAGACAGCGGAAAACCTCGGGCAAGCCGGGCAGGAGTATACCTATGATGCAGTCCCCCAGACAAAAGGGGAGACTTCCTATACATTCATTGACAACGGAGAAAGCTATGAGGCCCGCCTCAGGAAGTTTGATTCACCCACATATACCATCAATATAGATATAGTTGACCCGTATCCGTGGTGGGACATACATTACAGCTGGTACCCCAGCCGATACTGGAGACACCATTATGCATGGTATTCCCCAGGCTGGTACTGGAATTCCCCTACATGGTACTGGCACTCCCCAAGCTGGTATTGGGGCTGGTACGACCCTTGGTATGTAGGGCCATACTGGGGCTGGTACGACCCGTTCTATGATCCATGGTGGGGTCCTGCACACAGACCAGGCTTCCATCCTGGACATCACCCGGGGCATTATCCGGGACACGGACCTGGTGCGGCACCAGGGCACAGGCCAGGAAGGGACATATACTACGGCAAGCGCAACAGCTCCCCTACCTATAATAATATGGACAGGGGGCAGGTATCCGGCAGCAACAGGAATCCGGTGACAAGGCCATCATCCGGGAGCGCCACACGTAGGCAGCCTGCAGCAGTGCAGATAAATGGAGGGACACGCAATCCTGCAACTCAGGCAAACGGCTCAATGGCAGGCAATGGCGGCACCAGACCACAGACCAGCGGCGTGCAGCAACAGCAGAGGCCACAGCAGCAGAGCGGAAACGGCCAATACAGGAGGGTTGCACCAACCCAACAGAACAAGGGCAATGCCAATGTTGGTACAGGAACCAGAACTGAAAACAAAGGGAACAGCAGTTCATACAACAGGAGCGGCTCACAGAACCGCAACAGCAGCACATACACCCGCAGCAGTTCCCAGACCAGAAGCAGTTCATACAGCTCTGGAAGCAGCTACAGCGGCGGCAGCAGGAATTCCGGTGCTGCAAGATCTTCCGGAAGCTCAGGAGGAAGTTCATATAGAAGGAGATAACGGATAAACTTTAACCAGATCAAATTGTTGGAAAAACATGATAAGGAAAATCTTATTCACTACAGCAATACTATGCAGCGGAGCACTACTTTACGCCCAGAATGCATATGACGCCCTGCGCTTCTCAGAGCAGTACAATGAAGGTACAGCCAGAAGCGTTGCCATGGGAAACGCATTTACAGCACTTGGAGGTGATATGGGAGGCCTGCAGGCCAATCCTGCATCATCAGCAATATACAGATATTCAGAGATAATCCTCACGCCGTCACTTACAGTCACCTCAAGTGAGGCAAGCTATCTGGGCAGCCTCTCTTCTGACAACAAGACAAGGGCCGGCATCTCCAACTTCGGTTTTGTAGGTTCATACAACACCGGACGCAGGAATGCAGGGCTTGTAAGCTGGAGCTTCGGCCTTGTGCTGAACAAGCAGAACAACTACACAGGCGCCATGAAGGCACGTGGCATTACAGGCTCTACAAGCTGGCTCTCATCACTGGCAGCAAATACAGAGGGAATATATGCCCCAGAGATGGACCTCTCGGACCAGAATGACCCCTACTGGCAGAGCAATGCCTCATGGAACTCCATACTTGGATGGAATACAACCCTGTTGGATACACTCCCCGGGGCAGATGACCAGTACATAGCCGCCACTGAAAACCTCAATGGCTACGACATTTCTGTTGGAGGAGAGCTTGACCAGATGTTCAGGAGCATATCTACAGGAAATGTAACAGAAGCCACCATAAACCTCGCAGGCAACTTTGCCAACAAGCTTTATGTGGGAATGAACATAGGAATCCAAAGCATAAACTACAGATATGAGGAGAGGTATGCGGAGCAGGCGCTCAACAGCAATGATTTCCAGACAGGCTTCCAGTATTTTGATGCAGCCTACAAGTATAAGGCAACAGGTACAGGCATAAACCTGAAGGCAGGATTGATATACATCCCTGCAGACTGGATAAGGATAGGTGCAGCAATCTCAACACCTACATGGATGTACCTGAGTGAGGAGTGGGAGAACAGCATGCAGTCTGAATTCAATGACGGGTACAGGCAGAGCCTCGTTTCCCCTCTTGGAACATATGACTACAGGCTCAACACCCCTTTCAGATGGAATATAGGGGCTGCACTCAAGCTTGGCACCACCGGTGTGCTCAGTGCAGACTATGAGAGTGTGGACTATTCAAGGGCCAAGCTGCTGGATTCAGAGTACGAATTTGGATATGACACAGAAAACAGTGACATAAAGCAGCTCCTTGGCAGGCAGGACATAATAAGGATTGGAGCAGAGGTGAATGTTACGCCTGTAGTTGCCATGAGGGCCGGATACCAGCACTATACATCCCCTTACGCCGGAGGATCGTCTGATGATGCAAGACAGGTGGGTTCCATAGGCATAGGATATGTTACAAGTTGCGGAGCAAGTGACTTCTTCGTAGACCTCACATACCAGACACTGCTCAAGAAAAGTGAAGAGACATTCTCACTTTATTCCGATACCAGCCTTGCAGCCCCTGTAGGGACAAACAGGACAAACAACTGGAAACTGCTGCTATCGCTCGGATTCAGATTCTAGAAAGGAAATTGAATTGGGTCCCTCATTGAAGAGGAGGTCCAGGATAGAAAGATTTGGGACAAAGCCCTGCTTGTTGGTGAAAACCTGCCAGTAGGGCTTGTTCATTTGGAGCCTCTCCATCAGGAGGGCCGGCTTCTTGGGATGGATTGTTTCCCTGAAATCGGCAATCCCACTTTCCTGAAGCTCAGCAGAGCCGGGCATGATGAAATTGCCGTCAGACATGGCAATTTCCGTTTCAAGCCCTATAAGTTCCGCAATTTTCCGGGTAAGACGGGTATTCATCTCCAGAAGGGAATTCTCACCGGAATCAAGTATTCCATAAATATCATCCATATAATACTCAAAGAAAGGGGATGACATGTATGCCGCCTCCAGAGCCCTCTTGTGCTGAAGAAGCCATGGCTTTGAATAATCTATCATAAGCTGCGCTGTAGGAAGCTTGTGGCTGTTCTCCTCCCCTTTTGCCGCGCTCCTCAATACCGGAAGGGTCAATACAAGAAGCCCGTTGGCACCATTAATGTGACAACGGGTCCTGTACGACTGCTTCTGGTACATTTCCCCGCTCTCAATCTCCACCCTGGCAGAGTTGGCCATTGCCACAAAATACTCTATAGGGGGAAGATATGCCGTGCTGAGCAGAGATGTGCCAAAAATCATTGCAAATATGATTATTCGTCTGCGATTGCCTTAGGATTGTACCTGATGATACCCCTCTTTGAACGGGCGATAAAATCAAGGATAGTCCTCTTCTCAACGCTCTCCTCAAATTCAGCCTCCACCTTCTTGCATGCGTCTGAAACGTTCAGGCCGCTCTGGTAGATCACCTTATAGATATTCTTTATCCTCTCAATCTGCTCAACAGTGAAGCCTCTCCTGCGCAAACCTACAATGTTGATTCCACAATATGAAAGAGGATACTTGCCACCCATTGCATATGGAGGGACATCCTTGCCTATACGCGAACCTCCGGCTACCATTGCATGTGTACCTATGTTTGAGAACTGATGTGCTGCAGAAGCACCGCCAATGATAGCCCAGTCATCCACATTTGTCTCACCTGCAATTCCTACATAGCTCACAAGTATACAGTTGTTGCCTACAACACAGTCATGGGCAACATGGGCATATGACATTACAAGGGTATTGTTCCCGATAACAGTCTTGCCCTTGCCGCTTGCCGCTGTACCCCTGTTGATGGTGGCACACTCCCTGATTGTAACATTGTCTCCAATCTCCACATACGAAACCTCATCTTCAAACTTGAGGTCCTGTGGAATTGCACCTACAACCGCACCGGGGAACACCTTGCAGTTCTTTCCCATCTTCACATAATCATATATGGTGGCATTAGGCCCAATCTCACACCCGTCACCTATCTCTACATTCTCCGCAATGTAGCAGAAAGGATGGATTTTCACATTGGCACCAATCTTTGCATTAGGATGTACGTAAGAATTTTCCATAAACGGCAATTGTTAAATTGTTGTTATTTGTTCTTGATTACCTGTGCTACCATGTCGCTCTCGCAAGCAAGGGTATCACCCACGTATGCCTCACCGTGCATACATACAATAGACCTCCTCAAAGGCTGGGTAATTGTAAGCTTGAACACAAGCACATCACCCGGAACAACCTTCTTCTTGAACTTGGTATTGTCAATCTTTGCAAAATATGTTGAATACTTCTCTGGCTCATCTACGCTGTGGAGCACCAGGATACCGCCAACCTGTGCCATTGCCTCAACAATCAGCACGCCCGGCATTACAGGCTCCTCAGGGAAGTGTCCCTGGAAATACCACTCGTTCACACCTATTGTCTTGATTCCAACTACATAATCCTCCCCAATCTCTGTAATCCTGTCAACCATGAGGAATGGCGGACGGTGAGGAAGAAGTTTCTTGATTCCGTTGATGTCAACGACCGGTGCTGCACTTGGGTCATATTTAGGTATATTGTTCTCCATATCTTTTGTTTTTATTTGTTCTCAATAAGTTTTCTGATTATACGGGCAACCTCGGTATTGATTCTGTGGCCCGATTTATAGGCAATCACCTTGGCCTTTATAGGGCGCCCCACAAGAGAGAAGTCTCCCATAAGGTCAAGCAGCTTGTGCCTTGCACACTCGTTCTGAAACCTGAGCTCAAGATGGTTCAGGTATCCTTCAGGGGCCCTCTCCAGGGTTGTTGTATTGAATACCCCTGCAAGCCTGTCCAGCTCCTCCTGAGGTACAGGATTCTCAACGATCACAATTGCGTTGTCCAGGTCACCCCCCTTTATGAGGTTGTTCCTGAAAAGAGGCTCAAGCTCGTGGAAGAACACGAATGTACGGCAAGGTGCAATGTCCCTTGCAAAATCAGTGGCCTCATCAAGCCTTGAATACTGGTTGCCCAGCACCTTTGAATTGAAGTCAATCATGAGGTCCACCGAGAAGTGGTCATCCGGCATTATCACAATCTCTGAGCCGGACTTCTCATCCTTATACACTATCTTCTCCTTGAACTCAATGTAGCTCCTCGGCGCATCCTGCTCCACAAGGCCGTCCCTGCATATGGCCTCAACATAGGGCTTTGCACTTCCATCCAGGATAGGGACCTCCTGCGAATCAATGTTTACCATTGCATTGTCAACACCAAGGCCATTGAATGTTGCCATCAGATGCTCCAATGTGGAAATCTTCACATCCCCCTTCTCAAGGGTTGTCCCCCTTGCGGTTGTGGTGACATAATCCACAATTGCATCAATTACCGCATCCTCACCAAGATCTGTCCTCCTGAACTTGATGCCATGATTCTCAGGCGCAGGCTCAAGGGTCATGTTCACGGTCCTTCCGGTGTGGAGTCCCTTGCCCTGGAAAGTATATTTGCACTTCAGCGTATGCTGCTTTCCATTCATATTTATTCTGTAAGTTTTAGGTTCAAAATGCAAAGATATAAAAAATTACACTATTTGTTAGGGAGTTTCCTGAACATGGCATAGCACTTCAGGTACTGCTTGTAGTCAAATGCCGGGCTTCCCATCAAGGTCTCGCCCTCCTTTTTGGTGCTTCCCATAATGCCTGCCTGAGCTCCTATGCTTGTCCTGTCATGCAGCGAAATGTGTCCTGAAATGCCCACCTGGCCTCCTATCACACATTTTGCACCAATCTTTGAAGAGCCTGCAACACCAGTCTGCGCCGCCATTACTGTATGCTCCCCAACCTCCACATTGTGTGCAATCTGTATCAGGTTGTCCAATTTTACACCTTTCTTTATCAAAGTGGTTCCCATCGTAGCCCTGTCCACAACAGTATTTGCTCCAATCTCCACATCATCCTCAAGTGTAACTATACCTGTCTGCGGAATCTTCTTGTATGAGCCGTCCTCCCTTGGGGCAAAGCCGAAGCCGTCCGAACCTATCACCACATTGGCATGAAGGATACAGTTGTTTCCTATCCTGCACCCGTCATAAATCTTCACACCCGGATAAATGATGCAGTTCTCCCCTATTGTAACATCATTGCCAACATAAACCTGGGGATAAATCTGTGTATCCTTCCCAACAACGCTCTTCTTCCCGACAACAGAGAACTCACCCACATACACCCCTTTGCCGAACTTTGCACTCCATGCACACTTTGACCTCCATGACCTGCCGTTCTTCTTGGCCCTCTTGAGGGTATTGAGAAGATCCAGCAGCGAAGCTACCGCCTCGTATGCATTATCCACCAGGATAAGGGTTGGAGCAACCGGCTCCTTAGGCTGGAAAGTCCTGTTTATTATAATGATGCTTGCCTTGCTGGTATAGAGATAATGCTCATATTTGGGATTTGCAAGGAAACAGATGTTTCCCGGCTTGCCGCTCTCAATCTTTGCCACTGACGACACCTTCACTGTAGGGTCACCCACTATTTCTCCATTGAAATGCTGCGCAATTACTTCTGCTGTTACTTCCATAATTCCAAATGATATTTAATAAGCAAAATTAGTAAAATAAATTTTATATTCAATCGTTTGGTTGTTTTGCAGATTTTTTGTTACTTTGCACTTGAAATGAAAGGCTTGAGGGTGACCGCGCGCGGTTGCCCTTTGTCATATTCCATAAAACTATGATTACAACAGAGGCAATCGGCAATACCATAGCCAACTATTTGAGCGACAACGGACTCTTCCTTGTGGATATTGAAATCACCAGGGAGAATGACATCACCGTTGCCATTGAAAGCAGGGAGAGCGATGTTAAAATTGACAACTGCATAGACATTGACAGGATAATTGCAGGTGTATTTGACAGGGATGTGGAGGACTACTCCCTTACCGTAACTTCTGCAGGTCTGGACCAGCCTTTCAAGGTTCTGGGCCAGTACATCAAGTTCACCGGCAGCGAGGTTGAGGTTGTGATAAAGGGGGGCGGCAAGATGAAGGGCATCCTCTCTGCAGCGGATGCTGAAGGGTTTGACATCACAGTCTCAAAGATGGTGAAGGTTGAGGGGAGCAAGAAGAAGGTGCAGCAGGACACCACCACACGCTTCACATACGATGGGATAAAGTCATGCAAACCGGTAATCAAATTCAAATAAGGATATAAAAGCTTAAAACAATTGATATAAAATGGAAGGATTGAATTTAATAAGCACATTTGCAGAATTCAAAGAACTTAAGAACATCGACCGTCCTACCATGATGAGTGTTCTGGAGGACATTTTCCGCACCCAGCTTGCCAAGATGTACGGCACAGCGGACAATTTTGACATCATCATCAACATTGACAAGGGTGACTTTGAGATTTGGAGGAACAGGACAGTGGTGGAGACCGTGGAGGACCCGAACACTGAGATTTCAAAGGAAGAGGTTGACAAGATTGACAACTCATACGAGATTGGCGAGGAGTTCACCGAGGAGGTGAAGCTTGCAAGTTTCGGAAGAAGGGGTATCCTCAACTTGAGGCAGAACCTGTCGGGAAGAATAATGGACATTGAGAAGGCAAACCTCTTCAATGCATACAGGGACAGGATTGGTGAGATTATGGTTGGTGAGGTTTACCAGGCATGGAAGAAGGAGGTTCTTGTACTTGATGAGGAGGGCAATGAGCTGCTTCTCCCTAAATCTGAGCAGATACCTTCTGACTTTTTCCGCAAGGGCGAGTCTGTGAGGGCTGTAATCTCAAGGGTTGAGATGAAGAACAACAATCCCGTAATCATCCTTTCAAGGACAGCACCGGTATTCCTTGAGAAGCTGTTCGAGCAGGAGGTTCCTGAGATTTTTGACGGACTCATCACAATCAAGAAGATTGTCCGCATCCCTGGCGAGAGGGCAAAGGTTGCCGTTGAGTCTTACGATGAGAGGATTGACCCTGTAGGAGCTTGCGTGGGTATCAAGGGTTCACGTATCCACGGCATTGTAAGGGAGCTCAAGAATGAGAACATAGACATCATCAACTGGACTTCAAACACCCAGCTTCTTGTACAGAGGGCACTCAGCCCTGCCAAGATATCTTCAATAAAGATTGAGGGTGACAAGATAAGCGTATGGCTCAAGCCTAATGAGGTTTCTCTTGCAATTGGAAAGAACGGGAGCAATATCAAGCTTGCAAGCATGCTTGTAGGACAAGAGATTGAAGTGTTCAGGGAGCTTGATGAAGAGGAAGAGGATGTATTGCTGGCCGAGTTCAATGACGAGATTGACCAGTGGATTATAGATGCACTCAAGAGTATAGGATGTGATACAGCCAAGAGTGTGCTCTCCCTTTCTGTCCAGGACATAGTAAAGCGTGCAGACCTTGAAGAGGAGACCGTAATTGAGGTACAGAAGATACTCAAATCTGAGTTTGAGGACGAAAAATAATTTTGTTGAATTAAATATGGGGGATATAATATGACAGGAAACGAGAATATTAGAATAGGTAAAGTGCTTAAGGAGTTCAATATAGGAATGGGTACCCTGGTTGAGTTCCTGCGCAAGAAAGGTATTAACATTGATTCCAACCCTGGAGCAAAGCTTACCGGTGACCAGTATGCACTTGTTGCAAAGGAGTTCAAGAAGGAGCAGATTGTAAAGGAGGAATCAAAGAAGGTGGCCATCAAGGTGAAGGACATCACAGACAAGGAGCCCAAATCAATTGAGGAGGAAGAGCCTGTGAAGGAGCTATTCATCAAGACAACCGTTGAGGAGGTTAAGGGTCCTAAGATTCTGGGTAAGATAGACCTGGACAGGCCTAAAGCTCCTGAACGCAAGCCAGAGCCTGTACCGCAGCCAAAAGTGGAGGAACCGGCAAGACCTGAGCCTGCTCCTGCACCGGCAGAAGAGAAGAAAGTTGTGGACAAGACTCCCGACAGCCCAAAAGTGGAGCCTAAGCCTGTACCCCCAGCAGCGCAGCCACAGCCTAAAGAAGAAGTAAAGGAGCAGAAGCCTGCCGAGAGCGGTCACATTGCAACCCAGTATACAAAGCTTGCAGGACCTGTGATAAAAGGGAAGATTGAACTTCCTGTACAGCCTGAGAAAGGCAACAAGAAGAGGGAGAGGATCCACAGGAAGAACGAGAAAGTTGATGTTGCCAGGGAGGCAAAACAGAACGGCAAGCCTGGAGGCAACGGACAGAGCAAGACAGGCAACAATTCCGGCAACGGACAAAACAGGCCTCAGAACAATGCCGGCCAGAACAAGCAGCAGAACAACAAGAACCACAATAACGGCAAGGGCAGCAAGAAGGACAAGTTCAAGCCGGTAAAGGTGGAGATTGACGAGGATGCAGTACAGAAGCAGATAAAGGAGACCTACCAGAGGATGGTAGAGGGCAAGGGCAAGACAAAAGGCTCAAAATACAGGAAGGAGAAAAGGGAGCTGAATGTACAGAGGATGATGGAGGAGGAAGAGCTTGAGCAGATGCAGAGCAACATTCTCAAGGTAACCGAGTTCGTTACAGTGAATGACCTCTCTACAATGATGAACGCCCCTGTAATCAAGGTGATTGAGGCTTGTATGAACCTTGGACTTATGGTTTCCATCAACCAGAGGCTGGATGCCGAGGCTCTTGTACTTGTTGCCGAGGAATTCGGATACAAGATTGAATTTGTGACTGCAGAGATCCAGGAGACAATTGATGAGGAAAACGAGGCGGATACACCTGAGATGATGGAGGAGAGGCCTCCTATCGTAACAGTGATGGGACACGTAGACCACGGTAAGACCTCATTGCTTGACTATATACGTAAGGCAAATGTTATTGCAGGTGAGGCGGGCGGCATCACCCAGCACATTGGTGCATACAATGTGAAGCTCCCTAACGGCAGGAAGATCACTTTCCTTGATACTCCTGGCCACGAGGCATTTACTGCAATGCGTGCCCGCGGTGCAAAAGTTACAGACCTGGCCATCATCATTGTGGCTGCCGATGATGCCATAATGCCACAGACCATTGAGGCTATCAGCCATGCACAGGCTGCAGGCTGTCCTATGATCTTTGCAATAAACAAGATTGACAAGCCGGCTGCAAACCCTGACAAGATCAGGGAACAGCTCTCACAGATGAACATCCTTGTGGAGGACTGGGGTGGAAAATACCAGTGTCAGGAGATTTCTGCAAAGCAGGGTATCGGCATTGAGGAACTGCTGGACAAGGTACTCCTTGAGGCTGATATGCTTGAGCTCAAGGCCAATCCTAACAAGAAGGCAGTAGGTACAGTGATTGAGTCATCATTGGACAAGGGAAGGGGATTCCTCGCAACAATCCTCGTACAGGCAGGTACACTCCATGTTGGAGATGTAATGTTGAGCGGATGCTACACCGGTAAGGTTAAGGCCATGTTCAATGAGCGCGGCCAGAAAGTGACTGAAGCAGGCCCTTCAACTCCTGTATCAATCCTGGGACTGAACGGTGCCCCAAGCGCAGGTGAGACCTTCAACGTATTTGAGGACGAGAAAGAGGCCAAGGACATTGCAAACAAGAGGGAACAGCTTCTCCGCATCCAGGGCTTGAGGACCCAGAAACACATTACCCTGGAGGAGATCGGACGCCGTATTGCAATCGGCAACTTCCAGGAGCTCAACATCATCATCAAGGGTGACGTTGACGGTTCAATTGAAGCACTAAGCGATTCGCTTATCAAGCTATCTACAGAGGAGATACATGTAAATGTAATCCACAAGGCAGTAGGTGCAATCTCAGAATCAGATGTACTCCTTGCAGCGGCTTCAAATGCCATCATCATAGGTTTCCAGGTAAGGCCTTCCGCTAATGCAAGAAAACTTGCAGACAATGAGGAGATTGAAATCAGGCTCTACTCTGTAATCTACGATGCGATCAACGAGGTCAAGAGCGGTATTGAGGGTATGCTTGCACCAGAGGAGAAAGAGGAGGTTACAGCAACTGCTGAGGTACGTGAGACATTCAAGATTTCCAAGGTTGGTACAATTGCCGGCTGTATGGTTAAGGAAGGCAAGCTTACCAGAAATGCAAAGGTACGCGTAATCAGGGACGGCATTGTAGTGTACACCGGAGTACTCGGTTCACTAAAACGCTTCAAGGATGACGCCAAGGAGGTTACTGCAGGCTACGACTGCGGTCTTAACATAGACGGATACAACGACATTAAAGTTGGAGACGTTGTTGAGGCTTACCAGATTGTGGAGATAAAGAGGACTTTGTAGGACTCTTTGCAATATATGATACACAGAAAGCCGGGGTTGCATCAAATTTTGTGGCTCCGGCTTTTTATATTGTGCTGAAATCCCCATAATTCTGCACAAAGTTGATTCGGGAATGGTATTTTGTGCAGGTTTGGGGCATTTCCAGCACAAAGTGGGATTGATTTGCGTAATTTTACGGCGATATGAATACAGGCAGAATGGAACACACCGGAAATTCTGCTGCAAATGGCAGCAGCACCCCAAAGGTTATGGGGATACTCAACATAAACAATGAATCCTTCTTCAAGGGGAGCAGACATACCGCCATTGAAGATGTGGATGCCGCATTTGGCAATATGGTTGCCCAGGGGGCGGATATCATTGACATAGGTGCCTGCTCAACCCGTCCGGGGAGCACTCCCGTTTCCTTGGAGCAGGAATGGGAATACCTGCAGGGCCCGCTTGAATTTGTCGGGAAGAAGTACACTGAAGGGGAAGGGATTCTGGAGAAAAGGCCTCAGATTTCAATTGACACATTCCGCAGCGAAATTGTCCGGAGGGCATATGATATTCTTGGGGAATTCATTGTGAACGACATTTCTGCAGGGGAAGATGACCCGCTGATGCTCAGCACGGTTGGAGAACTGCATCTCCCGTACATTGCAATGCACAAGAGGGGGACCCCAAGCACAATGCAGCAGATGTGCCATTACCCGGGAGGGGTAGTAAATGAGGTTACGGAGTACTTTATGGAGTTTGAGGAAAGGGCGGCCAGATACGGAATAAGGGAGTATATAATGGACCCGGGATTCGGCTTTGCCAAGAATCTGGAGCAGAATTATGAGCTGTTCAACGGGATGCCACAACTGGCGGATAGGATTGCCCTGCATTCAGGAGTGAGGAGGAAGCTGCTGGTAGGGATTTCCCGCAAGGGGATGATATGGAAGCCGCTCGGAATCACCCCCGACCAGGCGCTCTGCGGCACCGTTGCCCTGAACCTGCAGGCCCTTATACTGGGGGCCGACATCCTGAGGGTCCACGATGTAGCGGAGGCCGTGCAGTGCATAAAACTATGGGAGTTGCTCAGAAAATAGTATCTTTGTTACCCACAAAAAACTGATTATATGCTAATAGTACTTGAGGGCCTGGACGGGGCCGGCAAAAGCACACAGGTAAAGCTGTTGAAGGAGTATCTGATTTCCAAAGGGGTGAATCTGAGATATCTGCATTTCCCAAGGTATGATGCTCCGCTGTACGGGGACCTTATTGGAAAATATCTGCGCGGGGACCTTGGAAGCATAGAGCAGGTGCATCCGCAGATTGTGGCGCTCCTGTTTGCCCTGGACCGCATGGATGCCTCCACCACAATAAAGGAGTGGCTGGCGGCAGGAGACTGCGTTCTGCTGGACCGCTACGTATACTCGAACATAGCCTACCAGTGCTCCAAGATAATGATGCAGCCCCAGTTTGGGGATATGGCCGGCCGCAGGGTGCTTGCCCGGCAGCTGCGCAACTGGATCTTTGACACGGAATACAACAGATACGGTATCCCCAGGCCAGATTTGAACCTCTTCCTGGATGTCCCTATCAGCTTTGTAGACTCAAAGCTCAAGGAGAGCCGCAGCGGCGACGATGACAGGGACTACCTCAACGGCAAGGAGGACATACATGAGGCCGACATACAGTTCCAGATTCACGTGAGGGAGATGTACCTTGAACAAACCAAGGCTGATGAGGGTTTTGTGAGGGTACACTGTGAGGATGCCCAGGGAAATATGCTCCCTCCTGCAGACATCTTCAGGAACATAAGTGAGCAGGTGGAAAAACTGTTCCGCTGAAAATTAAGACACCGTTAACACGCCGCACAGGGATGGAATATCTGATGAAGTTTTTAAGGGCAATATGCAGATTCACCTTTGGAATCCTGTTTGTTTTTTCAGGATTTCTCAAGGGAATTGACCCTATAGGCAATGCCCTCAAGATAAAGGAATACCTTGGGGCATTCCATCTCGGTTTTATGGATTTCTTGTCAATTCCAGGAGGAATACTCCTCTCTGCAGCGGAGTTTCTGGTTGGTGTTGCAATTCTCAAAGGACTGAGGATAAGGCTCTTCTCAAGGATTGCGCTCTGGTTCATCTCATTCTTCACCCTGCTTACCCTCATGATAGCACTTTTCAACCCGGTGGAGGACTGCGGCTGTTTCGGTGAGGCACTGCACTTGAGCAACAAGGCAACATTCATAAAGAACCTCTTCCTGCTGGCAGCAGCCCTGGTGGTGTACCTGCAGAGGAAAGAGTTCAAGCCCATAGCCTCCCCAAAAGTTGAGTGGGGATATCTGGCTGCTTATGGAATACTGATTATGGTGCTGCAGGGATACTCACTGAGGAACCTCCCGCAGATAGACTTTGGCATATACAAGCCTGGGACAGACCTTGTAGCCTCCCAGCAGATAAACCAGGAGAGGGAATATGAGACAACATTCATCTACTCAAAGGGGGGCAGGGAGCAAACCTTCACTCTGGACAATATTCCCGACAGCACATGGACCTTTGTAGATGCAGTCTCTCACCTGAAAGGGGAAGCCACAGAAGATAAGAGCGTGGATTTCTCGTTTATGGATTCCGAAGGAAATGCCGTAGGGAATGAAATAGTGAAATCTTCAGGCCCCGTCTTCTTCATCTCCATCTACAATGCAAGGGCCCTTGGAGAGAAGGCTGCCGGACGCATGATGGAACTGGCAGACACCCTGAATGCCCACGGGCTCAAGCTGTACATAATAAGTGCAAATACCGTGGAAGAGACCCAGGCCCTGTTTGAACGTTATGCAGCACTTGAGGGGATGGGATATGAAATCCTCTATGC
Source organism: Bacteroidales bacterium (assembly GCA_017482565.1). GTDB lineage: Bacteria > Bacteroidota > Bacteroidia > Bacteroidales > UBA932 > Egerieousia. The sequence continues at coordinate 6,670 of JAFUMO010000062.1, read as the reverse complement.
AGACTACAAGGCTGTAATATCATTCAACCGCTCCAGCGGAGGGCTCACATATGTGGATAACGGCGTTATAGTAAAGAAATGGGCCCGCGGCAACTACCCTATGAAATCAATGGAAAAGCTGCTCACCCAAGACCCTGAGATCATCACAGCCACAGCGCAGATAGACGAGAGGCTCTTTGCGGAAATCTCCCTTTTCATAATCCTCTTCCTGATAGTGATCATACGGTTCTTCTCAAAGATAATGTACGGGCGGATTCATGAATCTGCTGCCGCAGGACTGCCCCCTGCACCTGTTCCCACAGAGGAGGAGGAGATTGGCAAGAATGGACAATAATACTTGAACAAATGAATACCTGTAAGAAACTATTTATGGCAGTTGCCGTTGCGGCAGTTGCTTTTGGCTGCACTGCACAGCAGGAGCCGCAGAAACCAAAGAATGTGATCTACCTGATTGGTGACGGAATGGGCTTTGGAGCCGTTTCATCACTACTCCTTTCTGAGGAGGGACAGACCGGCTTTGAGATGGCGCCGGTAATAGGTCTCAACGAAACCCAGTCTGCAAACAACTATGTTACCGATTCCCCTGCCGGAGGAACTGCCCTGGCTACAGGAACCCGTACCTGCAACGGCTTCCTTGGCGTGGATCCGGACACCGTACAGCTCACAAGCGTGCTCAAGAAAGCCCAGGCAATGGGCAAGAAGACAGGAATTGTGGTGAACACCACCCTCACGGAGGCAACCCCCGGAGCATTCTACGCAGGAGTCCCTTCCCGCTCAATGGGCTTCAAGATTGCGGAGCAGTTCTGTGAAAGCGGTGTGGATGTGGCTGTTGGAGCGGGCCTGAGCGCATTCATCAACCGCCCTGATTCAGTTGACCTCACTGCCACCCTCATTGAAAAGGGGTACAATGTGTATCTCGACTGGAAATCTGTACTGGAGACAAACAGTGAAAAATTTGTCGGGATACTGGAGATGAGCGATGTGCACCGCAGGAACAAATCTTCAAATACAGTTGCAAAGGCTGCCGAGGGTGATCAGGTATGCCTAGCCGCAAAACTTGCCGCAGATGCCGGGAACCTTGATACCACAAGATTCTCAGAGCCGACAGTTTATCTGCAGAAAGCATCCGTAAAGGCTCTGGAGCAGCTCTCAAAGAATGCCCCTGAAGGGTTCTTCCTCATGATTGAGAGTGCCATAATAGACGGATACGGCCACAATAACGATTCTGAGGGCATGATTGTGGAGATGAAGGAATTTGACGGTTTGCTCAAAGCACTGGTTGCATACGTGGATGCCCATCCTGAGACCCTCCTTGTTGTTACCGCAGACCACGAGACCGGCGGCACAGGAATTGCCTACAAGAGCTATCCGGTAGGAGGCACCTCTGATGTAACCCTCAACTTCAGCACCAAAGGCCACACCGGCACAGTTGTCCCTATCTTCGCCTGGGGCGCCGGTGCAGAGAAATTCGGCGGCATCTTCCAGAACAGGGAGATTCCGGGAATCATTGAGGAGCTGATGAAATAAAAAGAGGAGGGTGATCCAAAGGGTTGCCCTCTTGCTTGTGGTACTATACTTACTCCTTCTCTCACCTTCCTTCCACATCAAAGTTCCCCAAAATGGCCTTCGGTATGGCTAGCAATCTATTCCATCTGCAATGATTGCCTACGCCCCTCAGGATATTTTGTGGTCCATTGCTGTTACAGTACGGCAGGAAGGATGATGTGTGTTCAAAGGTGAATAGTACCAAGAATTTCTAGTCATTATAAACATATTCAGGTTCCACATCTGCCCATTGTTCACACTGCTTAAGCACAATATCCATTGCATTTTGCTCTTCCTCTGGTGGATATTTATATTTCTTCAAAAGACGTTTTATAAGTCTTCTCATTCCAGCTCTTGCAGATTCTTTCTTTTGCCAATCAATTGTGCGGTTTTTCCTAAGGGTATCTGTAAGTTCCTTAGTCATTTCTACAAGCTGTTCATTTGTGTAGAAATCCTGAACGGCTCTTGGTTGAGTAAGGGCATCATAAAATGCTTTCTCTTCTTTTGAAAGGCCAAGTTCATTGGCCTGTGACTCCGAATTTGCAATATCCTGAGCCATTCTCAAAAGTTCTTCAATAACTTCCTCGTTAGTAATCATTCCTTTGAGGTAGTTGGATAGAGTACAACATGCTTATATTCGGCAGCATCCATGCTACCTCGCAATACATCAGCTGCGTTCCAGATTTGCTTTACAAATCCGACATCAGCGGTGTTCACCTTTGCCATAAATGAATATTTTATCTTTTGCTTGTTGCAGACAAATTTAATAAAAATTTTGTTTCGGTATTATCCTGTGAGACTGGGTGTAAAAGACATGCTTTTTTCCTTCCCTCCATACTGCAACAGCAATGGGCACAAAATATCCTGAGGGGCGTAGGCAATCATTGCAGATGAGCCGTCAAATTTCCGTCTGTTTGAGCAGATGCCTACTCGTAGATAAACTGGGCATCTGTGAGTTAGGAAATTAGGCTCAGATGGAATAGATTGCTAGCCATACCGAAGGCCATTTTGGGAACTTTGATGTGGAAGGGAGGGAAGGAAGAAAGAAAATTCAATTACGATTCTTTAGCAGGGTTTCAATATATTGAAACCTTTTGTATATTTGCAATATGAAACGGAGGATTGTAACATTTGGCAGATACTTTGGGGAGTTTATGGAGAGACTTACTGCCAAAGAGAGGGAGAAAATAGACTATGGATTGGTTCTCTTGAAGACTCAGGACCGTTTGCCGTCAAAATTTGTTAAGCATATAAGGGAAGAGCTATATGAATTGAGAACGGAATATAACGGAAATATTTACCGTGTATTCTTCATTTTTGAAGAGGACAAAATAGTTGTGTTATTCAACGGATTTCAGAAAAAGACAAATAAGACACCTGTAGGAGAGATAAACAGGGCATTGAAAATTTTGGAGGAATACTATGAATACAAGAGGAAATATGATACAGAATTATGATGCTGTACTGGATGCCAAATACGGCAAGGAGGGAACTCCTGAGCGTATAAGGTTTGAGGAAGATGCGTATGCGTATTATTCTGGGTTAATACTCAGGGATGCCAGGAAGGATGCAAAGGTTTCTCAAGCAGAGCTTGCCAAACGTACGCAGACAACAAAATCATATATATCCCGTATAGAGAATGGGATTATTATACCCAGTGTTGCAGTATTCTACAGGATGGTAGCAGCACTTGGCATGAGTGTGGAAATTGTCAGGCCCTTTGATTCTGGATATAGAAGCCAATATAATAGAAGTACCTATTTGAATGAGCCGGAGCACACTGAGTATGGAAAAAAATAAAAAAGGGAAGCTCTGCGCTTCCCCCATCCTGGCCCGGTTCAAAAATGAGCCAGGCTTTTATATGTAAGAATACTAGAACTACAGCAACTTAGCAAGACCATAAGATCTATCTCACCTCCACCTTCTCAACAGGCTGTACCTGGCTGGCATCCAGAGGGTGCCACTGGTATGCCACCTTGCCGAAATCTATCTCTGAAAGGTCTATGCAGCGGATGTTTATATTGTAGGCGGTATGGTAATATACCTTCCTGTGGGTAAGGTCTATTGAACTTGTCCACTGGGTGGCGCTTGGAATATCAGGGAACTCTGCCCCCACATTTGTCTCAAAGCCGAGCGGAACATCAAAGAAGTTCAGCAGATGGAAAGTCTGTGTTACGGTTGCATAGGCATCTGCAAGCTGTGGGGCGGTATTGCGGATGAACGCAGCCCTGATGAACCTTGATGGAGGGGTTGCATCACCGGGTACGCCTCTCAGTCCTGAGCCGCTGCCAATAGGGTTAACAGTAAACTCACCCATCTTCTGGGGGGCAGCAGTACCGCCATAGAGGTTCACATAGTTGCTCAGATTTGTAAGGTGCCACTCAAACCCGGGGGCATTGGTAATCACCCCAACTGGGTTCTCGTAAAAATGGGGCACACCGTCAACAATCTCCAATACCACCTGCCTCCCGGACGGCTCACCTATCCTCCAGTGCACCACAGCATCACCTACAAGCCCAACTACATCAACCTTGCCGTTCAGGAGGGCATCCTTCACCTCATCTATTGTGGAGTATTGGGTAAGAACAAACTGGTTGAACTGCATGTCGGCCACAGAGACATCCCTGCGGGCAGGGTCAAATGCCTTGTATGAGCCGTACTCCGGGAAGAAGAACAAGCCGCATGAGAGTCCCGCCTCATTGATTCCCTCTGCTATGAAGTTCTTGTCCGCCACGGTAAGCCCCACAACACCGTATTTGGCGGTGAAGTGCATTCCCCGGCCCCCGTCGGGAGTATAGGAGAACAGCTTCTCCCCGCGCGGGATTATGGAATAGCCGCTCTCCAGATATCCCTTGGCCCACTCTATTGTCCTTGCCTGTATATAGCTTCCGTCCTTTGCTGTGAGTGCTATTCCTGTACATGCACCTGCAGGGACAGCAGCAGTGCATACTGTTGCCAGTCCCAATAACAATACTTTTGTATTCATACCTATAATCTTATTTGAACATTTACCATTACCAAACACCGTTGCTATGTTTTTGTTGCATTTTTAGCTATCTTTACCGCTAAATTTTTCATTTTAGAACAGATATGTCAAATAATGCATTAATGGCAGTATCTCCTGTAGACGGCAGATACCGCAGACAAGTTGAAGATTTGAGCAAGTACTTCTCTGAGTACGCACTTATAAGATATAGGGTAAGGGTTGAGATTGAGTACTTCATTGCCCTTTGTGAGCTTCCTCTGGAGCAGCTTAAGGGGTTTGGCCATGACAATTTTGGGAAGCTCAGGGACATTTACAATAATTTCTCCGCAGAGGATGCACAGAAGGTTAAGGATATTGAGAAGATTACAAACCATGATGTAAAGGCTGTAGAGTATTTCATCAAGGATGAGTTCAAGAAGCTTGGCATTGAGAAATATTGTGAGTTCGTACATTTCGGCCTCACATCGCAGGACATCAACAACACCTCTGTTCCACTCAGCCTCCTGGAAGGTATCAGGGACGCCTACATGCCAGCCTTGAACGAGGTTCTGGAGATGCTTGAGGGATTTGCCAAGGAGTGGGAGAATGTACCTATGCTGGCCCATACCCACGGACAGCCCGCCTCCCCAACCCGCCTGGGCAAGGAGATTAATGTGTTTGTGGCAAGGCTCAAGGAGCAGCTGAGACTGCTGGAGCAGGTTCCATATTCTGCAAAATTCGGAGGCGCAACCGGAAACTTCAATGCACATAACTTCGCATATCCTGAGGTTGACTGGAACAAGTTTGCATCAGAGTTCGTGGGTGGAAAGCTTGGGCTGAAGCGCTCATACCCTACAACCCAGATTGAGCACTATGACAACCTTGCAGCGCTGTTCCATAACCTGGAGAGGATAAACACAATCCTCATTGACCTTGCAAGGGACATGTGGACATACATTTCAATGGAGTACTTCCGCCAGAAAGTGAAAGCCGGAGAGGTTGGCTCATCTGCCATGCCTCACAAGGTGAATCCCATTGACTTTGAAAACGCTGAGGGTAACTTCGGCATTGCAAATGCAATATTTGCCCACCTTGCGTCCAAGCTCCCTGTCTCAAGGCTGCAGAGGGACCTTACAGACTCCACCGTGCTCAGGAATGTGGGTGTTCCGTTGGCCCACTCAATCATATCACTGAAGTCCCTGAAGAAAGGACTTGGGAAGCTTATCCTCAACGAGGCTGCCCTGGACCGCGACCTTGAAGCCAACTGGGCAGTTGTTGCAGAGGGTATCCAGACAGTCCTCCGCCGTGAGGGCTATCCTAACCCTTATGAGGCCCTCAAGGCCCTTACACGAGGCAACGCAGGCATCACCAAGGAGAGTATCCAGGAATTTGTGAAGGAACTCAATGTAAGTGATGCAGTAAAGCAAGAGATACTTGTAATAACACCACAAAATTACGTAGGAAGATAATATCATGAAAAAGTTGCTTTCCCTATTTTCAGCTCTCGCAGTCTGCATTGCAGCATTTGCACAGCAGCCCCAGTATGACACATATTTCACTCCCGACAGGTTGAGGATTGACCTTACATTCGCAGGAGATGCCACCAGCCAGAAAATCTTCCTTGAGGGGATGACCAAGGAGTGCGCATGGAGCGGTTCCAGGACAAACCTTGTGGATCCCTTCAAATACGGAGAGTATTATATGGAAGTCCGCACTCCCGACGGAAAAGTGATATATTCCAAAGGTTTCAACACCCTCTTCCAGGAGTGGAGGACCACAGCAGAGGCCCAGACAACCCCTCAGGCATTCAACAGTTCATATGTAATTCCATTTCCTAAAGAGAAAGTGGTACTGAAGGTGTATGAGAGGGTAAAGGCAACAGGAAAGCACAACGAAATCCTCTCTGTTGGGATTGACCCGGCAGACAAGCTCATCAGCCGCGAAGTGAAGAATGACTTCAAGGTTACAAAGGTAATCTGCAACGGAGACCCGGCAAACAAGGTTGACCTCCTGTTCATTGCCGAGGGATACACAGCAGATGAAATGGAGAAGTTCCTGCAGGATGCCAGGCGCCTTGCAGACTACATGTTCACCATGCCACCTTATGACAGGCACAAGGACGACTTCAACATTTGGGCGGTGGAATCAGTATCACAGGAG
>JAFUMO010000061.1 GCA_017482565.1 Bacteroidales bacterium | reverse complement strand
GCACTCTTTGGCATATTCTTCGGGGGTCTCAAAGTAATTAAACCCATACGCACTGGAGTTATTGTTTATATATGTCTTCTCATTATATGATCTGCAAACTATAAAACGGGGAAATGTATATGTCTCAAATGAACATGGATCACCATTACGCGCTTCCCTCTTCAATCTGAACGAAGCGTTATTAACAATTTCAAATTCAGTATTATAAACATATATATCGTCGGAAGTCCCATATATGATAAGATTACCTTCTCCCGTAAAGGCATGAGCAGCCAATGGTCCACAGTTTATCTCATATGGAGCATTACCCACGCCTAAATATCTATTACAAATCTTACCATTACCATCCAGCATATACAAATAGCTATTGTATGTATCCAAATAATAGAGGCTGCTACCTATCACCTCAGTTTTACCATACATTGATGAGATAAATGCACTATCCAGCCCTACTTTTTCTATTTTTAAATCAATGAATCTGATATCCATACCTGACACATTTTTCGTTATGTAACTATGCCCAGGCACAAATTCATTATTATTGCATGAAACCAAGCAACATAATAATAAGACCATTATCATTAAACAATTCTTCATAACACTTTATTCTATACACAAAGATAGAAATTATTCAACAATAGGTTTGGGGGTATGAGCCGTTATAGCTATTTTTGTTACAATGACTATGTATATGGAGACAGGAAAGTTTTTCAAATGGTTAGGCATTGGAGCTGCCGCCATCTTTGCACTGGTGGTTGTGGCCCTGGCGGCACTGGAGTTTTTCATCAGTGACGCTTATGTTGCAGGAACGGTTACAAGAGTTGCGGAGAAATCCCTTAATGCGGAGCTTGCAGTTAAAGAGGTGGATTTTACCGCCTTCTCACATTTTCCGCATATTGGAGTGAAGCTTACTGACGGAAGCGTAGTTTCCAGAACCCATCTGAAGGATTCCGTAAGATATTCCCGCACCCCGGCGCAGGCAGATTCCCTCATCTCATTTAAAGAGTTCACGCTGCTGTTCAGCCCCCTCAAGCTCCTGCAGGGAAGGATACAGATTCAGGGAATCATCCTGGATTCCCCCCGTGCATACGCATATATCTCCCCTACCGGGTGTGCCAACTGGGATATTATGGCATCAGACTCTACCGGTATTGCCATTGAGAAAGACACCTTGGGCGGGGGGCTGCCATTGAAGATAAACATCCGGAACATCTCAGTGCTTAACGGCGGACGTTTTGTATTTGACAACAGAGCAGACGGATTGCGTGCCTCAGCAGCGATGCGAGAGGTAAAGCTCAGCGGTAACATTACTGATGACCTCTCAAGGATGAGAATCCGCAAGGGTGATTTCTCAAGGCTGAGCGTGGCGTTAAGCCAAAGGGCCAACATGTCCAATATCCGCTTCTCAATAGATACCCTGAATATGGAGGGTGGAAAGAGGGGCCGGATTGCAGTTGAGGCCAGGACCAGGACAAATCTGAGGATTGCCCGGGAGTCTTTGGCAGAGAATGTGCCGCTGGATATCAAGGGTGACATTGCACTTGGCGGGAGAAGGGAGAAGTCCGTTTCTCTGGAACAGATGGAAGTCTCCCTTGCCGGAATACCTATTGTGCTGGATGGAAAGATAAACTTCAGCACCGGAGAATATCCCTCAGCAGATATAAGTTTCAATATTCCAAGCAGCCAAATCTCCTTCAAGGGAAGAAAGGAGAAGATCAAGGAACTCCTTTTCAAGGGACAATATTATTTCAGAAGCAATATCCCCGATTCCAATCTTCTTGCAATTGAGAGGGTACTGATAGATGGTGACGGTATTGCAGTTGACGCCAGCGGGCATATAAAGGATTTGGGCGGGGATCCGTATATAAACATGAAGTTTGATGGACACATGAATCTGGATTCCGTGATAAAGATGCTTCCTCAGCGTACAGACATCTATGGAAAAGGGGAAATGAGTGCCAAGATAGATCTTAAATCCCGCCTGAGCAATCTCTCATTGTACAATCTCGCAAAAACAGGGATAAAAGGTGAGGCCTCTGCCCGGGATGTTGAGTTCGGCATCCCTTCAAGAGACATTTCCTGCAACATTTATGGCGGGGAAATGAGGATAGGCTCATGGGCAAACACCATAGACAGTGCGGTTGCCAGGGGCACCAAGATGATTGGGCTGCACCTGAAAATAGATTCCACCTACATCAGGTATGCAGATTCTTTGGTTGTAAGGGGAAAGGATCTGGTTCTGTCGGGAAGCAACGGGGCGTCGGTATTTGACACCACCGCCAAGGTTGTGCATCCATTCAACGGCAAGCTCTCTGCAAAGAGGTTTGAGCTGGTTGGGGCAGATTCTGTAAGTTTGAGGATAAGGGATTCATACGGCAATTTCAGAGTTCTCCCGTACAAGGGGGACCCGTCTGTACCGGCATTGTACCTCACCTCCAGCAGCAGGATGATTGCCCTCCGCCAGGGGCTCCATTTTGCCTCCATTCATGGAGGGGAATTCAATGTGGAGGCCAATAAGAATGATGCCGAGCTGAAGATGAGGGAGCAGAGGCTGGCCCGCCTTACAGATTCGCTCCAGATAATTTACCCCCAGACTGAGAGAGATTCACTTATGAGGCACTGGTTCAGGGAGAGGGGCAGCAACACAACCAACAGGAACTCCGCCCGTATTCCCGACGATTTTGCGCAGGAGGACTACAACTTCCGCCTCACCGACAAAGGCCTGCTCCACCTGCTGAACAGATGGAACCTGCAAGGGAAGATGGCTGCATCTGCAATGAGGCTCTCCACCCCTGCCTTCCCTTTGAGGACCAGGGCAGAGAATGCTTCTGTGTCATTCAACTTGAACGAAGTGAAGATAGATGAGATAAAAGTAAAATCGGGACAGTCTTCCTTCAAGGCAAACGGCAATATTACCGGCATAAAGGGAGCCCTTACGAGGGGAAGCCGCATAAAGGCCAGGATTGGGATAGAGGCGGATACCCTCAACTTCAACGAACTGGCAAAGGCCGCCTACGCAGGGGGTGAATATATGAAAGGGAGCGGAGAGCTGCTGGACAGCCTGCAGCGCATTGCAGATGCCGAAACCCTTGAAGAGGCGGTTGTCCTTGAAGAGAGTGATACCATAGGAAAAATGTCCCTTATTATAGTTCCCCGCAACATTGAGGCGGAGCTGGACATGAAAGTGAATTATGGTATCTACTCTTCAATCACTCTCAACAGCGCCAGCTGCATTGTACAGGTTAAGGACCGATGCCTGCAGATTACAGACCTCAATGCAAACACCTCAGCAGGGGCAATGGACCTGAATGCATTTTACCGTACACGGAGCCGCACAGACCTGAGCGTGGGGTTTGACATGCAGCTGGATGATGTGGATGTTGCAGAATTTATAAAGCTGTACCCGGGGATAGACTCCCTGCTCCCTATGATAAGGTCATTTGAGGGGATCATCAACAGCCAGATGGCAGCTACCGCCCGGATTGACACCAATATGAACTTCCTCCTCTCCACAGTTGAGGGTGTGGCCAGAATAAAGGGGGACTCGCTTGTGCTTATGGATGGCGAGACCTTTGCTGAAATTGCCAAAATGATGAAGTTCAAGAACAGGGATCGCAATCTTGTTGACAGCATTGAGGTGGAAGTCTCCATAAAGGACAATAAGATTGAAGTGTATCCTTTCCTGATGAAGATGGACCGCTACACCACTGCCATAAGCGGCAGGCAGGATATGGAGATGAACCTGGATTATCACATCTCCGTGCTCAAGTCCCCTATCCCGATGAGGCTGGGAATTGACATTACCGGCCCGCTTGATGACTTCAAGATAAAGGTTAGCAAGGCAAGGTATAAAAGTACCGCCCTTCCGGTTTATACGAAACAGATAGACAGTACCAGGATAAACCTGCGGGAGCAGATACGGAACATATACAAATAGAAAAGTGCGGTTTGGATCGGTTCTCCAGCCGCACTTTTTTATGTAAGGAATGTATTACTCGTACATGTAGTATTTCTTTGAAAGCTCCTTGAAGCTCTCAACATCCTTGTTCCAGTGTGCCTCTATGTCCTTGAACTGTTTTGTCTCAGAGAATTTCTCCCTGATGAAGTTGCTTCCTGATACAAGGTCAAACATCCTGAAGCGGCCCTGGTCTGCATTGGCCATAACTTCTTTGTCGGGATAAAGGTTTGCAATCACCTGCATTATGTAGAACTGGATTGATGTAAGGTGTGCCTTCTGGTAATCTGTGATGTAGATCTGCACGCCACCCATGTTCTCACCTTTGCCCACTGAGTAGAAAGGCTTTACGTTGATTGGCCTGAATTTCACCCCTGGGAGCTCAAGTGCATTGAGTGCATCCGCAAACTCTGCAGAGTTGATCCACTGTGCTGCCACCATCTGGAAAGGAAGGGTATAGCCCACTCCAATTGACATATAGCCGAGCTCGCCGAGGATTCCTGTTGCAGGATAGTAGTAAGAGGTCTCAGCCTGTGGCATGTGAGGTGAAGGGAGCACCCAAGGAAGTTTGGTATCTGTATATACCATATCCCTTGTCCAGCCCTCCATAGGTACAACTGTAAGGTTACATTTTACGATTGTATCGTTTGTACCTTTCTCTCCCTTGAGCATACCCTCCTCGTTGAGCATAACAGCAAGCTCACCTACTGTAAGGCCATAAAGGTAAGGAATCTCAAACTGGCTCACGAATGAGAAGTAGCCGGGCTCAACAATGTTGCCCTCAACCTTGTTTCCGCCAAGAGGATTGGGACGGTCCAATACGATAACCTCTTTGCCGTTCTCGGCAGCCGCCTCCATAAGGAGGCCCAAAGTGCTGATGAAGGTGAATGAACGGCATCCGTTGTCCTGGATGTCATAAACGATTGCATCCACTTCCTTCAACATCTCAGGGGTTGGCTTGCGGGTCTTTCCGTAGAGTGAATATACAGGGATTCCTGTTTTTGGATCCACCTCATCACTCACTTTGTCACCTGCGTGGATATCACCCCTCACACCATGCTCCGGACCATATAGGGCTACAAGCTCCACTCCCGGTGCATTTGCAAGGATATCTACTGTAGAAACAAGCTGGCTGTTCACACCGCTTGGGTTTGTAACAAGGCCAACCTTCTTGCCCTGCAGCTGCTTGAAGCCGTTCTGCTGCAATACATCAATACCGCTCTTTACAACTGCATCCTTAGTTGCAGACCCCTGCTGTGCTTCTGCAGTACAAGATGGCAATACAACTGCAAAAGCAAGAAGGGCTACAATAATTCCATATAACTTTTTCATATTACAAGACTATTTTTTACCGTATGTAGGGTCAACTTTCTTGTCTACGAAGAAGGTTACCACCAATGTTGCTATACAGCATACCATTACCATCCAGAAGAAGTTCACATAACCGATTGCCTCCTGGATATAACCTGCAACCATACCTGGGAGCAGCATGCTCGCTGCCATGAATGCTGTACAGATTGCATAGTGCGATGTCTTGAACTCTCCGTCAGAGAAGTACATCATGTAAAGCATGTACGCGGTAAAGCCGAATCCGTAACCGAACTGCTCAATTGCAATTGCAGTAGAAATGAGTGCAAGGTTTGTCGGCTGGCAGATTGCAAGGTATACGAATGTGATACATGGCAATGTCATGCAGGCAGCCATAACCCACAACGATTTCTTCAAGCCTACCCTTGAAGCATAGATACCGCCGAGGATACCTCCGATTGTAAGGAACAATACACCAATTGTACCATATGCTATACCAACGCTTGCTGTACTCATTCCCAAGCCGCCCAACTCCTGTTTTGCAACGAGGAACGGCATACAGAGCTTGATGAGGAAAGCCTCAGGAAGACGGTAAAGCAGCATGAAGATGATTGCAAGCCATACACCCTTCTTCATGAAATAAGTCTTGAAGGTACGGCCGAATTCTGCAAAGATTGCACCTGCTGTTGCCTTCTGTCCATCCAGGGTTGACTTGTCAGCTGCCGGCTTAGGGATAATGAAAGTGTGGTACAACGCAACAAGTGTGAACACTACTGCAGTTACCAGCATTGTTATTCTCCATGAGAACGGAATATTGCCTGAGCTTAGCTCAATTGCACCTGCAATTGCTACAAGCACACCCTGTCCGAAGATTGATGACAGGCGGTAGAAAGTTGAACGGATACCTACAAACTGTGCCTGGTCTCCGGTAGAGAGGGCAAGCATATAGAAGCCGTCAGCCGCAATGTCATGGGTAGCTGAAGCGAACGCTGTGATTACAAACAACAGCAGTGTAATGTAGAACATGCTCATTGGAGTGGTTCCTGCCGCAATTGTCTCCGCATCAGGTACAGGCAATGTAACTGTGAGGAGGATGAATGCCGCTGCCATGAGTAGCTGCATTGCAACTGTCCACCATCTTTTTGTCTTGAAAATATCTACAAACGGGCTCCAGAACGGCTTGATCATCCAAGGCAGATACAGCAAGCTGGTAAAGAATGCCATCTCTCCGTTTGGAACACCCATTTTTGTGAACATCATTACAGAAACTGTGTTCACAATGAAATAAGGGATACCCTGGGCAAAATACAGCGATGGAATCCACGCCCAAGGTGATATTGATTTTGTACTCATATAACTCTTAAGTTTTGGTTAGTCTTTTAATAACGGCTCTCAATTGCAGCACCTACAAAATAGTGCAGGAGAATCTCCTTGTACTTGTAGCCCTGCTCACCCATAACTGCTGCACCTATCTGGCAAAGGCCAACTCCGTGGCCCCAGCCTGCACCATGAAGGATGAATTTTGCAGGAACTCCATTCTCCTCACCCTGCTTCTCCACAACAAATGCAGAGCTGTAGAGGTGTGAAGTGGAAAGTGTACGCCTGATCTCAAGCTCCTTGCCAATTGTCATGGTTTTCTTGCTCCCGACAATCTTGAGTTTCACAAGACGGCCGCTTGTACCCCTCTCAACAGGGACAAGGTCAATTATGTCACCATAATCCACGCCGCTGCGGCTGAGGATAAGTTCAGAGAGCTCCTTCTGCCCGTACTCCTGTTTCCAGCGGTAGAAGTTCACTGTCTCCTGGTCATAATTGTTGAGCACCTGGCTCAGGATGTTCTGGTCGGTGGTATTGCAAAATGCCTCAGGATTGCCGAGAATCCACTCGCGGGCATTCTCCTCAACTGTAAGGTCCGGAATATCCTGCGGATTCTTGCCGTCCCTTACCTTTACCAGGTAGGAATATTTCACAGGCTCCCAGCAGTTCTGGAACTCCTCAAACACACCGCCGCAACATTTTGAGAAACGTGCGTCACATATCTTGTCACCATCCATAAGGAGCTCGCCCCATGTTGCGTCAATTGCCTTCCTCACCTTCTCTGTAGAGGCTCTGGTAAGGCCCTGGTAGCGCTGGCAGTGGTCATCGGCACAAACATCAAAGTTCACGTGGTCCTCCCTGTCGTACCATTTGATGAGTTCGTCCTCAGTTTGGGTTGTTGCACAATAGTTTGTATTGGCAGCCACAATCTCCTTGTTCTTCTCTATCTGGGCAAGAAGCCAGCTCCTTGAGATTACGGCATGTGCCTTGAGCAGCTCCTCACTTGCAGTTGCACTCATCTCGCTTGAGATTACGCTTGTGAGGTAATCCTCAACTCCAATGATGTTCACAGCTGTAAGCTTGCCGTTCTCAACAATTATTCTCAATGCTGAACCGAACTTCTGGTCCTCCTTGCGCTCCCAGTGGAAATTCACACCTATTGTAACGCCGCGGAGCCAGAAAGTGCCCACACCCTTAGGGGTAAAATTGAGTTCGGAGTACTCTTTGCCGTTCCAGAGCACCTTGCCATCCTGCACCTGTGCAGTCTGGGGGCCCTTTACTTCAAAGGTCTCTGGGCAGCTGGGGGTGGAGAAGGTGTACCCATTGTTGAGCTCAAAATCAATCTTCCCGTCACTCATGATACCCACACTCACTGTAGGCTGCTCCCTGAGGGCATTCTTTATCATTCCAAACATCTCGTTGCTTATCTGGAGCTCATCAACAATCTCTGTAAGCTCCTTCTGGGAGATCTTCACAAAATCCTTCTCAAGAGGGGTAATGAACACGCCACCCATATCAACTGAAGCAGGGCTCAGCAGTATGTTGGCATCACCCTCAGCAAAATAGTGTGAAGGGCGGTGTTTCTCCCTCAGATAAACAAGTGACACATATTTTGTAGTACCATTCTCCTTTACAGCCCAGGAAAGGAGGTTGAGCATAGGCTCCCATTCGCCCTCTTTAACCTCAAGGCAGCTGTAAAGCTTCCTGAACTGGGCAACTGCAGCAAGCTTGTCTGTAGCCTCAATTGCAATGATGCCCCTCATATAATTCTCAACTGCATATACCTTAACCCCCTCTGCATCTACAAGCAGAGTCTTCTCCAATGCATCATAGTTGTACTCAACAGGAAGGAAACCTTTGTTTCCACCCTGGAAATGCATGTGGTCCGGAGCGGATGCACCGCATTTGGGGCCGTTGTAGAAGAAAAGGAAATCATCCAGGGTCTCCGATAGGGTCAACATATCCTCATATCTCTCATACTCACCCTCAATTGTCTGGTTCACATGAGTGACATCGGGAACTGTGAGGTGCTTTGGAAAGATAGGGAAAGGGTTGATAAGTACAGTATATTCCATGTTCTTCCCTGCGAATGGAAGCCCCTCCTGAATCTCAGGCCTGTTTGCTCCACAAAGGAAGCACTTCCTCTCCTTGATGGTCTTAGGATCCACCTTTGCGGCAGAAGAGACAATCCTTGCAGGATTGAACTGCACCTTAACAGGGAAGCCACCTACAGTAACCTCCTTAACACCTACATTGGCAAGGGCCTTGAAATTGTCTGAGGCCTGTTGCCAAACGGCAAGCTGCCTATTGATTAAATCATAGACAGCTTGGTTTGTTAATCCGTTGTTGTTATTCATCGGCTTATTTCTTTAGAGCAACACGTGCCTGCAACTCCCAAGTCCTGATTCTGTCCTTGTACAGGTTGTGGTTGTTCATTTTTACGATATCCAATGATGCATCTGAGTTGTCCTCCCATCTGCGGCAGTTGTAAACTACATCGTAAATTCTGCCAATCTGATATTTCCTTGAGAACTTGAGGCCGAGTGCATAATCCTCACCGTAGCTTGTGTTAGGAACCTTGATAGCCCTCAAGACTGGAGTATAGAAAGCTCTTGGAGCACCAAGACCATTGATTCTCAAAGCATTGTTCCTGCCGTTCTCCGGAGTCCACTCTTTATGGTCAATGATACCAGGGGCAATCATCTCCATGTTGAAGTTGGTCATCATGTATGTACCAACCACCATAGCGCAGTTCTGCTCGTAGAATGCATTCACAATCTTCTGGAGTGTGTCAGGACCCGAGTAAACATCATCTGAATCCAGCTGTACTGCAAACTTACCGCATTTTGGATGGTGTACACCAGCATTCCAGCAGCCGCCGATACCAAGATCCTTGCGCTCTGGGATAAGGTGGATAAGCCTGTCATCACCAGCAAACTCCCTGATGGCCTCAGTTGTGCCGTCTGTAGAGTGGTTGTCAATGATGATGAGGTTGAACTTGAAGTTTGCCTCCTGGCTGAGAACCGATTTGATGGCATCCCTTACAGTCTTCACCCTGTTGAATACCGGAATGATTACTGAAGCCTCATACTCAAAGTTGTTCTCGCTGAACTCAATATGCTCGAATTTTGGCTCAAGGTAACCGCCAATCTCCTTCAGGTGCTCTGTACAAGCCTGCTCCATCTCAATCTGCACGCCACGGTTCTTAGGATCCACATAATCAAAAATCTTTGCACCGCTCTTACGGTTGTCATTCTCAATCTCAGTATAGAGATACTCGTTGATGTGGCAGAGCTCACCCTTCTGGGCAACTTTAAGTCTCAAATCATAAAGGCCTGCAAACTTGTAATCCTGTTTCATTCTGCTTGCACCGCATTTCAATGCAGCTGCATTGTACAAAAGGACTGAACCGAAGTTGAAATCATCCCTCAAGCTTCCAAACTGGTAGTCAATTACTGGGCTAGCCTTCTTAACTCCGTCAGTAATCTGGTAGTGGTCTGCATAAAGCATTGATGCAGCCGAATCCTGCGCCAGATTAACGAATCTCTCCAACGCAAAATATCCCAACTCCAAAGTTGTATATTTTGTGTAGATAAGAGAGTACTCAGCATCTGAAAGCTCAGCAATCTTCTTTACTGTAGCACTGCTCTGCAAAGAATCAATCTTTACAACCTCACACCCCTCAATAGACCCGTTGAAGTCCTCTGTTGCCAAAAGGTAAATCTTAGCCACAAGCTCATTCGCCTGAAGCCCCTCTACAGTACCCATAACCTGGCTCTTCTCCTGTACAGGAATAAAACAGTTAATCATTTTTGCCATCTTGATTTATGTTAATTTGTTGTTATATAGTCATTCGTGCAAATTTAAAAAAGAAAAACGTCATGCACAAAAAAAAAGCCCTAAGGTTTAGAACCTTAAGGCCAATATCCAATTAAAAATTTTATGTGGAGAGCAAGGGAGTCGAACCCTTGACCCCTAGCTTGCAAAGCTAGTGCTCTAGCCAACTGAGCTAGCCCCCCAGGAACTTATGGGCAAGAAACCCACTTGAAAGAACTAAAAAAAAGGAGTCATAGACTCCATGGATTGTGGAGAGCAAGGGAGTCGAACCCTTGACCCCT
>JAFUMO010000008.1 GCA_017482565.1 Bacteroidales bacterium | reverse complement strand
GGATAAAGAAGGTCCCTGTAGTATTTGGAGAGGCTGATGTGGTGAAGATAATCCTTACCCTCCCGGGAGTGAAGTCTGTAGGGGAGGCATCCGGCGGCTTCAACGTGCGCGGAGGAGCCACAGACCAGAACCTGGTCCTCTTCAACGGCGGAACCGTATACAATCCGTCACACCTGTTTGGAATGTTCTCCGGCTTCAACCCCGATATAGTAAGCGATATAGAACTCTACAAAAGTTCCATCCCTGTGGAGTTCGGCGGCAGGATCTCCTCAGTGCTGGATGTGAACAGCAGGGAGGGAAACAACAAGGAGATAACCGGTTCCCTTGGAGTGGGACTGCTCACCGGCAGGGGACACATAGAGGGGCCCATAACCAAAAAGACCAGCTTCATAGTGGGAGCCAGGGCCACCTATTCAGACTGGATGCTGAACCTTCTTCCCGATAACAGTGAATACAACGAGGGTACAGCCTCCTTCTACGATATAACCGCAGGCCTCACCCACAGGTTCAACGAAAAGAACTCCATCCACCTGAACGGCTACTACTCCATAGATGCGTTCCGCTTCAGCGTGGATACCAGCTACAGATACAACAACGGCAACGCCTCCATAAAGTGGAGGTACAACTTCCACGAGAAGCACAAGCTGGAACTGGCGGCCGGCTACGATATGTACAGCTATGCCACATACGACAAGTTCAACCCTGTAAACTCCTACGAGATGTCGTTCAAGATAAGGCAGGGGTACGGCAAGCTGAAGTTCAAGTCACTGCTGGGGAATGACCACACCCTCACCTACGGAGTGGATGCCATAAACTATGACCTCTCTCCGGGAAGCTATCTCCCGTATGGGGATGAATCATTGGTATTGCCCGATATCCTCCCTAAGGAGAGGGCCCTTGAGGGGGCGGCATATCTGAGCCACAGCTGGAATGTCTCGGACAGGTTCTTCCTGGATTATGGCCTCAGATATTCGGTATTCAATGCAGACGGGAAGAGCTACAGTAATCCGGAGATAAGGGTAAGCGGAAGGATGATGCTTACCCAGGACATCTCATTCAAGGCTGGATTCAACAGCCTGAGCCAGTATATACATATGCTCTCCAACACCACCGCAATGTCCCCAACCGATATCTGGAAGCTCAGTGACAAGGATATAAAGCCGCAGCAGGGATGGCAGGCTGCGGGCGGTTTCTATGCCAACCTGTTCCGGAACAAGGTGGAAGCCTCTGTAGAGGGATATTACAAGAAGATGGAGAACTACCTCGATTACAAGAGCGGTGCGGTGCTCATTATGAACAAAAACCTTGCAGAGGATGTGGTGGAGACCCAGGGTGAGGCGTATGGAGTGGAACTGATGCTCAAGAAGCCTCTTGGCAAGCTCAACGGCTGGCTGGCCTATACCTGGTCCAAGACAAGACTGCGTGAGGTTGGGGACCGTGGGGATATGGCCATAAACGGAGGCAAGTGGTATAATGCCTCCTATGACAAGCCGCACGATGTTAAGCTTGTGGCCAACTACAAGTTCACCCAGAGGATAAGCCTCTCTGTAAACGGGGATTACTCTACCGGCAGGCCCATAACCATACCGGTGGCCAAATATGAATATGACGGTGGGTACAAGCTCTACTACTCGGGCAGGAACAGCCACAGGATTCCTGACTATTTTAGGATAGATGCGGCAATGAACTTTGAGCCAACCCACAAGCTGCGGGCATTCACCCATTTCTCCTTTACCGTAGGTGTATACAACATTACCGGAAGGAAGAATGTGTACTCCATCTATTTTGACACCAACAGCGAGGGGCAAGTGAAGGGGCACAAGCTCTGCATCTTTGGGGCACCTATCCCGTATGTTAACTTCAACTTTAAATTTTAGGAGGGCAGAGGTATGAAGAAGATATATGTTTTCAGTATTCTGTTGAATTTAATATGTTATTTCTTAAATGCCCAGGAGCGGGTTTATGTCTCAACAGACAAGGATATTTATGCGGCAGGCGAGAATCTGTGGTACAGCGTATATTGCATTGATTCCGCAATAGGGGAGTACTCCGGGGGGAGCGATGTGGCCTATCTGCAGTTTGTAAGCAGGGAAGGGGTTGCAGGGGTGTCAAAAGTTGCTTTGGTTGGGGGACGTGGTGCCGGACGGTTCCAGATTCCGTTCTCCTTTGCTACTGGCAATTACTCAATTGTAGCCTATACCAAGTCACACGGCGGAGATTCCAAGGGGGAGTTCAACGGAAAGATAATCTCTGTGTTCAATACTCTCAGTACTGCCAAGGTGAAGGATGGAGTAATTCAGGGGGCTGGCAGAGGGGCTGCGGTGGTTGCCTCAAAGGGGGATGTTGCCATAAAGGTTGGGAATGAAAAGAGGGGGAGAGTTCCTGTAAGTATTGGGAATCCTGGGGATAAGCCTTTGCGGGTGAGTGTTTCGGTGTACCACGTGGATGAACTGGAAGAACTGTCGGGAAGCTACAATGAAACTTCTTTATTGGAGAGGAGAGGGGATTTTGAGGCTGTACAGGAGGCAGATTATTCAGGAGAGGTTGTTACTGTAAGGGTGAGGGCCCGGGACGGGAGCAGTGTTGCTGGGAAATGGCTGTATATGAGTGCTATGGGAAATACGGATGATGTGTATGTGAACCGGATTGGGGAGGACGGCACAGCGGTGTTCCATACCGGAAATATTATGGGCAGGAGGGACCTGGTGTTTGAAGTGCTTGCAGACAGCAAGAGCGTGGCGCAGGGGGCAACGGCCAAGGATACCTCTATGGTTTATGATGTGGAGGTAGTGGAGAAGAGTTACAGGAGGAGTGTGGCGGAGATTCCTCCGCTTGAGATTTCTCCGGCAATGGAGCAGGCCTTGCAGGAGAGGGGGAGGAGGATGCAGATTTCAAGGAGGTTTGAGTCGGATACCATTTATGATATGCTCCCAAAGAAATACAGTTCCTTTGCGGGGGATACCCAGCCGCTGGTGTATAATCTGGATGATTATACCAGGTTCCCAAACCTGGAGGAGACTTTGAGGGAGTATGTGAAGTTTGTGAGGGTAAGGCGTATTGGGGGGAATGTGGAGCTGAAGGTGCTGTGGGAGACCCAGGGGCGTTGTCTGGCATTGCTGGATGGCATTCCGGTAAGTGACCACTCCATTATTGTAGGGTTGGACCAGCAGCTTGTAAGACAGGTTGTGGTTTATCCGCAGAGATATATGCTCAACCATTTCATCTATGACGGTGTTGTGAACTTTGTAACCTACAAGGGGGATATGGGAGGCGTGAGGCTTCCCCGTAACGTGAGTGTTGTGGGGTTCAGCGGTGTAAGCTGGCCACAGGCCTCCTATGGCGGCCGGGGTATGTCTGAGGCTGAGTATCCCAACTTCCTCTCCACAATCTACTGGAACCCGGTGGTTGAAATTCCAGCTGGGGGTGAATTTGAATTTGACTGCGTGCTGCCGCTGTATGATGGGAAGTTCAGAATTGTGGTTGAAGGATTTGATAGTTCATTGAGAGAGATATATGCTTCAAAATTTCTATTTTGAAGCATATACGGAAAACAGTGATAAGAAGCAAACAGATAGAAACTACCAAACGTGTAAAAATGATCTGCCCAAATACCACTATTACTCTATTTTTAGCACCTTCGGCGCGGAGTAGCTTTCCACATTGAATACTTTACTTGTTCCTCAAGCCTGCCCAAATTCGGAGCATACCCACCCAGCATGCACACAATGAAGGCGTGGAGACCGCGTACGCTGATAGAGTATTATAACTAATAGAATATCAGGATTATAAGTATAACAGGGTATTACACAGTCTATTTGCAAAACTCAAAATTTCTGCGTAACTTTTTGCGTAAATTTAATAATGTGTATGATATGTCAGTAAAATTTTACTTAGACGCAAGAGCAAATAAACACAATGAGTACCCAATTAGAGCTTCTTTCAGTATAAAGAGTCAGAAACTTGCAACGTCTATTGGTATCAGTGTTTCTGAGGAGGTTTGGAATAATGGTAAGATCAGGAGTAAAAAGTACACCAACAGTAAAGGGATTACTGGCCTTGAAATAAATTCCACTATCAGCAAAATAGAAAATCATTTTGCCCAATATGAGTTGGCGCTTGAAGATAAACCTTCAACTGAAGATATCAAGCATGAACTTCAAAAAGCTTTGGGTAACGTAAAAAAAGAAGAGCAGAAAGGAACTGCAAAGCCAAAAACAATTTTTGATGATCTCAAAGAATTTGTGAGCGAACAAAGTGTAGCCTGTCAATGGGCTTATGCTACTGTGCAGTGTTGGACTACTTTTACCCATCATCTTGAATCTTTCGGGAAGAAAATTGAATATGCAGATTTCAACGAAACTGGCATCAATAAATTTGTAAGGCATCTAAGAGTAGAAAGGGAGCTGGAAGAGAAAATAGTACAAAAGCAGTTCAATAATCTCAAATGGTTTCTTAATTGGTCTATCCGTAAGGGTTACTGCAAAGAGGAGTACATCAATAAATACAGACCTAAATTCAAAGTTCTGGAAAAACCGGTCATCTTCCTCACTAAGGAAGAACTGTTAAAGCTCTATAGTTACCAGATTCCGGCCAATGGAACAAAAGTGAAACTTACAGATATGAATGGCCTGGAGTATGAAAAAACTGTACAAGAAGCAGGAGCCTTAGAGAAGACAAGGGACCTGTTCTGTTTCTGTGCCTTTACCTCTCTCCGTTATTCAGATATGGCAAAAGTAAAACCTTCAGACATTGACGGAGAAACCTTGTACATAACAACTCAAGAAACTAATGACAGACTCCCGATAGATCTGAATAAGTTTGCAAAGGATATTCTGGAAAAATACAAAAACACTTGGAGTCAAAACAGGTTTATCACTACCTGTAATCTCCAACCAGAAGATGAACAAATATATCAAGGATCTTTGTGAACTATGCGGATTCAATACCCCAATTACAAAAGTCTGTTATCGTGCTGGAGCAAGAGTGGAAGAAACATTCCCTAAATATGAACTTGTAGGAACTCACGCCGGCCGTAGGACATTTATCTGTTTTGCCCTCTCCAGTGGCGTTCCGCCCCAAATCGTAATGAAGTGGACAGGGCACTCTGACTACAAAGCAATGCGTCCATACATTGATATTGCAGAGAAAACCAAAGCAGATGCAATGAAATTAATTGAGAATGCTTGGGGAATGTGATAGTAGATATATTTTGTTTTGTCCGAAATATGTGCTAAATTTCGGACAAAATTAAGTTGTTTTTTCAATGGAAAGTATTGTAAAACAAATAGAAAATAAGATAATATCCAGGAAGAGGGGGGCGTTTGTATTTCCTGCAGATTTTGCGTCTATAGGAACACCAGAGTCCATTACAAAAAGCCTTCAGCGCTTAAAGGCGTCAGGTATATTGATAAGAGTGGCTCATGGGGTTTATTATTACCCTAAAATAGACACAAAATATGGCCTTGGGGCTATTCCTCCAACCATTTTAGAAATAGCATACGCAATTGCCGGTAGAGACAAGGCCAGAATATATCCTACAGGAGCATATGCAATGCATGCACTAGGTTTTACAACTCAGGTTCCAGCAAATGTGGTCTTTATAACAGATGGTGCTCCTAGGCATATTACTATAGGGAAAGGTAAGGGAATTCTTTTCAAACATTCAGATGAAGCAAGAAATTTTGCCTACAGGTCAAAAGAGTTTCAACTTATAGTTTCAGCCCTAAGAGAAATTGGAGAAGAAAATGTAACAGCAGAGCAGCTGGAAACAATAAAAGGTCTGCTGCACTCAATATGTAAAGAAAAATTCAATCATGATATTTCACTGGCTCCAGCCTGGATTAGAAAAATACTTTTAACTCTATGAAATTTGTAACACTACCAATAGCAGCACAACAGAATTTTATAAGGATTCTCAGCAATGAAACAGGATTGGACCCTCAAATCATAGAAAAAGATTGGTGGGTAACAACAGTCCTTAGAGCATTGTTTGCACTACCATATGCAGGTGCACTTTCTTTCAAAGGAGGAACATCGCTTTCAAAATGTTGGAACCTTATAGAAAGGTTTTCAGAGGATGTAGACATTGCTGTATCCAGAGAATATCTGGGATTTCCTGGTACATTAAGCAAAACTCAAGTAAGTGACAAATTACGTAGAGCAGCCTGCACGTTTGTGAGAGAAACACTTCAACATGATTTGAAGAATAAAATGATTGAACAAGGTGTCCCTCAGGAACTGTTTACAATAAATGTTAATATCACTCCTGTCACAACTACAGATCCGGAAAAGATAGAAGTGAATTACCAGACCAAGTTTGAACAAGGCACGTATGTAAAAAACACGGTAGTCATAGAAGTAAGTGGCCGCTCAATGTCTGAGCCATTGGAGCAAGTAGACCTTAAATCATTATTGGAGAATCACTTCTCAGATGCACCATTTATAGAGTCTGCAGTGCGTGTTAATGCAGTATTACCTGAGAGAACATTTTTGGAGAAAATATGTCTGTTGCACGAGGAATTTTCCAACACTCCAACAGCTATCCGTGTAGAGAGAATGTCAAGACACCTATATGATGTCATACAAATCTGTAAAACGGACATTTCAAAAAGGGCATTGGAAGATGTGGAATTGTTCCGTTCAATAGTAGAGCATAGAAAAAACTTTATAGGACTAAAAGGATTTGACTACTCAACCCTTACTCCAGCAACCCTTAACATAGTACCACCGTCACATGTAATAGCTGAATGGAAGAAAGATTATGAGAGAATGCAGGAATCAATGATCTATGGAGAATCGCTTCCATTTGACGAACTCATAGAGCAAATCACAGAACTCAACAGGCAAATAAATCAGATATAAAATATCAATTGCAGAATGTGTACCCAAAATCAGGAAATCGGGTACACATTTTTTCTTCATCCCCCCTCCCAGAATAGCATACAACGCATATTCCCAAACAATCTTAATATAAAGTCAAAAACACCCATAGAAACCTCCTTTATTTTTCTTAAATTTGTGGAGAAGGTTATGTGAGGAAACAGATAAAAAATGAAAGAAGAAAATACGATAAACCAAATTCCAAGAATTGACCGATATGTCATTGCAGCAGTTCATATCCGCTTTTGGCGGGCACGAGGCTACAACCCTGTGCCAGTACCTTGCTGTTGCCAATGGCAATCAAGCCTTAATTAACATAACTCTCACACAATCAGAAGCAAAACGCTATATTGCCGGTTGGCAAGGAGATATCACAAAATACTCCACTCCTCAATGGACCCAACTGGCAGAAGAAATCTACCATCTATTGGACAACTGCAATAAAGACCCGCATAAAATAAAATGTCAGGTCTGCAGAATCTTTATGCAACTCAAGAAAGTTGCACCATACAAAACCTCGCTCTTTGAATACCAGAAAGCCTGCGGAATAGCACTCACATCTGAAATAACACCCGAATCTTTGGCCCAATCCATGGACTGGACTACCGATATGGACAAAGATTATATGAACATCTCATCAGAAGAAGACAAAAAAATTGTACCATTAAGTACCATTCCGGAACTCAAACAGGCAATGGAAGATGGTATCATAGACTCTGATGGCAATGTACAATGCTCAGACAGACAACTTGTAATGTACTTCTATGAGCATAGGATGTTCTTACCGCTCAACAAAAAGGACTTCCGGAGAATAGACCGTCTCCTCACAAGTCAGAGGAAGACCACTATCCATTGTGGCGACCTGTCTAAGGTCGCACAACAACTACGGAAAGAAGGTCTCATTGAAGATCACATCAGATATCAGGGCAAGCACATCAATAAATACTCATAATACATACATATAACTCACTCCACCACTCAAATACCACTAGTGGTACCAATGGTATGAGTTGAATTATACTCCAATTACCTTCGTTGCAGCAACCTCTACAAGCGAAGTGGTATCACTTGTACTGTAGTTGACTCGCCCAGGCTGTGCGCTTACCACCACACACCCTGGCACTCACTGCAAAAACACAAAGCAATGATTGGAGTATCAGACAACATGCCCATTGGGGCAATGAACATTGGAGAACTAAAAACCCTCCTCACAGAAATCCTGCAAGACCACCTTGCAAACCCCACCACACGCACAGCAGCCACCACTGCCCCCAAACGCTACGTCTATGGCATCAAAGGCATAGAAGAACTCTTCGGCTGCTCCCACGCCACAGCGCAGCACTACAAAGACACCATCCTAGCCCCAGCCGTAACCTAAAACGGACGCAAAATAGTGGTAGACGTAGACCACGCAATGCAACTCTTCGGCCAAAACAAAAAGGAGGGAAGAAAATGAAAACCCAACAACTCCCTCCACCCAACTTTGTAGGCAATCTTCTCGACGGTCAGGACATCATGCAACTCCTGCACATCAGTCCCCGCACCCTCCAGACCCTCCGCACCAACGGAACCCTGCCCTACACCCGCATAGGCAACAAAATCTACTACCACAAACAAGACATTGAAAAACTCCTCAGAGACAACTACACAATGTACAAAATCCACCAGCGCTATGGCAACCAACACACTAAATAAAGAAAACATCATCAGCAACACCCACTACGGTCTGCAAATCTATGCCCATATCCTGCAAGAGGCATTCCCCGCAGACAAAACTCTCATCCGCCTTCAGGGAAGAGATTGCGGCCTCTGCCGCAACCCCTTCTCCCAGGGCAGCCGCACCCTCCACATCTACATCCATAAACAAGACCCCACCAGCCAACTCTCCCCAGAAATAGCCATGCACAAAGACACCACACATACCATTCCCCCTGGCAACAGCCTCCTCTTTGCAGAAAACTACTACCACCTGCAAGGCAAAGCCCTGCTCCAGCACCTTAACCGGGAACTCCATCTGAACCTCAAAGAAAACCCAATGGTAACCCTCTTCAAGGCACCAATAACCAACAAACGCCCATACAGAAACACAACACTAAAAGAAATCCACCACTACATAACCACCTCCCAAGATGCACACAAACACACCCAACAACTCCGCCAACTACCGCCACAACAGGCCAAAATGTACAAACAAACCAAATTCCACTACGTCACCTTTTCCGGAACCTTCACCTACTGTGCAGACAAAGACCTCGTAGAACACTCCGGGCTCCTCTGCCTTGACTTTGACCACGTCACCAACCCGCAGCAACTCAAACAAACCCTGCTCGAAGACCGGCAAATAGAAACCCAACTGCTCTTCACCAGCCCCTCCGGAGATGGCCTCAAATGGGTAATACCAATAGACACGGAACTATACAAGCACGAAGAATACTACACAGCAGTTGTAAACTACATCCGCCAAACTTACGGAGTACAGGCAGACCTCAGTTGCAAAAACCTCAGCCGGGCCTGCTTCCTCCCATACGACCCACACGCATACCTTAACCCCAAATACCAATAGACACTATGAACACCAAAATATTCAACCCAAAACAATGGCTAACAACCACAACCAAGCCATCACAAACATCACAACCAACCCAACCAACAAACTTGGATGAAATCGAAACCATCACCCAACGCATAGAACACAAACAAATAGACATAGCCCCCTCATACACCCAGTGGAGAGACCTCGGCTTTGCCCTCAGCAGTGAACTGGGGGAAAACGGCCGCACCTACTACCACCGCATCTCCGCACAATACCCAAACTACAACCCACAAGAAACAGATACCCAATACAACCGCTGCTTCCGCTCCCAAGGCACCGGCATTACCATCAAAACCCTCTTCCAACTCGCAAAAGAAGCAGGAATCTCCATTAGCACCCACCATACCAAACAAATCATCAAATCATCACAATTATCAAAATCATCACCTGATAACATTGATAAAACTGATAACATGATAACACCACACCCAGAAGAAAACCTCCCCACATTCTCAGACAAAGTAGCCTCGCAACTGCCACAGATCCTCAAAAAAATAGTAGAAGTAGCGGATAACGAAAAAGATGCAGACATCCTCCTGCTGGGCTCCCTCACAGCCTTCTCCGCCTGCCTCACCAAAATTGAAGGCATCTATGACCGCCGCACAGTCCGCCCAAACCTCTTCACCTTCATCACCGCCCGTGCCTCCTCCGGCAAAGGACGCCTCACCCTATGCCGTAACCTCATAGACCCCATCCACAACCAACTCCGCAATCTCAACATAGCAGAACGCGAAGAATACAAAGCCAAAATGAACGAATACAACGCCGCCAAAAACAAAAAAGCCCTCCAAAAACCAGAAGAACCACCCCTAAGGCTTCTTCTCATCCCAGCCAACTCCAGCGCCACCGCAGTATACCAGACACTCAATGAAAACAACGGCATCGGTCTCATCTTTGAAACCAAAGGAGACACCCTTGCCAACACCTTCAACTCAGACTATGGCAACTATTCAGACGGCTTCCGCAAAGCCTTCCATCACGAATCCATCTCCTACATCCGCCGCAAAGACAAAGAATACGTAAGCATCCCCAACCCGTGACTCTCAACCCTCCTCACAGGCACCCCACAACAAGTACGCACCCTCATCAAAGACGCAGAAAACGGCCTCTTCAGCCGCTTCCTCTTCTACTACCTCAATGCAAAGACTGAGTGGCACAACGTCTTCAGCAACAACTCCAACATCGCTCTTGACGACCACTTCCGCACCCTGGGAGAAGAATTCCACGCCCTATACCAATTGTTACAACCCATCAACCCCATAAGAGTAGAAATGACACCCGTCCAACAAACCAAATTCAACAACTACTTCTCCACCGTTCAAACCTCCCAAATGAATACCCACGGAGAATACATCATCGCATCCGTACGCCGTTTAGGACTCTCTGCCTTCAGAATCATCCTCATCCTCTCGGCTCTCCGCATCCTGGAAACCGGAGAGATCCCCACCAAACTCATCTGCACAGACGAGGACTTCACCACAGCCCTCACCATCTGCAACACCCTAATGGTCCACACCGGCAAAATATTCAGCACCCTGCCCCAGGTAGAAGAAACCCCATCGGGCCATCTTTCTTCTTCCCGACAGCAGCAGTTCCTTAATGCCCTGCCTGAGAACACTACATTTTCCCGCCAAACTTACCTCCAGACAGCAGAAACTTTGGGTATTCCAGTGCCCTCTGCTGACAGATATATAAACCGTTGGGTGAGCAGTGGTGTGCTTGAGAAAGTTGGGCATGGGGAGTT
>JAFUMO010000060.1 GCA_017482565.1 Bacteroidales bacterium | reverse complement strand
ACCAGAGCGGAGAGCCTGTCATAGGTGTTTACGTTCTGCTGCAAGGTTCTTCTGCAGGCACATCAACAGATGTTGACGGCCGCTATGAAATCAGTGCCCCAGCTAACGGGACATTGGAGTTTACCCTTGTAGGCATGAAAAATGTTGTTGTTCCCGTTAATAACAAGTCCCTCATCAATGTTACAATGGAAGAGGATTCAGAGATGCTGGAGGACGTTGTGATTATCGGTTACGGTTCAGCGCGTAAGGTTGGCACAACCGTAGGATCAATTGCAAAGGTGTCTTCAAAGAACATTGAGGCAAGGCCACAGTCAAGTGCCCTTGAGTCATTGCAGGGCCAGGTACCTGGTCTTCAGGTTTACACCTCATCAGGAGACCCTGGAACACAGCAGTCAATCAGGTTGCACGGTATCGGTTCGCTTACTGCAAGCAACACACCCCTCTATATTTTGGACGGTGTGGCAGTAGAGGCAAGAACCATCCTTGCAATGAACCCTAACGATATTGAGAGCATCAACGTATTGAAAGATGCATCTGCAACATCAATCTACGGTTCACGTGCTGCAAACGGTGTTATCTATGTTACTACAAAGAGAGGCTCTACAGGCAATGCAACCATCAAGATACGTGGCCAGTATGGTGTATCAAGCATGGCAGACAAGTCGTTCCATGATGCCATGATGAGCACAGACCAGCTGCTCTCTTTCTGGGAAGAGACAGGGTTGAGGACTACCGCTTATCTTGACAACCTCAAGAGTACCCTTGTAAAGAATGGCATCACCGAGGCAGACGGCTCACTCCATAACTTCAGATGGATTGATTACATGCAGAAGGATGACAGGCCATCTTGGCAGGCTGACCTCTCAATCTCAGGCGGAAGCAAGAATTCAACCTATTATGTGTCAGCGGGTGCATATGACGAGCAGGGTACAGCTCCAGGCACATACTTCAAACGTTATACCCTGAGGTCAAATACAGATTCAAGGGTGACTGGCTGGTTCAGGTTCGGTACCAACGTACAGCTCACTTTGGACAAGCGCCAGACCAACAGCAACTACGGTACCAATGCAACAGGTGGCGGACTTTCATTCTTGAGGGCCCCTTACTACTCACCATACGACAAGGACGGCAACGAGCCTAACGTAATTCCGGGTACAACATGGGCCAATCCATACTATTACATGGATACACACGCAGATGAGTACAAGCGTTATGGTATCAACATCAATGCATATGCTGAGATTGAGCCTATCAACAACCTTAAGATTAAATCGGTAGCAGGTATTGATGAGGGGCTTGTAAGAAACTCATGGACCTACAATGCTTCGTACATGGGGAACAACAACGGTACAAGGGGCGAGTCTACAGAAGAGACCCTGGGCCTTTCAATCACCAACACCATTGAGTATTCAATGGACTTCAACCAGAAGCACAAGGTGACTGTACTTGCTGGTCAGGAGGGTATACAGAATACTTATGAGTACTACTACGCACAGTCTAAAGGACAGACTGATGACAGGCTGATGCACCTGAACAACGGTCTTCAGAGCACTTATGCAATGAGTTCAGAGGATTCAGAGAGCCAGTTCCTTTCATTCTTTGGAAGGGCAGACTACTCATTTGACAACAGGGTGTTCGTTGATGCTTCGGTCAGAAATGATGCATCTTCACGTTTCAGCAAGAACCATAAGAACGCTACATTCTGGGCGGTAGGAGCAATGTGGAACCTCAAGAACGAGAAGTTCCTCAAGAATGTAAACTGGCTGAACAGCCTTCAGTTCAAGGTGAGCTACGGTACACAGGGTAATGCAGCTATCGGTAACTACTCATCACTTGCAACAGTTGGCGAGACTACAAAATACAACCAGTCTGCAGGCTGGGTACTTTCTAATGCAGGAAACCCGGACCTTACATGGGAGACACAGAGCAAGCTTACAGTTGCTGTAAACACAAGGGTATTTGACAGGTTGAACATAGGCCTGGAGTACTACAAGAGGATTACAGAGGATATGTTGATGGACGTTCCAATCCCTTACACTACAGGTTATGCAGAGGTTACAAAGAATACCGGTACTTTGGAGAACAACGGTATTGATATCACCTTGGGATATGACATCCTCAAAGGCAAGGACTACTACCTTGGCTTCAACTTCAACTTCAACTACAACTCGGAGAAGATCACCAAGCTGTTTGACGGCAGGACAAGATGGGAGATTGCAAACACAGGTGTTGCATACGTAGTTGGCAAGCCAATCATGTTCTACTATCCTATCTTTGCAGGCATCAACCCTGAGAACGGTAAACAGCAGTGGTATCTCCCTGGTGATAACGTTGATGTAACAACCAAGGATCCGGACAGAGTTACCGAGAACTTCAGTTCTGCAGCCCTTACCCAGAACACAGGTATCCGCAGATATGCCCCTGTATCAGGTGGCTTCAACATCAACGGTACATGGAAAGGCTTCGGGATCAGCGCTGACTTCTCTTATGTATTAGGCAAGAACCTGATTTCAAACGACCGCTACTTCTCAGAGAACCCTGTTAACTTCATCGGTTACAACACCTCATCTAATGTGTTGGATTACTGGAAGAAGCCTGGTGACAAGGTTAGTTATCCTGACTGGAGCAAATCACCTTCAATGCAGTTTGATACACACTTGCTTGAGAAGGCATCATTCATGCGTCTGAAGAACCTTACACTCTCTTACACATTCCCTTCTGACCTTATCAAGAAGACAAGTGTAATGAGCGGTGCAAGGATTTACCTCACAGGACGTAACATCTGGACAGTAAAGGACAAGTCATTCAAGGGTATGGATCCGGAGGTTGACTCTAACCTGACATTGGGTAGGGTTGTAAACTCAAAGCAGTACCAGATTGGCCTTGAGATTACTTTCTAACAAAATGCGAACATAATTAAGAGATTTATAATGAAGAATATATTGAAAAACACATTAGTTGCAGCATTGGCCCTGTTGGTTGCGTCTTGTGAGCTGGACCTTACTCCAAGCACATCAATCGCACAGACAGATGCATTCAAGACCATTGATGATGCTGCCAAGTTCGATAACGGTCTTGCTCACCGTTACCGTGCATGTTTCTATGGTATCTTTGCATTTACCAATGAGGTGCAGTCTGAGTACTTCAACGCATCTGTTGACTTTGGAAACAGGCAGGGACAGCCACACAGAAGTGATGAGAACTTCACTGCTGATGAGTACAACATGAGGAATATCTGGAGGTACTCTTACCTTCTTGTTGTTAACGTGAACAACCTTCTTGAGAATATTGACAAGCTTGAGCTCTCATCTGATGAGAAGGCTGAGGCTGATATGTACAAGGGTAATGCTTATTTCTACAGGGCTTCAATCATGCACGAGCTTGTAAGAAGATATGCCCCTATGTACAACCCTTCAAGCGCTTCAAGCGATTTGGGTGTTCCGGTAATCACTTCAATTGACCTTAGCCTCAAACCTGCAAGAAACACTGTTGCCGAGGTTTACGCACAGATTGAGTCTGATATCGCAGCTGCAAAACAGCACCTTTCAGGCACAGCAGGCAAGGCCGGTTCAATCAAGCCTACCATTGATGCAGTAAAGGCTCTTGAGGCAAGGGTTGCACTTTACAAACAGGATTGGGCAAAGGCTGCTTCACTTTCAGCTGAGCTTATCAACTCAGGCAAATATGCACTTGCAACTACAGCTGAGGAGATGGAAGCAGAGTGGGTAAATGACTCAGGTGCAGAGTGCATGCTCCAGCTTTACACAGATCTTGCTGAGACAAGCAGCATTTCAGGAGATCCTGGCTATGGTTCAAACGAGAACAACATCTATTTGGGATACTCAACATCAACAAAAGTATATGTTCCGGACTTTATCCCTACTCAGACAACCATTGACTGGTATGAGGATACTGATTTGAGGGGCCAGGTATGGTTTGAGGAGCTCCCTGTACTCCTTTCCGCTTCAGAGTACAACCTTACGCTGTTTGCCAAATATTGGGGTAATCCTGAGTATGAGACAGCTCCGGGAAGAAACTACAGCCACCGTCCTAAGATTTTCAGACTTGGCGAGATGTATCTTATCAACGCTGAGGCGAATGCAATGAGCGGCAATGCTGCTGATGCAAAAGCTTCATTGAACGCTCTTCAGGAGGCTAGAGGAGCATCACTCACAGAAGGTACAATTGATGCAATCAAGGCTGAGTGGAAGAAGGAAATCATTGGTGAGGGTTACATAATTGACTGCTACAAAAGATGGAATGAGGGTTATAGCGGACGTATTCCTCAGGTCCTCAACGCTGTACAGCAGGGAGCGTCATTCAATGAAAAAGAGTGTCCTGCAGGCTTCGCCAAGTTTGTTTGGGCTATTCCTGATGAGGAAAGGAAAGTGAACGACAACCTCGTACAGAATACTGGCTGGTAACATTTTACCAACTGTTCAAAATAGGCTCCCCTTTCATTTGAAACGGGAGCCTTTATTGGTTTTACGCTATTGAATATGCGTAGTCTAATTATAACCTTTTAACCTACCGGATTAGATTATGATATATGGATACATACGCGTGAGCACAGACAGGCAAACCGTAGAAAACCAACGTTTTGAGATTGAAAAATTTGCCAGGGTGTCTAATATTATTGTTGACAAGTGGATTGAAGAGACGATATCCGGGAATATGGCAGTTGAGAAACGTAAACTCGGTTCCCTGTTAAGGAGACTGCATAAGGATGATATCCTAATAAGTTCTGAAATCTCACGGCTTGGAAGAAATTTGATGATGATTATGTCCATACTGAACGTATGCATGCAAAAGGGGATTCAGGTATGGACCATAAAGGACAATTACAGGCTTGGAAATGACATAAACTCAAAGGTTCTGGCATTTGCATTCGGCCTTAGCGCAGAGATAGAGAGGAATCTCATTTCTCAGAGAACAAAGGAAGCTTTGGAAAGGAAGAGAAAGGAAGGTGTGGTTCTTGGGCGCCCCAAAGGGCGGAAATCTTCAAGAACCAAGCTGTCGGGAAAAAAAGATGAAATATACGCAATGCTGAAGAATGGTTGTACAAAGACCTATATTGCCGGTAAGATGAAAGTGAGCAGAGGTACATTGACAAATTTCCTAAAAATGGATGATACCTTTTCTCCAATGACAGGGAAGTAAGAAGGGAAGGGAAAATAATCTATATGCCAATATATTATTCCATGTTCCTCAAGCCAAGCAATCCCAGCGGTTTTATGATTCCAATGAGCAGACCAAAAAGAAGGGTCCGTCTGCAGACGGACCCTTCTTTTTGGTCTGCTCATTGGAATCATAAAACCGCTGGGATTGCTTGGCTTGAGGAACATGGAATAATATATTGGCATATAGATTATTTTCCCTTCCCTTCTTACTTCCCTGTCATTGGAGAAAAGGTATCATCCATTTTTAGGAAATTTGTCAATGTACCTCTGCTCACTTTCATCTTACCGGCAATATAGGTCTTTGTACAACCATTCTTCAGCATTGCGTATATTTCATCTTTTTTTCCCGACAGCTTGGTTCTTGAAGATTTCCGCCCTTTGGGGCGCCCAAGAACCACACCTTCCTTTCTCTTCCTTTCCAAAGCTTCCTTTGTTCTCTGAGAAATGAGATTCCTCTCTATCTCTGCGCTAAGGCCGAATGCAAATGCCAGAACCTTTGAGTTTATGTCATTTCCAAGCCTGTAATTGTCCTTTATGGTCCATACCTGAATCCCCTTTTGCATGCATACGTTCAGTATGGACATAATCATCATCAAATTTCTTCCAAGCCGTGAGATTTCAGAACTTATTAGGATATCATCCTTATGCAGTCTCCTTAACAGGGAACCGAGTTTACGTTTCTCAACTGCCATATTCCCGGATATCGTCTCTTCAATCCACTTGTCAACAATAATATTAGACACCCTGGCAAATTTTTCAATCTCAAAACGTTGGTTTTCTACGGTTTGCCTGTCTGTGCTCACGCGTATGTATCCATATATCATAATCTAATCCGGTAGGTTAAAAGGTTATAATTAGACTACGCATATTCAATAGCGTAAAACCAATAAAGGCTCCCGTTTCAAATGAAAGGGGAGCCTATTTTGAACAGTTGGTAAAATGTTACCAGCCAGTATTCTGTACGAGGTTGTCGTTCACTTTCCTTTCCTCATCAGGAATAGCCCAAACAAACTTGGCGAAGCCTGCAGGACACTCTTTTTCATTGAATGACGCTCCCTGCTGTACAGCGTTGAGGACCTGAGGAATACGTCCGCTATAACCCTCATTCCATCTTTTGTAGCAGTCAATTATGTAACCCTCACCAATGATTTCCTTCTTCCACTCAGCCTTGATTGCATCAATTGTACCTTCTGTGAGTGATGCTCCTCTAGCCTCCTGAAGAGCGTTCAATGAAGCTTTTGCATCAGCAGCATTGCCGCTCATTGCATTCGCCTCAGCGTTGATAAGATACATCTCGCCAAGTCTGAAAATCTTAGGACGGTGGCTGTAGTTTCTTCCCGGAGCTGTCTCATACTCAGGATTACCCCAATATTTGGCAAACAGCGTAAGGTTGTACTCTGAAGCGGAAAGGAGTACAGGGAGCTCCTCAAACCATACCTGGCCCCTCAAATCAGTATCCTCATACCAGTCAATGGTTGTCTGAGTAGGGATAAAGTCCGGAACATATACTTTTGTTGATGTTGAGTATCCCAAATAGATGTTGTTCTCGTTTGAACCATAGCCAGGATCTCCTGAAATGCTGCTTGTCTCAGCAAGATCTGTGTAAAGCTGGAGCATGCACTCTGCACCTGAGTCATTTACCCACTCTGCTTCCATCTCCTCAGCTGTAGTTGCAAGTGCATATTTGCCTGAGTTGATAAGCTCAGCTGAAAGTGAAGCAGCCTTTGCCCAATCCTGTTTGTAAAGTGCAACCCTTGCCTCAAGAGCCTTTACTGCATCAATGGTAGGCTTGATTGAACCGGCCTTGCCTGCTGTGCCTGAAAGGTGCTGTTTTGCAGCTGCGATATCAGACTCAATCTGTGCGTAAACCTCGGCAACAGTGTTTCTTGCAGGTTTGAGGCTAAGGTCAATTGAAGTGATTACCGGAACACCCAAATCGCTTGAAGCGCTTGAAGGGTTGTACATAGGGGCATATCTTCTTACAAGCTCGTGCATGATTGAAGCCCTGTAGAAATAAGCATTACCCTTGTACATATCAGCCTCAGCCTTCTCATCAGATGAGAGCTCAAGCTTGTCAATATTCTCAAGAAGGTTGTTCACGTTAACAACAAGAAGGTAAGAGTACCTCCAGATATTCCTCATGTTGTACTCATCAGCAGTGAAGTTCTCATCACTTCTGTGTGGCTGTCCCTGCCTGTTTCCAAAGTCAACAGATGCGTTGAAGTACTCAGACTGCACCTCATTGGTAAATGCAAAGATACCATAGAAACATGCACGGTAACGGTGAGCAAGACCGTTATCGAACTTGGCAGCATCATCAATGGTCTTGAATGCATCTGTCTGTGCGATTGATGTGCTTGGAGTAAGGTCCAGCTCACAAGACGCAACCAACAGGGCCAATGCTGCAACTAATGTGTTTTTCAATATATTCTTCATTATAAATCTCTTAATTATGTTCGCATTTTGTTAGAAAGTAATCTCAAGGCCAATCTGGTACTGCTTTGAGTTTACAACCCTACCCAATGTCAGGTTAGAGTCAACCTCCGGATCCATACCCTTGAATGACTTGTCCTTTACTGTCCAGATGTTACGTCCTGTGAGGTAAATCCTTGCACCGCTCATTACACTTGTCTTCTTGATAAGGTCAGAAGGGAATGTGTAAGAGAGTGTAAGGTTCTTCAGACGCATGAATGATGCCTTCTCAAGCAAGTGTGTATCAAACTGCATTGAAGGTGATTTGCTCCAGTCAGGATAACTAACCTTGTCACCAGGCTTCTTCCAGTAATCCAACACATTAGATGAGGTGTTGTAACCGATGAAGTTAACAGGGTTCTCTGAGAAGTAGCGGTCGTTTGAAATCAGGTTCTTGCCTAATACATAAGAGAAGTCAGCGCTGATCCCGAAGCCTTTCCATGTACCGTTGATGTTGAAGCCACCTGATACAGGGGCATATCTGCGGATACCTGTGTTCTGGGTAAGGGCTGCAGAACTGAAGTTCTCGGTAACTCTGTCCGGATCCTTGGTTGTTACATCAACGTTATCACCAGGGAGATACCACTGCTGTTTACCGTTCTCAGGGTTGATGCCTGCAAAGATAGGATAGTAGAACATGATTGGCTTGCCAACTACGTATGCAACACCTGTGTTTGCAATCTCCCATCTTGTCCTGCCGTCAAACAGCTTGGTGATCTTCTCCGAGTTGTAGTTGAAGTTGAAGTTGAAGCCAAGGTAGTAGTCCTTGCCTTTGAGGATGTCATATCCCAAGGTGATATCAATACCGTTGTTCTCCAAAGTACCGGTATTCTTTGTAACCTCTGCATAACCTGTAGTGTAAGGGATTGGAACGTCCATCAACATATCCTCTGTAATCCTCTTGTAGTACTCCAGGCCTATGTTCAACCTGTCAAATACCCTTGTGTTTACAGCAACTGTAAGCTTGCTCTGTGTCTCCCATGTAAGGTCCGGGTTTCCTGCATTAGAAAGTACCCAGCCTGCAGACTGGTTGTATTTTGTAGTCTCGCCAACTGTTGCAAGTGATGAGTAGTTACCGATAGCTGCATTACCCTGTGTACCGTAGCTCACCTTGAACTGAAGGCTGTTCAGCCAGTTTACATTCTTGAGGAACTTCTCGTTCTTGAGGTTCCACATTGCTCCTACCGCCCAGAATGTAGCGTTCTTATGGTTCTTGCTGAAACGTGAAGATGCATCATTTCTGACCGAAGCATCAACGAACACCCTGTTGTCAAATGAGTAGTCTGCCCTTCCAAAGAATGAAAGGAACTGGCTCTCTGAATCCTCTGAACTCATTGCATAAGTGCTCTGAAGACCGTTGTTCAGGTGCATCAGCCTGTCATCAGTCTGTCCTTTAGACTGTGCGTAGTAGTACTCATAAGTATTCTGTATACCCTCCTGACCAGCAAGTACAGTCACCTTGTGCTTCTGGTTGAAGTCCATTGAATACTCAATGGTGTTGGTGATTGAAAGGCCCAGGGTCTCTTCTGTAGACTCGCCCCTTGTACCGTTGTTGTTCCCCATGTACGAAGCATTGTAGGTCCATGAGTTTCTTACAAGCCCCTCATCAATACCTGCTACCGATTTAATCTTAAGGTTGTTGATAGGCTCAATCTCAGCATATGCATTGATGTTGATACCATAACGCTTGTACTCATCTGCGTGTGTATCCATGTAATAGTATGGATTGGCCCATGTTGTACCCGGAATTACGTTAGGCTCGTTGCCGTCCTTGTCGTATGGTGAGTAGTAAGGGGCCCTCAAGAATGAAAGTCCGCCACCTGTTGCATTGGTACCGTAGTTGCTGTTGGTCTGGCGCTTGTCCAAAGTGAGCTGTACGTTGGTACCGAACCTGAACCAGCCAGTCACCCTTGAATCTGTATTTGACCTCAGGGTATAACGTTTGAAGTATGTGCCTGGAGCTGTACCCTGCTCGTCATATGCACCCGCTGACACATAATAGGTTGAATTCTTGCTTCCGCCTGAGATTGAGAGGTCAGCCTGCCAAGATGGCCTGTCATCCTTCTGCATGTAATCAATCCATCTGAAGTTATGGAGTGAGCCGTCTGCCTCGGTGATGCCATTCTTTACAAGGGTACTCTTGAGGTTGTCAAGATAAGCGGTAGTCCTCAACCCTGTCTCTTCCCAGAAAGAGAGCAGCTGGTCTGTGCTCATCATGGCATCATGGAACGACTTGTCTGCCATGCTTGATACACCATACTGGCCACGTATCTTGATGGTTGCATTGCCTGTAGAGCCTCTCTTTGTAGTAACATAGATAACACCGTTTGCAGCACGTGAACCGTAGATTGATGTTGCAGATGCATCTTTCAATACGTTGATGCTCTCAATATCGTTAGGGTTCATTGCAAGGATGGTTCTTGCCTCTACTGCCACACCGTCCAAAATATAGAGGGGTGTGTTGCTTGCAGTAAGCGAACCGATACCGTGCAACCTGATTGACTGCTGTGTTCCAGGGTCTCCTGATGAGGTGTAAACCTGAAGACCAGGTACCTGGCCCTGCAATGACTCAAGGGCACTTGACTGTGGCCTTGCCTCAATGTTCTTTGAAGACACCTTTGCAATTGATCCTACGGTTGTGCCAACCTTACGCGCTGAACCGTAACCGATAATCACAACGTCCTCCAGCATCTCTGAATCCTCTTCCATTGTAACATTGATGAGGGACTTGTTATTAACGGGAACAACAACATTTTTCATGCCTACAAGGGTAAACTCCAATGTCCCGTTAGCTGGGGCACTGATTTCATAGCGGCCGTCAACATCTGTTGATGTGCCTGCAGAAGAACCTTGCAGCAGAACGTAAACACCTATGACAGGCTCTCCGCTCTGGT
>JAFUMO010000059.1 GCA_017482565.1 Bacteroidales bacterium | reverse complement strand
GGTGGCTCCCGACATGACTGAAAACGAGAAAATCGGCCCCGAAACCAGAGCCGATGATATAAAAAGTTATGAGTTTGATCGGAAAAATACGGGAAAGTCTGCCGGTTAACTCAGATTGAAGGAATTAAATGACTATCCCTAATTAGATTATGGTTATCTTGACGGCACTAAATCTTCAGACAATGAGGGAATAGATGTTTGGATAGGGACAGACTTGATGCAATAGTATGTACTGTTGATTTAGTTAAGAAAGATTCGGAAATCAAACTCTTGATAGGATGTACTCCCGCATAGAAATTATACATCAATTCACTCTACAATGAGTGGCCACAGATGGGAGGAATCCTCATTGAACGAGAATAACATTAATCTAAAAAATTAACTTTAATATGATGAAATACATTACTTTCCTCATTCTGCTGTTTTCATTGACAAGTTGTTTTCAAAATAATAAGAAAACTGAAGAACAACAATTTGATGAAATGATGAATCTGCTGAATAAAAAATCCGCAGAACAAATGCAATCACAGCCTGACACAGTATTCTATTTTCGGCAATCTCCTATTATAGAGGCACTCATAGAAGCTGACACTACAAATAGGACACCTCGTGAAAAACTAAGGGCAGCCTACGAAAGATCTCAAGAAATGAGTGATTCAGAATGTGATGAAATTCTTAAATCTTATCAAAAGGCTCAAGATGGTAGAGAATGAGTAGGCCAATTGGGATTCTATTAATAAGAATTTTGAGGTAGAGGCTATGCTCAACAAGCAATACAATTAGCTGAGAAGATTCACGGGTGTTCCTATTGGGTACTTAATGGCAGTGCCCAAAATTTTGTGTAAATGATATTTTATTGGGTAGGGTTATAGTCGGGTTCTATAACCCGATTCTGTTTTCAAATATAGCAATTTGTAGTATTTTTGTAATCATCTAAATTAGAATGGATATGTTCAGATACGGGTTCAAGAAGCGCCTGCTGGAGCTGGGTGTGGAATACGGTTCAAGAGTGCTGGCTGCCGTGAGCGGCGGGATGGATTCCATGTGCATGGCGGATGCCCTGCTCAACAGCGGGCTTGACCTTACGGTTGCCGCTGCGCACGTGAACTTCAACCTCCGCGGGGAGGAGAGTGATGGGGATACCCGTATGGTACGTAAATGGTGCTCACAAAATGGGATTACACTCCATGAGGAGAGCTTCAACACCACTGAATTTGCAGCAGAAAAGGGGATTTCCATTGAGATGGCTGCCCGCGAACTCCGCTACAGATGGTTCTACACCCTTATGGCCGGACATGGATATGATTTCCTGGCTATTGCCCACAATGCCAATGACAATGCTGAAACCCTCCTGTTGAACCTCACCCGCGGATGCGGCATTGAGGGTATAGGGGGAATCCGCGAGAAGGTGGAGCTGGAATTTGTTGATGCTGCCGCTGAAGAGCAGGCCCCGCACCCGCAATACATCATCAGGCCGCTGATGTGCTATTCCAGGAAGCAGATTGAGAAGTATGCCCTCAAGTTCAATGTTCCTTACCGTACAGACAGCACAAATCTGCTGAGCGATTATTCCCGTAACAGGATCCGCAATGAGGTGTTTCCACAGCTGGAGAGGATAAACCCATCTGTAGTTGCCACCTTCAACCGCAATATAAGGCATTTCAGGCAAGCCGCTGGCATCATTCAGAAGCATATAGAGGAGAAGCTGCAGCTGCTGTGCAATGAGTTCACCACTTTTGAGGAGTTCAGCGGGAGCAGCTTTGCCGGGAAGATGTGCGGCCTGAATATCCTGATGAACCGGATACCTGCAGATAACGGGGGAATTGAAGAGGAGTATTCTGCCATAATCTGCATAGTGGAGCTGGCAAGGCTTCTGGAAGAGGAGGAATGGGAGTTCTGGGTGTACCAGATTGCTTCAAGGTACTCCTTCTCCCCTGCAATAATTGAGGATATATGCGCTTCAATTTCAGAGGATACAGCGGTATACGGAGGCACGTGCCCTGACAGCGGGACGCATGAGGTCACATCAAGGAGCGGAGAGGCAAAGAAGGGGACAGGCGGTCCAAAGAAATTCTTGTCGGGAAGCGGAGAAGTCATTGCAGTGAAGGAGAGGGGGCTGCTGAAATTCTATCTGAATGTGGTTCCTGAGTGCACCCTGGACATTGATACTGTGGTGATTCCGCGCGAGGCATGGCGTACCAGGAAGGAGAGTCGCCACCATTGCCCTACCCTCTATATGGATGCCTCAAAGGTAGAGATGCCCCTCAGCTGCAGGGCCGTTGAACCTGGCGACAGATTCTCGCCGCTTGGGCTGCGCGGGAGCAAGAAGGTAACAGATTACCTCTCCGACATAAAATTTGAGAACCTTCACAAGGGAAATGTATTGGTGATGACTGATGCCACAGGTAAAATTGTCTGCCTTCCCGGGCTGCAGATAGCCAACCATGTAAGGGTTACAGAATCCACCCAGGAGGTACTGCAGGTAACAGTGTGCTGAAGCCTCTTCCCGACAGCTATCCTCCATTGGGCACGCCCCGGGAAGTTCCCTCATGAACCTGCCCCAAGCAAACCCCGCAGGAGCACCGGTTGTATGTCAGGCACCTTCAATCCACATGAAACCCTTGGGGTGGGGAGCAACGATTTCCATCTCCCCCTTCACAGGATGAATGAACTTCACTGAAAAGGCATGCAGCATCAGGCGTGATGCCGCCCTGCCGTACAGGATATCCCCCACAATAGGCGTTCCAAGGCCCTGAGGATGTGCAGAGTGCACCCTTAGCTGATGGGTACGGCCAGTAACGGGAGAGAACTCCACAAAGCTCATCCCTTTTTTACGGCGTATAACCCTGAACTTGGTGAGGGCCTGCTTGCCCTCCTCAAAGTCTGCCGTCTGGAGAGGGCGGTTGAGATAATCAGGCGAAAGGGGGATTGAAATCTCCCCGGAATGGGCGGAGTCCCACACCACACACCCGCCGGCCGTTGTTGGAGCTGCATCCCCATCCAGAACTGCATGATATACCTTCGCCACCCTGCCGCAGGAGAACTGCTTCTGCAGCTCCCTGTAGGTTGCCTCATCCTTGGCAATGAGCAGCACCCCGGAAGTGTGCATGTCAAGGCGGTGGACCTGCTTCCATCCGGAGCGGAAACCCGGAATGAGCCGGGCAACATGAGGCTCGGCTGCATTTTTTCCCGGCACGGAGAGGATTCCGGCCGGTTTGTAAACCGCAATCATGAATTCATCCTCATACAGGATTTCAGGGCAGCTGCACTCCCCCAGCCCGTAACCGGAGTGATAATCCGCCGGATCCACCTCCAATCCCTGGAGCATGAATCCCAGCACCGGACCGCACTTCCCCTTGCATGAGGGATAGAACTTGCCGTCCATACGCAGCTCGGATGAAATCTGCCCTCCGTACCAGAACTCACCCATTGCAATGGGACGGTAACCATGCATATAAGCATATTGCAGCAGCCGCGGCCCGGCACATTCCCCTGTACCGGCCGGAGGCACAACGTCACCAAAAATATCAAGCAGATTCTTCCGCTCACCCCTGGCATTCAGGAAAGAAAAATGTTCAAATATCTTCCGCTGCAGGGCAACAGATTTCTGCTTGCGGAGCTGCTTCAACCCTTCAATCCGGCCATACCTTTCCCGCAACCATGCATCCCTTACAGCCATCTCCTCCTTCATCCTCTTCTCAGCCCTCCGTATCTCACCCTTCTGGAACTGGCTCTCCTGTGCAATCTCCCCCAGCCTCGCCTCAAGATTCTCCAGAGCCTCCCTCATCTCCAGTTCCTCATCAAACCTCTCAAGTCCTGTCCTGAGCCCTGCCTGGAGCAGAACAATTTCCTTCCCCGCGGCTTCTCGAAGTTTCTCCCTCTCCACCTTACCCTTCATATAAATATCCTTAAGGCGCTCTATCTCTGCAAGATGACGTTCCCTTGCTTCAGCTGTACCGGAGATATATGCACAGAACTCCCTGTCATTCCGGAGTTCATCTATCTTTTCATTAAGGCGGATTATCTCAGCCTCACCTTCCGGGAAAAAGCTGCAGGGTGAAAGGAGGTCATATACAGGAGGTACA
Source organism: Bacteroidales bacterium (assembly GCA_017482565.1). Taxonomy (GTDB): domain Bacteria; phylum Bacteroidota; class Bacteroidia; order Bacteroidales; family UBA932; genus Egerieousia. The sequence continues at coordinate 25,723 of JAFUMO010000059.1, read as the reverse complement.
AAATATCCCGTAAGTGAATGGCACTCCAATACCCCGGAGTGTGCTGCCAGAAACCCTATCCTCCCTTCCGGAGATTCTGCAACAAGGACTCCCAGCATCTTTCCCTCCTCCATAAGCCTTTTGTGCAGGAGGGGGTCTGCAGCAATGGCACCCCTCACCCCGGCTGCCGCTTCAATGCACAAAGGGTGCGGCCGGTAACTGAAAGGATTGGTAAAAAGGGCCGGAAGCGCCTCCCTCTCCGCAATGGTGGGGGTTGTGCCGCCTTCAATAAGAAAATTCTTCATCATCGGGAAAACGGATCATCAGAATGCAGGACAAATGGAATATCAGAACTGCAGGGCCAGCGATATTCCTGCACTTTCTCCATTATAATATGGCAGGCTCATGAATGAACAGCCTTGTTCCCTCTTGCGGTCCATAGACTTGCCAAAGAGGATCTTCTGCACCTGCGGATAAATCCAATATGCCGCCCTTGTACCCAGAATTCCCACACCGGCACCTGCCAGGAGGTCTGTAAACCAATGTTCATTATGTCCTATACGGGCCAAGGCAGTACCTGTTGCCACGGCATAGCCGGCAACACCAATCCAAGGGGACGTATCCTTGTACTCCATCCTCAGGAACTCGGCACCCATAAAGGCCACTGCAGAATGTCCGCTTGGGAAAGAATTGTTATCCAAACCGTTGGGGCGCTCCACGTCCGCAACCACCTTTACCAGCTTGGTTGCAACTGCAGTGATGCAGTATGAAGCGGCAAGAATTACGGTGGCATCCCTGTAGTTATGGGCAGACTGCACTCCGCTGAGCTTCAGGGCATAGAATCCCGCTACCGGCACATACTGCGTAACATCCTCAAACACAAATCCACCGTCATGGGGCTTCCTGAGGCCGAAATCCAGCTCCTTGAAATCATCAATGGCAGAGCCAATTGCACCAATACCTATGAGTGCTGCAGGGGCAATAAGCTGCCTGGGTTCAAACTTATAGATGCTGCAGTCCTGCGCTACGGCCTTCACCGCAAGCGTATCAGCTGCCGACAAAGGGAATGAAACCAATGCGGCCACAACGGCAATGAGGAGTCTCTTCATGTCTGTAACTGTTAAAATCAAATCAGGCGCTAAGATAATAATTTTTAAAATGACTAAAGATTGACATTTCCGGCATATTGGGTCTCAAACATATTTTTCGTAAATTTGTTGCTTTGGAAAGCAGGAGGTTCCTGCTTCATAAATATTTGCCTTATGATATTTACGAGCGAAAATATACTTCTTTTAGGTGCAGTCCTGGTATTTGTGAGCATCATCATCAGCAAGACAGGGTTCCGTTTTGGTGTCCCTACCCTCCTCCTCTTCCTCCTGGTGGGAATGCTGTTCGGATGTGAGGGGTTCGGCCTGGAGTTCAACTCCCCCAAAAGTGCCCAGTTCATAGGCATGATAGCATTGAGCATTATCCTCTTTACGGGAGGTATGGATACAAAGTTCACTGAAATAAAGCCTATTGCCATTCCCGGGCTCCTCCTCTCTACGGTTGCGCTCCTTATAACTACACTCCTTACGGGAGGATTCATCTTCTGCCTGGCAATGCTGTCGGGAATGAACATGGAACTCTCCGTACTGGCCTCATTCCTGCTGGCTGCCACAATGTCCTCTACCGACTCGGCCTCGGTGTTCAGCATACTCCGTTCCCAGAAGATGCAGCTCAAGCACAACCTGAAGCCGCTTCTGGAGCTTGAGAGCGGTAGTAACGACCCTATGGCCTACATGCTCACCATCCTCCTGATACATGTAATCCACAACCCTGGCGATGTGAGCGGATGGGACATTGCCAAGGATCTGGTGCTGCAGTTCGGCCTTGCCATAGTGATTAGCATAGCCATAGGCAAGGCTGTTGTATGGCTCATCAACAAGATTGAACTCTCAAACACTGCACTCTACTCGGTACTGCTGCTGAGCGTGGTATTCTTCACATTCGCAATCACAGACCTTGTAGGGGGCAACGGCTACCTTGCAGTATATATTGCAGGTCTCGTGGTAGGAAACAGCAAGGTAATCCTCAAGAGGGAGATGAGCCTCTTCATGGACAGCCTCACCTGGCTCTTCCAGGTAATCATGTTCCTCACATTGGGACTCCTTGTAGTACCTTCAGAAATGATACATGTTGCCCCTGCAGGATTGCTCATAGGGCTCTTCATGATGTTCGTTGCAAGGCCGCTCAGCGTGTTCGCATGCCTCGCACCGTTCAAGGACCTACCGCTCAAGGCCCAGACATTCATCTCGTGGGTAGGACTCAGGGGAGCTGTTCCAATCATCTTTGCCACATATCCGGTAGTTGAGAAGATTCCGGGTTCAGACATAATATTCAACATAGTATTCTTCATCACACTCCTCTCACTTATAATGCAGGGTATGAGCATAGGATGGTTTGCCAAAAGGCTCCACCTGGACCTGCCGCCTGAGGAGGAGAAGAAGTTTGACATCCATATTCCCGACGAAATGAGTTCGTCCCTCTACGAGGTTACCCTCACCGAAGAGATACTCAAGAACGGGGACAACCTTGCCAAGATGAACATCCCCAAAGGGCATCTTGTAATGATGGTGAAGAGGGGGAAGGAATACATTGTACCTAACGGCCAGACACAGCTCCTTGAGGGGGATGTAATGCTGTTCATCTCATCTAACGAACACCTGCCTGAGCAATAGACCGCTTCAATGGACAGAACTCCCATAAGGATAGTTTTTGAAGACGAACACCTCATTGTGATAGAGAAGCGTGAGGGGCTCCTCTCCGTGGGCACCTCCTGCGGCAGGGGAGAGATTACCGCACACAGGCTTCTGAACAACTACCTGCAGAACACCTGCGGTGGCGGTGGCCGAGGCTTCGGTGGGCATGGCTTCAGCGGGCATGGCTTCGGCGGGCGCGGACGGGAGTTCGGGCATGGACGGGAATTCGGGCGCGGCCGTGGCACAAAAACGGCCCAAAATGTGCCAGTGACAGACTTGGAGTGGCGTTCGGGAACAAAAACGGCCCAAAACGTGCCCGGGATGCGGAGCAGAGGTTACGGTGCGGTTCCACGGGCATTCATTGTGCACAGACTGGACCGGGAGACCAGCGGGCTGATGGTATTTGCCAAGAGTGAGGAGGTGAAGCTGCGGATGCAGGAGAACTGGGACAGCATGGTGACCCACCGCGGCTATGTGGCGGTAGTGAACGGGTTGCCCGGCGGAAGTGGCAACGGCAGCGGGAGACCCGGCAGAATGGCAACCAAAGGGGACAACGGCAGCGGGAGACCCGGCGGGGATGGGAAGCAGGGAGGAGATGGGGAGCAGATGCAGGGGACGGTGCGCAGCTGGCTGAAGGAGAACAGCGCATTCATTGTGTATTCTTCCCCAAGGGACAATGGAGGGCAGCTTGCAATAACCCACTATAAGGTACTGGAGAGCAGCAACAAGAGGAGAAAGAGCCTCATTGAGCTTGAACTGGAGACCGGGCGCAAGAACCAGATAAGGGTGCACATGCAGGAGCTGGGATGCCCCATCTACGGTGACAGGAAATATTTTGGGGAGAATCCAGCACAGCTTGCTGAAAGCAAAAAGGCGCGCAGACTCTATCTGCACGCCCATATTCTTGGCTTCATCCACCCGGTAACCGGCAGGGAGATGAAATTCACCACCGGCATTCCGCGGGCCTTCAGGGAAGAAGTGTAATCTCCGTTCCTGGGCAAATGAGGATTCCCTAAGAAAGCGTAACGCAAGATTACCTCTTTTGGACCCCGTTTTACTTCATCTCGGCAGCAGCCTTGTTGAAGATTGCAAGCCCGGCATCTGTGAGCGGGTGTTTCAAGAGGCCCTCAATGGCTGAAAGCGGACATGTTGCAACGTCTGCACCTGCCTCAAGACAAGCTACAATGTGCTGTGTGTGACGGATTGAAGCGGCAAGCACCTCAGTGCCGTAACCGTAGTAGCGGTACATGTCCACAATCTTGGCCACGAGACCTATACCATCCTCACAGATATCATCAAGACGGCCTACGAACGGGCTTACGAAAGTTGCGCCAGCCTTGGCAGCTAAAAGTGCCTGGCCTACGGAGAATACAAGTGTACAGTTGGTTGCAATTCCCTTCTTTGAGAAATATTTCACCGCACGTATACCGTCAGCGGTACAAGGGAGCTTTACTGTAATCTTAGGGTCAATTGCCGCAAGGGCCTCACCCTCGGCAACCATGCCTGCAAAATCATTTGCAAAGACCTCTGCACTCACAGGACCGTCAACAATCTTGCATATCTCCTTGTAGTGTGCATAGATCTCCTCTGTACCCTTCACACCCTCTTTAGCCATAAGGCTTGGGTTTGTTGTCACTCCATCAAGGATACCCATATCCTGAGCCTTTGCAATCTGGCTCAAATTAGCTGTATCAATAAAAAACTTCATGTTGGTATATTGTTATAAATTATAAAATTTCCACTCTTCCGTCCTTCAGGATGTATTTTTCTCCTCCCAAAGGGCATGTTGCAACCTCCCATCCCTGCTCATCTGCAGAGAAATGGAGCTTCTCCCCCATACGGCTCATCCACCCTATCTGCCTGGAAGGGTTTCCTACAACAAGGGCATATGGAGGGATATCCTCTATTACCACTGCTCCAGCCCCTATGAAGGCATATTCCCCTATGTTGTTGCCGCATACAATTGTGGCATTGGCTCCTATGGATGCCCCCTTGCCCACATGGGTGGAACGGTACTCATCCTTGCGGCTCACTGCACTGCGGGGGTTCATCACATTGGTGAAGACGCAGCTCGGCCCCAGGAACACATCATCAGCGCAGGTTACGCCGGTGTATACGCTCACGTTGTTCTGCACCTTGCAGTTGCGGCCCAGCACTACCCCCGGTGAGATAACCACATTCTGCCCTATATTGCACCCTTCCCCCAATGATGCCCCTTTCATTATATGGGAGAAATGCCATATCCGGCATCCGCGGGCCACTCTGGCCCCCTTATCCACCACCGCTGTAGGATGGGCAAAATATTCCTTTTTCCTGAACCACATACGCTGTTGCAATACGGTGCCAAAGTTAGTGAAAAAATTGAACAATTTTGGGGCAATTGCGTTTTCCTTGCAGCTACAAACAATCATAAAGGAGAAATCATGAAGACAATGGCACTGTTATTTGCCGCAATGCTCATCTCATTTGGATTATGTGCATGCGACAACGGGGATGACCACCCTACAAAAATAAGTACGGATATAATAAAAGCCTTTGAGCAGAGATACCCACAGGCAGTACAGGTTGACTGGGACAGGGAAGGCAAATACTATGTTGCAGAGTTCAAGGCTCCATACGGGGGTGCAACAGGGATCATTACCCCTACCCTATATGAAATGGAGGCATGGTTTGATGCCAGGGCCAACTGGAAGATGACCGTAATGGAGATTACTTATGACATCCTCCCCGCTGAGGTGAAGGGTGGCTTCACAACATCCAAGTACTCTGAATGGAGGGTGGAGGATACCGATATCATTGAGAGGAACGGGAAGGAGACCGTATATGCACTTGAGGTGAAGCACGGCAAGGATGAGAGATGCCTGTACTTCAATTCCCGCGGAGAACTCACAAAGGAGATGAGGAAAGAGATAAACGATTACAGGGATCTCCTTTGAACCATCCGCCCCCGGATTTGTCATTTAATTGAACAATGCAGTTATAGTTTTAGGTTAGTGATGAGGGTGACTCAAAAGGTGGAAATTTAAGGCTTGCGCAGGTGAGGAAACCGGAGTTTACTTAGGTAAATGAGGATTTCCGAGGCAAGCGTAACGCAAAATTTACCCTTTTGAGTCACCCTCTTTTTATATGGGGCCGTACCCTGCCCGGTGCTATGGATAAACATACTCAAATATCTTCTCCCAATCGGTAGAGGGCTCATTTGAGAAGCCGCTGGCAAAATTGCGGGAATATATGTAGAGGAACGGCTTCCCCTCCAGTAGGCTTCCCTGCACATAACGGCTTGAGGCCGGTTCCAGGGAGAAATACTCCATATAATAGCCGGGAGGTGTCCCCTGATAGATTGAAAAGCCGGTATCAAGGGCATAGTAGACATAATCCCCCTTCTCAAAGGTGAATGTAAACTCTTCTGCAAATTCTGTATGGCTGTCGGTATAAGTCACACCCTTATACACAAACCCCAGTGAGAGGTTCAGTTCCCCGCTCGGGAACATCAGTGATTTGGGGTGTGAGAGCCACTTTGCCACAACCTCATTCTCATAGCGCCATTTGTCGGGATCCGTATCAATCTTCTCCCTCCCCATTGTCTTGGATACACCTACAAGGTAGATTGTCTCATAAATTGTAACATCACAATACTTCACAGCATCCGTATGGCTCTGTTCATTGCTCCCGTAGCCGTCATCCCCCAAGACAGCCGCCCTGAGCCTATACCTGCCGTTAGCACCGTTTGGAACCGGAAAAGTGAGGGTATTCTCTTCAGCCGACACCGCCACATTGGAACCGGGATCACCATATATTGTGAAGCCGTCAGAAGGGACCCAGGAGAAATCCACTCCGGCGTGCGGTGAGGTTGAAAGCCCCAGGTCACTTACAGCCGCGGCACTTCCCAGATTGGCGTTGGCCACAACCTCCCCGTTTATGGAGAGCATGGGGTTCACGGTTACCGCCACATAAGCCTTCACATCACTCCTGCCGGCCACGGAAAGGGTTATCCCTGCAGTGGCAGGGAGGTTCTCGGCCACATTATACTGCGGGATCACCCTTCCGTGGACACCTCCAAAACCAATCTGAATGGAGGTTATGGAGGAGGAGAACTCCACTCCCAACGAGGCAGCATGGGCCGGATATACAGTATATGGGATATCTGTATAAAAATGGTTGTAAAGGGTTACAGAACTGCTGTGCGGCACTATCCTCAGCTTCTCCACATCAATTGTACATGAAGTTGAAACCCCGCCTGCACTGGCAGTTATTGTAGCTTTACCAGGAGAGAGCGCCTTGAGCCTTACCCCTCCCGAACTGCTTTCAACAACCTGTACAACGGAGTTGTCCGAGCTCACTGCACTTACCTTCACACCCTCCGGCTTGAGTGTTGCAAACTTCAGCACCCCTTCCTCAAGATCGTACATTACCCTGGAATTCTCCCCAAAGGAAATTTGTGGAGGAACCACATCCCTGAGCCCGCCGGCATCCACCCTCCAGCTGTTCTCGTCAATGGCCCCGTCCCCCCTGAACCTGACAGTTATATCATACTGCACATTGCGCTGTACATCATAGTTGGCGTGCATATCCTTCCCAAGATAGAATCTGTAGAGGATATCACCTGCCTTGCGGGGGGAGGCATACGAAGCCTTCATCTCCACATAGCTGCATATCCTGGAATTTAGGCTCCCCTGGGGCCATACCTTTCCGCTCTGGGATGTATTTCCTGAGTGCAGATTCCCCTGCATATTCTCCAGCAGATAAAACGGGATGCCCTCTTTCAGGGCATCTGCGGAAGGATTGGCAACAGGGATACCGTCCATGGCCCCATCTGCTGAAACAACCCTGCTCTCCCTGAAAATCCCAACTCTACAGGGAATGTTCCCCAGCCTGATGCTTGAGACATCTATGGTGACATCATCATTCAGGGCGGAAAAATCACATTTCAGCACCACCTTTGCCGCACATCTTTCCAAAGGGACAGTTATATCCCCTCCTCCCCGCATCTCCTGCAGGGGGAGCCTTCCGCTCATAAGGATCACACCATCAGCCCCGGCCATCCAGGATTGGGAAGAGAGGGTAAAATCAAGGGACTCTATCTCATCCATATCCTTTGCCGGGAGCGGTACCCCTGCATTGGCTATGGCATATATGCTGTAACGCATGCCATCATATATTGTGGCCCGGATGCCGCCCCCCTGGGGATAATGTCCATAGGAGACCACATGACCGGCCTCATTGAGGATATACAGGTTTACATCCTTCACAACCTGCTCCACCCCGCCCCCGGAGCTCCTGACTTCCAAACCGGCAACTTCATCCACTGAAAATGAGACGGTAAGGGGGACCTGCGGAACAAGTTCATCGGCGGTACATGAACCCATCAGCACCGCTCCAAAAAACATCAAACAAGAAAAAACACTCCTCTTCATATTCCAATAATGATTAAATCCAACAAAGAGGAAGGGAGCCGGGCAATTTTAGAGAAAATGAAAATACAAGCAAAAAACGTGACGCACCAGAAAGCTCCCAAGCCTCAGGGACAAAAGTACCTTCAGGCGGGAAAATTCTGTTGCTGAAAAAGAAAAAAAGAAACTCCTGCATGCAGAAATTTCTTTTTTAGCAAAAATTTACTCTGTTTACGCTGTTTTTACACTGCGGGGAAGAGAATTATTGCTACATGAAAGATTACATGTGAGCCCAAAATCTGACATGCGGCCCCCCGCTTCACCATTATTTCAGGCTCTCCTGCCATCTCCAGGCAGAAAGGAGCACCTCCTCAATTGGGGTATCGGCGCTCCATCCGAGCTCCCTGTTTGCCTTAGCAGGATCTGCCCAGCACTGCTCCACATCTCCCTGACGGCGGCCCGCAATCTTGTAGTTCAGCTGTACCCCTGTAGCCTTGATGAAGGCATTTACAAGTTCCAGCACTGAAAGTCCCTTTCCGGTACCCAAGTTGAATACATTCCACCTGATCCCCTCCCTGAGCATCTTTTCAACTGCCTTTACATGGGCCTTTGCCAGGTCCACCACATATATATAGTCCCTTATGCATGAACCGTCGGGAGTATTATAATCATTGCCAAAAACACTCAGGCACTCACGGATGCCTGCGGCTGTCTGGGTGATGAAAGGTACCAGGTTGTTGGGAACTCCGTTAGGGAGCTCTCCTATATGTGCTGTAGGGTGTGCCCCAATTGGGTTAAAATATCTCAATGCAGTGGCATTCAGGTTAGGATAGGCCTTCACGCAATCCTGCAGGATCTCCTCGGCAATCTGTTTTGTACGGCCGTATGGGGAGGTTGCAGGCTGCAGCGGGGTTGACTCCCTGATAGGCAGCTCGTCATCTGCCGGCTGGCCGTATACTGTTGCGGATGAAGAGAATACAATGTTTGCCCCTTTCCCCTTGAGTGTCATCAGCTCAATGAGGTTCACAAGGGAATCCAGATTGTTCCTGTAATACATCACAGGCTTTGCAACGCTCTCGCCCACAGCCTTATAAGCAGCAAAATGAATGGCTGCCTCAATATCGGGATATTTTTCAAACACCTTCTCAAACGCGGCATAATCGGTACAGTCAACCTCCATGAAATCAATCCTCTTCCCAATGATCTTCTCTATTCCGCCCAGCACCTTGGGGGTTGAATTGGAAAAATTGTCCACGCCAATAACATCATAACCGGCCATGGTAAGCTCAACTGCCACATGCGAACCTATATATCCTGTTGCTCCTGTAAGTAAAACTCTCTTCATTTTTAAATTTTTTGCACTAAATGCAAAGATAAGTATTTAAAATGACGAATAAAATATTACATTTGCATCCGGAAAGCAGTTCTTTGCTTCTTGCCCAGGTGGTGAAATGGTAGACACGCTCGTTTCAGGTGCGAGTGCCGCGAGGCATGCAGGTTCGAGTCCTGTTCTGGGCACCAAGACTGTAACCCCGCAACCCCTTATTGGAGTTGCGGGGTATTTTTTTAACAGATACTATCTTAAAAAACTGTAATATGGCGTTAGTCAACAAAAATCAGAAGTACAAATGGAGTTTTGCAAACATAGGCGGCACAACCCGTGTGAAGCTGAACTCCGGAGAAGACATTGCACACCTGCATGAACTGGACAAGAAAATGTGGACAGTCCTCTCCTGCCCTGTAAAAGGCCTGGAGATTGATGACAAGAGCCTTGCATACATAGATTGCGATGCAGACGGCAAGATCCGCGTGAATGATGTAATCAACACCAGCAAATGGATAACAGGGGCACTCAAGAATCCGGACCTGATCCTTGAGGGGAAAGATTCCATCAACATTGGGGAGTTCAACACCTCAGATGAAACCGGTTCAAAACTATATAATGCTTCCCGACAGATCCTCATGAATCTGGGCAGGGAGGGGAATGTAATCTCAATGGCAGATACCGCAGACATTGCGGCAATCTTTGCACAGACCCGCTTCAACGGAGACGGCATAATTACAGAGGCAACCCCTGAAGATGCAGATGAGAAAGCCGCTGTGGCAGCTGCAATTGCCACAATGGGCGGCGTTGCAGACAGGAGCGGCGCACCCGGAGTTGATGCTGCAAAGATTGAGGCTTTCTACCAGGCCCTTGCAGACTACTCGGCATGGGAGGCAGCGGCTGTTGAGGCACCTTTCGGAGCTGACACAGATGCCATAATTTCAGCATACAACGCACTGGATGCCAAAGTAAAGGATTACTTCATGCGCAGCAAGCTGGCAGCATTTTCTCCGGACAGCACATCATCCCTGGACGTACAGACCTCACGCATTGAGGCTATCAGTGCAGAGAACCTCTCGGCAAAGGGGGATGAGATTGCAACATACCCTATAGCCCGTGTGGTGCCAGGTGAGGGCATAGACCTCTCTGCACCCGTGAATCCTGCATGGGCCGCACAGTTTGAGATTATAAAAGGTGCGTTTGGAGCAGATGTAAAGGTGCTTACCGAGGCTGTATGGGGAGAGCTGGGAGGCAAATTTACTGCATATACAGCATGGAAGGCCGGTAAAGCCGGTGCAGCAGTTGAGCCGCTGGGGCCGGAGGCTATTGCCGGGTTCCTTGCACAGAACAAGAAGGAGGCCCTTCTGGAACTGGTGGCACAGGATGCCGCACTTGCAGAGGAGGCAAACAATATTGAGATGGTTGACAAAGCGCTCCATATCCTGAGGGACTTCTGCAGGCTTCTGCGCAACTTCATTACATTCAACGACTTCTATGACAAGAACAAGACCGTTCAGGCAATCTTCCAGAGCGGTACACTCATCATAGACCAGAGGGCATGCCGCTTTTGCATGAAGGTGGCAGATATGGGCAAGCACAACGCAACTGCCGCAACCAGCGGGATGTTCCTTGTATACTGCGACTGCACTACCAAGAGCAGCGCTGCAAAGCTTCAGATTGTGGCAGCAGTTACAGTGGGTGAGATTGGAGACCTCATAGTGGGCAAGAACGCAATCTACTATGATAACTCAGGCGTTGAGTGGGATGCGGTAATCACAAAGATTGTAGACAACCCTATAAGCGTGGCCCAGGCATTCTGGAGCCCATACCGCAGGATGTCCAAGACAATTGAGAACCTGATAAACAAGAGCGCCGCCGAGAAGGATGCCAAGATGATGGCTGAGGCAACTGCAAAGATAAATGCAGCCCCAACCTCAATCCCTGCCGCTCCGGCTGCCGGCGCTGATGCCGCCGCCAAACCGGCCGCAACCCCACCGTTCGACATAGCCAAGTTTGCCGGTATCTTTGCTGCAATAGGAATGGCTGTGGGAATGATAGGTACAGCCCTCACAGCATTGGCTGAGGGAATCTTCTCATTGACCTGGTGGCAGCTCCTGGCCGCATTCGTGGGTATCATGCTTGTAATCTCAGGCCCTGCAATGGTAATGGCCTGGATGAAGCTCCGCCGCAGGAACATCGCTCCGCTGCTCAACGCCAACGGCTGGGCCATAAACGCCGCCGCCAAGATCAGCATCCCATTCGGCGAAACCCTCACCGACATTGTAAAATACCCTAAAATGAAGCTCAAGGATCCATACAAGAAAGGAATGGGTGCAGGCAAAAAACTTCTGCTGGTGCTTCTGGCTTTGCTGATAATTGCTGCAGCCGCCGGCGCCGTATGGTACCTCTGCACCACTTCATTCTTTGCGATGACATTCTAAGAGAAACCACATAAGATGCAAAAAGGGCACCCCGGCGGGGTGTCCTTTTTGCATGTATATCAATGTAATATTACCTTCCCTTATACATACTCTCGTAGTATTTTTCATACTCGCCGGAGGTGATGTTGTCCATCCACTCCTGGTTATCGAGGTACCAGCGGACAGTCTTTTCAATTCCTTCCTCAAACTGGAGGCTTGGCTCCCAGCCCAGCTCCTTCTGGAGTTTGGTGGAGTCAATTGCATAGCGGAGGTCGTGACCTGCACGGTCTGTAACGTATGTGATCAAATCCAGGCTCGAGCCCTCAGGGTTGCCGAGGATGCGGTCAACTGTCTTGATCATAACTTTAATAAGGTCTATGTTTTTCCACTCGTTGAAGCCGCCTATGTTGTATGTCTCAGCAATCTTGCCCTCATGGTAAATCAAGTCAATAGCCCTTGCGTGGTCCTCTACATATAGCCAGTCGCGCACATTCTCCCCTTTACCGTATACCGGAAGCGGCTTGCGCTTGCGGATGTTGTTTATGAAGAGCGGAATCAATTTCTCAGGGAACTGGTAAGGGCCGTAGTTGTTGCTGCAGTTGGTAACAATTGTAGGCATTCCGTAGGTATCGTGGTACGCCCTCACGAAGTGGTCTGAACTGGCTTTTGCAGCACTGTATGGGCTGTGAGGGTTGTATTTTGTGGTCTCATAGAAGAAGTCCTCACCGTATGCCAGGTGGTGCTCACCTGATGACGCTGTAGTGGTGAAAGGGGGCTCAATTCCCTCAGGGTGCGAAAGCTCAAGGGCTCCATATACCTCATCTGTAGAGATATGGTAGAAACGCTTGTTCTCATATTTGTCGGGAAGAGACTCCCAATAAATCTTTGCAGCCTGGAGGAGGCTGAGGGTTCCCATCACATTGGTGCGGGCAAAGGTGAAAGGGTCCTTGATGCTGCGGTCCACATGGCTCTCTGCGGCAAGGTGGATCACGCCGTTTATCTCCTCTTTCTGCATCAGGGCCAGAATATCCTCAAAATCACAGATATCCATCCTTACGAACTTGTAATTTGGCTTATCCTCAATGTCCTTGAGGTTTGCCAGATTGCCCGCATATGTGAGCTTATCCAGGTTAATGATGTTATAATCAGGATATTTGTTCACAAAAAGCCTTACTACATGGCTCCCGATGAATCCGGCTCCGCCGGTGATAAGTATGTTATTTTTTGCCATTTTCTATTGGTTTTTAAGGTTTGAGATACATTTCTTCAATGAGTCTGTCCAGTAAGGGACCTTTACATTGAATGTTTCCTTTATCTTGGTCTTGTCGAGCACGGAGAAGGCCGGCCTGGTTACAGGACTCGGGAACTCGTTGCTGTGGCAAGGCTGTACATCACATTCTGTAGTGCCGTTGTATTCAGCTATTGCCTTGGTGAAATCATACCAGCTGCACACACCTTCGTTGCTATAGTGGTAGATTCCTGTCTTTGAATAATCTGCACCAGAGGCCTCCTTGCTATAATCTTCAATTATGTTTGAGATTGCTATTGCCAGATCCAGAGCATACGTAGGGGTTCCTACCTGATCAAACACCACTTTCAGCCCTGCCGGTTTTCCGGCAGCTACGCGTGCGGCCACCGCCTCAGGCGAGGTAAGCATCATCATGGTCTTGCAGAAGTTCTTCCCGAACTCTGAGTAGAGCCATGCTGTACGGATTATCACATGCTTGCAGCCGGTTGCCTGAATCTTCTGTTCACCGTGGAGTTTTGTAAGTCCATAAACTCCTGTAGGGGTCCCCTGCTGGTCTTCCTTGCATGGAATATTGTAAGGCTCCTTACCAAATACATAATCAGTAGAAATCTGTACCAGCATGCCGCCTGCCTCCTTCATGGCAATAGCCAGGTTCTCAGGAGCTGTAGCGTTCAACAACTCAGCAACCGCCCCGTTTGTCTCAGCTGCATCCACATTTGTATAGGCTGCGCAGTTCACAATCACATCAACATTGTGCTCCTTTACAGCAGCCCTGACAGCCTCAAGGCTTGTGATATCCAGATGAGTGGTCTCCTGCCCCTCAACCTGTGTGACATCTGTAAAGATGTAATTGTCACCGCTTCCTGCAGAAACAATCCTCATCTCATTTCCAAGCTGCCCGTTGGCTCCGGTTACAAGTATATTCATATCTGTATAGAATTGCTCCAGGCAATTACAGGCTGCAGCAGTGCAGCCTATAACTCCGGATAAAGATTATCTTTATAATTGAATGGGGAATCAAAGTCCTTCAGGCAAAGGTGCTTCATGTCCTTTTCGCTCAATACGGCGCTCTCTGCAGGTATCTGCCAGTCAATCCCCAGAGAATCATCCTGTATGCTTATGCCTCCGTCGGCCTCAGGGGCGTAGAAGTTGTCACACTTATACTGGAATACCGCAGTCTCACTCAAAACCGCAAAGCCATGGGCAAATCCCCTTGGGATGAAGAACTGCCTGTGGTTCTCCTCAGAAAGCTCCACTGCCACATACTTGCCGTATGTAGGGCTCCCTTTGCGGATATCCACAGCCACATCCAGCACCTTCCCCTTCACGCACCTTACAAGCTTGCTCTGTGCATATGGAGGCCTCTGGAAATGAAGCCCGCGCATAACGCCATAGGAAGACATGCTCTCGTTATCCTGCACAAAATTTATGGGACGCACCTTCTCCTGGAACTCCCTCTGGGAGAAACTCTCAAAGAAATAGCCTCTGGCATCCTTGAATACACGGGGTTCAATAATCACCACCCCTTCTATATCTGTCTTGATTACCTCCATTTTAATCCAAATTCTGCTCTCCGGTCCTCTCCACTTCCTCAACCACCTTCAGGAGATACTGTCCGTACTGGTTCTTTATCATAGGCTGGGCCAGCTGCTTCATTTTGCAGGGAGTAATCCAACCTTTGCGGAAGGCTATTCCCTCAAGGCAGGCTATCTTCAGGCCCTGGCGCTTCTCTATCACCTCTATGAAGGTTGAAGCCTCACTCAGGGAATCATGCGTACCGGTATCCAGCCATGCAAAGCCGCGGCCGAGTGTCTGCACCTTAAGCTCCCCGTCTTGCAGGAACTGCTGGTTTACGGTAGTTATCTCCAGCTCACCGCGTGCAGAAGGCTTGATGTTCTTTGCAACCTCAACCACCTTGTTAGGATAGAAGTAAAGGCCCACAACAGCATAATTTGATTTTGGCTGCGCCGGCTTCTCCTCAATGCTCAGGCAATTGCCCTGCTTATCAAACTCAGCCACACCATAACGCTCCGGATCAGATACCCAGTAACCGAACACTGTAGCCTTGCTCTCCTCCTCTGCCATCCTTACGGCCTCCCTCAACATGCCGCTGAAGCCTGCTCCATGGAAGATATTGTCGCCAAGCACAAGGCAGGCGCTGTCATTCCCAATGAACTTCTCCCCTATTATGAAAGCCTGTGCCAGACCGTCTGGAGAAGGCTGCTCCGCATACTCAAACTTTACCCCATAATCGGAACCGTCCCCAAGCAGACGCTGGAAACCCGGCAGATCATGTGGAGTGGATATGATGAGGATCTCCCTTATCCCCGCCAGCATAAGGACAGAAATAGGGTAATATATCATAGGTTTGTCATACACGGGAAGGAGCTGCTTGCTCACACCCTTGGTAATTGGATACAACCTTGTACCGGAACCTCCGGCCAGAACAATACCTTTCATAATAACTTATAATCTCTTAAGTGGTTAAAAGCAATTTGCAAATATAGTGAATAATAACGGAGGGGCAAAATAAACAAGCGCCTGAACTTTCCTTGAATTCCAGTGTATAGGATATAAGAAAAGGAGAAAGATATGAAACCTATCCTCAGTTATATCTTCCCGACAATCCTTTGCTTGAATATCCTCTGCTCCTGCGTCGCAGAATCCATAAAAGATGAGGTGGATTCTGCTGTCAACAGCAAAAACGGGGCAATTGAAATCAAATCTGCCCAATACAAGGAGGGGAGCCTTACACTGCAGATAATGAACTCCGCCCCAAACACCAGCCTGCAGATAGACAGCATAGAAATATGCAACATTATGCTGAAAAATGAAAACACCGGCCTTGAAGCTACCGGCAACATAATGCTTCTGCAGAACCAGAGCGGAACACTCTACGGATATGGAGCTACCCTGCTCACCCCTGCAGCAAAAGCCGCAGTACAGACATTCACCCTCTGGAGCCCCTCTACCCTACCCCATAACAGCACCGGCATGTACATAAAAATATACGGCAACATGTACACATACATAGCTGACGGTGCACTGTTCCTACTGTGCGAGGGGCCGATGTACTTCACAACAAAAGGTTCAATCACTGAAAACCGCACAACAGAACTCACATTTGAAATAGCTGACAACTGTCCCCTCTACTCCCAGTACAACGGCAGGATGACCAAAGTCCTCCAGTCAATCAACTTTGACGTAACGGTGGAGGATTGGGAATAAAAACACATTGTGGCAACTTATTTGAATAAACACATAATTTAACTAATTTTGCCACACTAAATAATGTACTATGGACAAGATTGTAGGAAATAACCTAAAACTGCTTAGGGAGAGTAACGGGTACACTCAGGAACAAGCTGCCAGACTATTAAAAATCAAACGTTCCGCATATTCAAATTATGAAGCAGGAGAACGCACTGCCCCACTTGCAGTACTGGAAGCAGCAGCAAAAGCATACTGCATTGAGTTATCCATGCTGTTTGAAGCTGACAATGACTCCATGAAAAGTTTGCTGCTACATGCATTCCGTGCAGAAGAACTGGATAAAGATGACATGGATCAACTGAATGATTTCAAATCCATTGCCATAAGTTATTTAAAAATAAACAGGTTGTTGGGACTATGAGCAAAATAAATATAGATACAGCCGAGAACCTGGCTGCACAATTCAGGACAAATAACGGATTAAGTCTATCTGAACCACTTAATGCAAAGACTTTGCTCAGAATGCTGAACATAATAACATTATATAGGCCATTATCAGACAAGCTTTACGGTTTTTCCATGAAATCAGCTGATGAGAAATGGCGTTTCATGCTCATAAACAGCAACAATACCAGAGGCAGGCAACACTTTACAATTGCCCATGAACTATATCACCTGTATTATGAAAATACACCTCGCCCACATATTAGTAAAGATGGGTTTACTGCAGAATCTGAAAAATCTGCAAATCTGTTTGCCGGAGCTCTCCTGATGCCTAAATCCGGGATACTTCAAGCAATACCATATGAAGAACTTGCCGGGGGAAATGTATCATTGGCAACAACCGTAACAATGGAAGCACTATATCAAGTATCACACTCAACAATACTGATAAGGCTCAAAGAATTAAAGCTGATTACCAAAGAACAATATGAAAAGCTTTTTTCCGTAAAGATAATCCAGGAAGCCAAAATGATGGGATATGATACCGATTTATATAAGAATGGCAATCACGGCTTGATATTAGGGGATTTTGGCGCTAAAGCAAAAAAACTATACGATTCAGGAATAATCTCAGAAGGACATTATCTGGAACTATTAAACAAGATTGGATATGGAGCAGGAGAGAATGACGATAGTGCTGGATGCTGATGTACTTATCCATTTCAGCAAAGGAGAAAAGCTTTCAATTCTGCCACAGATATTCCCTGAATGTGGTCACATAGTATTGGACAAAGTTTATAATGAGCTTAAAAGTATCAGACATCAACTGGATAATCAGATACACTATCTGAAAAATATAACATTACAGAAGTTCAACCCTTCCGGAGCAATGCTAGTTGAGTACGCCAAACTGAAAAACACATACGGTGATGGAGAGAGTGCCTGTATGGCCTACTGCCGCTATACTTCAAACATAATTGGGAGCAGCAACCTACGTGATATAAAAGACTACTGCAAGAAAAACCGTATAACATATCTTACAACTCTTGACTTCCTGTATTATGGATGGAAAAGGAGACTGTTAACAACTACAGAATGTACTGCTTTCATCAAGAATGTGACTTCTAAAGGGAGCAAACTGCCAATATTAAATGACATATCCCAATACGTTCCAAATACAGAAATGGATTGACCTCCAAACGAGGTATGATTCTAAAAACCACACCCCGCAACGTTATCCCAACGCTACGGGGTGCTCAGATTATTCACCTGATAAAACTTATTTCAATACTATAACAAGGTTCTAGGGAAAAGGTTCACTGAAATTTGAAAAATCAAGAAAAGGCTATATACATTGACAACTATAACGGCTTCCCTACAAGATATGACTGGTAGATACAATCGGGTGTATCATAGTAGAAACTGCTGTTATAATCATCAATCTTGTCTGCAATCCAGGAGTTGTAAACCGTAATGAGAGTCTTGATATAGAATTTTGGGTTATCTTGGGATACGCTTATGATAAGTCGCTTGTACACCTTGGCAATATCCCAGTGGGTTGGCACTGCATATTTGACATTTGTTATGTCAAAATAATCGGATTCTATCTTGCATTCTTTAATCAGATCATCTGCTACTCGGGCGATGTTATCACTGTGGTAAATATCTGCAAGTTTATATATCTTAGTCAGACGCTCCTCTCCAAGAGCGTTGACTATTACTCTGTTTCTGTTTTTTGTCTCTCTAGCTATATATTCTATCAGGGCACAGAGGTAAAAGAGATCATTATGTCTTTTTAATTCGCGTCCTGTCATTTCCTGCTTAATTTTTCAGATTCAACAAACAACAAGCATTTAAGAGCAGCTTCTGTTGCAAAACATATTTGATGTGTAGGGTATTTGAATTTTGCAAGCACCCAGAATTGTTCACGTGTGATTACTCCAGCAATATAGTCTTCAATGTAGTTGTATATCTGGTCGTTTGCCATAGCGCCAATCACTATGTCATACTCATGTGGGACTCCATTCCTGCAGTTAACCACAAAATCAAGCCATTCATCAGTAAGTCCCTTGAAATCAAGGATAGACAGGCTCTTATCTGGAGTATATTCGTACATGCTTATTGTAGGAGTTTCCTTCCTCATTGCCCATCTCTTTGCTTGCCTCTTCAGCTTTGTGCAATAAAAACCTTCCCCAAAATCTTTAGTAAACTTACCCGCCTTGATTTCAGGATTTTTAACTTCTATTGCGCTACCGTGAAAAACTCTCATTTGCTTATCTCAACATGTAATTATAACACATTCAAAGTTACACGATTTTGATAAAAGTAGCAAAGGATTTTAAGTAATCCCATAAAATACCACACCCCGCAACGTTATCCCAACGCTGCGGGGTGCTCAGCTTCACCAGCACGAGACCACTTATTACTGCTATAAAAACACTAATCAATGTACCCGCCAATACATATTCCGTTTTAGATGTATCACCATCCTTATATCTTATAATAGACTTTGCTGCAACTAGAAAGCCTATTGCTTCATACTGCCCGCATAACATAAATATTATTATGAGCCAACGCTCAAGGTTCCCTATTAATTTACCTGAGCGAATACTTTCATTTGCTCCATCTGTTTCAATTGGGTTCTTCACACTATATACTCTCAACAAATGTCTGATCAACAGATTAGCAGGTTTCCCATTCAATAAGAAAACTAAAGCAAACAAGCATACTGTATCTATCACACCAAAATCATAACAAGGAATAACAGGCGGAATCTCATGCACAAAAATATATGCTCCAATCGCTAAACATATTAAATGGGCAAACTGATCCAACAAAAAAGACCACAAATTGTCTCGTCTTTTAAATACATCAATAAATAGATGCACTAATCCGATAATAAGCGCAATCCACCAGCAGGAGAAATTCCATAGTGCAATCCATGACAAGAAAAATATTACCAAAGAATGTAAATACACATGGAATCCACAAATTCCATTAGCCTGCTTTTTCCTACAAAACCCATCTGTCTGACACATAAAATCACCAACAGCATGAGCAAGAAATAGTCTGACAAATACTTCACACCACATAATCCATAAAATTTATACTTTCATACACCCTCAATGTATCCATAATAAGTCTCCATCCTGCTTTCTGAGCCCTGCTGTTCACCGACGACTGAGAAATAAACAATATCCTGGAAATCTCCGTCTGATTCAGTCCCAGAAGCATATGATAAATCACTACACTCTGCTTTGCAGACAAAGTATTAATCAAATCATCCAACAAAGCAATACTTATGTCAATAAGTCTCGCAAGATTCCTGTCATCAGAATTAAACCCAAAAGCCGAAGTTAACGATGTACTTGCTATTTTATTAAGATTCCTCCCTGCAACATAGATGGCTTCTCCATCCATTATGTCCATTTGACGATCAATAATACGCATATTACCCACACCTATAGAGAAACGGACCCCCATATTCTGCAAAGCCTCCGAACAGATCAGTTCTCCAGCCCATGCCTTAATTCTGCATTTAATCAAAAGCGCCAGTCTCAAAGCCATACTTGGATTCTGTAAGCAACATTCTATAGTATCACCTCTAACAAGCCTTCCCCAAAACTGGATAGAAGTATGATTTTTTGCATCAGCAAAGCATCTGTTCACCTCTTCGTTTAAATGAAAAAGATCCGTCCTGCTCAATGAGGTAGAATCAATGACATCAGCAGCTATCGCACCAAAGATTTTATCCATATATTATAGATTTTACTGCAAATATAGCAAAATAATCTACCATAATTTAGATAAACCTATAATATCTAACAAATAGTAGATAATTTCAAAATATCGAAGTGTACAAATCTATACAAATCAAAATCAACCCCATCATCATACGAATGATGACGATGAACTAATATAAAATCATATGAGCTCTGAATCATTATAGGAGAAACTTGTATACAGAAATCCTGCGTTTCTCCAATTCACTTTTTGAGATGTGGGTAAACTCTATCTTCTCAGACATACCCCTCTCGTTAGATTTCAGAGACTTGAAATCTTTCTCCTTTTTATTGCTGATAAAATTACCCATAGTTTTACAAATTGATTCACAAAAGTAATTATTTTTAAATCAAAAATCAAAAGCTAAACAAAAAAAAATCTATTAAAGTTTAGTCGAATATATATTAATATTTTTCGATTTATACTTTCACATCCCCAAAATCATCCCGAGAGATATGGCGTTCCAATTTAGCCTAATTAAAAAACTATTTAACCTATCTATAACATCTCAAAGAAAATGAATTGAACGGTAATTCTTATATTTATTCTTGTCTTGATATCTTAAAAAATCATCTATCCTAGAGTCATCCGTACCCTACGTACAAATTACATTAAAGTCATTAAATCCATACAACAACTCTGTTTGTTTATTATTCATATTTCTAAGTTGAGCCATAATTTCAAGCCTAGACTTGTCATCATACGTAAAAATAGTCACTTTACGTTTGTTATCTTTATTTTTCCCATCAGATACAAGATATAAGAATAAATCTCTAAAGTATGAATAATCAATTATTCCTAATGAGTGACCAAAAATAACAATCTCTTCAGCCTCCAACAAATCATGTCTCAAAGAATTGGATCTATAAAATTTATTGAAAGTTTTGTACATGAATCTTAGTTTTGAATGAATATCAACATCCTCACTAAATCCCAATATAGCTGTTCTATCTGAGACTTTTCCTTGTATGTAAGTGATATTTCTAATAGAATATTCAATCTAGCACATTTTGCTGTACTCTATCGGGTAAACTATAGGCAAACAAAAAAACACCCCGCAACGTTATCCCAACGCTACGGGGTGCTCAGATTATTCACCTGATAAAACTTATTTCAATACTATAACAAGGTTCTGGGGAAAAGGTTCACTGAAAATTGAAAAAAATCTAAAAATTATTTTCCCGACAAAAAATCAATCGCCAAATCCACCAGTAAACTCAATCCTACCACCACTTGCTTATGCTCTTTTTTCTCCAGATCAGGTTTAACAGCCCTCAGCAAAAAATCGTTGGCCAAATGCAGCATCTTAGCACATTGATTATTCTTACCCTTATTATTGAGTACCAACTCAAGCCCTTTAAACACACTCACCGCAGCACCTGCCTCATCAAATAATTTATGACCAGGTTCAATCATCTCTGCCACTTTAACTGCATAACCACAAACCTGCAATAAATCGGCAACACTAAGGACATCTGCACTCCTCTCAAATAATACATCACCATGTTTAAAAACATCGCCCTTTTCAAATAGAATATGCCTAGGATAAGAAGCTGAGTATAAATTATACTGGACAAAAGAAAACTCCTTATCAATTGCATTAATATACCCCAGCACATTGCACCTTGCATTTTCCAAATCCAACATCTCAAATGGCAATCTAGTAGGAATTCCGCCTTTCCCATAAATAATCACCCTTGTTTCAATCTCTCCATTATATAATACACTATAAGGGAGGAATTTACTGACATATTTCAATGATGAGATCATTTCATTTCTCTTATTGGAGTCTAAAGCATTCTGCAAATTAACTCTGCAAATTTCCAAAACCAGATGGTCATTCATAATCACGTCTTTTATTAAAAGACAATTACCAATCCAAATTGTTCAATCCCCGAACAATTGGGGTCATCAGACAATTTTATCTCACAAAAAGTCCAGCAAATTCATCAAAAAACACAAAAATTTTCTTCCCGACAATCATTACTCCACCCTCCTACCCCGTTACGTACACAATTAGAGGTCTGCCTACAGACCTCATGTATAAGTTCTATGATAAATCTAAATCAATTTATATCCGAGCATGTCATAAATAGAGAATGTAGCATGTTCTTGAAAGACATTGAGGATAATAAATGTAAAATTTCCAAAGAGGTAGAGGGCAAAAGTCTTTGTGTGATTGGTGGTGCCGGTAGCATAGGTTCATCTTTTATGAAAGCAATTTTACCGTTTAAACCAAGTAAATTGGTTGTAATAGACCTTAATGAAAATGGCTTGGCAGAACTTACAAGGGATTTACGCTCAACGTATGACATGTATGTGCCAGATGAATATAGAACATATACATTAAATTTTGCAGATCCTATTTTTGAAAGAATATGTATGAAAGAGAAGGGATTTGATATTGTAGCAAATTTCTCGGCACATAAACATGTCCGCTCAGAAAAAGACAAATATAGTGTTCAAGCTTTAATTGAAAATAATGATATTAAGGCAAAGATGCTTATGGATTTGCTGTGTGAGTACCCGTCTGAGCATTTCTTTTGTGTATCAACAGATAAAGCGGCAAATCCGGTAAATATAATCAAAGCAAGCAAACGTGTAATGGAAGATATGATAATGGCATATTCGAACAGATTTCCTGTTACAACAGCAAGATTCGCAAATGTTGCATTTTCCAATGGTTCTCTTCCAGATGGTTGGTTGACAAGAATTATGAAGCAACAACCTATTGCATCACCCTCTGATGTAAAGAGGTTCTTTGTTTCTCCAGAGGAAAGCGGGCAGATCTGTATGCTGGCCTGTATTTTAGGAAATACAGGTGAAGTGTTTTTCCCTAAACTTGAGCAAAATCAAATGATTACTTTCAGTAGTTTTGAGGGGGAAAAATAAAATTCACGAAATTTGTTTATAATCAGATTTGTTAAATTAGTTAACTTTGTAATGGTTCAGTATTTTCATAGGATATGATTGAAAAAGTTATAGTAAGGAATTTTAAATCAATTAAAGATTTGGATTTAAAATTAGGGAATCTTAATGTGCTGATAGGTGCCAATGGCGTGGGAAAGAGTAATTTCATTTCTTTCTTTGAAATGACAAAGGCTTTATATGAACAGCGCTTGGGTGCATATATGTTGAATAAAGGTGGTATAGACAACATTTTGTACAGGGGCAGGAAAGTTTCAGACTCCATATACGGGTTAATAGATTTTGACAATACAAATGCATTTTTCTATAACATAAAGCCCTCACAATCAAATAGGGGATATATAGATTTTACGGGAGACTGCTTTAATGTATATCACACCTCTGACAAAAATTATTCAACTTGGAATAAAACACAATGGGATTCAGCAGTGGAGGAATCAAGCATTATCCATAATATATCATATAGAGCAAAATATCTAAAAAAGTACTTGGGCGGCTTTGTAGTTTATCACTTCCATGATACAAGTGCCATATCTCCAATGAGAGGCCAATCAGACATAAATGATAATGAATACTTGAGGAATAATGGATCTAATCTGGCTGCATATTTGTATAAACTTCAACAAACTGATATTTATGCGTTTAGGATGATAGAGCAGACAATAACATCTGTAGCTCCATACTTCAAGAGATTCAAACTCAGACCGGATCCTTTAGTTCCCAATAAGATATCGCTGGAATGGGAAGAGGAAGGCAGTGAAATGTATCTGAACGGATATAGTTTTTCTGATGGTACAATACGTTTTATAGCGCTGGCAACCTTGTTGCTTCAATCAGATTTACCGGAAGTTATTATTATTGATGAACCCGAATTGGGACTTCATCCTGTTGCAATCACTAAATTGGCAGCTTTAGTAAGAATGGCATCTAAAAAGACTCAAATCATATTGTCAACGCAATCTGCCAGTCTGGTAAATAACTTTGAATGTGAAAATATTATTGTGGTAGATAGGGCTGGAAGTCAAACAGTTTTTAATCATCTTGATAAAGATGCACTAAAAGTATGGCTTGATGAGTATGAATATACTATAGCGGATCTATGGGAAAAGAATATAATTGGAGGTCATTTATAATGAAAAGGTTGTATATAGTGGTAGAAGGACAGACTGAGCAAGAATTTGTCAGGACAGTAATGGCAAAGTATTTGACCAATTATAGAATTTATTCTGTTGCTGCTGTTCCGGTTAAAACAAGCAAAACAGGCAGAGGCGGTTTGGTAAACTATCAGCATTTGAAGAATACAATCCAAGGTCTGCTAAAAGAATCAAATAGCAAAGATATGTTGGTTACAACATTTGTTGACTATTTCAGAATTCCATCCAATATGCCCGGATATGAGCAAATGGCCGGATTGGCATCAAGTTATGAAAAAGTTTCCGTACTTGAAAGGGCCATGTCCCAAGATATAAATGATATAAGATTTGTTCCATATATCCAACTCCATGAATTTGAGGCTCTCCTATTTTCGGATAATTCAGGCTTTGAGTATTATTACAAGCCAGATATATCATCAAAAACAGCCAGAATTGTGGAAGAATTTGCTAATCCGGAAGATATAAATTCAAAACCGGAAACATCCCCATCAAACCGTATTATGGCTATAATTCCACAATACGAAAAGGTAGTGCATGGGAATCTCATAGCATTGACTATTGGCATAGAACCAATATTGAAAAGATGTCCACGATTTGCCCAATGGACAGAATCTATAGTTAAAAAAATTTGTGAGTAGATTGTAAGCCCTCGGTGACGTGCGTATTGCTGTAAAATAGGCCCCGACTCAGCAGTTATTTTTCTGAATCGGGGCTATTCGCTACTATAGGAGCCGAGTCGGTTGAATTAGTCCTTATTGTGGTGGACTTGGCGATTTCCCAATTTTGAGGCAGGAGTTCCGCAATGTCTTTATTGTCGCATTTGTAATAAGGGAGCTTTTGCAATACATCCTGCATCCATTCCCTTGGGTTAACCCCCGCATTCTTGCAGCTTCCTATTAAAGAGTATACAATTGCTGCTCTGTATGCAGCTGCATCATTTCCACAGAACAGCCAGTTTTGCGACCTAAGGCAAGTGGCCTGATGGCATTTTCTATCAGATTATTGTCTATATGGATTCTTCCATCATTCACATAACTGGTCAATCTTGGAAGAAGAGTAAAGGTATATACGATTGCTTTACCACATCTGCTTTGGGGC
>JAFUMO010000058.1 GCA_017482565.1 Bacteroidales bacterium | reverse complement strand
GGGCTGCACCTTTCGCTCCGCCCCCACACAGCACAAGGGCAACCTTTGGGCGCTGCTGCTCACCCTCAAAAGCCCCTTCCGGGCATATGTTCCCCGCCAAAGCGGCATTGCCGCCTGCCGCAAGCAGCAGCAACGGCAACAGAAGTCTGTATAAATATCCTTTTATCATATCTTTTATCATATCTTTCATCAATTACCGGCCCCTCCCATAAATCCCGGCCTTGCGGAACCACTTCCCGGGCATTCCGTTGTCCACCTACATTACATCCGGCGCAATGCACCGCCGCATTCTGCCCGGCACCACGGCTTTGCGGGATATCTTCCCTGACTCAACATCACTTCTTCCCGGCAAGCATTCCGCAGGCGGCGTATATATCCTCTCCGCGGCTGGCACGCAGCGTGGTCATGAGCCCTGCTCCGTTGAGCCTCTCCTTGAACGCCTCAATCACCGGCATAGGGGACGGCGCAAGCGGTGAATCAGGAATTGCATGGAACCGGATTAGGTTCATCCTGCACTCCAGCCCCTTGAGCATCCTTACAAGCGCATCCGCATGTTTCTTGGTATCATTCACCCTGTCAAACATAATATACTCAAAGCTTACCCTCCGCTGCCCGGTAAAGTCATACCCGCGGATAAGGTCCAGCGTATCCTCCAATGGAAAACCCTTTTCCATTGGCATAAGTTCAACCCTCTCCCCTGGAAACGGGTTGTGCAGGCTTATTGCCAGGTGGCATTTTGTGAGGTCCAGGAACGCCTTCAGCGGGTTCACCGCATGATAGATGCCCCTGCACTTCTCATCCTCCCTGTAATCAGGCAGCTCTATCAGCTGTGGAGACATTGTTACACCTATACTGCTGAGGGTAATCCTCTTCGGGCTCCATGCAAATCCCCACTCCGCAGTAAGGACCTCTATTGTCTTGAGGACATTTGCCAGATTGTCCAGAGGCTCACCCATCCCCATGAACACAGCATTTGTAAGCTGCTCCGCTTCATCAATCTCCATGAATTGGGAAAGTATCTCATGCACCTGGAGGTTACCGCTGAACCCCTGCCTTCCTGTCATGCAAAATCTGCACCCCATCTTGCATCCGGCCTGTGATGAGACACAGATTGTGGCACGTGGCTCGTCGGGAATCATTACAGCCTCAACTGCTGTATTTGTGTGGCATGGGAAGAGATATTTCTTTGTACCGTCCTTTGAGGCCTGCAGCTGGATGTATGGAATACGGCCAACTTCCCACTCTCTTGAAAGAGTTTCCCTGGCAGCCTTGGAAAGGTTTGTCATCTCCTCTATTGTCTTTACCCTCTTCTTGTAGAGCCAGTCTGCCATCTGTTTTCCGGTAAATGCCGGCAGTTTATGTTCTACGGCAATCTGCTTGAGTTCATGCAGGGATTTGCCCAATAAAAATTTCTTCATACGTGGGCAAAGTTACGATTTTTAGCTATATTTGTGAGGATAATAACTAACATTTTAACAGGATAAATTATGGCTAAAGAAAGTGTAGAAACTCCAAATGCAGCTGAGGTGAATGCAGCCAAACTTAAAGCATTGCAGGCTACTTTGGACAAGATTGAGAAGGATTTTGGAAAGGGGACAATAATGAAGCTTGGGGATCAGCCAAAATGGGATGTATCCGTTATTCCGAGCGGTTCCATTGCATTGGACTGCGCATTGGGAATCGGAGGCTATCCGAAAGGAAGGGTTATTGAGATATACGGACCTGAGAGCAGCGGTAAGACCACTCTCGCCATACATGCAATTGCCGAGGCCCAGAAGACAGGGGGCATTGCCGCAATAATTGATGCTGAGCACGCATTTGACCGCACATATGCAAAGAAACTTGGTGTGAATGTGGATACTTTGCTCATTTCACAGCCGGACAACGGGGAACAGGCCCTTGAGATTGCAGACAGCCTTATCCGTTCAGGCGCAATTGACATCATAGTGATTGACTCAGTTGCGGCACTTACCCCTAAGGCTGAGATTGAGGGGGAGATGGGTGACTCAAAGATGGGGCTCCAGGCACGTCTGATGAGCCAGGCCTTGAGGAAGCTTACCGGTAACATCAGCAAGACAAACACCTGCTGTATCTTCATCAACCAGCTGCGCGAGAAGATTGGTATAATGTTTGGCAACCCTGAGACCACCACCGGAGGTAACGCCTTGAAGTTCTATGCATCTGTAAGGCTTGATGTAAGGAGGACAACACAGCTCAAGGACGGGGAGGATGCAACCGGAAACCGTACCCGCGTGAAGGTTGTGAAAAACAAGATGGCCCCACCTTTCAAGAAGGCCGAGTTTGACATCCTCTACGGAGAAGGCATCTCAAAAGTTGGTGAGATCCTTGATCTTGGCGTTGAGTTTGACATCATCAAGAAGAGCGGAAGCTGGTTCAGCTATGGTGACAGCAAGATCGGCCAGGGCCGTGAGGCTGTAAGGCAGCTTCTTATAGACAATCCTGAGTTTGCAGAAGAGGTTGAGGCCAAAGTACGTGAGGCCCTTGCTGCAAACGGCGAGCAGGACTGAAAGTCTGTCTGAGCACATAGAAGGGAAATAAAAAATATCTCTTAAAAACTAAATCCCTACCAAACCTCCGGTTCGGGCCCCTTCCGTTCACGAGGTCACGGGCGACCACAGTTTTTAAGAGATATTTTTTTGTTTCCCATCATGTCCTCTTCCCCTTCAGGCCATCACCTGGTCTTCAAGGCTAACCAACAACATTATAAACCCTTCCATACCTTTAAAAAAAGATAAAACTGAAAGAATTTATTACCTTTGTAGTTTGTACAGAAAAGAAACAGACAACAAAGAAATATATGGAAAAGATCATTCTTACAGGAGACCGTCCTACCGGCAAATTGCACCTGGGGCACTATGTAGGGTCATTGAAAAGGAGAGTAGAGCTGCAGAATAGCGGAGAGTTTGATAAAATCTTCATCATGATTGCTGATGCACAAGCTCTTACAGACAATGCCGACAATCCTGAAAAAGTAAGGCAGAATATCATTGAGGTGGCATTGGACTACCTTTCAGCAGGGCTTGATCCTGAAAAATGCACCATCTTCATACAGTCACAGGTTCCTGAACTTTGCGAGCTTGCGTTCTACTACATGAACCTGGTAACCGTACAGCGTCTGCAGAGAAACCCTACCGTAAAGCAGGAAATCCAGATGAGGGGCTTCTCGGATGATGAGGAGAATGCAAACAAGAAGGGTACTCCGGTGGGCTTCTTCACCTACCCTATCAGCCAGGCTTCAGACATCACAGCCTTCAAGGCAACCGTAGTTCCTGTAGGAATTGACCAGGCTCCCATGATTGAGCAGACCCGTGAGATTGTACACAAGTTCAATACCGTTTACGGTGAGACACTGGTACTTCCTGAAATGATGCTTCCGGAGAACTCAGCATGCATGCGCCTTCCAGGTACAGATGGCAAGGCCAAGATGAGCAAATCACTGGGCAACTGCATCTACCTTTCAGATACCTCAAAGGAGATAAAGAAGAAGGTGAACAGCATGTATACAGACCCTGAGCACCTGCAGATCTCAGACCCCGGACATGTGGAGGGGAATGTTGTTTTCACATATCTGGATGCGTTCAGCACTCCGGATCACTTTGCAAAATACCTCCCTGAGTATTCCGGCCTGGATGAGATGAAGGACCATTACCGCCGCGGCGGCCTGGGTGACGGCACATGCAAGAAGTTCCTCTTCAACATTATGGAGGAGTTCCTGCAGCCTATCCGTGAGAGGAGGAAAGAATATGAGCAGGATATCCCTAAAGTATATGAAATCCTTCGCAAGGGCTCCGAGGTTGCCCGCGCAAAAGCTGCTGCAACCCTGGATGAGGTGAAGGCAGCTATGAAGATCAACTACTTTGATGACGCAGAACTTATAAAGGCCCAGGCTGAGGCATACAGGCAGAGGTAATATGATAGACCGCGCAACTGTAGACAGGATACTTGACACCGCCCGCATTGAGGAGGTGGTAAGTGACTTTGTCTCCCTCAAGAGAAGGGGGGCAAACTACATTGCGTGCTGTCCGTTCCATCATGAGAAGACCCCGAGCTTCTCGGTTTCCCCAAGCAAGGGAATATACAAGTGTTTCGGCTGCGGAAAGGCCGGAAGCGTGGTGAGCTTTGTGATGGAACATGAGCAGATGAGCTATACAGAGGCCCTGAAGTATCTGGGGCACAAGTATGGCATTGAGGTGAAGGAGAAGGAGGAGACACAGGAGGACATCCGGCAGAGGCTGCACCATGAGTCCCTGCTTATTGTAAATGACTTTGCCCAGAAGTTCTACACAGAACAGCTCACCAAGAGCAATGAGGGGATTGCCATTGGGCTGAGCTACTTCAAGGAGAGGGGCTTCACGGATGAGACCATAGGGAAGTTCCTTTTGGGCTACGCACCCAACAAGAAGAGGGAATTTACCCACAACGCCCAGAGGAAAGGGTTCAAGAAAGAGCACCTTGTGGAGGTGGGGCTCACCATTGAGAGGGAAGGGAGCGGCGAACTTGTGGACCGCTTCTATGAGAGGGTGATGTTCCCTATCAGGAGCATCAGCGGCAAGGTGATTGCGTTCGGAGGGCGTACACTCAGGAAGGACAAGGAGGTTGCAAAGTACATAAACTCCCCTGAAAGTGAGGTTTATGTAAAGAACAAGGTCCTTTACGGAATATATGAGGCCAAGCAGGCTATCGCCAAGGCCCAGAAGTGCTACCTTGTGGAGGGATACACAGATGTCATCTCCTTCCACCAGGCAGGTGTGGAGAATGTGGTTGCCAGCAGCGGCACCTCCCTCACCACCGGTCAGATACAGCTGATAAAGAGGTTCACCAACAAGGTTACAGTCCTTTATGACGGCGACTGGGCCGGAATAAAGGCATCCCTCAGGGGTATAGACATGCTTCTGGAAGAGGGGCTGGAAATAAAGGTTGCCCTGTTTCCCGACGGGGAGGACCCTGATTCATACGCCCGCAAGCACACCAGGGAGGAGCTTCAGGAGTTCCTTGAGAACAACGAGGAGGATTTCATAAGCTTCAAGCAGAGGATTCTTGCGCAGGAGCTGAGCAAGGACCCGCTGCAGAGGGCAAAACTTATAGGGGAGGTTGTAAACAGCATTGCAGTTATCCCCGATGCCATTGTAAGGGCGGTTTATATTGAACAGACAGCAGAAAAGCTGAAAATCAAGCAGGAACTGCTGCAGCAGGAGGTAGCAAAGCTCAGGCACAAGAAGCAGAGCGACACCTTCTACCAGCAGAAGAGGGACCAGGAGAGGCAGGAGAGGCTGCAGGGAATCCAGGCTGCGGACACGCAGCAGAACTTTGCCGCAGCAACCCAGGGAGGCCAGAAGAACATCCCTGGGTTTGTGGTGAACACATACTGCAGCGAGGCGGAGAAGGAGATTCTCTACTACCTGCTCAAGTTCGGCAACCTGCAGATACATGTGGATGATGATTTTGCATACGGAATGCCCCAGGATGAGGAGCAGACCGTGGCCCAATACATCCTCTCACAGCTGCAGAATGACGAGCTGGAGCTGCAGAACCTCCTCTACAAGGAGATTTTTGATGAATACTTCAGGCTTAAGGAGCATGATGCCAACAAAGTGCTGAGATATTTCATCAATCATCCCGACAAATCTGTATCGGACATTGTGGCGGACCTGTTCATACAGCCATACACAATCACCATACAGCAGTTCAGCAAATCGCTGATTCCGGAGAGGAATGTACTGGGAAGGGTTGTACCCAAATCAATCCTCATCTACAAGGCAAAAGTTACCGCACAGGCGGCAATGAACCTTACGGAGGAGCTGGGGAAGGCCCAGAAGGAGAAGAATGTGGAGCTGCAGAATGAACTTATGGGGCAGCTCACCACCCTTATGCAGGTGAGGAACTTCTTCTCAAAGGAGCTGAACAGGATAATCCTGTAGCGCTCCGGCGCCACAGCCGCCGGAAAGGGATACTGCGGAGGCGGGGGAACAGCTGTCGGGAAGAAAAAGGAGAAAACAATTTAAAAGATAATATAATGGGAAAAGAATTTAAAAGACACCTTATTACATCGGCCCTTCCGTATGCGAACGGTCCGGTGCATATAGGGCATCTTGCAGGTGTGTATGTACCTGCAGACATTTACGCCAGATTTTTGAGGCTGAAGGGTGAGGATGTCCTTTTCATTGGAGGTTCAGATGAGCACGGCGTTCCAATAACCATCAAGGCAAAAAAGGAGGGATGCACACCACAGGATGTTGTGGACAAATACCATAAGATAATAAAGGATTCGTTCCAGGAGCTTGGAATCAGCTTTGACATTTATTCACGTACAAGTTCCGCAACACACCACAAGACTGCAGCAGCTTTCTTCAAGAAACTCTATGACGAGGGCAAGTTTGTGGAGAAGGAGAGCGAGCAGTTCTTTGATGTTGAGGCAAATACTTTCCTCGCCGACAGATATATAGTAGGCACCTGCCCTAAATGCGGCGCAGAGGGTGCATATGGAGACCAGTGCGAGAAATGCGGAAGCACCCTGAGCCCTGATGAGCTCATCAACCCTAAATCTGTAATCAGCGGCGGTGAGCTTGTGAAGAAGCCTACCAAACACTGGTATCTCCCTCTTGACCAGTATGAGGGGTGGCTGAAGGAGTGGATCCTGGAGGGCCACAAGGAGTGGAAGACCAACGTTTACGGCCAGTGCAAGAGCTGGATTGACGGCGGCCTCCAGCCAAGGGCGGTGAGCCGTGACTTGGACTGGGGAGTTCCTGTACCGGTTGAGGGGGCAGAGGGCAAAGTGCTTTATGTATGGTTTGATGCCCCTATAGGATATATCTCAAACACCATTGAGCTCCTTCCAGATGAGTGGGAGAAATGGTGGAAGAGCGAGGATACCAAGATGGTACACTTCATTGGAAAGGATAACATTGTATTCCACTGCATTGTGTTCCCTTCTATGCTCAAGGCATACGGTGACGGATTCATCCTCCCTGAGAATGTCCCTGCAAACGAGTTCCTCAACCTTGAGGGTGACAAAATCTCAACTTCTCGCAACTGGGCTGTATGGCTCCACGAGTACCTTGTGGATTTCCCTGGCAAACAGGATGTTCTCAGATATGTGCTTTGCGCAAACGCTCCTGAGACAAAGGACAACGATTTCACCTGGAAAGACTTCCAGACCCGCAACAACAGCGAGCTTGTGGCTATCTACGGAAACTTTGTGAACCGCGCTGTAGTGCTTACACACAAATACTTTGAGGGCAAGGTTCCTGCAGTTGGAGCATTGGCAGATGTAGATAAGGAGGTTCTGGCAGAGATTCCTCAGATAAAGGCCTCACTTGAGCACAACCTCAGCACATACAAGTTCCGCGAGGCACTGAAGGATGCGATGAACCTTGCACGCCTTGGAAACAAATACCTTACAGAGACAGAGCCTTGGAAACTTGCCAAGACAGATATGGAGAGGGTTGCCACAATCCTGAACATCTCATTGCAGCTCTGCGCCAACCTTGCAGTTGCATTTGAGCCGTTCCTTCCATTCTCATCTGCAAAGCTTGTAAACATGCTCAACCTTGCCAAGATTGGCTGGAATGAGTTCGGCGGCTCGGAAATCCTTGCAGCAGGCCACCAGCTCAACCCTGCAGAGCTCCTCTTCGCCAAGATTGAGGATGCTGAGATCCAGGCACAGATAGACAAGCTGAATGCAACAAAAGCTGCCAACGAGGCTGCTGCAGCAGAGGCTGCCGGCACACCTGCACCGCTTCCACAGAAAGAGGAGTGCACATTTGATGATTTCATGAAGATGGACATCCGCACTGCTACCGTACTGGAGGCCGTAAAGGTTCCAAAGACCGACAAGCTCCTGAAACTCACCATTGACACAGGCATTGACACCCGCACAATAGTTTCAGGCATTGCCGAGCACTACACTCCTGAAGAGATGGTAGGCAAACAGATCTGCATCCTTGCCAACCTTGCACCGCGCAAGATAAAGGGCATTGAGAGCAAGGGTATGATCCTCATGGCCAAGGACGAAAGCGGCAGGATGAAATTTGTGACCCCTGCCGAGGCGGTTGATAACGGAGCTTGTGTGGGGTAATCTGCCCACATGGGATAAAGAGAATGAGGGTGACTCAAAAGGTGGAAATTTAAGGCTTGCACAGGTAAGGAAACCGGAGTTTACTTAGGTAAATGAGGATTTCCGAGGCAAGCGTAACGCAAAATTTACCCTTTTGAGTCACCCTCATTTCAATTTAAGTCTATAGATTATTATCCGGCAACAGACAATTTACCGGTGGTTATCTCCCTCCTGAGATATGAGTAAATATATCCTGAACTCTGAAAGTACAATCCTGTAGATACATCTGACAGCTTGGCATATGTTTCAGAGTTGTACAGACTATCAAATGCAGACTTCATATCCATACCAAAATCTTCCATCAACATTACTATCAGGTCTGTTGAATTATCCCTGTTCTCAAAGACGAACTTTGCCCATTCTTCGGAATACTCCTTAAAAACCTTGACATTCAAATCTTCACTCTGCAATATGTTGTCAGGAACATCATATTCATTAATGATTGCCTCTCCTCCCAAAAAACTCACCTTAAATGCAGCCATCGCCATTGCCTGCTCCTTTGTGTCGGACAAATAAAAACCTTTACCAAAATCCTTATTGGTATTGGACTTGCTTAAATCTATCTCTTCAAAGTGAATATTTGTTCCGTGATACAATATCATGCCAATTCTCCGCCCTGTCTTTTGCAATATATTGCCAAACTGCTTACTGTTTCCGAGAAATCCAGAGTATGCATAATCTCATAATGCTCTTCAACCAGTTCAATCCCCTTAAACCGGCTTATATATCTATATGCTTGAGCATCACTTAACCCAAATCTTTTTGCAAACTCATTAATCAGAGTCACAATATACTCTACTATATCCTTTCTTTGGCTCAGTAGCAAAAGTATGTGTTTCTATAAATAAGTGATACCTTTGTAGTGAAATATAAATACAAAGGTTATGACAGACGAACAGAAGATACTTTTAGCATTAGTCAAGTTAATGTTTCCACGTGAGATGTTGGATTAT
>JAFUMO010000057.1 GCA_017482565.1 Bacteroidales bacterium | reverse complement strand
CGACTCTAAGGACTTCAATCGACGTTAAGCGACTTCATACAAAGTCGATCGACTTCAATAAAGTTAACCCGACTTTGACACTTTGATCAAAGCCGGGTTAACTTTATAAACTTTGCAAGATGCACTTTGCCGGAGGCTTACCAATAAACGGAAATACATTCTTCCAATAATATGCTGCAGCCCGGGCCTCAAGGTTCTCAGCATCCCCACTTTTAACCTTTTCATCCCAAGAGAGCATATTTGTTGCTGTACAGCCTTGACTTTGCAAGACTTTTGCTTGATTTTTAATCTTTGCCTGAATTGTTTGCTGCCATAATTGCTTCCTGAGAGGAAGCGAAGCATTCAGCTGGGATCTGAACCGTTCATTTTGGGTTGAATGTCCACACAACGGAAGCATCAAGCCAACTGGCAATCTGGAACTGTCACAGGTTATGACAGCGCAATTGTTCTCCAGCAAGGCTTCCAGCAAGCCATGCGTTATAGTTATCTGTTTGTTATCCAAAACCACTATCCCAATATCCTCAACTGGAATGGTTTTAGTGGTTTTGGTTTCAAACAACTCCGGCAAATCTGCCTTTGCAATTTCGGGCATCCTTACTACCATTTGACAATCTTTTAATGATAAATACGCCGGATTCCCGAAATAAAGCGTACGTTTTATCATTGATATATTATTTATGGATTATTCTTTCCATATCTGCTCTGCACATCCAATAAAAGTTTCATATCCTCTTCATCTGCCTTTTCGGCTTCATACCGTTTCCTTAAGGCATTATATTCATCATACTCCTTATTAGCTATTCTTTCCATTTGTTCATTACTAATAGTTCCTTTACCTTGTAAAATAACCTGATCATTCATTATCAGCAATTTATCAACACTATCTTTCCAGAATGAGAGCGTAAGGCTTGTTCTATTCTTTGCTCTGAACTCTGCTGTATCCAGGAATAATACAACAAGTCTGTTCAATGAATCCAATTCATCTTCCGACAAGTAATTCTTTGCAATTACCACATCGTGTTTTCTCACAATACTTCCTTCCCATGATGTAAGCCCCATATTAGATTTGTTTTTATCGGCTCTTTTCACAACCAATTCCGCTGCAGTATTACCTGTTATAGCATACAGTAATTTATTTTGGACATTTGCAAAAAACATTTGTGTTGCTTTATCAGATGCATCATAATCAACACTAAGTTTGAACAAATCCCTTAACTTTTGATAGAACCGTTTTTCTGAAGCCCTTATATCCCTTATTCTCTGTAATAACTCATCAAAATAATCTGGCCTTCCATCTGGATTCTTCAACCTTTCATCATCAATAATAAAACCTTTTACCAAATATTCAGATAAATGTATTGTTGCCCATTGCCTGAATTGCACACCTCTTATTCCTTTTACTCTATACCCTATAGCAAGTATCATTTCCAATGAATAATAGGAAACATTATATGTCTTGCCATCCAATGCAGTTGTCAAAAATTCTTTGACAACTGACTCTTTCACCAACTCCTTCTCTCTTAATATATTAGATATATGGTAACTAATACTCTGCTTCGAGGTGGCAAAAAGTTCAGCCAACTGCAACTGGTTCAACCACACATCCCCATCTTTTGCATAAAGTCCAACCTTACTCTTGCCATCCTTACTGATATACAAAATTATATTCTGTTCCATTTCAATATTCTCCTACTGCAACTATTTGTCCTATGTGGTTAATTCTTACTTTAATAATACCATCAGCAAATCCCAAAGATTTATATTGTTTGTATGTAATACCCTTTAAACTTTTGTTCTCATCTACATTTGTCTCTAAATGATGTCTAAATACATAATCTCTCACAAAAGAATTTCCATATCCTACTTTCGAGAGTTTTTGTACTCTATACAAATTAGGGCTAATAAGACTATTGTTATCTTGATTAAGTAGATCTATTTCATGAGGATTAAATCCTGTATCCTCATTAGGAAATACAAAGTATTCATTTTGCTTTAGGGTAAACAAGAATTTCCATCCCTCTTTTGATTTGAAGTTTGTGTCAATTATTGGATCTCCGTTACATACTCTGCATATTGCTTCATAAAATGAAACCATAACATCTTGTAAATTACCATCCGCATCTCTATAAATCGCCACATGATGATTATTACCGGTACTCACAAAATCTACAGGTATTTTATTTCCACTGGAATCGAGCATCAAGTTTCCTTCTTTATCTCTTTTATCGTGTAAGGCTACCGCATTGCTGATACCGGATATTGTAACTCTTTTGATTGTAATTCCCTTTCCTTTATTAAGATATATAGGATTCTCGTCCAAGTTGGAGAATGCTTTCTTTGCATCACCATTATACTCTGAAAGGCGCTGCTCAAGGATTGTTCTTATACCCTTATTAATCACCTTGTTAATCTTAAGGCCAGGACTGATATCTTTTCTTATTGTATATACTGGCTCAAAAGTTACAACTTTTACTTTTGCAGGAACTGTTATAGTCTTTGCATCATCAATATAGACAGGGTTCTGATCTAAACTATTTTTACCTGTAAATGCTTTTTTAGGATCTCCATCATATTCAAGAAGTCTGGCAAGCAACGCGTCACGCTCACTTTTTTTTGCAACATTAGCAATATATTCTGCTGTAAAAGCTGATCCGACTTTTTCAATTTTAGTACTATATCTCAATGATTTGCCATAGATAGTTTCCAAATGCAATTGTCCTCTAGGTGTAAGTTGTATCTTTTTGTTAACTCCTCCATTTTTCTTTGACTTGTTAATATTTCTTGTAACAACCTTATTTTTAGCTTTTATTGACACTAAAACTGATTCAAGTTGTTTTTTTGCCTCCTCTCTGAAATTTTCAATAGGAGCTTTGAATCTCAACTTATTGTTTTTATCACGCTCAAGTTCTTTGTTTTCTATAGCATAAATCACAGAATTCTTATCACTCCTGGCATTCAAATTATTCAAATACTGAATATGGGTATTTTTTGTAAAGGCAATGGTTAATGCGTCCATAGCGTGATGTCTATGGTCATTGCGTTTTGTCCAGTCCTTGATTCTTTTTATCCTTTGTCCATCCCTGCCATCCATCACCTCAGTCAATCCAATTTTGTCATACTTATCCCAATTAAGCTCCTGCATAATATCTATAAGTTGCCAATCTTCTCTGAGACGGTCTGTTATAGACCCTGTAGTTAATGTCACGGTCCTTACTATGCTCCCAAGTATTTCCTTTGCTTTTTTTGCAATATATTGGGTATCACGCAAATCTCTGGCTATAAAACCTTCTCCAATATCTACACCTTTCATTAAAAGTTTCCTGCGCTTAGACTCTGACACACCTCCTTTGTCTTTAAATAAATCATTTACAGCTGTCTCGTAGTCACTAATCTTTTCTTGGCCATACTTCCCCAACACGTAATCATAAGCTGTAGCATTTCCTTTTTCTATATTGACATCTCTCGCTTCCAATGTCTTATTGGAAAAAGAATCATCAAACAGTCTGGATTGAGGAATAATGTGTTCTATATCAAAAGACTTGCTGAACAATTGTTCCTTTGGAATATATGTATTTGAATACAATGTTTTATATCCTCTTGGCTCTAACTCTTTATAAAGTCTGTATCTGATAATATCATTTCTGCTTATATGTGAGAAGCCATATTCCTGCTGAATGATTTTTCTATAATCTTCATACTCCTTTGTAACCTTGCTAATATTCTCAGTATCTTTTTCCCGCTCTTTAGCACTCTTCTTAAGTTCCCTTGCCAACTCAATCCTGATTTCATCCGGTTTACCGTAAGCATCAATTGTAGCATTAACTACATTAACCATCTGGTTAAGAATCTTCTCAACCACAGGATTCCTCAAACTGTTTTTTGGGAGCTCTTCCAATTTATCTACAAGAACTTTACTGGCAATTTCTTCTTTAGTCAAAGAATTTTTTGAGTGGCTGTATCCTGCTAAAGAACACGCTTTACTATAATCATTTCCTGCAATCAGATGAGGCATTATCTTCTTGATGGC
Source organism: Bacteroidales bacterium (assembly GCA_017482565.1). Taxonomy (GTDB): domain Bacteria; phylum Bacteroidota; class Bacteroidia; order Bacteroidales; family UBA932; genus Egerieousia. The sequence goes on along the minus strand of JAFUMO010000057.1, from coordinate 40,853 downwards.
TTTTGCACTTAAATTGCCATAACCATCCTGAAATGAAATATGTGCAAGGATTTTAGCATATTCCTTATCAAAACCGTATTTGGTATAAATAGCATCAATCAATGAGTCTGTTCCCGTTTGCGATTTATCACCTTCGTAGGAGTAAAGAAGATGCCATAATTGATACATCGGTTGCCTTTCTATCTCTTTCTCTCCAAGATTTACATTGTAATGCAGTATGTCTGTATTAAAACCTAGTGTCTCAAAAATTTCATCAATTAATTTTATTACTTGTTCATATTGCATCTTTTCAAAATCATATTCACCATGTCCACTCATTTCAATAATTTGTCCGTATGCTTTGAAAAGTGCTGCTTGTGTCCTGTTCCCTTCAATACTCTTATAGTTTAAGGACAAACCTTTAGTATTGGTGAATAATAGTTTCAAAACTTCTGAGTCTGTGATTTTATCTCTATATGAAAGTTCCTTATATAGCAACTCTTTTTCCTCTTCAAGTAATGGTCTGTTAATACCACCCTTAACCTCAAGATTATTCAGTATTTGCCATATTTTGAAATTCTGGAATATAGGAGATGATTTAGGACATACTTTACTGCCTATAATTTTCCTTTTCTTTTCACCTTCAATTTCTATCTCAATCTCTTTATTCTCTAATTCACAAATAGAAACCAGCCCTTTCTGGGATTTCAAAGGTCTTTGATAGAATATTATAATGTCCCTTATTTGATGTTTAAGTTCATTCGTCAGTTCCGTATGGAACTTTGCTTGGTTTTCCCATATCTTTTCAAATTCATCGAGATAATCTTGTCTGTAAAAAACTACATTTTTTGTACTGAAATGCGGATTATCCTCAATTCTTGACATCAAATACTCACCAACTGTAAGCCGGTTGAAATAAAGTTCTTTACTACGGTCACTTATTGCACCTAAATAACCGCTTGAATTATTGATAATACCATTCAAGTCACTTATAATATACGCTAAAATATCTTGGGGCACCTCCTTGCTCAAAGCATTCACACGCCACCTATATGCCTGCAGTTTTTTCTCCTTCCCCTTATTGTCCGCTGTATAAATATTGTGTTTTGACAAGAATACTTTTGCTGTATTCTGTTTCCCTTTTCCTGCTATTTGAGTCTTGAGTTCATTTGTAAGTACGTCGGGATGATACTTCTTTTGAGTTTCCCAGATTAGATCAAGTTCTTTCTGTAAATCTGATTTATAGAAGTCAGGGATATAATTTTTACCCGTTTCCAATAAACGCAATACATATTCACCTGGTGTTAAATTTTCATTATACAACATCTTTGTTACCTCCATTCCATCAATCAAAGCCCCTTCATCATTGGATTTTGCTCTTCTACTGCTCTTGTATCCCCTTTTTTTATTAATCAAAAACAATACTCTGGCAAATTCTTCAAGAGATATTTCTTCTTTTGCAGATTTTGCTCTCAGCCTGTAAGTATCAAATGTAGTTCTATTTCCATTCTCAGAGAGAATAGTACTATCAGTAATGAGACCCGCATTACACAAAGTTTTCTTAAGTTCATCACGTCGTAGTTTGTAGCGTTGCAAATTGCGTCGCATACCTCTACTATCAGTACGAGCTTTATTTGGAGATACTCCTTTTCCTTTTTTGAAAAATTCACTAGCATCTCCCTTTAGTTCCTTACCGGTATCTGAACTCACAAAATTATCATAATGAATCGCCCTTACCCCCAATTTTACAATAGAGGAAGTTTCATTTGAATTCTCCGCTTCATTCACCACAGCCCATCCAATACTGTTGGTTCCCAAATCAAGTCCTAAAATTCTTTTCATATATTGCACTATTCTATTTTTTTTCTACCTTTGTGCTTACAATAATAGAAGCAATTCACAATAAGGATTATTCCGTTGTGAAAACATTAGGTTGCCTCGTCCTTCAACGGGGCATTTTCTTTTTATATTTCCTCTGCCGCTGCATTATTATCCTTATAGCCAATAATCATCTCTTTTGCAGATTTTTGTGTAACCACTGGTTTGCCGGTCTTTGATTCTAGAGTCTCTTTGGCAACACGTGCCACATCTCCACCTTCTGCGGCACATTCCATATTCTCCTTAAAGGATTGCGGATCTTTTACCTTGGATATACTGGTAGCGGACAATTCTGCCAACATATTCAGCACCAGTTCTTCATTGGACATATTATCCCTGAGATTCTCTTTCTTTAACCCCTTGAACCTTTTATATTCTTTTGCAGTCATCCCTGCCCAAGCCTGGTATATAATATCTGTTAAAGTGGCAAATTGGAGACCTTCTTTTACATTATGTGCTTTCCACTCATCCGTCAAATCTTTACGAATCTCTATACTTTTCAGTCTTTGGTTAATCCAATTTTCTGAATATCCCAAACGCCTATAGTCTGACAGTGCTTGATTTATACTTAATTCCGGATCTTGAATCTGGTTTATACGTTCAGCAGCCACATGTGCCATCCATAGTTTGAACGGTTCTGCCTTTGGTGATGGGATTGATTGTATAAGTCTGAATGCCTGCTCCATATCAACCACATCAGTCTTTCTCATTTTTCCATCCGGAGCTAACATTTTCAAACCGTTACAATTTGTAACGGTTTCATTTCCTTCCTCTATCAATCTCTTTTTCAAGACCCTCCAATATATTTGCGGATTATTGCTTTGTGTTAAGGCTGAAACAATATCCACTACTGAAAAATACCATTTCTCTTGTTCGTCATCCCACACGGTACGAACTTTCTTCTCTTCAAAAATTCTAACTGCATTGTGCTGTGTCATACCTTTTCAATTCTATGAATTAAACAAAAGACTTCCCCTACAAATTTATGAAAAAAAATCTGTAGTATCATCTCTAATATCCAGAGTGTAAAGGTATTCTTGGAGTGTGACAATTTATGTCACAGAAGGAATTTACATACACGAACACATCACCGGGCAGAATGGCGGTGCCACAACGGTCATCTCTTCCTTGCGGACAGGGTGGATGAACCTTATTTGTCGGGAGTGGAGGGAAATGCTCCCATCCGGGTTGGAGCGGGGTGCGCCGTATTTGAGGTCCCCTTTTATGACGCAGCCTATGGCAGAAAGCTGGGCCCTTATCTGGTGGTGACGGCCGGTGAACAGTTCTACTTCCAGGAGAAAGTATCTCTCTGTGGCCCTGAGGAATTTGTAGCGTAGGCGGGCCTCCTTTGCCCCTTGTTTCGGGGTGAGGCTTGTGTATGTCTTGTTCTGCTTTTCGTTACGGGTAAGGTAGTGGGTAAGGAGCTTTTCGTCCTCCTTGGGGCGGCTGCACACCACGGCCCAGTAGGTCTTGTGCATCTCACCGGTCCTGAACGCCTCGTTCAGGCGGCCCAGCGCCTTTGATGTCTTGGCAAAGATTACGGCACCGCTTACAGGTCGGTCCAGACGGTGAACCACCCCCATGAACACTGCACCCGGCTTGTGGTCCCTCTGGGCCACAAAAGCCTTGAGGGTTGTGCTCAGACATTCATCCTCTGTCTTGTCTGCCTGCACAATCTCCCCGGAACGCTTGTTGAAGATGAGCAGATGGTTGTCCTCATAGAGGATCCTCTCTGCCATATCATCAAATTCCTGCTGCGGGAGCCTCCTGTACACAGGTGATCCCCCCTCAGCCGCAATATTCATGTTTCTCTCCTGCACTGCCATATCTTTTCAGTTTTGCTTCCCGACAATTTTTTCCTTTTGTACCTCCATCCCCCCAAACTGTCCCAGCCTCCGGCACGTTCCGGGGCATTTCCGTGCCCAAATCGCCTGTATGGGTGGACTGCAAGTATCTGTCGGGAAGAGGATACTTTTAATATGCCTCCTTCTCGTTAGGGAAATCGCAGCTCTTTACATCTGCCACATAGTTGCGGATGGCATTGAGGGACTCCTCGTGAAGGTTTGCATACCTACGTAAAAACCGCGGAGAGAAGGAATTGTTCAATCCCAGCATATCGTGCATCACCAGCACCTGGCCGTCGCAATGAGGGCCGGCGCCTATACCTATTGTAGGGATCTTCACTGTCTCAGACACTTTCTTTGCCAAAGCTGCAGGGATCTTCTCCAGTACAATTGCAAAGCAGCCTGCCCTCTCAAGTGCAATGGCATCCTCTATGAGCTTGTTGGCTTCAGCCTCCTCCTTTGCCCTCACGGCATATGTGCCGAATTTGTGGATAGACTGGGGTGTGAGGCCAAGGTGACCCATTACCGGAATGCCTGTAGAGAGGATGCGCTCCACGCTCTCCATAATCTCACTCCCCCCCTCCAGCTTTACGGCATCCACTTCAGATTCCTTCATTATCCTTATGGCACTTCTCACGGCCTCCTTTGGATTACCCTGATAAGTACCAAACGGCATGTCACACACAACCAGCGGGTTCTTTACAGCCCGCATCACACTCTGCGCGTGATATATCATCTGGTCTATGGTAATTGGCAGTGTGGTCTCGTGTCCTGCCATCACATTAGCTGCCGAATCACCTACAAGGATAATGTCAATCCCTGCCTGGTCCACTATTCCGGCAAAGGTATAATCATATGCGGTGAGCATTGCTATCTTCTCACCTTTAACTTTCATTTCCAATAGTTTATGGGTTGTAATAACCCGCTGTTTTCCCTCTACTGACATAATTGTGTTTTTTAGGGTTAATTCTGTATGCAAAGCAACTGAAAAAAAACAATAAAAGCAAAAATCGGTGGAAGTCGTGACTCGAGTACAATGTAAGTCGTGACACGGGTGTACCTCTGCCACTTTGTCAGAAAAACCCGTTTGGCACAAAGTTGGCTCTGAAGGGAAATGTCCGCGGCGGAGAAAAGATATGTGAAAATCTGTCGGGAAGAGAAAAATGAAATAAAAACGTAAAAGATATAAAGGAGAACAGAATTATGGGAAAAATTATTGGAATTGACCTTGGTACTACCAACAGCTGCGTAGCAGTTATGGAGGGTAATGAGCCTGCAGTTATCATAAACAGCGAGGGCAAGAGAACTACCCCTTCTGTAGTTGCATTTACAGAGGGTGGCGAGAGAAAAGTTGGTGACCCTGCAAAAAGACAGGCTATTACCAACCCAACAAACACCATTTTCTCTATCAAGAGATTTATGGGTGAGACATATGACCACATTGCAAGCGAAATCTCAAGAGTACCTTATAAAGTAGTAAAGGGTGACAACAACACCCCAAGAATTGACATCAACGGCAGAATGTATTCTCCACAGGAGATTTCTGCAATGGTGCTCCAGAAAATGAAGAAGACTGCAGAGGATTACCTGGGCCAGGAGGTTAACGAGGCTGTAATTACAGTTCCTGCATACTTCAACGATGCACAGAGGCAGGCCACCAAAGAGGCCGGTGAAATTGCAGGCCTTAAGGTAAGGCGTATCATCAATGAGCCTACAGCCGCTGCACTTGCATACGGTCTTGACAAGAAGGACCAGGAGTCCAAGGTTGCTGTATTTGACCTTGGCGGCGGTACATTTGATATTTCAATCCTTGAGTTGGGTGACGGCGTGTTTGAGGTAAAATCAACCAACGGTGACACTCACCTTGGAGGTGATGACTTTGACCACGTTATCATTGAGTGGCTTGTAAACGAGTTCAAGAGCGAGAATGACGGCATAGACCTTTCAAAGGACCCTATGGCATTGCAGAGATTGAAAGAGGCAGCAGAGAAGGCAAAGATTGAGCTTTCAAGCCAGACTTCAACTGAGATCAACCTCCCTTACATCATGCCTGTAAACGGTATTCCAAAACACTTGGTAAAGACCCTTACAAGAGCAAAATTCGAGCAGCTGGCAGATTCATTGATCCAGAGGACAATTGAGCCTTGCCGCAAGGCCCTCCAGGATGCAGGCCTTTCAGCTTCAGACATCAATGAGGTACTTTTGGTGGGCGGATCAACCCGTATCCCTGCAATCCAGGAGATTGTGAAGAAGTTCTTTGGCAAAGAGCCTAACAAGAGCGTTAATCCCGACGAAGTTGTGGCAATTGGTGCAGCAATCCAGGGCGGTGTGCTTACCGGAGATGTAAAGGATGTGCTCCTGTTGGACGTAACTCCGCTTTCATTGGGTATTGAGACCTTCGGCGGCGTGTTCACAAAACTTATTGAGAGCAACACCACCATCCCTACAAGGAAATCGCAGGTATTCTCAACCGCAGCTGACAACCAGCCATCAGTGGAAATCCACGTGCTCCAGGGCGAGAGGCCAATGGCAAAAGATGACAAGACTATCGGCCGCTTCCACCTGGATGGCATCACCCCTGCTCCAAGAGGTGTTCCACAGATTGAGGTGACATTTGACATTGATGCAAACGGTATCCTTAATGTATCTGCAAAAGACAAGGCTACAGGCAAGGAGCAGCAGATAAGGATTGAAGCTTCTTCGGGATTGTCTGAGGATGAGATCAAGAGGATGCGTGACGAGGCAAAGGCAAACGAGGCAAAAGATAAAGAGGAGCGCGAGAGGATTGATAAGCTCAACAACGCAGACGCAATGGTATTCCAGAGCGAGAAGAACCTCAAGGAGTATGGTGACAAGATCCCTGCAGAGAAAAAATCTGCAATTGAGGACGCTACCAACAAGCTCAAGGAGGCTCACAAGGCAGGCAACATTGCTGAGCTTGACAAGCTTACCGAGGCATTGAACGCAGCTTGGCATGCAGCCAGCGAAGATATGGCAAAAGCCGCACAGGCAGCCGGTCCTCAGGGCGGTGCCCAGCAGGGTCCTAATCCGGGCTCAGGTTCTCAGAACAACGGCCAGGACGGCGAGGTAACTGACGTTGACTTTGAAGAAGTGAAGTAACAAGAAAACCAAAACAACAAAAAACCACTTATTTATAAGTTTTTAGCCAAGACCGGAAAACGGAAGCAATTCTGTTTTCCGGTTTTTGTTTTGAAATGCTGAATGATTAGCTCCCCAAGACAATGAGACCAGAGCCTGGGCTTAAGTATAACTCAATTGGACAATGTCCTGCTCCGGCTTACAATGAACACCCCTGAAAATACCATCAGGGCGGCGAGTGTTTTTTGCCAGGTTAAAGTATCCATTCCCATGCAGATGCCCAGGACTGTGGCTATGATGGGCTGCACATAGCTGTACATGCTCACAAGGGTTGGACGGATGCGCTTCTGCCCCAACGGGATGAGAAAATAGCTCACAAATGTTGCCATAATGATGAGGAAGGCAAGTTCCCAGAGCTGTACTGCAGGAATATGCAGCCAACTCAAAGAGGCCACTTCCCTGAATGAAAACGGAAGCGACATGAAGATGGAAAAGAAAAAAATCCATTTCATGAATGTCACAACCGAATATTTTACAATCACCGGCCTGAAGACTCCAAGGTACAGCGCAAAGCTGAGCCCATTGAGGAACATCAGCATTATTCCAGACAGCTTGCTCTCTGCCACGCCTCCCCCGGATGCATTATTGAGTATAAGGAATACTACACCACACAAGCTCATGAGCACACCGGCCCCCTTTTTAATGGTAAGGGGTTCCTTAAGCACCACTGCAGCAATGAACATCGTATATATTGGAGTAAGTGCACTGATTATGGAACAGTGCATGGGGGTAATGTCCGGTATTGCCTCCAGGAAAGTTAGCTGGGTAAGGAAAAAGCCCAGGAATGATGCTGCCAGAATCTTCAGATAATCCTTCTTGTCCACCTTTTCAGAAGGGAGGAACAATGAGAGCAGCCAGAACAATGCCCCTGCCCCCAATGAGCGGAGGGTAAATATGGCAAGGGGTGAAACAAGATGTCCCCCCATAAGGTCCTTGCACACTATTATATTGAATCCGAAGATTGCATACGCCCCAAAACAGGCGGCGTGCCCTGCCAGTTTGTTCTTCTCACCCATAAAGTTTCCGGTTGCTACCGCAAAAATAGGGAAAAACCGCTAACTTATCTCATATTTCTGCACATATACATCCCGGCTCACATGTTCCATGAGTTCTTCAGTAATGGTGCTTGGAAAAGTATGGCATGGGGCATGAAGATCCACCTGCAGCAAGGATGCTGTAAAGAAGCTGCAGTTGTGGCCGTAAATGATTCCCGGCATCTCCCTTATGCTGGTGTTGTAGAGTTCATGTCTGCTCAGGAGGCTGGCCACCAGATAATGTGCGGTTGAAGTTGAGACATTCCCCTGCATCATATCATCCGCATTAATGGCAATTGTAATCCTGAATCCTGTGTTCTTTATCCTTTCCATAACCTGCATTTTATTGTTTCTGCAAAGCTACAGAGCCATTTTGACAAGTTTTGACATAAATCCGGGCAAAGTTTGTGGGGCATATTTTTTTACTACCTTTGTACAGCACAATACAAACTTCAAGAAAGCATGCAAAAAGTAAATTCTTTCATCATAGACCACAAGAAGCTGGTGCCGGGTATATATGAGTCACCGGTGAACGGCATATTTACATACGATATCCGTTTTGTGCGTCCGCAGGATGCAGCCCACAAGGGGCTGTTCATGGATCCGAAGGTTGCCCATACCCTGGAGCATTTCATGGCCCATTACCTGAGGACAATGACCCCAGCCGAGTTCTCGGCCACCGTATTATATATAGGCCCTATGGGCTGCCTTACCGGGTTCTACCTGCTCACTTCAAAGTCCTATACATCTGAATTCCTCAGAGAGATGATGCTTGGATGTATGGAGTACATCTTGGGGGCAGATGTCATTCCCGGAGCATCGGAGCTCACCTGCGGCAATTGGGAGTATTTCAACCTGCCCCAGGCAAAATCATTCATCAAGGAGATTATTGTGCCTAATTTCACCTCAGGGGATTTCTGCAGTGAGTATCCATACTGCCAGGAGCAGTAAACCGGCATAAGAAGGGGACGGCAGACAGTGATATCCCGCAGCATGAACTGTCGGGAAGATAGCCTGCTGAGGGAGAAGCTACTTCCCCTTCTCCACCTGCTCAAACATGGAGATGTCTGATGCAGAGGCAGGGAACCACCCTGTCACCTTTTCCCTGGCCTGCCGCTTTACCTCGGGAGTTATGTTCCTCACTACTTTTGAGATGGCCCAGGCAAGGGCTGCAAAATCGTCGGTGAAGCCTGCAAAAGGGAGAAAATCATGGATGAAGTCGAACGGGAGTATGAAGTACCCCAAGGCTCCATAGATGATACTTTTGTCCTTGGTGGAGATTGTTGGGCTGTTCAGGGCATAATATAGCAGCATCACTGCATATACCACCTTAAGCCCGGCCCTGCGTGCCACTTTGGCAAGTTTCTCGGCAAGCCCCTTCTCCGAGTATTTCACTTGTGATTTCTCAATAATTACAGGCAGTTCCGCATTGAACTCATCCTGTGTTTTACCCCCGTTTTTCATACACTGCCTATTTTGTCTGCCGCAACTGCTTCTCTGCCGCAAGGGAAGATTCCACGCAACGGTTCAAAGCAATGCGTTCCCTCTCCCAATCCGAACTCTGCAGAGTGCCGGTCATATATATTCCGGGCAATATGCCCCATTGTCATCCTCAAGTTTATCTCCACGGCCGGATTATAAAACAGCTGCTCACCGTCTTTCCGCATGCAGATGAACTGGTCAACCCCCACAAAGCCCCTAAGGCCATCCTTCCCCTGCGGGTCACTCTCCTTCAGTTCCATTTCCTGCTGCACTCTCTCCTGCAGAGCACTTTCCTGCGGGTCACCCTCCTGCAGCCCTCCTCCCTGCAGTTTCTCCTTCAAAAATCTTTCCACACCGCAGCGCACCCGTTCCAGCACCTCCACCGGAATCCACTGCCGCAACAAATTCTCCATATATTCATTGGAAGCCAGCAAGTTTCCCCTGTATGTGCCGTTGAAGGCATAAAACAGCGAATACCCCTTGAAACTGACCTCAACATCCCCTGCCCCACAATCTCCGGCAACCGGCTCCATTATACCGCTATCCGCAACAACGGCAACGGGCCGCATCTCATACTCAAACAGCATTGCCAGTTCCTGCACCACCTCCAGCCTCTCCTCCACAACCACTGTCCCCTGCCTCTCCAGAATCCTCCGGCACCACCCACAATCACTCTCCGTAAGTTCCCCGGTCACAAACCTAATCCCTTTTCCGCTTCCCGACAAAGGTGCCTTCAGCACCACTCTTCTCTTCTCCTCCAGAAACTCTTTAATCTCAACGAGGCTTCCCGCCACAACCCGGTAATCCGGAGTCAGCATCCTGCATATACGGGACCTGGATGATGCACACGCCTCCATCCCGTAAAGCCTCCCAAGCAGCTCCACCGCCAATTCCCTGCGGGAGTTCCGGCGGAGCATATCCAGTACAGAATCATCTGGCAGCAGATCTGTGGGAATTCCCTCCTGCTGCAGCCTCTTCCTCAGTACCCGGTTCCACCCCCACGGAACAATCTCCTCACCCTGCCCCATAAACCTTTCAATCCACCGTCCCTGCTCCCCAAACTCTACCGCAGAAGCAGGCGGGATGTAATCCTCCCTGCCGTCTGCAATGCACAAATCGTGCTCCGGATTGAAAATACACCTGGTCATATAATTACAAATTTACACATAAAATCATTTATCGTTGTCCTTTTTTGCAATTACATGAATTACAATAAGTTAAAAACAGACTATTTAAAAACATACATAATTTAAAAACCTATACTATTGATATCCAATCTATTATACAAAAGGACAACGATAAAAAAAATTACATACATTTGCACAGACTTAAAAAACACATACAATGCTTACCGGAACAACTCTGATTGTTGTATTTGCTCTTGCAATAGTTCTTCTCATTGTTTCCATTTCCAAGTGGGGCGTACATCCGTTCCTGGCCATAATGGGAATATCCCTGCTGCTGGCAGTAGGTATAGGGATTCCGCTGGACACCATTCCAACAACCATAGGAAAGGGATTCTCATCAATTTTTACCAGCATTGGCATTGTGATAATCCTTGGAACCATAATAGGGCTTATCCTGGAAAAGACAGGAGCGGCAATAAGGCTGGCCGATGCAATAATCCGCATAATTGGAGAGAAGCACCCGCAGCTGGCAATCATGCTCATAGGGTGGCTCATTTCAGTACCGGTATTCTGTGACAGCGGCTTTGTGATTGTGAACCCTATACGCAAATGGCTCAGCCGCAAGACAAATTTTCCGTCAGTGACACTTACGGTTGCCCTCTCGGCAGGCCTGTATGTCTCGCATGTGTTCATCCCCCCTACACCTGGCCCAATTGCAACCGCAGGACTCATAGGGCTTGAGAGCAACCTTCTTCTTGTGATAGTGGTGGGCACGGCACTCTCAATATTCCCCCTTACAGCTGCATATTTCTTTGCGACACACATAGGAAAAAAGGTAAAATCATCTGAAGACCTTGATGTGGAGAATATCTCACAGGCCTACAATGAGCACGACCTCCCAAGCACCGCTGCATCAATAACCCCTATCCTCCTCCCGATAGTCCTTATGGCAGGGGGGTCCATAGCCACTTTTGCCAAGATGGATGGTTTTGCCGCAGAGCTGCTCATATTCCTGGGCAAACCTATAATAGCCCTGGCGGCAGGACTCGTATCGGCACTTCCGCTCCTCTGGAGGACAAAAATGGGGAAACAGCTGTATGAAATCACCCAGGATTCCCTGAAGACCTCAGGCCCAATCATCTTCATTACCGCAGCAGGTGCAGTTTTGGGACAGGTAATAGTTGAGGCAGGCTTTGTACAGTACATCCAGCAGAACGCAAGCTCCCTTGCAAGCATAGGGCTCTTCTTCCCGTTTGTAGTTGCCGCAATAATAAAGACCTCCCAGGGCTCATCAACAGTTGCAATGACCACTACAGCCGGAATGATGGGGTTCTACTTCTCAGATGCCTCCCTGATGGCCGCGCTAGGTATGACAACCCCCATTGATGCCGCACTGGTTGTAATGGCCATAGGTGCAGGTGCCATGACAGTATCGCACGCCAACGACAGCTATTTCTGGGTAGTGACCAACTTTGGAGGCCTCACCCCCCAGAACGGCTACAAGACCCAGACATTACTTACACTTATAATGGGAATCACCTCAATAACAGCACTGTTCATAACCTCATTGTTCATATAAACAACGGCCAAGGGCCACGGATACAACAACATGAAGAGAATCCTTATCATCTGCCTCACCGCAATTCTATGCACCGCAGCACACGCACAGCAGAAACATAATGCCTCAACCCCCAAGGACCCTGCTACAACACCCCTTCCTCCCCATGAGAAAGGGCTTGTAATGGACCTGAAGATGGAGGATTCCAAAATATACCCCGGCACCAGGAGGGACATTCAGGTATTTGTACCCAGGCAATATGACGGCAGCACACCGGCCTGCCTGCTCCTTGGACTTGACGGCAACCTCTTTGGGGCAATTACCGTAATGGACAACCTCATAAAGAGCGGTGAGATGCCTGTAACAATTGGGGTGTTTGTACAGCCGGGCACAAGCTACAACCAGGACGGCACCCTGGCCCGCTACAACCGCAGCAACGAATTTGACCGCACCGATGCCCGCCTTGCAACATTCATTGAAAGTGAGGTGCTTCCTATGGTTGTAGGGCTCCTGACTCCCGACGGACGTACAATCCATATCTCCTCCAACCCCAATGACCGCGCCATAACAGGTGCCAGCAGCAGCGGCATAGCAGCCTTTACAGTTGCTTGGGAGAGGCCTGACCTTTTCTCAAGGGTATACAGTTCCGTGGGCACTTTTGTGGCAATGAGGGGCGGCAATGAGTACCCTGCAATAGTAAGGAAGACAGAGCCCAAGGCTCTGCGCATCTTCCTGCAGGACGGTGTTAACGACACATGGAATTACATATTCGGGGACTGGTGGGAACAGAACCAGCTGATGGCCTCCGCCCTGAACTATTCCGGATATGAATTTGACTATAAATGGGACCGCGGAACCCACAGCATCTATTACGGAACCCGTGCCTATCCGGATGCAATACGCTGGCTATGGAGGGGGTGGCCTGCACCGGTAAAGGCAGGCAAATCCATGAACGGGATGCTGCAGGAGCTCTTCCCTGAAGAGGGCTCTGCCAATGTAACAGGCTGGGAAGAGGTAACACCACTTGGCGGGCACAAATTATCCGATACCCTTGCCATAATGATTTCTGATCCCGAAGGGCTGCACAGGCTCTCTGCAAAGCCAGGTGCGAACAAGCTGATAAGGCACAATGGGGCTGATATTTCAAAATATGTGAAGGATCCATACAGGGTACTCCCTCTGCACAACGGGGACAAATACATTACCAATGTGAATGGGAAAATCTTCCTACTGAGGGACAAGGCCAAGAAGGCAGTAAAACTGGAGGGTATAGATATGTCGGGAAGAGAGATTGCCCTCTACCCTAACGGAAAGCTGCTGGTTGCATCAGAGGAGAATTCCAACTGGCTCATCAGCTATATCATTGCCCCTGACGGCACTCTGCATTCAGGGCAACAGTTCTACTGGCTGCACAATACAGACAATCATAACCACACCCCATACGGGAACATTGCATTTGACACAAAGGGGAACCTTTACATTGCCTCACCTATAGGAATCCAGGTGTGCGACCAGAACAGCCGCGTGAGGGCAATCCTTGCCCTGCCTGGAGCGGGAAGGAAAGTGGAAGCCATCGCATTCATAGGGAGCAGCCTGTATGCCAGATGCGGAGGCAAGCTGTATGTCCGCAAGGTAAATGCAACAGGCTGGAACAGCTGGGAAGCCCCTATTGACGTGAAGTCACAGGGACAGGGCTAAGGTTATCTTGCAACCCATCCGTAGAGGACTCCGTAGGCCAGCAGAACTGTCTTGCGGAGCTTTATCCAATGAATTTTATCCGGAGTGTCACCAGGCTTGTGGTAATCTTCGTGCATTTCATCCTCCATCCAGGCTACAAACGGAATATTGTGGGCTGAGAAAGGGGCATAGTCAGAACCGCCCTTGCCGTCCCCGAACCTCTGGTCATAGATGACGGTAAAAGGCTGTGCTATTGATTCCAGCGCCTCAACACACCCGTCCTTGAGGTATGGGTAGTTGTCATTCCATGCAAAGGTTACGGCAGGAGCATCTGCATTGGCGGTACGCCCCACCATGTCAAAGTTCATGTAACGGCAGATAGAATCTGCGGCATCCTTCTTTGCATACCAGTCGGTCACAAAATATTTTGAGCCCAGAAGGCCTTTCTCCTCACCATCCCAGGCACAGAAAAGGATTGTATATTCAGGGGTGATGCCAGATGCCTTCATCATTTTTGCAAGCGAAAGGAGCGCTACCACACCTGATGCATTGTCATCCGCACCGGGATGTATTCCAATCCCCTTCTTCTTGCCCAGATGGTCATAATGGGCACCTACAACCACCAGCTTCTCTGAAGACTTCCCTTCAAGGCGGGCTATCAGGTTTGTCATGGTTGCGGGATATGTCTTGCCGGGTTTGGGACCGCCTATCATGGCAGAGAGGGATTCTGCAGTAATATCTTGCCTTTCAACTTCATATCCGCTCTTCTCAAACTCGGCTGCAATGTACTCCATTGCCTTGCGGCACTCCTTTGTGCCGGCCTCACGTCCCTTGAGCTTCTTGTCTGCAAGAAAACTTATCACCTCCTGCGCATATTTGTTGCTGTATATTCCAAATTCATCTGTAAAATTCTTCCTCCCGTTCCCCTGTGCATGGAGGGAGAGGGCTGCAAAAAGCAGGATTGCTGTAAAAATTGTTCTCATCATGCCGTTTTTTAAGTGCCACAAATTTAATTAAAAAATCCCCACAAAGGCAAAACAGCTTTTTAGTTGTATGATATTTGGGAATTTGCTAATTTTGTTGGTTATTAAATGATAAAAGGATGAAAAGATTATTTGTTTCCCTATTGTTCTGCGTTGCCGGCATCACATGCTCTGCACAGACTCTCACTTTTGATTCCCCTAATGAAGAGAGCCAGAGGATTCTGGACAGCGTAAAGTTTGTCCTTCCGGAATTTGCATCAGGAATAGTGATTTTCAATGACGGTACCCAATCCAATGGTGCTCTTAATATCAATACAATGACACAGTGCGTCCACTTTATTGACCCGGATGGGAAAGATCTGGCACTTGTGAACAACAATCAGGTAAGCAAGGTATTCATAAAGAACCGCCTCTTCCTGAACAGCCGCTACGGATACATTGAGGTGTACGAGACCACTGATGACGTATTTATGGGTGAGCTAAGGAGCGTGAACTTCATTTCTGAGGCCAAGGAAGGTGCGTTTGGTTCAAAATCACAGACCACATCAATACAGACTCTTACCCATATTGAAACCTCTGCCGGATACAGGGTAGACTTTGAGAAACAGAAAAACAGCCCGTATTCATACAAAAAAATCCCTTACCTCCACCGTAAAGGGGCTTTTGTACCGGCTACCAAAAAGGCCTTCCAGAGATATTTCCCAAGCAAGAAGGAATTCATTGAGCAATATATGGATGAGCACGATCTCCGCCTGAACCGTGTTGACCACGCAAGGGAACTGTTCAAGGCAGTGAGCAAATAAAACGAAAGAAAAGGATGAAAGAACTGGAAAAATTATTTGAAGAATATACAAGACAGAAGCCTGACAGCATCTATGAGCTCCCTTCAAGCGGCAGCAACAGGAGATACTTCAGGATAACGGGAAGCGGAATGTCCCTGATTGGGGCAAAAGGACTTGATGTGGCGGAAAATCTGGCTTTCATGGAGATTTCCAAGCACTTCAAGCTGAAGGGGCTCCCCGTTCCACAGGTATTGTGCGCCAGCAGGGACAACATGTACTACCTGCAGGAGGACCTGGGGGACATAACCCTGTTCAACACAATCCGGCAGGGAAGGGAGACAAGCAACTTCTCTCCCGACGAAGTGGCGCTCCTTAAGAAGACCATAGCCACACTCCCAAAGATTCAGTTTGAGGGGGGCAAGGGGCTTGACTACAACATCTGTTTCCCGCAGCCTGAGTTTGACGAGCGCAATGTGTGGTTCGACTGCAACTACTTCAAATATTGTTTCCTTAAGACTACAGGAATAGAGTTCAGTGAGATAAAGCTCCACGATGACCTTACCAAAATGGCTGCAGACCTGCTGGAGGACGGCAATGAGGAGACCTTCATGTACCGTGATTTCCAGGCAAGGAATGTGATGCTGGTGGATGGCAATCCGTATTTCATAGATTTCCAGGGTGGAAGGAAAGGTCCTCTGTATTATGACCTTGCATCTTTCGTATGGCAGGCCAAGGCCAACTACCCAACCTCGCTCAAGGAGGAACTCATAGAGACATACAGGGAAGCACTGAAAAAATATGTGGATATCCCTGAAGAGACATTCTACCGGAAACTCCGCCTGTTTGTTCTGTTCCGCACAATGCAAGTACTGGGCGCATACGGTTTCAGGGGATATTTTGAGAAGAAGCCGCACTTCCTCCAGAGTGTTCCGTTTGCAATTGATAACCTGCGCAAGCTTATACAGGAGCAGCCGTTTGAGGAGTACCCCTACATCCAGAAGCTGCTGGAAGAGCTCACTAACATGCGCCAATTCTCAGACCTGAGGGTGGAGCGCAAGCTTGAGGTAAGGATTTTCAGCTTCTCATACAAGAAGGGTATCCCTGTTGACACCAGCGGAAACGGCGGAGGCTATGTATTTGACTGCCGGGCAATAAACAACCCTGGAAAATATGACCACTTCAAGCACTTTACAGGGCTTGACAAGGAGGTGATTGAGTTCCTTGAGAATGACGGTGAGGTTACAAAATTCCTCGCCCATGTCTATGACCTTGCAGATGCACACGTCACCAGATATATGGAACGCAAGTTCACCAACCTGATGTTCAGCTTCGGGTGTACAGGCGGGCAGCACCGCTCGGTATATTGTGCACAGCACCTTGCCGAGTACCTTGCAAAGAAATACAACATAACGGTAATTGTTTACCATAGGGAACAGGATATAAGACAGGAATTCTGATATGAGGGCCATGATTTTTGCAGCAGGCTTGGGTACAAGGCTCAAGCCCATCACGGACACAATGCCCAAGGCACTTGTGCCGGTTGGCGCACAGCCGCTGCTTGGGCACCTCATAGGGAAACTGAAGAAGGCAGGATATGATGAAGTTGTGATAAATGTACACCACTTTGCCCAGATGATAAGGGACTATATGGCACAGAATGGCAACTTTGGCATTAAGGTCCTCTTCTCCGACGAAACTGATCTCCTCAGGGAGACAGGAGGGGGAATCCGCCATGCCGCGGCCATCCTGAACGACGGGGAACCTTTCCTGGTACACAATGTGGATATCCTTTCCAATCTGGATCTGGAGACATTCTACGAGGCCCACATGGCTGAGTCAATCTCCCTTGACACCCCGCTTGCCACCCTGCTGGTAAGTGACAGGGAGACTTCAAGGTATTTCCTCTTTGATACGGGAAACAACCTTGTAGGGTGGATGAACAGATTGTCTGGAGAAGTGAAATCCCCTTTCCCGGAGCTGAGGAGGGAGCCTTCCTGTGATTTCAAATGGGAACAGTTCTTGCAGGAACATTCCCTAAGGAAATATGCTTTTGCCGGGACACACGTAGTTTCACCGGAGGTGTTCAAGCTTATGCAGGAGTGGCCCGAGAGGTTCTCCATCGTGGATTTTTATCTCCAGATGGCAGACAAATACATCATCAAGGGCTATGTCAAGGATGATTTAAGAATGGTGGATGTAGGAAAACTGGATTCACTGAAAGAGGCTGAGGAATTTTTGAATGATGAAAATGTTTAGAAAAAGAATATCACTGCTTCTGGCGCTTGTACTTTGTGCTGCGGGAGCATACGCACAGGTTCCGGATTCCCTTGCAGGGAAGATGGCCGCTGACACCAT
This sequence comes from Bacteroidales bacterium, assembly GCA_017482565.1. Lineage (GTDB taxonomy): Bacteria > Bacteroidota > Bacteroidia > Bacteroidales > UBA932 > Egerieousia. The sequence continues at coordinate 22,995 of JAFUMO010000057.1, read as the reverse complement.
GAAAGCTGCCATGGACTCACTTGCAATGCGCATGACGGCAGATTCGCTTGGAGTTGCAGCAGACAGTTCCGCAATAGTGGCCTATACGAAAAAGGAGCTCAGGAGGATGCACAGGGACAGTATCTGGGCATACAAGGACAGCGTGCTGCGCAACACCCCAAGGTTGCTCCATACATACGTATTTGATGACACCACCAAGTTCAAGAGGATGTTCCTGTGGAATGCAGACACATGGTTCAACAAGCCTGTAAGCATAAACCCGGACACCACCTACAACGACTGGATAAATGAACAGCCGGGGCAGAAATATGATGCCGGAGCAGTTTCATTGGGTGTATCAGGTTCTGCAATGATGTACAACAACTGGTTCATGAGGAAGGGGCTGGAGGCTTTCCCTTTCTTTGACTACTACCTCCCTTACTCATATACCCCTGAAACCCTTCCGTTCTACAACACCAAGACCCCTTACACTGAGCTGGCATACTGGGGTACCCTGTTTGCCAACAAGAAGATGGAGGAGGCCAACATCCGTATCCTGCATACACAGAACTTCACCCCGTCATTCAACATCAACTTCCTCTACCAGAGGTTCGGATCCGCAGGTATGCTCCTGAACGAAAAGACAGACAACAGGACACTTGCCTTTACAGGAAATTATCTGGGAAAGAGATATGTAGCGCAGGGAGGATATATTTTCAACAGAATAAAGAGAGATGAGAACGGCGGCATCACGGATCCTTCAATGGTGCTTGACACCCTGCTGGATGCCAAAGTGATCCCGGTTGCACTTAAGGAGGCTGCAAATACCCTCAAGAGGAACACAATCTTCCTTACCCATTCATATGGCATTCCGTTCAAGTTCCTGCAGAAGAGGGATTCGTTGGGAAGGAGGGATTCACTCGGCCTTGGAGAGGGGACAATGGCTTATATAGGACACAGTGCTGACGCCTCGTTCTACTCAAAGAAATACACAGACAAGATTGCCCTTGATGATACACTCGGAAGGGAACTGTACCACAACAGGTTCTACATAAACCCTACTGAAAGTGCAGATTCCATGAGGGTGTTCAAACTGGAAAACAGGCTCTTCATAAACCTGCAGCCTTGGGCCAAAGAGGCAATCGTATCCAACCTGAGCGCCGGAATAGGGCACCAGTACCTGAGCCTTTACGGATTCAGGCAGGACTTCTTTCTGGAAGGGAATTCAAGCAGCTCACAGAACAACATGTACATGTATTTTGGTGCCGGCGGCAAGCTCAAGAGATATTTCAGCTGGGATGGTATTGGAGTATATAACTTTGCCGGCTATTACCAGAATGACTTCTCAATAGACGGAAAGGTGAAGTTCTCTTCTTATCCTAAAGGAATGAAGCAGGGAATACACCTTACCGGAGCGCTCCATGTATCACAGAGGAGGCCAAACTACTTCTTCAACAATGCATACACCAACCATTATGTATGGGAAAATGACTTTGCAAAGACAACCCAGACCAAGGTTGAGGCAAGGCTGGAGATCCCAGACTGGCAGATGGAGGCCTTCTTCGGATACTCAATCCTGGAGAACAACACCTACTTTGATTCGCTCTCGGTTGTAAGGCAGAACCCGGAGACAATGAACATCCTTACCGCCTACCTGAAGAAGAACCTCCGCCTGTGGAAATTCCACATGGACAACAAGGTCCTTTTCCAGATGTCATCAGATGAGGATGTTGTTCCGCTTCCCGACCTTGCACTTGACCTGAGGTACTACTTCCAGTTTGAACTAGTTAAGAATGTCCTTACAGCACAGCTTGGCGCCAATGCCACATTCACCACAGAATACTATGCACCTGGATACTCCCCTGCCTTGGGCGTATTCTATAACCAGAAGAGAGAAAAGATAGGAAACAACCCTTACATAGATTTGTTTGTAAACCTGCAGTGGAAGAGGGCAAGCATATTTGTGAAATATGTGAATGCCGCACAGGGATGGCCTGAAGGGGATTATTTCTCTGCATTCAGATATATCAGGTCCCAGAAGGCCCTCAAGTTTGGAATCCACTGGCCGTTTTATGTAAAATAGAGCTTATGGGCAAAATCTGGAGAAACAGGTACTTCCAGTTCACAGTGGCTTTTGTACTTGCATTCTGCTTCTTCTCCCTCCCCGACTGGGAAGCGGAGAAGAGTGATGTGCCCTCACCCCTGACATTTGCCGGAGATACACTTGAATGCTCCATTATGCTTGACAAGACCCTCGGTGCCAAGGGGTACAGCATAGGTTACCTGTATGAGCTCTTCCAGAAGTTTGAGCAGCACCAGAGGTGCAGGATAAACCTGAGCATAGTTGAACAGGACCCTATGGCACAATGGGTGAAGCTGATGACCGGCAAGACAGATATGCTGGTACTTAACTCAGAGAAGGATACCGTTCCAAACATTTTTGCAGACGAGGTGGTTTCCAGTTCAATCCTGGACAGGAGGGAGAATGTGTGCGTAGTGAGGAAGGACAAATACAACATTGTGCAGACCCTCAACTATTGGTTCCCCTACTTCAAGCAGACACAGGACTACGCCCATACCCAGCGCTACCACAAGAGCTACAGGATACAGGACCGCAACGGGGCCCCCATTTCCCGTACCACCATTTCTCCGTACGACATTTACGTGAAGAGATATGCCCCTATCCTGGGATGGGACTGGAGGCTCATATGCTCTCTCATCTACCAGGAATCCAAGTTCAAGATGGGTGTAAGCTCCAGCCGCGGAGCCATAGGTCTCATGCAGATAAAGGAGTCTGTGGCCAGGACCTACGGCATTTCAGACATCTATGACCCCGAGTACAACATAAAGGCGGGTATCTCCCATCTTGCCCGCCTGCAGAACATCTACCGCAAAGCCGGAGCTGATTCCACCAACCTGATAAAGCTTACGCTGGCCGCCTATAACTGCGGAGAGGGGCGCCTCCAGGACTGTATGGCACTTGCAAGGGAGAAGGGGCTTGACCCTCTGGTATGGGAAAACCTTGCTGAGGTAATTCCACTGATGAAGGAGGAGGATCACTACAAGAGCGATGTGGTGAAGCTCGGGCGTTTCAACGGAGGCGAGACGCTAAAGTTTGTAGACCTGATTCTGGAGAGGTACGGCCAGTATTGCAACTCTGTTGTAAAATAGGCTATTTCACCCTCATTGTGGCTGCAGGGCTTATCCTGGAGATGAACATGCAAGGGAGGAGCATGATGAGCATTATTGCCACAAAGGCCACAAGGTTCATCCCCAATATGCTGATTAGGCTGAAATCCACGGGGACAGCAGAGACAAAGTAATTGTCGGGATTAAGGGTAATTATCCCAAAATATTTCTGGAGGAGGCAGAGCAGCAGCGCCGCCGCATTCCCCCACAACATCCCCCTTAGGACCACCATGGCTGACTTTGTAAGGAAAATCCTTGAAACTGCCATGTTTGTCATCCCCATTGCCTTAAGGAGGCCTATCTGGGAAATCCTCTCAAAAAGCATGATGAGGAGGCCCGATACCATGTTGAACCCCGCTACCGATATCATGAGAGCCAGGAGGATGAATACATTCACATCCAGGAGGCGGAGCCAGTCGAACAGCACATAATATTTCTCCTGCATGGAGGTTGCTGCAACCGGAGAATCCCCCTCGGTTGAGTTGCTGTATATCACATCATCTATTGCCTCCATATCCTGCCGTGAGGCTCCGGAAGCGAGATACAGCTCGTACCCGGAAACTCCATCATCCCATCCGTTCAGTCTGGCAATGTGCCTGATGTCGGCCACCGCCAGATATTTGTCAAGCTGCTCCAGCTGTGCACCAAAGATTCCAACCAGATTAAAGCGCCTCACCCTTACCTGTTCCCCTACAAAATAGGCATCCACCTTGTCCCCCACCTTATAATTGAGCATATCTGCAAGCCTTCTGGAAATCATGATCTCATTTGATATCTTATTCCCTGTGAATTCCGGAAGCCTCCCTTCATCCAAATATCTGGCATAGAAATCCAGGCTGCAGGTTGAATCCACCCCCTTGAAAAGGACTCCCCCAATCTCATCCGGTGTCTTGAGTATGCCGTGCCTGTATGACACCCCTTCCACCCTCTCCACAAAAGGGAGTTCCCTTATCCTCTCCTTGTAGGATATCCTTACCGGACCGCTCTCCCCTACTATATCTTCCCCCGGTGAGGCCAGGACAATATCACCTGAAAATCCCCTCGCCTTCCCCCCAATCTCACTCCTGAAGCCATTTGATACAGCCGTGGCCACAATTATTACCGCAATGCTCAGGGACACGGAAACAACGGATATCACCGTTCCCGTACGGCTGAGCCTGCCTGTTGAATCGGCCTTGCTCCCAATCTTGTCTGCCAGAAATATGTTGAGGTTCATGAAGCAAAGATACATAAAAAACGGGATTTGGCCTCCGGCATTCCCGTGCGCTCCCGCGGGGGTATGTTCTCCAATTACGGGATTGAGGCTCCGCCATTCCCTTCCTCCTCGCCGGAGGGGCGCTTTCAAAAGTATTTTCTGAATGAGGACAGGGCAGTCCAAGCTGCCCCTGCTTTTTTATGCGTTATACTCCATGGAAGCAAGCTTCCCGGAGTTTTAACGCATAAAAAAAGGCATCGCTTCTGCGATGCCCTCATTTCTTTTATTCTTTTGAGCGGAAAACGGGATTCGAACCCGCGGCCCTCAGCTTGGGAAGCTGATGCTCTACCAACTGAGCTATTTCCGCAAAAGCAATGCAAATGTAAAAAAACTTTTGCCTCTTGCAAAGATTTTCTTTACACTATGAGTGATTTTTCCTAATTTTGCAGAAAAGAGGACTCTATGGATCAATTTGTAATCAGGAAACTGGGAGAATTCCACCACCACGCTGCAGGCCATTGTGCAGCTCATCATAATGGCATGCCACAGGGTAGAGGAGACCATCATCCAGTGGATTCTCCGCACGGACATCCTGGGATGATGGGGCACGGCCATCCTCTGCGTTCCCCAATGCACTGCTTCTTTATTCTGGAGAGCGGTACGGTACTGGTGGAGATTGGGGAGAAGACATATATGATAAGGGAGAGGGATCTTGTGATTATCCCCTCTGGACAGCTTTTCTCCATAAGGTTCTTTGAGAATGCCCGGGGCTATATGGGCGGATTCACCACACAGTTCATTTCCGGGCAGCATTCTACGGAAAATGCCATTTCCAGATATGATTTCCTGAGGGTATGGGGGTCTCCCAAAATTGAGCTTTCCGGGAAGGACTATTCCCGACAGCTCCCGTTGTTTGACCGTATTTATGAGGAAGCCGCATCTGAAGCGCCTGACATGGAGATTATCAAGACATATCTGTGTACAGTCCTTACCGAGGCAGATGCCATATACCGGAAAACTGTGGATAAGATACGCCTGCACAACAACAACATAAGCAACAGATTTCTGGAGATGCTTTTCAAGGGAGAACAGGATCACCCCATAACTTATGTGAGTGAGTTTGCATATTTGCTCAATGTGACTCCAAACCATCTGAACAAGGTTGTAAAGGGGACAACCGGCAAGTCACCTTCCAAGTGGATTGAGGAATATCTCATACTGAAGGCCAAACTGCTTCTCAGATGCACTACCCTGCCCATGAGCGAAATTGCCGCCAAGGCAGGCATATTGGACCAGTCATATTTTGCCAGAAAGTTCAGGCAGCATGAAGGAGTTACCCCTTCCGAGTATAGAAACGGGAAGAAATGATTGATTTATCCTAACATCACCCTACTCAGTTATAATCCGCAAGGCTTTATACAAGTACTTTTGCGCCATCATACGAAAATTGAATACCATGTACTTGAAAAGCACCATTTGCGCACTGGCCGTATTGTGCGCCATGCCACAAATGTCAATTGCAGAAACTGCAGAGAAGAATATCCATGAAAACAACAGGGACACTGTAACTGCCCTCTCGGAGGTTGCAGTTGTGGCCAAGATGAAACAGAAGAATAACCTTAGGGATGAAGCCCTCTCATCCACTACAATAAAGCTGGGGGAGATTGAGAGGAAACAGATAATCTCCCTGCATGATGCATCGCTCCAGACACCCAACCTCCATATTCCAGAATATGGTTCCCGCATGACCTCTTCAATCTACATGAGGGGGCTCGGAAGCAGGATAGACCACCCTGCCGTAGGGATGTATATAGACAACATACCCCAGCTGAACAAGAACGGCTTTGATGCCGCCCTGTGGGACATCATGAGGATGGAGGTGCTGCGCGGCCCGCAGAGTACCCTTTATGGAAGGAATACCACAGGAGGTATCATAAATGTATATACCCTCTCCCCTCAGGTGTATCAGGGAGGAAGGTTCTCGGCAGGATACAGCAGCGGTGAGACCTACAACATCAAGGGCTCAATTTACCTCAAGCCAAGCGAAAAGGTGGCATTCTCCATTGGAGGCAACTACCTCAACAGGGGCGGGTTCTTTGAGAATGAATATACCGGAGAGAAGGCAGACTGGGAAGAGAGCGGCAGCGGCAGGTTCAGGTTCATCTATACCCCTACTGAAAGGCTCACAATAGACAACTCATTCATCTTCGGGAAGGTGGACCAGGGAGGCTACGCATACAGGCTCCTCAACAGGGAAACCGGAGCCCTTGCACCTGTAAGCTACAATGACGAGTGCGGTTATGAAAGGACTACCGTATTGGATGGCCTAACAGTGAGCTACAGGGGAGACAAGCTGATCTTCTCCAGCACCACCACATGGCAGTACCTTAATGACAACATGACCATGGACCAGGACTTTTCCCCTGCAAGCATATTCACCCTGCAGCAGGGACAGAAGGAGAACACCTTCACCCAGGATTTTGTATTGAAGAGGGCATCACAGGAGCGCACATGGCAGTGGCTCACCGGAATCACCCTGTTCCACAAGGACATGGATATGGATGCACCGGTAAGGTTCAAGGAAGATGGCATTGAGAACCTCATCCTGCGCAACATTAACGACAACATACACAAATACATGCCTCAGGCCACCCTCTCTTTCAAGGAGAGTGAGTTTGATCTCAACAGCACCTTTGACCTCCCGGCATACGGTGCGGCAGCATACCACCAGAGCCAGATTACAGCAGGCAAGTTCACATTCACAGCAGGATTGAGGCTGGATTATGAGAAGGCTTCAATTGACTACAGTTCCGCAACTGCAATCAACTATATCCTCCCTCCGTTTGTAAGGGAATACAAGCTTGTGGAGAGCAGGATGGACGGGGAGCTTGAGGATGACTGGCTGGAGGTCCTTCCAAAATTAGGCATCCAGTACAGCCTTGGCAACAACGGCAACATATACGCCTCAGTGGCACGCGGATTCAAGGCCGGAGGATTCAACACCCAGATGTTCTCAGATATCCTCCAGAACCAGCTCAAGAGTGACATGATTCTTGGAATGGGTATTCCCGACAGGGTTATGGATATGATAGGCCTTACCCCTGAGGCAACCTACACCCCTGAAGAGGTAATTGCATACAAGCCGGAATACAGCTGGAACTGGGAAATGGGTGCCCATCTCAATTTCCTTGGAGGCAAGCTGGTTGCAGATGCAGCCCTGTTCTATATCTCATGTACAGACCAGCAGCTGACAGTCTTCCCCGAGGGACAGACAACAGGCCGCATGATGACAAATGCCGGAAAGACCAGGAGCATGGGTGCAGAACTCTCTGCAAATGCACAGCTCACCACAGCCCTCAACCTGGGAATAGCATACGGGCACACATCTGCAGAATTTGTAAAATATGATGACGGCATCAACAACTATAAGGGGAACAAGGTACCTTATGTACCGCAGAACACTTTCTCAGCAAACGCATCATACACATTCTGGTGCTTGGGGAAATTTCTGGACAAGCTTCAGTTGAGAGCCGGCTACAACGGCATAGGCAAGATATACTGGGATGAGGAGAATGCTTCTGTAGAGGATTTCTACTCCCTGCTGAATGCATCTGTATACGCAGAAAAGGGGAAATTCTCACTCGAACTTTGGGGAAAGAACCTTACTGACACGAACTATAATGCATTCCATTTTGTTTCAATGGGGAACACCTTCCTATCACAGGGAAGGCCCGCTGAATTGGGCGCTACAGTCACATTCCAGTTCTAAACTATAATTTACGGTGAAGATGATGATGATTGCAGGATTTATAGAGACATATAACCTGGAAGGGCTCCTCATAGGGCTGTGTACCTTCCTGATAATTGGACTTTTCCACCCCCTTGTAATCAAGGGGGAATACCACTTTGGGGTAAAGTGCTGGCGGGCATTCCTCCTGCTGGGACTATGCTGCACCGCACTCTCCATCATGGTGGGGAACAGCACACTTTCAATTCTTCTTGGAGTTACAGCCTTCTCCTCATTCTGGTCTATCCTGGAGGTGTTCCAGCAGCGTGAAAGGGTACGCAAGGGGTGGTTTCCAAAGAAACAGAAAAGGCAGGGTTAGGGTACAATTTTTGTAGCAGAAAACTGTTCCATTTAACCTAAAATAAAAGATGAATAAAAAAGTAAAGTGGGGATTGGTAGCACTGATCCTCTTTTCATTAGTGGCGTGGGGCGTTTATTCTCAGCTCCCTAAAGAAAATAAAGAACTTGCCGCCGCAGACCAGATTTCAAAGGGAAAGACTAACAGGAACATCCTTAACGTGAATGCAACTGTTGTTAAACCTCAGACTCTTTCGGATGAAATTTACATTAATGGAAGCCTTCTTCCCGACGAGGAAGTTGACCTTTCTTTTGAAACATCCGGTAAAATTACAGAAATCAACTTCAAGGAGGGTACATTTGTGAAGAAAGGGGACCTCCTTGCAAAAGTGAATGACAGGACCCTGCAGGCCCAGCTGCAGAGGCTTACCTCGCAGGTAAAGCTGGCAGAAGACAGGGTATACCGCCAGAGCACCCTTCTGAAGAGGGATGCCGTAAGCCAGGAGGCGTACGAGCAGGTAAAGACAGACCTTGCAACCCTCAAGGCTGAGATTGAGATGGTGGAGGCCAACATTGCCCTTACAGAACTAAGGGCCCCGTTTGACGGCGTGATTGGACTCAGGGGGGTAAGTGTGGGAAAATACGCATCCCCTTCCGTAGTTGTTGCAAAACTTACGAAAATCTCCCCAATCAAAGTGGAGTTTGCAGTGCCTGAGCACTATGCAGATGACATACAGATTGGCTACAATGTTGAGTTCACCCTTCCGGGCAACCTGAATCCGTTCAAGGCAAAAGTATATGCCAAAGAATCCAAGATAGACCCTACTACCCATACACTTGCCGTAAGGGCATTGTACAATAACGCAGAAGGGGCAACCCTTGCAGGAAGATATGCTTCAGTAAATGTGGAAAAACAGAGGATTGAGAATGCCCTGGTGGTTCCGTCTGAAGCAATAGTACCTGAAATGGGCGTGGACAAGCTTTTCCTGTACAAGAGCGGAAAAGCAGAGCCTGTTGCCGTTACCGTGGGCATCAGGACAGACAGGTCCGTACAGATTGTAAGCGGGCTTGCACAGGGGGACACAGTTATTGTATCCGGAACCCTCCAGCTGCGCGCCGGACTTCCTGTAGTGTTGGATAACGTAGACTAAAGTGCCCTATGAACATTTCGGAATTGAGTATTCGCCGCCCGGTACTGGCTACGGTACTTACCGTCATAATCCTCCTTTTTGGACTTATCGGTTATACCTACCTGGGCGTAAGGGAATATCCGTCAGTGGACAATCCCATCATTACGGTATCCTGTTCATATGCAGGTGCCAATGCAGATGTAATTGAGAACCAGATTACAGAACCCCTTGAGCAGGACATCAACGGAATACCTGGAATCCGTTCCCTCTCCAGCGTAAGCCAGCAGGGATCAAGCCGCATCACCGTTGAGTTTGAACTCTCCGTAGACCTTGAGACCGCCGCCAATGACGTAAGGGACAAGGTATCCCGTGCACAGCGCTTCCTTCCGCGTGACTGTGACCCCCCTACAGTCTCAAAGGCAGATGCGGACTCACGCCCTATCCTCATGGTGGCGCTGCAGAGTGACAAGCGCTCCCTGCTGGAGCTGAGTGAGATTGCAGACCTTACCGTAAAGGAGCAGCTGCAGACAATTCCTGATGTGAGCAGCGTGAGCATCTGGGGTGAGAAGAAGTATTCAATGAGGCTTTGGCTGGACCCTATAAAGATGTCGGGCTACGGAATCACCCCTATGGACATAAAGAGTGCCGTGGATGCAGAGAATGTGGAGCTGCCGTCGGGAAGCATAGAGGGAAACACCACGGAGCTTACCATACGTACACTGGGGCTCATGCATACCCCTCAGCAGTTCAATGACATCATCATAAAGGAGGTTGACGGGAAGATTGTGAGGTTCAGCGATGTAGGGCGTGCTGAACTTGGCCCTGCAGACATAAAGAGCTACATGAAGATGAACGGAGTTCCTATGGTTGGTGTGGTTGTAACCCCACAGCCGGGTGCAAACCATATAGACATTGCGGATGCGGTATATGAGAGGATGGAGAGGATGCAGAAGGACCTCCCTGAAGATGTGAAGTATTCATACGGATTTGATAACACCAAGTTCATCCGTGCCTCAATAAACGAGGTTAAGGAGACCGTATATGTTGCATTCATCCTGGTAATCATTGTAATCTTCCTGTTCCTGAGGGACTGGAGGGTAACGCTGGTTCCATGTATAGTAATCCCGGTATCCCTCATTGGAGCCTTCTTCATAATGTATCTGGCCGGATTCTCCATAAATGTCCTCTCCATGCTGGCGGTTGTGTTGGCAGTGGGGCTTGTGGTGGATGATGCCATTGTAATGACAGAAAACATATATGTAAGGATTGAGAAGGGGATGAAGCCTGTAGATGCCGGAATTGAAGGGGCAAAGGAGATTTTCTTTGCAGTAATTTCCACCACCATAACCCTTGTTGCAGTTTTCTTCCCGATAGTCTTTATGGAAGGACAGACCGGTAAGCTGTTCAAGGAGTTCAGCATTGTAATTTCCGGATCCATTCTGATTTCAGCCTTTGCAGCCCTTACCTTCACCCCTATGCTTGCAACCAAGCTGCTGGTGAAGAAGGAGAAGAAGAACAGGTTCTATGAGATTACAGAGCCGTTCTTTGATGGGCTCAACAGCTGGTACAGCCGCAGCCTTGACAAGATGCTCAAGGCAAGATGGATTGCAATCCCGGTTACAATTGTGATGTTCGGCCTCATTATGCTGCTATGGAATGTCATACCTGCAGAGACAGCCCCATTGGAGGACCGCTCGCAGATAAACATAAACACAAGCGGTGCAGAGGGTATAACCTACGAGTACATAAGGGACTATACGGAAGATATCAACCGTCTGGTGGATTCACTCGTACCTGATGCGGAAGCTGTTACCGCAAGGGTTTCCAGCGGAAGCGGGAACATACAGATAATGCTCAAGGACATAAGGGAGAGGGACTACAGCCAGATGGATGTTGCCGAGGCCCTTACCCAGGCTGTGAGGACCAAGACTATGGCAAGGTCCTTTGTACAGCAGACCTCCTCATTCGGAGGGCGAAGGGGCGGCATGCCAATCCAGTATGTGCTCCAGACAACAAGCCTTGAGAAGCTGCAGGAGATACTTCCTGTATTCCTGGCCAAAGTGTATGACAATCCTATGTTCCAGATGGCCGATGTGAATCTCAAGTTCAGCAAGCCGGAAGTAAGGATTGAGATAAACCGTGAGAAGGCCAACATCATGGGGGTAAGTACCCGTAACATTGCACAAGTGCTCCAGTACGGCCTCAGCGGACAGCGCATGGGATATTTCTACATGAACGGAAAGCAGTATGAGATTCTGGGCGAGATCAACCGCCAGCAGAGGAATACCCCGGCAAACCTCAAATCCATATACATAAGGACAGACAACGGTGAGATGGTACAGCTGGACAACCTTGTGGATCTTGTAGGGGGCATTGCTCCTCCAAAGCTCTACAGGTACAACCGTTTTGTATCTGCCACAATCTCTGCCGGCCTTGCAAAGGGGAAGACTATCGGGCAAGGACTTGATGAGATGGACAAGATAGCCAAGGAGGTTCTGGATGACAGCTTCAGGACTGCACTGTCGGGAGAATCAAAAGAGTACAGGGAGAGCTCTTCAAGCCTCATGTTTGCCTTCATTCTGGCAATTGTGCTCATCTACCTTATCCTGGCAGCCCAGTTTGAGAGTTTCAAAGACCCTCTCATAATAATGTTCACGGTACCTCTGGCAATTGCAGGTGCCCTGGTGTTCATGCATTTCAACGGGATTACAATGAACATATTCAGCCAGATTGGAATAATCATGCTCATTGGGCTTGTAGCCAAGAACGGTATCCTGATTGTGGAGTTCGCAAACCAGAAGCAGGAGGCCGGGCTTGACAAGATGAGGGCCATAAGGGAGGCCTCAATGCAGCGTCTGCGCCCTATCCTCATGACCAGTGTATCAACCGTACTGGGACTTCTTCCACTTGCCTTTGCAGGCGGTGAGGGTGCAAACCAGCGCATTGCAATGGGTGTGACCGTTGTGGGAGGAATGCTTGTATCAACAGTGCTTACAATGTACATTGTCCCTGCAATCTACAGCTATATTTCAACAGACAGATCCAAGAAGAATGCAGTTCCGGCTGCAAATAACAATTGATTGAAATGAAGAGACTCACTATAATACTTTTTATGTCCGTGTCCGTTCTCTGCATGGGGCAGGAAAGGATATATACCCTGCAGGATTGCCTGCAGGAGGGGCTGGAGAACAACTATTCCCTGAAGATACAGAGGAACAGGCAGACTGTATCTGACAACAATGCCACCATTGGAAATGCGGGGTTCCTCCCCACCCTGAGCGCTTCAGGGATGTATTCGGGCAGCTCTCAGGATACCGAAACCAAGCTGCGCGACACCAAGGAGATTGTGGAGGAGAACGGCATCTTCAACCAGACCGTTGATGCAGGTGCCAACCTCAACTGGACAATCTTTGAGGGATTCAATGTGACCTCCACATACAAGAGGCTGAAGGAGCTGAAGGAACAGGGGGAACTGGATACCAGGATAGCAATTGAAAACCTCATTGCAGACATTACTGCCGAGTATTACAACTATATCCAGCAGAAGATACGTCTGGAGAATTTCCGTTATGCAGTGGCCCTTTCAAAGGAGAGGCTCCGCATTGTTGAGCAGCGCTACAGGATAGGTAACTTCTCCGGCCTGGATTACCAGCAGGCAAAGGTTGATTTCAATTCTGACAGCTCCGCATTCATGAAGCAGCAGGAGACCCTGAAATCTTCCGCAATTGTACTTAACGAACTCCTTGCCAAAGAGGAGCTCAACACCCCTATAGCGGTGGCGGACACCTCCATTGAGGTAAACCGTAACCTGGATTTTGATTCCATCATGGAATCCATGATGGCTGGAAATGCCACATTGCTCCATGCGCAGAGCTCCAGCCAGATGGCAGAGATTGACTACAGGATTACGGCATCACAGAGCTATCCTTACCTGAGGCTCAATGCAGGATACGGATATACCCTCAACAAGTACAACAAGGGGACCAACTACCACAGGGGGAGCCTTGGTGCAGATTTCGGACTCACATTGGGAATCAACATCTTTGACGGGAACAATGCCCGCAGGGAGCGCCGCAATGCAAAGCTGAACATTGAGAACGTAAGGCTTGAGCAGACCAATACCGAACAGGCCCTCAAGGCAGACCTGTACAATATCTGGCATGCCTACGAAAACAACCTCCAGATACTGGACCTTGAGAAAGAGAATCTGGTAACTGCCAAGCTGAACCACGAAATTGCAATGGAGAGGTACATGCTGGGAGATTTGTCGGGAATAGAGATGAGGGAGGCGCAGAAAAGCCTTCTGGATGCCGAAGAGAGGCTCCTCACTGCACGGTACAACACTAAATTGTGTGAGATTTCACTTCTGCAGATTGGAGGCAGGGTGAATGAGTATCTGCAGTAGGAGACGGTCAATTATACTTCCGGAACTTGTAGCCCATCCGCTTGAGCTGGAGGGCAGCCCCTATCTTGTACATCACCTTCATGGTGCGGGCAAGCATGTAGAAGGCTTTCTCGGAACCCGGTTCAAAGTCCTCCTTCATGATCATTGAAATGGCCTTTTCAGCACAGGTTATGGTGATGTAGCGTATCTCCCTTTCCTCCGGTGAGCCAAGAGGATAGCCGAGGATATCCACCATTATGTGATCGTCCATGTCATCCCATTTCTCAGCACCGTAAAAATCCTCATACGGATTGAACCGGTTGGCCTCCCAGTCTGTATCCCACCATTTTGCAACAGCCATACCCATAAAGGCAGGCCACGCTATTGAGGCATTGGGATAATCATTCACCTGCTCAATGGCATCAGCCATATATGGGGTGGCATAATCGTTCCACCTCTCTGTTATGTCCTCACTCTCCGCAAGCACTGTATCCAGCAAGCCGGCGGTATTGCAAAGTTTGAGGAGCTCCACCTGCAGGCGCTCCTCAAAACTGTTATAGTATTCCAGATTGTTCATAGTGATGGTAAAGTTAACAATAATTTCCTTTACGTTGTCCTTTTTTGTAATCACTTGTTTTACAAGTGTATATAAATAGAGATGCCAAACAAAGTCTGGCATCTCTATTTTATATATTGCTAATTTTTAGCAAATTACAAAAAAGGACAACGTAAAATTCCTATTCAATAAAAAGCAGGGCATTCACAATGTGCCTCTCGCCTTCACGGTCAAATTTCTTGTTGTCTGAAGGGTGGTTTACAATGCCGTTGCCGTTCTCACCCTCTGCGTAAAGGGTAGTTGAGCCGCCGCCGTCCATATTGAGGGCATTCTCAGCACCAATCCAGCGCATGATTTTGGTGAACTCCCAAAGGCTTACACCCTGTGCGTTCTCTGCGTTCCTGCCGTCTACAGTCACCAGATATACCTTCTTGCCGGCTGTACCTACAGCACTGCGCGGATGGCGGTTACGGTTGAATGAGTTCTCATCAAGGCGGGCATCCTTGCCGTCAACCAAGAGGATAGGGCCGCTGGAAACAACTGAAACTGCATCAAGGGTTGAAGGCCAGGTCTGTGCAGGGGCAATGTTGCCCGGCTCAGATGCATCGGCCGGATAGATGGCAAGCTTTCCCTTTGCAGAGATTGCCACAGCACCGTTATCCCTCTGCGCCATCTTCTCATTGAATACAAACTCCTCAACGCCGTGTTTCTTGAAGTAGCATACGCTGTTGTATGGCTTTTTCATGTTGTAGAATGAGCCGTTCATGGCCACTACGGCACCGCTGTCCTTGGCAAACTTGCTGGTTGGGGTTATGTATCCAAGGTTGCTTGCAAGTGCAAAATGTCCCTTGGCCTTTTTTGAATCTATCTCTATAATTGAAATATACTGGTTTGAATCAAAAATCCTTGAATCACCTGTAAAGTGGAACTCCTTGAGGGTAATCCCTTTTCCTATCTCCTTCACATCCCATTTGGCATTCACAAAAGTGAGTGAATCGTTCTGGGCAGCTGCACCAAATGCCAGTGCAATTGCAAAAATTGAAAGCAACAGTCTTTTCATAGTATGGTGTATATGTAAATTTTTTATCCTCTTCCCGACAACTTGTCCAATGCCATAACCACCAGCTTCTCCACAAGCTGCTTATAGTCAGGCTCGGCCCCCTTGTGGTACCTGTTTGCAATAATGCAGCATACCGTTCCTCCCCTGTGCCCCAGCTTGGCGGCCAGGCCTGCCAGAGCGGACCCCTCCATCTCAAAGTTGGTTATCCTGTAGTCACCGAAGCGGAAACTCTCAAATTTCTCCATCATGTCAGGCATTGCCAGAGGGAGCCTGAGCACCCTGCCCTGAGGACCGTAAAAGCCCGGAGCCGAAATGGTGACCCCCTTTACGGTGCAATCAGAAAACAGCTCCACCAGCTCCCGGGAAGCCCTTGCAAAATATGGTGCAGGGAGGTTGCTGTCCCATCCTGTGTGTGCCACAAAGGCATCCTCCATCTCCCTGTACGAGACCTCATCCCTGCCGGCATACCAGTTCAGCAGGCCGTCTGCCCCCACGGAGATATGGGAGAATACATAGCTTCCCACGGGAATATCAGGCTGTATTGCCCCAGAAGTCCCAATACGGAGGATCCTCAGGCTGCGCAGCTCCTTCTTTACCCGCATGGAAGAAAAATCTATGTTTACAAGTGCATCCAGCTCTGTCATTACAATGTCCAGGTTGTCACATCCTATCCCTGTGGAAAGGACTGTCATCCTGCATCCCTTGTATGTTCCGGTTGCAGATACAAACTCCCTTGAAGCCCTGCGGAGCTCAACCGTATCAAAGAAGGAGGAGACCATCTCCACCCTCCCCGGGTCACCCACAAGGATTACGGTATCTGCAAGTTCCTCCGGCCTCAGATGCAGGTGGAACACAGAACCGTCACTGTTGATGATAAGCTCAGAAGCACCTATTTTTTCCATTTTTTCCTGTTTTTTGTCATATCCCTCAATGAGTTCATGGACTGTACAAGCATCTCATCCTGTGAGATTTTCCTGAATGCCATGAAAACGAAGATTCCGGCAACTATAGGAAAAACTGCAGATATTGTAAAGATGCTGCCGTCAACCCTTGTGAAGAATATGTAAGCAATCCATGCCTGGTATGCAAAGAGCACCAGCATGTTGTAGATGCACAGGCGCATCTGGGAAATCCTCCTCCTGTACAGGAAGATACAGAAGAATGAAAGTACAAATGTTACAATAGTAAAAATGAGGAATGGCCAATACTGTGAAAATTTCATCAGCACATTCCCGTCCAGGTCCCTCATCATGGGCCTGAAGAACATCGAGAACAATAATCCCGACGAAGCGAGCAGATACAAGCTCTGGATCCTTTGAATCATATCTTTTTAAATTTTAAAATCCTACTGTTCCTCTTCCACACAATATTTCTTTATCACACTGTATGCATCCTGCACACCCAGCTCACCGGCCTTGCTCAGGTCTATGCAACCCTTCTCCTTATCTTTGAGGAAGATGAGTACAAGCCCCCTGTTAAAATAAGCCTCCTTGAGGGCAGGATATATCTCCAGTGCCTTAGTGTACTGGTTTATGGCTTCCGGAAGATCGCTTGAGAGGCAATACAGGTTGCCCAGATTGTAATATGTGAAAGGCAGCTCAGGCATCAGCTTGGCAGCCTTTGTCATGTCATGGATTGCAGGGGTATAGTCATAGCTCATGGCATTCCTCTCCTTCACCCTTGCCCTTGCGGCACCGGTATTGTCGAGGGTGAGTATCTGCACATTGTTCTCCATTGAAGAAATGAAGTCAATCATCTCGGCCTGCAGGGCGCCCCTGTTTATATAGTAGAAGGTCTGGTCCTGTTCATTCTTGATTGCTGCATCATAATGGGCCAGGGCGGCATTGTAGCGGTTGTCTTCACCGTCAATCACAGCCTCCGCAAAATAGAGCCTTGCAAGTTCCGCCTGGTCTATGGCTTCTCCCTGCAGCTCCTTCTCCCTCAGCGCCGCAATCGCCTTACCTATCTTATCCTCATACATTGCGGTATTCAGCTTCACACCATCCTTATTGGAATTCAGCTCAACCGGAAGGGCAACTGCAGCCATGAACTTCTCCACCTTGTCATTCTCATACTTGCGCTCAAGGGCCATCCTCACTTTGTCAGGCTCGGCCACATTGAACTTGAAGAGCGGCTTCAGGCGGATATCCACATCCCTGTGCTGGAGGAGCTCATCATCAAAATCCTTCTGGGCAAAATCCGCATCCAGAGCCAGAAGTCTGTCATACTTCTTTGTGGTATCTGCAAACGCGGCCCTCCCCAGGCTGTCTCCCGTGCGCTGCTGGTACTCACGTATCTTTGCCTGGGCAATCTCAGCATCCTTCCTTGCCGAATTGAACTGCCCCAGCTGGTTCTTTGCATAGGAGCGGTTCATATATGCCTTTGCAAAATCGGGATAAAGGTTGATGGCTTTTGAATAGTCATCCATCGCATCCCTGTAGCGCCCCATCTCCATGAAGACACCTGCCCTGTTGAAATAGGCAAGCACATTGTTAGGGTTCACGGCAATAACGCGGTCATAATCATCCAGAGCATTGTTGTAATCACCAATCTGCGCCCTTATGATTGCCCTGTTGTACAATGTAAGTGCGTTTCCCGGCTCCTGCTCAAGCACGGTGTTCAAATCCTCAAGCGCACCGTTTATCTGCTGCTTGTCATATCTGATGAGTGCCCTGTTGAAGAATGCAAAGGTATTTGTGGTATCCAGCCCTATGGCTTTGTCCAGATCAGCAAGGGCATCATCAAAGTTCTCCTGCATTGCATAGATTCTTGAGCGCCTTACATATCCCTCAGGATCAAAAGTGTTTATCCTTATGGCCTTGTTGTAGTCATTGAGGGCCTTTGTGGTATCCCCCAGATAGAGATAGCAGGCACCGCGGTTCAGATAGGCATCCGCTTCACGGGGCTCCGCCTTTATGAAACGGTTGAAATCCTTAACCGCCTTGTCGAACTGCTGGGAAAGGAAATAGGTTACTCCGCGGCTGAAATAGAGACCGGTATAGCTCGGCCTCAAATCCACTGCCTCAGCCAGGTCCTCAAGAGCCTTGTCATACTTGCCGGTACGGCTCAGGGTAATTGCCCTGTAATGGTATGCCGGAGTATAGATGGGATTGAGCCTGAGGGTTGTATTGAAATCCTTCTCGGCCCCTATAAAATCCCCCAGATTATATTTTGCTATCCCCCTGAAGAAATAGGCATCATACAAGGTGCTGTCCAGCCTGGCCAGAATGTTGAAATTCTCAATGGCAAGGGAATACTTGCCGTCTATGAGCATCTGCCTTCCCCTGGCAAAGAACCGGTCTATATCATATTGTGCCTCGGCTGCCACCGGCAGGACCATCAACAGCAGGGCAAAAACATATTTTCTTAGAGTCTCCATATAATCTTGCAAAAATAGGCAAAACAAGAGACTCTTCAAAGAACGGACCAAAGAATCATAAGGTCCACCCCCGGCTAACGCTCCGCATACCTTCCAAGCCTCCCCAGCTGCTCCTCTATCCGTATGAGCTGGTTGTATTTGGCCATCCTCTCGGATCGGCTCATGGAGCCGGTCTTTATCTGTCCGGCATTTACGGCAACGGCAAGGTCAGCTATGAATGGGTCTTCTGTCTCTCCGCTACGGTGGGATATGATGCAGGCGTATTTGTTACGCTGGGCCAATGCAATAGTCTTTAAGGTTTCAGTTAAGGTGCCTATCTGGTTCACCTTAATCAGGATTGCATTGGCGCACCTTTCCTTTATCCCCTGCTCCAGATATTCAGCATTTGTAACAAAGAGGTCATCCCCTACAAGCTGGCACTTGCCTGAAAGTTCCGCCGTAATGTTTTTCCATCCTACCCAGTCATCTTCAGCCAGAGGGTCTTCTATGGAGTCTATAGGGTATTTGGATATAAGCTCCTTGAGGTATTCCACCTGTTGGTGTGAACTCCTCTTCACTCCCCTCTCCTGTTCAAACTTGGCGTAATTGTAATATCCCTGTATGTATTTCCCTTCTGAATTGTAGTGTCCTTTCACATAGAATTCAGATGCTGCACAGTCAAGCGCTATAGTTACATCCTTGGCAGGTATGTACCCGGCATTCTGTATGGCATACATTATATAGCTTAGGGCCTCTTCCGCACAATTGAAGTTGGGGGCAAATCCCCCTTCATCCCCCACACTTGTACTGAGTCCTGCCCTCTTGAGTATCTTCTTGAGGCTGTAGAATATATTTGAGCCCATCATAAGGGCCTCCTTGAGGGTGCGGGCCCCCACCGGGCGTATCATGAACTCCTGGAAGGCCATTGGGGCGCTTGAATGCACACCTCCGTTCACAATATTGATCATCGGGACAGGGAGGACATGGGCATTTACCCCTCCTATATATCTGTAAAGGGGGACTTTCAGGTGCTCCGCAGCTGCCTTGGCCACTGCTATTGAAACTGCCAGAATGGCATTTGCACCAAGACGGGATTTGCATGGAGTACCGTCGAGCCTAACCAGGGCCTCATCCACTTCCCTCTGGTTGAGGGCATCCGTGCCTATAAGTTCCGGAGCTATTATTTCCGTTACATTCTCTACGGCCTTGAGGACCCCCTTCCCCCCAAACCTGCTGTTTACCCCGTCCCTCAGTTCCAATGCCTCCTTTGAACCTGTTGAGGCTCCGCTGGGCACGCTTGCCCTGCCCCATGAACCGTCATTGAGGAATACCTCAACCTCTACAGTAGGATTTCCCCTTGAATCAATTATTTCCCGTGATATAATGTTTGAAATATCCATAAAGCCTTGTTGTTTGTTTTATGGATAGAACACTCAGAAATGCGGATTGTTCAAAGGCACAGGGCTAGAGGATAAGCCATAAGAAGCGGTAGATTAGCTCAATACGCTTCTGGAGCACAGGCATGCCCAGGTTTGCCGCCACATCACTCTCCTTATTGGTGTGGCCTGTGATTCCGGATGTGAACAACAGGGCCGGAATGCCCGCTGCAGTGAAGCTCTGCTGGTCTGAGAGCTTGTAGAAAATATTGTAGAACTCAGGGCTGCCGTAATAGGTGTAATCCAAGTGGAGCCCCAGCCTGAAGAAACTGTTTGCAAAATCCATCTGCTCCTTCTGCCATGGCTGCAGCTTGTCTGCCCCCAGAACCAGAAGATACTCAGGATTCTCACCCGGAGCTGCAAGCGTGCTCCCTATCTGGTCCAGATTTATCATGCAGGTAATTTTCCCATGGGAAATGCCGCAACGGGAGACAAAATGCCTGCTCCCCAGGAGGCTGTAGTTGTTCCCGTCAAAGGCCACAAACACAATGTTGTGCCCCAGGTCCCCCTTCTCCTTGTACCTCTGTGCAAAGGCCTGTGCAAGTTCCAGCATGGCTGCCACCCCCGAGGCATTGTCATCCGCCCCCGGATAGAACCTCTCCCCCAAGGAACCTATATGATCGAAATGGGCTCCTATTACAATATAGCCGGCATCCTTGCGTGCAGCAGGGAGATACCCAACCACATTGTATCCCTTCTTCACCCCATCCTCCTGCACCGCACTACCTGTAGCCCTCCTGTAGGCATCTGTATAGGAATATCCGCTTCCTGATGCAGTCCCCTGCCCCCTTCCCGCTGCCGGCAAGTTGAAAGGCTGGAAGAAGCTCACGCTCCTGAAAGGCTGCAGCCCGTACGATTCCATCTGAGCTGCAATATACTCCGCCACCTCCCTTGCCTGAGGGGTACCTGCGGCACGCCCTGCAATCCGGGGTGATGTAAGGAAATCTATATGGCTGCTGGTCCCCTCCTCATCCAGCAGATATGCGTATGAGGATGATGAATGCACCTGCCCCTGCAGCCTTGGTGCCACAGCAGAGAGGATAAGGGCCATTATAGCAAAAAACTTGCGTACATTCATCGGGAAGAAAATTTTAACTTTGCAAAAATATGAAAAAGAAAAGACGTTCCAATATTCTCAGGTGGCTGCTGCTGTACATTCCCCTCTGGTTTGTGGGGATTACAGTTTCATGGGTGGTACTGCACCGCTATGTGCCGGTGTATGTTACCCCGCTTATGGCTGTGCGCACTTATGAGAACTGGAATGACTCCACATACCATACATACAAGAGCTGGAGGCCGCTGGAGAAGATTTCCCCAAACCTGGCAATGGCAGTGATGGCCAGCGAGGACACCAGGTTCCTCACCCACAAGGGGTTTGACTGGGTGGAGCTGGAGAATGCCCTGGATGACCACCGCAAGGGGAAGAAGCTCCGCGGGGCCAGTACCATAAGCCAGCAGACCGCCAAGAATGTATTCCTCTTCCCCGGCCGCAGCTGGGTGAGGAAAGGGTTTGAGGCATATTTCACCTTCCTCATTGAACTCATCTGGGGCAAGGAAAGGATTCTGGAAGTATACCTGAATGTAGCCGAAATGGGGCGTGGCATCTTTGGAGCTGAAGCCGCTGCAGAAAGGCTCTTCAACACCCGGGCCTCCCGTCTCTCTTCCCGACAGTCTGCCCTCATTGCCGCCTGCCTCCCCAATCCCCTGAAGCGCAATGCCGCCAAGCCCACCCCCTACCTCAACAAACGGGCCGGCGACATCCAGCGGATGATGAAACTTATTGCAAGGCCGGAGTGGCTTGAAGAATAATGATTACTCCACCCATATTTTAAGGTCGCATTCTGCGACCTTAAGCTGGGTTCCAGCCACTTACGTGGAACTTATCTCTCATACATTATTCTATTACCTGGTTATCAGATTAACATAAAGTATATTAATCGTTCAACATTACACTTACTACCGTCTGGTTTATCTGTACAAACTGATTGATTTCAACAGGATTCAATTCTTCAGGTTTCTTTTCCTTGTATTCATTCATCATTATTTTGAACCGGTCTCCCTGGATTCCAATTTTTACTTTAGCAGTATATATTCCTGTACAGGAATCATAAAACTTTTCGACTGAATTAAATTCAACTAAAAACGGTGCAATTCTTGGTGGTTAATAAAAAATGCTATACCTTTGCATCAGAAATGTAAGTCGTGAACAGACGATGCGTATGGGTAGTGCCAAGTCCCCGCCAGCATAGCATCACACGCAAGTGTAACCCTCTTTCACGCATTTGGGGCGGATACAAAGAACGGATGTGCACCGCACATCCGTTCTTCTCATTTGTTGCTGATTGCCGTAATGCAATATTGTACCTTCTCCTGTGACCTGCGACGTACACCCACCGTCATTTTTATCGTACCTATACCTACCATATCATATTCCATAATCATCATTCGTTCAAACGGTTGCTGATTCTTATTGTTGGGTTTAGTGGCTCAGTAGCAAAAGTATGTGTTTCTATAAATAAGTGATACCTTTGTAGTGAAATATAAATACAAAGGTTATGACAGACGAACAGAAGATACTTTTAGCATTAGTCAAGTTAATGTTTCCACGTGAGATGTTGGATTAT
>JAFUMO010000056.1 GCA_017482565.1 Bacteroidales bacterium | reverse complement strand
TTGTTTATGCATATGATGTCAAATACGCACTCCTTCATTTCCGGAGAATCCGGCAATGACTCGTTGTTCATGAACTCCACATCCACAATAGGTGATTCCGGCATCAGCATCAGGTTCAGAAATGCTATCAGATTAGGTTTGTTTTCCGGTGTCCCGAACAGGTACTTGAATGCCCAATCCAGGAAAGGCCTCAATAATCTGCCGTCTTTACATCTTGTCATACTGCCCTTGCGGCTTTCAATTTTCTTCGTCCTCATGCCTCTCAAATTTTAAAGGTTAACAGGAGCAAACCTATTGAAGTAAAAGGAGAAAACGCAACAGATTCGTAAAAACTTAGCGTAAAAAATTGTTGAAAAAGAAAAACTTTCACCTCGCAAAATACAATTGCTGTTTCTGCAATTTCTTTTTTTGGAATTGAAGGATTTTTCCGTTTCGGAAGTAACTATAGGAGAGAAGGTATAAAGAAAATGGGACCCGCCAAGGTTCCATTTTCTGTTAAGCATATTATATTTTCTCAAATTACTCCGGAGAAGTTCCCAGGATAACCTTGTATTTGTTGCGCTTCCCTATGTTCATCATGTTCACAACCTGCTCAATGGGCACTGTCTTGTCTGCATAGATGGAGAATGTAGGGTCCTCCTCATCCTGCAGCAGCTGCTGGAGCATAGGCTCAACTTCATCAACCCTTACAGGCCTCTTGTCCCCGTTTATATGGAACGAGAAGGTATTGTTGTGCAGGTAATGCTTTATTGAAACGCTTGTCTGCTGCTTTGCGGTTATCTGGTTTGTGCTCTTTGGAAGGAGCAGCTTCAGAGCATTGGGGTTTATCAATGTGGAAGTCACCAGAAAAAAGATGAGCAACAGGAACACTATATCCGTCATTGAGGACATGCTGAACTCTGCACTGATCTTGGTCCGTTGTTTTATTGCCATAACCTATCCCCTCCGTTACTGTCTCCTTACAGGCTCCTGCAGCATATCCAAGAACTCAACTGTGGTGGACTGCATCTGGAATACCACATCAGACACCCTTGAAGTGAGGAAGTTGTATCCGAAGAATGCCATGATACCTACAATAAGGCCCGCAACGGTAGTCACCATTGCAGTATATATTCCTCCCGACAGCAGAGTGATGTCTATGTTGCTCCCTGCCTGGGCCATATTGAAGAAAGCCTGCACCATACCCATAACTGTACCGAGGAAACCTATCATAGGGCCTCCGCCGGCAATTGTGGCAAGCATAGGCAAACCTTTCTCCAGCTTGCTGGTCTCTACGGTACCCACATTCTCCACTGCAATCTGAATATCCTGGAGAGGACGCCCTATCCTTTCAATCCCTTTTGCCACAAGTCTGGCAACCGGTGTGTCTGTATCGTTGCACAATGCCAGCGCAGCTTTAGGCTTGCCGTCCTGTACAAGTTCCCTTACCTGGTCCATAAAGTTCCTGTCAACCTTGGAGGCCTTGTTTATAGCCCACCATTTCATTGAGAAGATGTAGATTGTGACAATTGAAAGCAGAAATAGCGGAATCATGAGCCATCCACCCTTGAACGCCATATCTATAAGGGAAAAATTGAGCTCTTCCGTAGCAACGGCTTCAGCGGCAACATTTGCCTGCAGTAATGTAAAAAGCATATTGTAATGTAAGTTTTTATTTCAAATCAGGTGGCAAATATAGCTAATAAATGGATTATTCGTACCTCAATGCCTCTATCGGATCAAGTCTTGATGCCCTTACTGCCGGCAGATAGCCGCTGGCAACCCCAACAGCCAGGCATACAGCAATTGCGGCAAGCATCCATACCCACGGGATGATGAACGACGCCCTCATGAGCATTGCAACCGCATTGCCAGAGAGGATTCCCATAACAATTCCCAGGGCACACCCAATCTGGCTTATTGCCACAGACTCAAACAGGAACTGCTCCTTTATCATCTTTGCGGAAGCCCCCAGCGCCTTGCGGGTACCTATCTCCCTTGTACGCTCCTTTACCGAAACCAGCATAATGTTCATCAGCCCAACGGCTGCCCCAAGCAGCGTAATGAGACCTATCACCGCTGATACTATTGTAATTACCCCCATAACCTCATTCAGCTCAGTAAGCATTGCATCGCTGCTGCTGATACGGAAATCTGTACCGTCTATAGGCGAGAGCCTCCTCACCGAACGCATCAGCTGCTCCGCCATCCCATGGTAATCCTCTCCCGAGCCGAACTCCAGAGGGAGTACCCCCACGGTAAATGAGGTATTGTCACTCATGAAGTATGTCCTGGCAGATGACACCGGAATAATAACCCGGTTGTCCATGCTTCCCCCAAGCGAGGCACCCGCAGCCTCCAGAACACCTATAATCTCAAACCTCACCCCCTGCACTGAAATTACCTTCCCCAGAGGGTCCTCATGCCTCCCGAACAGGGTATTCACCACACCGCTTCCCACTACACACACAAAAGAGGCCAATCTGTCATCATTTGCGCTGATTCCCCTCCCTCTGGCTATCCCCAGGTTAGAAAACCTCAGATAATTCTCATCCGCGGCAATCACTGCAATGGTAGGATTGGTGCTTGCTCCCCCGTATTTTATGGTTGCACCGGAAGAGGCTGTGCAATGTATGGAAACCAGGCACTCACCGGTGAAGTTCTCCTTGAACATCCTTGCCTGGCTGTATGTGATTGCCATACTGTTCCTCACCCTCTCCCTTTCTCCCCCTTCAACGGAATAATACCTGGAAACTATCGAGAATGATGTTGTGCCAAACTTCTCAAAACTGGAGAACACCTCCCTCTTGAGGGCATCAGTAGCGGTAAGTATCCCTACAAGGGATGTTATGCCTATTGCAATGATGAAGATTGTAAGGAGCGACCTCAACCTGTTGCTCCTTATGGATTTCAACGCCACATCCAGATTCTCCCTCACAAGGGGCGGTACATTAAATAGATTCTTCACAGCCTGGTCCTCCACAAATTATTCAGTAAAAGTAGGAAAATATCGCAGATTAGCATAACTTTGCGCCCTATTTTTTAGATATATAGATGAGAAACGAAACAAACAGCAGACGTGGTGGCGCAAGAGGTGCCGCACGTACAGGAATGACAAACGGCAGAAAACCTGCCAGACGCTACTCAGCCGCAGAAGGCTCAGTTGACAACTCGGCTGCAGAGAGCCCAGCAAAGCGTAAATATTCATCAGCAAGAGGTTCAAGACCTGCAGGAGGCTCCTTCAGGGATGAGAAGCATTCCGGCAAGGATGCCAGAGGTGCAAAGCCTTACGGCAAAAATTCGTCGGGAGAGAGAAGCTTCGGCAAGCCTGCAAGGAAGGTCTCTTTCCGCGGAGAGAGGGACTTTGAGGAGAAGAGGGGCAACAGGAGCTTCGGAGAGAAGGAGTTCACAGGCAAAAGGGCCTATGGAATGGTAGGCAAGACTCTTGAGGAGAGAAGGAACTACAAGGGAGTACAGAACTACACCCCTGCACAGAGGGCTCCAAAAGCAAAGGCAGATGAGGGTGTAAGGCTCAACAAATACATTGCAAATTCAGGCATCTGTTCAAGAAGGGAGGCAGATGACTACATTGTGGCAGGCCTTGTAAGCGTTAACGGCGTTACAATCACAGAGCTTGGCACAAAGGTATATCCTAAGGATGTGGTGAGGTTCAATGACGAGCGCATCAAGGGTGAGCAGAAAGTTTATATTGTAATGAACAAGCCTAAGGATTTTGTAACCACGATGAGCGATCCTCACGCAGAGCGCACAGTAATGCAGCTGGTTGAGGGCAAATGTGCTGAGAGGGTGTATCCTGTAGGAAGACTGGACAAGGCCACTACCGGCGTGCTTCTCCTTACCAACGACGGAGAGCTTGCCGACAAGCTTACCCACCCTTCATTTGAGAAGAAGAAAATCTACCACGTATTCCTGGACAAGAACTTCAAGGGCTCTGATTTCCAGGCACTGCTGGACGGAGTGCAGCTTGAGGACGGCTTCATCCAGGCGGATGCCCTCTCATACATAGATGAGGACAAGTCCCAGGTTGGAGTTGAGATACACTCTGGAAGGAACAGGATTGTAAGGAGGATGTTCGAGCACTTCGGCTATAAGGTGAAGAAGCTGGACAGGGTATATTTCGCAGGGCTCACCAAGAAGAACCTCCGTAGGGGGCAGTGGAGATTCCTTACAGACCTTGAGGTATCAATGCTGAAAATGGGATCATTCGAGTAAAACTCCGCCGGACTATGGAAATGGAAAACGGAATGGACCAGATCAACAAAGCTGGCTTTGTAAACATAATAGGTAATCCTAACGTAGGCAAATCAACCCTTATGAATGCCCTCGTGGGAGAGAGGCTCTCCATTGTTACGGCCAAGGCACAGACCACAAGGCACCGCATTATGGGTATAGTAAACGGGGCGGATTACCAGATTGTATTCTCAGACACCCCGGGCATACTCAAGCCCAACTACATGCTACAGGAGAGCATGATGGAGTTTGTGGATACCGCCATAGGTGATGCAGACATCATCCTCTATGTAACTGATGTGGTTGAGAAGATGGACAAGAACATTGAGTACATAGAGAAGCTCAATAAAGTTGAGTGCCCTGTAATCATTGCCATCAACAAGATTGATGAGACAAAGCAGGAGAAAGTGATTGAGCTTGTGGAGAAATGGCACGCAACAGTACCAAAAGCGGAGATCCTTCCAATCTCTGCCCTCAACAAGTTCAATGTGGATGTGCTTTTGAACAGGATTGTGGAACTCCTCCCAAAACAGCACGCATGGTACGACCGTGATGTCTTCACCGACAAGAGCATGCGCTTCTTTGCCTCAGAGATAATCAGGGAGAAGATCCTCCTCAACTACAGCAAGGAGATACCATACTGCACCGAAGTTGTAATTGACGCATTTGAAGAGAATGAGGAGATATACAACATCAGTGCAATAATTAACGTGATAAGGGAATCCCAGAAGGGAATCATCATAGGGCCGAGAGGCCTCGCCCTCAAGAGGGTGGGCACCCAGGCCAGGAGGGACATGGAAAAATTCTTTGAGAAGAAGGTCTTCCTCAAGATGTTCGTGAAGGTGAACCCCAACTGGAGGGAAAGCAAAAAGGAGCTCAAGAAATTCGGCTACATATACTAACGAAAATGGGACCTTGGCGGGTTCCATTTTCTGTTTTCTGCACAAGCCTTATCCCTGGATCATCTCCTTGAAATCTGAAATCTGTGCGGCAAGCTTCTTTATCCCGGACGGATATATCTGGTGGGCGATTGAGATGTATATCCCCTCCCTGCGGGCCATCATGTTGTCTATCGCCAGGGACATCTCCTCCGGAGTCTTGCCTGCAAGGAGCGGCCTTCTGGAGTTGTTCTTTATCAGGCGTGAAAGAAGGACCTCCTTTGGGCACTGCAGGTAGAAGCAGCTGGTCTTTTCCCTCACTATGGCCGCACTTGGGGCGTATGTTACAGTACCTCCTCCCAATGCAAGCACCAGCGTATATTGCTCCTTGGAGTTGAGATACTCATATTCGTCCACTATCTCCTCCAGACAGGCACACTCCTCCTGCCTGAACCACTCTTCCCCCTTCCTCTCAAAGATTGTGGAGACACTCATGGCCCATTTGGCCTCTATATAATCGTCCAAATCAATGAACCTGCAGTTGCAGGCTGCCGCAAGCCCCCTTCCCAGAGTGCTTTTGCCACAACCCATAAAACCGCAGAATGTTATTATCATCTAAAACAGTGTTGGTTCATCAAACTCTATAGTACTCCCCGGTGCGAACCCCTCTTCTCCATGCTGCTGCACATCTGCCTCAGGTGCCGCCCCTTCCGGATTGCTGTCGGGAAGATTCACATCTTCAGGCTCTTCCTTCTGCAGCGGCTCTATGAACTTCACCCCCTCCACCTCAAATGTGGTTGCCCTTTTTCCTTTGGCCTTGAAGCCTTTCTTCCCGATGAATTCCTCCACATCCACTGCCTCTGCCTCCCTCTTGGCATGCTTGCCGCCGAAGGTGATGAGTGCCTGGGGATGCAGGTCCTCCGAGAGTTCAACAAAGCGTGAACCCGGAGCATCGGAGATGAAGAGCACCGGCATGTTGTCATTAGGCTCAAACGAGAACCTCTTTATATAATGGAATCCTGTTTCACCATCTATGTATATTGCACTGTAGGTCTTCTGTGAATCATATTTCTCCACCTTCAGGATATCCCCCTGGTACCTGTTGCTCAAGTCAAAGTTGGTTGTATAGAATGTTCCGTCCTTGCAGATTACAAGTATGCGGTCACCGGCCTGGAACTCTCCCAACAGGATACCGCGCTGGTCCTCATTCAGTCGGTTGATGTCCTCATCAAACCACACCGGCTTGCCGCCGATGGTGGATTTTCCCTTGGACTTGAGCTGCACCTTGTGAAGAGGGTTCCTTGAGAGGATATTTCCCATTGAACCCCTGCCCTTTACTGCCAGCTCCGCAAAATCGTACTCAAGGATGAGCTTCTTGAGCTTGGGCCTCGGCTTGAGGAACACCTTGAGCACCTCAGCCTCTCCGTTAGGGTTGGCTGAGAACCATACTATTGAGGAATCAGGCTTGCCCTGGGTTAGGTCATACCATTTGTCCCTGGTGACGCTTGTAACCGAGAACCTCTTTGCATATACGGTCCCCGTCTTGCCGTCTGCCGAGTATTTGCCGTCCTTGTATACCACATTGTAGATGGTACGGGTATCATTCTTCACAAATACCGCAGCATGCAGGATATCCTTCCCTATGAATGCCTTGTTCTGTATCTTGGTTACAATATATTTTCCATTCTTGAGGAACACTATGATGTCATCTATGTCCGAGCACTCGCACAGATACTCCGCATTCTCATCCTTCTTGAGGTCTGTTCCCACAAATCCCTCGGAGCGGTTCACATACAGCTTGGCATTTGCCACAACCACCTTGGTTGCCTCAATTGTCTCAAAGTTGCTTATCTGTGTGAGCCTTGGGTATTTCTCACCGTATTTCTTCTTCAGCCTCTCAAAGTAGGCGATTGCAAACTCCACAAGGTGAGCAAGGTTATGCCTTACAACCTTCATCTCCTCTTCAAGTCTGGCAATCTTCTCATCCACTGCCTTCACGTCAAACCTGGAGATCTTGCGTACCGGCTTCTCCACCAGCTTGAGAATGTCCTCCATAACTATAGGGCGGTGTACAAGGTGCTGGAACTCCAGCATCTTATTGTGGACATCATCCAGCTGGGCCTCCCATGTACGGGCTTCCTGCTCCAGGATACGGTATACCTTGTTCTCAAAGAATATCTTTTCAAGCGAGAAATAATGCCATTCGTTCTCCAGCTCCGCCAGCCTTATCTCCAGTTCCCTGCGCAGGAGCTCCTTGGTGTAGTCTGCACTGTAGCGGAGAATCTCATCCACCCCTATGAAGTGCGGGTGCTTGTCCATGATCACACAGGAGTTAGGAGAGAGTGACACCTCACAATCGGTGAACGCATAGAGTGCGTCTATGGTCTTGTCCGGAGAGATATCGTTGTGCAGATGGATTACAATCTCCGCCTCGGCAGCCGTGTTGTCATCCACCTTCTTTATCTTTATCTTCCCTTTGTCATTTGCCTTGAGAATGCTCTCAATGAGCACGGAAGTGCTCTTCCCGAAAGGTATCTCCGTAATTACAAGGGTCTTCTTGTCCAGCTTGGAAATCTTTGCCCTCACCTTCACTGCCCCTCCGCGGAGGCCTCGGTTGTACTTGCTGCAGTCTATGAGTCCCCCTGTCGGGAAATCAGGATAGAGTTCAAACTCCTCTCCCCTGTAATGGGCTATTGCCGCATCTATAACCTCATTGAAGTTGTGCGGAAGGATCTTTGAGGCCAGGCCCACTGCAATTCCCTCAACCCCCTGCACCAGCAGCAGCGGGAACTTCACAGGGAGGTTCACAGGCTCCTGGTTCCTGCCATCGTATGAGTTCATCCACTCGGTTGTCTTAGGGTTGAACACCACCTCCTTTGCAAACTCGCTCAGGCGGGCCTCAATGTAACGGGGCGCAGCAGCACTGTCTCCAGTGAGGATGTTT
The DNA here is from genome assembly GCA_017482565.1 of Bacteroidales bacterium. GTDB lineage: Bacteria > Bacteroidota > Bacteroidia > Bacteroidales > UBA932 > Egerieousia. Next base: position 26,376 of record JAFUMO010000056.1, on the reverse strand, counting down.
CCCCAGTTACCCTGGCAATCCACAAGGAGGTCCTTCTGCCCAAGCTGTACAAGGGCATCCCCAATAGATGCGTCCCCGTGCGGATGATACTGCATGGTCTGTCCTATGATGTTAGCCACCTTGTTATAGCGGCCGTCATCAATGTTCTTCATTGCGTGCATTATACGCCTCTGCACCGGCTTGAAACCATCTGAAATATGCGGTACGGCACGCTCCAGAATAACGTATGAAGCATAATCAAGGAACCAGTCCTTGTACATTCCGGTGAGCTTGTACTTGTTCTCACCGTCCTTTATGAGCTTCTCGTATTTGCCGGTACTGCCATCCTGCCCCTCCACAATCTCCTCTACCGCATCTTCTCTGTCTGTAACTTCGTCTTCCTGCATATCCTATATGAAATCTTCCCTGTTCCTGATATCCTTAATCCTCAGCTGGAGGTTTGCAATCCCCCTGTAGTAGTTCTCCGCTATCGAATAGCAGATATCTACAGGATTACCACCCTGCATGTGGCTGAAATGTTCGCTCTTGTTGAATGCTATTGCTGAAATATACCTGTAAGGCTCATCCTCCTGTATAAGCTCCAGCTTCAGGTGGCCGTTGTCGCTCCCCACAATCCTTCCGTTTCCGTTGTCATATACATTCTCTGTAACGAACACCGGAGAACTGTTCCCGGGCCCGAACGGCTGGAACTGCTTCAATATCCTGAAGAACTTGGGGGTTATCTGCTTGAAGTCCAAGAATGAATCAATGTTCACTATAGGTGTGAGCACCTCTTTGGTAATCTTCTGGGCCACATATTTTTCAAATCTCTCCGAGAACTCTGCCAGATTCTCCTCCTTGAGAGTCATGCCGGCAGCATACATATGGCCACCGAAGTTCTCCAGCAGGTCTGAACAGCTCTCTATAGCCTCATAGAGGTCAAAACCCGGTATGCTCCTTGCCGAACCGGTAACAAATCCGTTTGAGTTTGTAAGCACTATTGTAGGCTTGTAATACGCCTCAACCAGACGGCTTGCAACTATACCCACAACACCCTTGTGCCACTGCGAGTTGTACACCACTGTTGATTTGCGCTTCTCAAAATCCGGCGAACGCTTCACCATCTCAATTGCCTCAACTGTAATCTCCCGGTCCACATTCTTGCGCTCGTTGTTGTGCTTGTTTATCTCGTTGCCTATGTTCAGGGCCTCCTCCTCACGTCTTGAGGTAAGGAGATCCACCGCCATACGGCCGCTCTCCATCCTGCCAGCCGCATTTATCCTCGGCCCAATCTTGAACACTATGTCATCTATGGAAATCGTATGTTTCTCAAGGCCTGAAAGCTTTATCATTGAAAGGAGCCCCTTGCGGGGAGCCTCGTTGAGCTGCTTTAGCCCATAAAAAGCCAGCACCCTGTTCTCTCCCGTTACGGAAACCAGGTCTGTAGCAATGCTCACCGCCACCAGATCCAGCAGGTTCACAATCTGCTCAAAAGGGATACCATACTTCTTGGCATACCCCTGAACCAGCTTGAAACCCACTCCACATCCCGACAGATCATCAAAAGGATAATGGCAATCCTCCCTCTTCGGGTCCAGGATTGCTGCAGCCTCAGGCAAGGTCTCATCCGGAAGATGGTGGTCACAGATTATGAAGTCAATCCCCCTCTCCTTGGCGTACTGCACCTTCTCCACCGCCTTTATGCCGCAATCCAGCGCAATCACAAGGGTATATCCCCCCTCATGCGCCCAGTCTATTCCCTTGTAAGAAATGCCGTAGCCCTCATCATACCTCACAGGAATATAATACTCCAGGTTCCTGGTAATTGTACTGAGGAAAGTATATACCAGCGAAACCGCGGATGTACCGTCCACATCATAATCACCATAAACCAGAATCTTCTCATTATCCTCTATTGCCTTGTGCAAACGGGCAACCGCCTTGTCCATATCCTTCATCAGGAACGGGTCATGCAGCATGGAAAGGTCTGGCCTAAAAAAGGTCCTCGCCTCCTCATACGTTGTAATCCCCCTCTGTACCAACAGGTTCGCCAGAACCGGATCTATCCCCAGCTCCTGTGCCAGCCTGCGCACCGTTGCCGGATTCCCCGGCTCCTTAACTATCCACTTTCTGCCTATATTATTAATTTCCATAACATACAAAGATAAGAATTTTATTCTTTATCCACAACCCACCTCATTTATCGTTGTCCTTTTTTCCAACAGTCAGATTTCCAGTCTTATAGAAAATAGCATGTTCAATATTTACAACAAACCCCATTTATAATCCATTTAAAATCTGACTGTTAAAAAAAAGGACAACGATAAGTTCCGGAGCTGGTACGGAGGATTTTGGCGGAAAGAGGGACTTTTGTGCAAAAAAATGTTATTTTTGCATTTCTGTATCTTTCCGGCAGAATTGTCGGGAAGAAAGTACTTTTGATAATTAAAGATTTGACATATATGGAATTGAATTTGAACGAGCAGGAGCTTAACAGGCGCAATGCTCTTGCACAGATGAGGGAATTGGGGATTGAGCCGTATCCGGCTGCAATGTACCCCATAAATGCAACTACAGAGGATATCCGTGAAAGGTATAATCCTGAGGAGGGGAACTTCCAGGATGTGGCCATTGCAGGACGTATCATGAGCCGCAGGATTATGGGAGCAGCGGCATTCATTGAGCTGATGGATGAGAAAGGAAGGGTTCAGATTTATGTGAAGAGGGACGAGATTTGCCCCGGTGAGGACAAGACAATGTACAACACCGTATTCAAGAAGCTTCTTGATATCGGTGACATAATTGGGATCAAGGGTTTTGCATTCGTTACCCAGACAGGCCAGAAATCCGTACACGCAAAGGAACTTACTGTGCTGAGCAAGTCTCTGAGGGTACTCCCTATTGTGAAGGAGAAGGACGGAGAGGTGTTTGACGCATTCTCTGACCCGGAGCTGAGATACCGCCAGAGATATGTGGACCTCATCGTTAACCCGCAGGTAAGGGAGACTTTCATGAAGAGGTCTAAGATAATATCAACCATGCGCCGCTTCTTTGACGAGAGAGGATGCCTTGAGGTTGAGACCCCTATCCTCCAGCCTATCCCCGGAGGTGCAACTGCAAGGCCGTTCATCACCCACCACAACACGTTGGATATGCCTCTTTACCTGCGTATAGCAAACGAGCTGTATCTGAAACGCCTTATCGTAGGCGGCTACAAGGGAGTGTATGAGTTTGCAAAGAATTTCCGCAATGAGGGCATGGACAGGACCCACAACCCTGAGTTCACATGTATGGAGATATACGTTGCTTACAAGGACTATAACTGGATGATGGACTTTGTAGAGGAGATGCTTGCAACCGTTGCAACAGCCGTAAACGGTACAACCAAAGTAAACATCAACGGTACTGAGGTTGACTTTGCCGCCGGCTACAGAAGGCTCCCTATGCTTGAGGCAATAAAGGAGTATGCTGGGGTTGACATTGAGGGGATGAGCGAGGCCGAGCTGCGCGAGACCTGCAAGAAACTCCATGTTGAGGTTGACGAGAAGATGGGTGAGGGCAAACTCATTGATGCAATATTCGGAGAGTACTGCGAAAAGCACCTTGTACAGCCAACCTTCATCACAGACTACCCCGTATCAATGTCTCCGCTCACAAAACGCCACAGGAGCAAGCCAAACCTCACAGAGCGCTTTGAGCTGTTCGTATGCGGCAAGGAGCTTGCCAACGCCTACAGTGAACTGAACGACCCTATAGACCAGCTTGCCCGCTTTGAGGACCAGCTGAAGCTCAAGGACAAGGGTGATGACGAGGCAATGTACATTGATATGGACTTTGTACGCGCCCTCGAGTACGGTATGCCTCCTACATCCGGCATGGGTATAGGAATTGACCGCCTCACCATGTTCATGACAGGACAGACAACAATCCAGGATGTACTTTTCTTCCCTCAGATGAGGCCGGAGAGCTACAAATAACCAACTTGAAAAACTTCAGCCCGGCATCGCACAGAGCAGCCGGGCTTTTTTACAGCCACGCCGCAAGGCCTCACATACAAGCACTTGAGATGAACATTCAGGAAATAACATCTGCACAGAACCCAAAGATAAAGGAGACAGCCGCACTGCTGGAAAAATCCAGGGAACGCCGCACCCGCAAGCTCTTTGTAGTGGAAGGGGTACGCGAAATATCCGCCTGCATCAGGAACGGCTTCACCATAAGGAGCATCTTCTTCAACAGCCGGATAGTTTCCCCACAGCAGGTTGTAGCCCTCTTCCCGACAAATCCCGTCCATGACGGAGAATCCGGTACCCTCTCCTCTTCCCGCAACACCGGCAGCACAGCAGCCGGGACAGGAGAACTCCACGATACATGTTCCCATGCCGGCAAAGCGGACCACGGACAGGATAACCTGCCTGCCCTCTTCTCCCTCACCCCTACCGTATACTCAAAGATTGCCTACAGGGAAAATACAGAAGGGATGGTTGCAGTGGTGGAAGAGAAGAAGCTCTCCCTGCAGGATGTCAGGTTCGGCAAAAAATGGGAACAGCCTCTTGTGCTTGTAGTTGAGAGCGTGGAGAAGCCTGGAAACCTGGGTGCCCTCCTCCGCACTGCCGATGCATGCGGAATAGATACCGTACTGGTATGTGACCCGCTCACAGACCTCTACAACCCCAACCTCATCCGCTCCAGCCTTGGAGGCATCTTTACCAACCAGGTTGTGGCATGTACCAATGAAGAGGCCCTGGAATGGCTCCGTGCAAACAACATAAACATCTTCACCGCCCAGCTGCAGGACTCCGAGTGGTATTACAATACAGATATGGCCGCCCCAACCGCCATAGTGATGGGGACCGAATCCACCGGCCTTACAGATTTCTGGCGCAAGGCCTCAAATGCCAAAATAAAGATTCCTATGCTCGGGGAGCTTGATTCCCTTAACGTCTCAGTCTCAGCAGCGGTGCTCTGCTACGAGGCGGTACGGCAGAGGCAGTAGTTTTTTACGTTGTCCTTTTGTACAAACAACTGGCCTTCAGTTGTTTGAAAAAACAGCATATACGGAAATCCTGTATATGCTGTTTTTATGCAATTCATTTTCAATGAATTGTACAAAAGGACAACGTTACAAGAAACAAACCGGCACATAAAATTGTCTTTAAGCAAACGGAAGCTTATGAGACAATTTTTTTTATCGGCAGCATTATGGGGAGCTGCAGCGGCAGCGCTGCTGGTGCCCGGCATAGCTATGGGGCAATCTCCTGTACCACCCCACGATACCGGAATACCTGCAGGAGGATATCCTCTCTCCCTTGAAGAAGCTGCCACTATCCTGGAGCAGAACAACAATGCAATGAAGATTTCCAGGAGTACAGTTGAAGCGGCAAGGGCCCGCAAACAGCAGCTACAGGCCACATGGTACCCATCTATAGGGGCCACAGGAGGATACATCCACTTCTCAAATGAGATAACAGCCGATGCCAACATGGGAGAGCTTGCCCAGGGGATCCTGCAGGACCTTGCCGGAAATGCCGCGGGATTGGAACAGCTTCTGCAGCAGCTGCTCCCCCAACTGCAGCAGGTAGTGGCAGGGCTCTCCTCCGCCACACTGTCTGTACCACTTGTCGGGAAAAATGTAACATCAGTTGATGCTGTGGCCTTATGGCCCCTGATTACCGGTGGCAAGAGGATTTATGCAGGGAGGATAGGGAACTCCCTGGTAGAATCTGCCGGGTACCTCAACACTCTTACAGAGAATGGGCAGAGGGCCCTCATGCTGAACGCGTATTACACCCTCAAGCTTGCTCTGCAGGTGGAACAGATGCAGCAGGAAAACCTGCAGTACATAAGGAAGCTACAGAAGAATGCACTGAGACTCAAGGAGGAAGGATTCATCAACAAGGCAGAATATCTGGTTGTGCAGGTAGCTGCTGATGAAGCTTCAAGAGAATATGAGAGCACCAGGCAAAGCACAGGAGTTGCCGCACAGGCACTGAATGCCATACTTGGGAAAGAACTTTCCGGCATCATTCCCCAAGGTAGTTTCTTCACCCTTGACTCAATCCCCCCAATCTCTCTGATCAGCAGCCGCATAATGCAGTATAACCCGCAACTGAAGATACTCCATGCACAGGGCAAGATACTGGAAAACAAGCGGAAGATTGCCCAGAGCGGGTACATTCCCAATTTTGCCCTCTTTGCCCGGCAGAACCTCCATTCCAACAATATTCCCAAAAACCTCCTCCCCCGCACCATAGTTGGAGTTGCAATGCAGTGGGACCTGTTTGACGGGCTGGCCAGGGAGAAGGAGATACAGGCAGGGCGCATTGAAGAGCGGCAGATGGAATACACCACAGACCAGGCGGAAAAAGACCTGCTTACAGCTGCCCTTGCCCTGAGGGGAAATATGGAGGATGCATCATATAATATGAAGACACTCCGCAAGAGCATCATCCTGGCCGAAGAACTGCTCAGAGAAAGGGAGAAAAGCTTTTCTGAAGGGATGTGTACCTCAACTGACGTGGTTGCCGCCCGCACCACCCTCACAAAGGCCAGGACCGCCCTTGACCTTGCCGGATGGCAATACTGCACATCACTTGCAAACCTTCTTGCCCTGAGTGCAGATACCGGAGAATTCATCCGGCTGCACAATACCTTGAACCCTACAACAGCTGCAAGACAACAGGAAACAAGATAACCGGGAATGCGACAACTGAACTAATTGTAACCTCAACAATGACAACTGAAAACAAAAACACCTCACAATGAATACGGACAACAAGCTGCTGCTTAAAATAACAACCCTGATTGTTGTTCTGGCAGCCATCATCTCAATATTCGGGATGGTGCTATATAAGGACTCCCCCACCATACTGCAGGGGGAAGTGGAATGCACACAGATAAAGATATCTGGGAAGCTCCTTGGCAGGATTGGGAAATTCTATACGGAAGAGGGAGATATGGTAAAGGCCGGTGACACCCTTGTACTTATAAACAGCCCCGAGGCTGACGCTCTGATGATGAGCGCTTCAGCCATGAAGGATGCCGCTGCTTACGAGAGCAGGAAAATAGACAAGGGGGCCAGGGAACAGGTAATTGCCACCCTTAGGGAGGCATGGATGGCTGCCAGATCCCAGGCAGACCTCGCCGCAACCACACTTGAAAGGGTTGAAAGACTATACCGGGACAGTGTTGTAACCCTGCAGCGCAGGGATGAGGCTGCAGCCCTGGCACAGACAGCCCAAGCTGCAGAGAAAGCTGCCCTCTACCAATATGAGATGGCACAAGAAGGTTCCCGACAAGAGGACAAGAATGCCGCACAGGCACTTGTGGATGCTGCACAAGGCAGCTTGGATGAGGTGAAGGCCCTGCTCAGGGACAGCCGCCTCACAGCCCCGGCAGACGGGATGATCTCTGAAATATACCCCTCTGAAGGGGAGCTTGTAATGCCGGGCGGCTCCATAATGAACCTGCTTGTACTGGATGACATCCACGTTGTGCTGAACATCCGGGAAGACCTGCTGCACCACTTCAGCCAAGGAAAAAAGTTCAAGGGAAAAGTTCCTGCCCTGGACAACAAGGAAATGGTATTTGAAGTATATTACACAAGCCCTATGGGGAGCTATGCAACCTGGCAGAGCAGCCGCCAGAGCGGCTCATACAATCTGGTTACCTTCAAGGTAAAGGCCCGTCCTTCAGGGCACTCAAAAGAGGCTTCACAGCTCCGCCCTGGGATGAGCGTGATTGTACACTACAACGGCAAATGACAAGTATTCCGGAGAATAACCCGGGACACAATACGGCACAAGATACAAATATATGAAACAGGCACTTTACAGGGAACTGGAACGGATATCCGGCTGCAGGAGACATTTCATTGCAGCCGTTGCAATACCTTTGATATCCCTCATCTTCATGGCTACAATATTCGGGAACGGCAGGATTGAAAACCTTCCCACAGGCGTTGCAGACTGCTCCAATACCCCTGCATCCCGCAGCATCATTGAAAGTGCCAAGGCCTCACCGGTACTGGAGATAAAGCCGCAGCACATCTTCAGCAACGAAGCCCAGGCCAGGGAGGCCATGCAGAGAATGGAGATTTACGGCTACATTGTAATACCTGAGAACTTCACTGAAGAGCTCCACAGCGGCAATGTCCCAACAATAACCTGCTACTACCATTACGTCCTGCTGGCAGCAGGCGGCGAGATACAGGGGGCATTTGTAAAGGCTCTTGGGGGCAGTTCAGCCTCCCTTGTGGCCAAAAGCGGGGATGCCGCCGGGATAACAGATGCCCAGAAGGGAGCCATAACACTCCCCACCAGCGGCATCTTCACCTCTACATACAACAGCACCCTCAACTACGGCATATTCCTCTCCTATCCGTTCTTCTTCATCTTCCTCCAGATATTCATACTGGTGTTCACAGTATATATAATAGGGACAGACATGAACAGGGAGTGGCTCCGCAGTGGAAACGGGAGTATTCTCAAGGCTCTTGGAGGGAAGCTCCTCCCCTACGCCTCCATATTCTTCACCCAGACACTCATTGCCAACTATGTATTCTTCTGTCTGAAAGGAATTCCGGTACAGGGGAACCTCCTTGCCGCAAACATCAGCTCCCTGCTGCTGGTTGCCGCCACAATATCCCTTGGAGCCGCAATCATCTCCATAATCCCTAAAGTTTCCATTGCAATAAGCATAGCCTCAATGATAGGGGCACTGGGGGCAACGGCATCAGGGGTGACATTCCCTGTTGAAAACATGTACCCCGCATTCAGGGCACTGTGCCACCTCTTACCCATCAGGCACTTTGTACTGGCAAACCAGTCATTCCTTTACAACGGGGCCGGGCTGGCATACAGCTGGGTAAGCTATGCCGCCCTCACCGCCACCATTGCAATATGCCTGTGTGCAACACCGCTGCTAAAAGGCTCCATAATGAAGGATAGGGGGAAGCCCCTCCCTGTAATGTGGGGCACCGCCCTGGTAATGCTGGGCGGAACCCTCGGATACGGGTTCCTCTACGGCCTCATGTACCACCCCAACATTGTAACTGAAGTACCGGTGGCAGCCATAGACAACTCTCGCAGCCACCTCAGCAGAGAATATCTCAGGAACCTGGAAGCCACTCAAGGTGTAACAATCCTTGCTGAATGTACAGACATAAGGCAAGGCGGGGAGCTCATGAAATCAGGCAGGGCAAAGGGATTGGTCATAATCCCCGATGGCTTTGCAGCCAACTCTGCACAAGGGATAGAGGCTCCATTTGCCGTATTTGAGACCACCACCTCATTCCTCTACTACCTCACCATACAGAAAGCAGTTGCCGCCACCATGCAGGAACTGAACAACACCCTCCGCACCAATGTAGTAAAGAACCTCCCGCTCCAGCAGCAGCTCATCATGGCACAAACCCCCTCCTTCACCACAAGGAGTGTCCCAATCTACAATAGTAACGGGGGATACGGCTCATACCTCCTCCCAATAGCCATAATTGTAATATTCTTCCAAACCCTGCTCATGAGCGGAGGCATATTGGCCGGAAGCCATACCATACACCCACTCAAGTTCCTCCCCATGCTGGCCGGAGGATATTTTCTCCTCTCCTTCTTCCTCACCGGCCTGCTGCCGCGGATATTCAATCTTCCTCATCTGGCCAATCCTGTGGAACTTGCGCTGTACATGCTCCTGTTCACGGCCGCCTCAACCGCCTTTACCGGTGCGGCAGGGCTGCTGCTGAAGGATTCAGAAGAGGTTATGCTCTATGTCCCATTCTTCTCGGTGGGGCTCATATTCCTGTCTGGGACCTCATTCCCAATGGTGCAGATTCCACATTTCTGGCAGGTGGCCGGCTACTTTTTCCCCACCTCGCCCGGCATTATGGGATATATCCGGCTGAACTCAATGGGGTGTACCCTGCAGGATATTGCACCACAATTATGGATTCTTGCCCTCCAGACACTCATTTATGGAGCAATTTTCCTCCTTTACGCCCGGAAAATTGTAAATTTGCAGCAGCACAATCCATAAAGAGAAAGGAAAATGGCAAAATGCGGACTTATAGGCAACCCCATCTCCCACTCCAAGAGCCCGGCCCTCTTCAAGGCCGCCTACGGGGATGGCCCCCACTCATATTCACTCATTGAGGCACCTACCTGCAAGGAAGCAATGGAACGCTTTACAGGAGAGGGATTTACAGGAATCAACATAACATCCCCCTTCAAGGATGAAGTTATGCAATATGTCTCTCTTCCCGACAACATTTCCTCAACGCTCGGGAGTGCCAATACCATTGTCTCAAGGGAGGGGAAACTCCACTCCTACAACACAGATTACTATGGGGTAAGGAACACCCTTGAGGAATTCCTTACAAAAAGCCCCGGGCCGGCAAGGGCACACGGCAGCACAACCGGCAGGGCGGATACCTCCCTCCATGGAAACGGACTCACTGCAATTGTAATTGGGGCAGGCGGGGCTGGCAAGGCTGCCGCCCTGGCCGTGAAGGATATGGGGATGCAGGTGTATTTTGCCAACAGGAGTTTCCACACCGCCGCACCCTTTGCAGAAAAGATAGGTGCAGAGTATATCCCCCTGGAGAAGATACCTCTCATGCTTGGGCAGGCAGACATAATTGTATATAACCTCTCCATGAAAATTGCACCTCTGGAGGGGGTTTCCCTTGAGGGAAAGATTGTCTTTGAAGCCAATTATGCACACCCTAACCTGAACTGCAGCGGGGCGGGCACATACATAGACGGTCGCCACTGGCTCTACAACCAGGCAATACCGGCTTTCAGGCTCTTTACCGGAGAGGAACCATATGCCCCTGCCATGAAAGATGTGATGGGCTTATAGAGACAGGAAAAGGGACAATTCGCCCATGTGGATAACTTTTGCCTTTTTTTTGCTCCTATATGCAAATAAAGTTGTAATTTTAGCCGTTAAAACATTTTAGGAATGTCATTCAACAAAGTAATGCTTATAGGCAATGTGGGCAAGGACCCTGAGGTAAGGCATCTGGAGTCAGGTTCAGCCGTTGCGTCCTTCACCCTGGCCACCACAGAAAGATACCGTGCAAAGACTGGTGAGCTGCAGGATCAGACCGAGTGGCATAATATCGTGTGCTGGAGGAACCTTGCAGACCTATCTGAAAAATACATCAGGAAAGGTGCACAGATTTTTGTGGAGGGAAAGATACGTACCCGCAGCTGGACAGACCAGACAGGAGCAAAGAGGTACACTACAGAGATAGTTGCAGACAACATAAGGCTTCTGGACAGGAAGGGTGCCGCATCTGTATCCCCTGCCGAAACGGCTGCAGCTCCAATACAGCAGCAGGTTACAATCCCTGCAGATGATGACCCGTCAGATGACCTTCCATTCTAAAGAAACAATTTAAAACCTATATAACGCAGATTTATGAAAGTAGATGTAGTACTGGGCCTTCAATGGGGCGACGAGGGTAAAGGCAAAATCGTGGATGTTCTTGCCAACTCATATCCTGTAATTGCCAGATTCCAGGGAGGACCTAATGCAGGCCATTCATTGCATTTTGAAGGAAAGAAATATGTCCTTCACACTGTCCCATCAGGTGTATTCAGGAAAAATGCAACCAACATCATCGGAAACGGTGTTGTAATTGACCCTATCATCTTTAGAGAAGAGTGTATGGAGATTGAGGCTACCGGAGTACCTGTAAGGGAAAGGGTAATGATTTCAAAGAAAGCACATCTCATCCTCCCTACCCACAGGATCATTGATGCAGCATCAGAGGCTGCCAAAGGAAAATCAAAAATCGGTTCAACCCTCAAGGGTATAGGACCTACATATATGGACAAGACAGGCCGTAACGGCTTGAGAGTGGGCGATGTGCTTGCTGATGACTTTGCAGACAGGTTCCTCAAGCTCAAGAACAAGCATATTGCTTACCTGGCTCAGTTCGACTACGAGTACAATGCAGACGAGAAGGAGAGCGAGTGGATGGAGGCAATAGAGTACCTTAAGACCTTCAACCTTGTTGACGGCGAGTATGTTGCAAACAAATACCTTGCAGACAACAAGAAGATTCTTGCTGAGGGCGCACAGGGTACAATGCTTGATGTTGACTTCGGTTCATATCCGTTTGTCACCTCTTCTTCAACAACATGCGCAGGCGTATGTACCGGTTTGGGCGTTGCCCCTACCAAGATTGGCAAGGTATACGGCATCTTCAAGGCATACTGTACAAGAGTGGGCAGCGGTCCGTTCCCTACAGAGCTCAATGATGAGACCGGTGAGGAGCTGAGGAAGAAGGGATTCGAGTTCGGTGCAACCACAGGACGTCCAAGGAGGACCGGATGGCTGGATCTTCCTGCCCTCAAATACGCAATCATGCTGGATGGTGTAACCGAGCTCATCATGATGAAGGCCGATGTGCTTGACACCTTCGAGACCATCAAGGTTGCTACCGGATATAGGGTTGGCGGAGTTGAGACAGACCAGGTTCCTTACGACACCTATGCTGAGGTTGAGCCTATATACAAGGAGTTCAAGGGATGGAACAAGGACCTTTCACAGGTAACCCGTGAGGAGGAGCTTCCTTTTGAGTTCATGAACTATGTAAGATTCATTGAGAAAGAACTGAATGTCCCTATTTCAGTAATTTCCCTCGGACCGGACAGGGTTCAGACAATCTTCCGCAACGAAGAGTAATCCACCGTACATAACGGAACACAATAAGAGGGTGACTCAAAAGGGTAAATTTTGCGTTACGCTTGCCTCGGAAATCCTCATTTACGTAAGTAAACTCCGGTTTCCTCACCTGTGCAAGCCTTAAATTTCCACCTTTCGAGTCACCCCCTCTTTTTTTCCTGCTCACCTTCCACAACCATAAAAATTGGATAAAAAAACACCCCTCGGGGGGAGGGGTGCCTGTGTATTTTTATCGGGAAGACGATTATTTGCTAAGGAAGTCTCCTATGAACTTTTCAACTTCAGGCTTGTCTATCTGTCTGCCTACAATTTTACCGTTCTGGTCTACAAAGATGTTCTGAGGGATATATCTGACATAGTACATCTTTCCAACCTCATTGTCCCAACCCTTAAGGTCTGAAACCTGTGGCCATACAAGCTTGTCATCCTTGATGCCCTTAACCCATGCCTCGTGGGTATTGTCATTTGAAACGCCAAGAATCTCAAAACCCTTCTTATGGTATTTCTTGTAGATCTTCACCAGCTCCGGATTGAAAGCACGGCAAGGTCCGCACCAGCTTGCCCAGAAATCAACCATAGTAAGCTTGTTCTTTGAGTAGATATCAGAGAACTTTACAGGCTTGCCGTCAGGGTCATTCTGAACGAAATCAGGAGCCTGGTTGCCTGGCTGCAGTGACTTGATTAGGGCTGCAGTCTCCTTTGCCTCCTTGAGCACAAGGTTCTCTGCAAAAGCAGGGATAGAATCAAAAGCGGCCAATTTTGCCTCAACCTCCTCAATTGGAAGATTGCCAACCTCTGATGCTATGTAGCCCAAAGTGTAGTCTGAGACAGGGTTCTCTGCCATATATGCATTCTGCATAGCCTCGCACTCATCCTGCCATTTGTTGTATATCTTCTCAATTCCAGCCTTCTCCTCCTCAGTAGCCTTTGGATATCCCCTCATCAGGGAATCAATGCCGTAAGCAGCATAAAGCTCCTCCCGTTTTGCTGTATAGTCATTGATGAAAGCCTGTATGGTACCGCCTTCAACAACAGCCTCGGCTGGTTTAGCTGCATCAAAGGTTATGTCAAATTTTTCATTCTCAAGGAAGAACCTGTTGAAAGCCCTCTTCTGTCCCTTGAAGGCAAGTGAATAATAGGTTGGGGTGTCTGTCTCACCTTTAATTGTACATTTTCCCTCCACAAGTACAAGTGTATCAACTACAGGAGACTTTCTTGTACCGCCTGTAAAGATAAGTGTGTCAGTTGGCAGCTGTGCCAGGTCACCTGTTGCAGTTACATTAACTGTATAACCTGTCTCAGGCTGTGCTGTACAGGCTGCAAGACCTGCAACAGCGGCAATTAGAAATAATTTTTTCATAAATATAAAGTTTGTATTGTTGTTTATTCCTCTTCCTTGTACCACTCCTTGTACATCAGGTAGCCCTGTGCATTCTTATGTGCAGCCTGATATACTGCCTCAGAGGTATCCTTCACCTTCTTGGCAGGTATCCCTGCATAAACGCCCGGCTCCAGCACTGCATTGCTCAGCACCACGGCACCTGCAGCAATTATGGTATTGTCGGGAACAACGGCATTGTCCATAATTATTGCCCCCATGCCTATAAGGACATTGTTGCCAATCTTTGCTCCATGGATGATTGCATTGTGTCCCACTGATACATCATCACCTATCTCACTTACAGACCTCTCATACAGGGTATGCACTACCGCACCGTCCTGGATGTTCACCCTGTTTCCAATCTTTATTGTATTCACATCACCCCTGAGTACAGTTCCATACCAGATGCTGCAGTCATCACCCATTGTAACATCACCTATGATTGCCGCATTCTCTGCAATGAAACAGTCCTTGCCAAACTTAGGTACAAATCCCCTTAATTCTCTGATTATTGCCATTTTTAAAAGTATTAAAGCACAAATATAATAAAATCCCTGTTCTCCGCTGCAACTCCAGTCCCATGCCACGGGGTTTTGGGGTAAAAAAAAACCGGGAAACCCCTCGGTCCCCGGTCTCTTTATGTATTTGAGAGTCTTACTCTGCCTGCTCCTTAGCCTGTTTTGCCTTAACCATTCTCTGGTAATCATCCATTGAGGCAACAACAAGTTTCTCATACTCCCTCTGGCCTGTACCGGCTGGGATAGGATGACCGCAGATAACGTTCTCCTTAAGACCCTCCAAAGTATCAACCTTACCGTGGATAGCCGCCTCGCTAAGAACTTTGGTAGTCTCCTGGAATGAAGCTGCAGACATGAAGCTGCTTGTCTTGAGGGCTGCCCTGGTAATACCCTGGAGAACCTGGTTTGAAGTTGCAGGAACCGCATCCCTTGCCTCAACAAGCTTGAGGTCCTGACGTTTCAACATTGAGTTCTCATCCCTCAATCTCCTTACGGAAACAATCTGGCCTGCCTTCAGGTTCTGTGAGTCTCCGGCATCAAGAATAACCTTCTTGTCCCAAATCTCATCATTCTCCTGCATGAACTCCCATTTGTCAACAAGCTGCTCAGGGAGGAATCTTGTATCACCCGGATCAACAATCTCAACCTTGCGCATCATCTGCCTTACAATAATCTCAAAGTGCTTGTCATTGATCTTTACACCCTGGAGACGGTAAACCTCCTGTATCTCATTCACAATGTACTCCTGAACCTTTGTAGGGCCCTGGATTGCAAGTATGTCTGCCGGAGCTATTGCACCGTCTGAAAGCGGCATGCCTGCACGTACATAATCGTTCTCCTGTACAAGAATCTGTTTTGAAAGTGGAACCAGATAACGCTTCTCCTCTCCGGTCTTTGACTTCACTATAATCTCCCTGTTACCCCTCTTAATCTTGCCCATGAGAACCTCTCCGTTAATCTCAGACACTATTGCAGGGTTGGAAGGATTACGTGCCTCAAACAGCTCGGTAACGCGAGGAAGACCTCCGGTGATATCACCGGATTTGCCGATTGCACGAGGAATCTTGATGAGGATGTCTCCGGCAACAAGTTCCTGGCCGTTCTCTACCATAATATGCGCACCCACAGGCAAGTTGTACTGTTTCAACTCATTGCCATCTGCATCAACAATCCTGATACATGGGTTCTTTGATTTGTCCCTGCTCTCAATCACAACCTTGTCCCTATGCAATGAGAACTCATCCGCAGACTCCTCCCTGAAGGTTACACCCTCAACAAGGCCGTCATACATTACCTTACCCGCAAGCTCGGTAATTGTAATTGCGTTATATGGGTCCCATTTACAGATAAGGTCACCTTTTGAAACAAGCTCACCGTCCTTCTTGTACAGGTCGGCGCCATAAGGCACGTTGTACTGGGACAATGTGATGCCTGTGTTAGGGTCTACAATGCGCATCTCTGCTGTACGGCCTATAACAATCTCCCTTGTCTCGTTTGCATCACTCTTTGTAATTGTCCTGAGCTCCTCAAACTCAACCTTACCTTCGTATTTTGATTTGATCTCACTCTCAGAAACACTACCTGATGCAGTACCACCCACGTGGAATGTACGGAGGGTAAGCTGTGTACCAGGCTCACCGATAGACTGTGCTGCAATTACACCCACAACCTCACCTTTCTCAACCATACGGCCTCTTGCAAGGTTACGTCCGTAACATTTTGCACAAACACCCTTCTTGCTCTCACAAGTGAGTACCGAACGGATCTCAACAGCCTCAATTGGCAATGACTCAATGAGTGCGGCTATATCCTCAGTAATCTCCTCACCTGCACCAATGATCTTCTCACCGGTAAGAGGATTATATACATCGTGTACTGTTGTCCTTCCTAGAATCCTGTCATACAGGCTCTCAACAATGTCATCCTTGTTCTTGATGGCTGTAGCCACAAGGCCCCTCAATGTGCCGCAATCCTCCTCATTGATGATCACATCATGTGACACGTCAACAAGCCTACGTGTGAGGTAACCTGCATCAGCTGTCTTCAACGCAGTATCGGCCAAACCTTTACGGGCACCGTGGGTAGAGATGAAGTACTCCAATACTGAAAGTCCCTCCTTAAAGTTCGAAAGGATAGGGTTCTCAATGATCTCAGCTCCTGTAGAACCTGATTTCTGAGGTTTTGCCATCAATCCACGCATACCGCACAGCTGACGGATCTGCTCTTTTGATCCACGGGCACCTGAGTGGAGCATCATATATACAGGGTTGAATCCCTGGTTGTCTGTAGAGATCTGTTTCTCCACAATGTTTGTAAGCTTGGCATTGGTGTTTGTCCAGATGTCAACCACCTGGTTGTAACGCTCATTGTTGGTGATGAGACCTAAGTTGTAGTTAGCCTGGATGCTCTCAACCTGAGCGTAACCGTCACTCACAAGCTTGGCCTTCTCCTCAGGGATAATCACATCACCCAAGTTGAATGAAAGTCCGCCCTTGAATGCCATCATATAACCGAGGTTCTTGATATCGTCAAGGAACTGTGAAGTCCTTGCTACACCTGAAACCTTAAGTACGTTACCGATAATGTCCCTCAACGATTTCTTGGTAAGGATCTCGTTTATGTAGCCAACCTCAACAGGCACAAGCTGGTTTACAAGGATACGGCCGGCAGTTGTCTGTACCATGTGGTAACCCTGTGAAGGGTCAGCCATAACCTTAGGAAGCCTTACATTTACCATGGCATGGAGGTCAAGCCTGCCCTCATTGTGGGCAATTATAATCTCCTCAGGGCCATAAAAGTTCATGCCCTCTCCCTTCGCACCCGGCCTTGGTTTTGTAATGTAATACAGACCAAGCACCATATCCTGTGAAGGAACTGTGATAGGGGCTCCGTTGGCAGGGTTAAGGATATTGTGTGAGCCAAGCATGAGCAGCTGTGCCTCAAGCACTGCAGCATTTCCAAGAGGAAGGTGCACTGCCATCTGGTCACCGTCAAAGTCGGCATTGAACGCCGTACATGCAAGCGGGTGGAGCTGGATAGCCTTGCCCTCAATAAGCTTAGGCTGGAATGCCTGTATACCCAATCTGTGGAGGGTAGGGGCACGGTTCAGAAGAACCGGATGGCCCTTCATCACATTCTCCAGAATATCCCAGATTACAGGATCTTTCCTGTCTACAATCTTCTTTGCAGATTTAACTGTCTTTACAATTCCACGCTCAATCAGCTTCCTGATAATGAACGGCTTGTAAAGCTCAGCAGCCATGAACTTAGGAAGACCGCACTCATGCATCTTAAGCTCAGGGCCTACAACGATAACCGAACGCGCAGAGTAGTCAACCCTCTTACCCAACAGGTTCTGACGGAAACGTCCCTGTTTTCCTTTAAGGCTGTCTGACAATGACTTCAATGTCCTGTTGGCCTCAGTCTTCACTGCATTTGACTTCCTTGAGTTGTCAAACAATGAATCCACAGCCTCCTGCAGCATACGTTTCTCATTCCTCAAGATAACCTCAGGAGCCTTTATCTCAATGAGTCTCTTCAGACGGTTGTTCCTTATGATTACCCTTCTGTAAAGGTCATTGAGGTCTGAAGTTGCAAACCTTCCTCCATCAAGCGGAACCAATGGCCTCAACTCAGGCGGGATAACAGGAATCACCTTAAGGATCATCCACTCAGGCTTGTTAACATCCTTGCTCTCCCTGAAAGCCTCAATTACGCTCAATCTCTTGAGAGCATCAGCTTTCCTCTGCTGTGAAGTCTCTGTCTCAATCCTGCTTCTCAGGCTGTATGAAAGGTCATCAAGGTCAACCTTGCAGAGCAATGTATAGATTGCCTCCGCACCCATGCCTGCAACAAACTTGTTAGGGTCTGAATCATCAAGCATCTGGTTCTCCCTTGGAAGGGTATCAAGAACGTTCAGGTACTCCTCCTCTGTAAGGAGATCAAGTTCCTTTACACCGCTCTCTGCCGCAAGACCTGGCTGGATGACTACGTATCTCTCATAATAGATGATTGCATCAAGCTTCTTGGTGGGTATGCCAAGGAGATAACCTATCTTATTAGGAGTTGAACGGAAATACCAAATATGCGCTACCGGTACAGTAAGGGTAATGTGACCCATTCTCTCCCTACGTACCTTCTTCTCTGTAACCTCAACACCGCACCTGTCGCAGATGATTCCGCGGTAGCGGATCCTCTTGTACTTGCCGCAATGGCACTCGTAGTCCTTTGAAGGACCGAAGATCCTCTCGCAGAACAGACCGTCCCTCTCAGGCTTGTAAGTACGGTAGTTCACAGTCTCTGGCTTGAGAACCTCACCGGAAGACCTGTCAAGAATCTCCTCCGGCGAAGCCAGCCCTATAGTAATTCGGTTGAAATTGCTTTTAACCTTAATCTCTTTCTTAAAAGACGACATATTGTTCGTTATTTCAAATTATCAAAAACCAATTAGTCCAAATTTACGCTTAGACCCAATCCTCTGAGCTCATGCAACAATACATTCAACGACTCAGGGATACCTGGAGAAGGCATAGGATCACCCTTTACAATAGCCTCATAAGCCCTTGAACGTCCCACAACGTCATCAGACTTGATTGTAAGGATCTCCTGAAGGATATTTGATGCACCGAATGCCTCAAGTGCCCAAACCTCCATCTCTCCAAACCTCTGGCCTCCGAACTGCGCCTTACCACCGAGAGGCTGCTGGGTGATGAGTGAGTATGGTCCGATAGAACGGGCATGCATCTTGTCATCAACCATGTGGCCCAACTTGATCATGTAAGTCACACCTACTGTAGCCGGCTGGTCAAACTTCTCGCCTGTACCGCCGTCGCTCAGATATGTCTTGCCGTATCTTGGAAGACCGGCCTTGTCAGTATATTTGCAAATGTCATCAAGGCTTGCACCGTCAAAGATAGGTGTAGCGAACTTCACACCAAGCTCTTTTCCTGCCCATCCGAGAACCGCCTCATAAATCTGGCCCAGATTCATACGTGAAGGCACACCAAGAGGGTTAAGAACTATATCCACAATTGAACCGTCATCAAGGAAAGGCATATCCTCATCCCTTACAACCTTGGCAACGATACCCTTGTTACCGTGGCGTCCCGCCATCTTGTCACCAACCCTGATCTTTCTCTTCTTGGCAACATAAACCTTGGCAAGCTGCATGATTCCGGTAGGAAGCTCATCACCTATAGTGAGATTATACTTGATCCTCTTGAGCTCTGCATCAAACTCCTTATGCGCAATCAGATAATTGTTGATAAGGGTCTTTATAAGACCGTTTGCATGCTTGTCCTCAGTCCATTTTGTAGGATTGATGTTCTCATAGTCAATTGAATCAAGAAGCTCCCTTGTAAACTTCTCACCCTTGGCCAGTA
This sequence comes from Bacteroidales bacterium, assembly GCA_017482565.1. Lineage (GTDB taxonomy): Bacteria > Bacteroidota > Bacteroidia > Bacteroidales > UBA932 > Egerieousia. The sequence goes on along the minus strand of JAFUMO010000056.1, from coordinate 6,427 downwards.
TCTCAACGCCATAAAGGTCGCTCACACCCTCAGAAAGCTTGCCCTTAACAAGTACCTCAAGCTTGTCGAGGAACCTGTCCCTCAAGACACCCACTTTACGGTTGAATGTCTCCTCAGCCTGCTGAACCTGAGTCTTGGTATTGCTCTTGCCTTTCTTTGTATTGGCCTCTTTGCCAACCCTTGCAAACAATCTCTTGTCAATGATGGTTCCCGACAAAGATGGAGAAGCCTTCAGTGAAGCATCCTTCACATCACCGGCCTTGTCACCGAAGATTGCACGCAAAAGTTTCTCCTCCGGAGAAGGATCGCTCTCTCCCTTAGGGGTAATCTTACCTATAAGGATATCTCCAGGCTCAACATTGGCACCAATCCTGATGATGCCGTTCTCATCAAGATCCTTGGTTGCCTCCTCACTCACGTTAGGGATATCTGCAGTAAGCTCCTCCATACCACGTTTGGTATCCCTTACCTCCATGATATACTCGTCAACATGGATAGAGGTGAAGATGTCCTCCCTCAAGATTCTCTCTGAAAGCACAATCGCATCCTCAAAGTTATAACCCTTCCAAGGCATGTATGCAACCTTGAGGTTACGTCCCAAAGCAAGCTCACCCTTCTGGGTTGCATAACCCTCAGTAAGGATCTGCCCCTTCACAACCTTGTCACCCTTCTTCACTATAGGCTTCAGGTGGATTGAAGTGCTCTGGTTTGTCTTCCTGTACAAAGGAAGCTTGTATACAGTAATCTCAGGATCAAAGCTTACAAACTTCTCCTCCTCAGTCCTGTCATATCTTATATGTATCTCATTGGCATCCACATAAACAATCTCACCGGATGTCTCTGCAGAAACCTGAGTCCTTGAATCTCTTACAACGGCTGCCTCAAGTCCTGTACCCACGATAGGAGCCTCCGGCTTCACAACAGGAACGGCCTGGCGCATCATGTTGGATCCCATCAGCGCACGGTTTGCATCATCGTGCTCGAGGAATGGGATCAGCGAAGCTGCAATTGAAGCAATCTGGTTAGGGGCAACGTCCATAAGATGCACGCTCTCCTTCCCTACAACAGGATAATCTGCCTCATAACGGCACTTGATCCTCTCGTCAGTGAAGTTTCCGTTCTCATCAATATGTGCGTTTGCCTGTGCAACAACCTTATCCTCCTCCTCTTCAGCGCTCATGTAGACACATCCCTTTGGAGAAAGGTCAACTACACCGTTCTCAACCTTCCTGTACGGGGTCTCAATGAAACCTAGCTCATTGATCCTTGCATAAACGCACAAAGAAGAGATAAGACCGATGTTAGGACCCTCCGGTGTCTCAATAGGACACAGACGGCCATAGTGTGTATAGTGTACGTCACGAACCTCAAAGCCGGCCCTGTCCCTTGAAAGACCTCCAGGTCCCAAGGCAGAAAGCCTTCTCTTGTGGGTCATCTCAGCAAGAGGGTTTGTCTGGTCCATGAACTGTGAAAGCTGGCTGGTACCGAAGAACGAGTTGATTACAGAAGAGAGTGTCTTTGCATTGATGAGGTCAATTGGGGTAAACACCTCATTATCCCTCACGTTCATCCTCTCCCTGATTGTCCTTGCCATACGTGCAAGACCAACGCTGAACTGGTTTGCAAGCTGCTCGCCAACGGTCCTGATCCTTCTGTTGCTCAAATGGTCAATGTCATCAACTGTAGCCTTGGCATTGATAAGCTGTATCAGATAGCGGATAATCTCAATGATGTCAGCTTTGGTAAGTACCCTAACATCGTTAGGGGTTCCAAGGTTAAGTTTCCTGTTGAGACGGTAACGGCCAACCTCTCCAAGGTCATATCTCTTGTCGGAGAAGAAGAGCTTGTCAATAACGTCCCTTGCGGTAGCCTCGTCAGGTGGTTCTGAGTTTCTCAGCTGCCTGTATGTATAGAAAATGGCCTCTATTTCAGAGTTACATTGATCTTTCTGAAGGGTATTGTGGATAATTGCAAAATCACTTGAATTTGCATCCTCATTGTGGATAAGTATAGTGCTTACATCAGAATCAAGGATGTCATCAATATGGCTCTCCTCAAGGATTGTCTCCCTGTCAATGATAATCTCGTTACGCTCAATTGAAACAACCTCTCCGGTATCCTCATCCACGAAGTCCTCGTTCCAAGTCTTGAGGACCCTGGCAGCAAGCTTGCTGCCAATGCATTTCTTGAGGTTGGTCTTGTTAACCTTAACCTCAGTAGCCAAACCAAAGATATCAAGGATATCCTTGTCACTTTCAAAACCTATAGCCCTCAACAAGGTGGTTACAGGCAATTTCTTTTTACGGTCGATGTAAGCATACATGACATTATTGATGTCAGTTGCAAACTCAATCCATGAACCCTTGAACGGGATAATTCTGGCAGAGTAAAGCTTTGTGCCGTTGGCATGCATGCTCTGTCCGAAGAAGACACCGGGTGAACGGTGGAGCTGTGAAACTACTATACGCTCAGAACCGTTTATGATGAAAGTACCTTTTGGTGTCATGTAAGGGATAGTTCCCAGATACACATCCTGGATAACTGTATCAAAATCCTCATGCTCAGGATCTGTACAGTATAGCTTCAACTTGGCCTTCAATGGAACGCTGTAAGTTAGTCCCATGTCCAGACACTCGTCCATAGAATAGCGTGGTGGGTCAATGAAGTAATCAATGAACTCCAGAACAAAATTGTTTCGGGTATCTGTAATTGGAAAGATCTCCTGAAAAACCTTAAACAAACCTTCGTTTCTACGATTCTCTGCAGTGGTATCCAGCTGGAAAAAGTCCTTGAAAGACTTCAGCTGCACTTCCAGAAAATCCGGGTAGTCAAGGAGGGATTTTGAAGTCGCGAATGTAATCCGCTGATTATTTATATTTTGCGACATTGTTTATTGGTTGGTTGAAAATAAACTTAAAAAAACGACAAAAAGGTTTAGGGCCTATTTCGCCCTAAACCTGACTATATCCCGCTAAACGGGGGTTGACATTTATTTAACCTCAACCTCAGCACCAGCCTCTTCTAGTTGAGCTTTAACCTGCTCTGCCTCTGCTTTAGATACTTTCTCCTTGATAGCCTTAGGAGCACCGTCAACTAGATCTTTAGCCTCTTTGAGACCCAAACCTGTAATCTCTTTTACAACTTTTACAACACCAAGTTTAGCTGCACCAGCTGATTTAAGGATTACATCAAACTCAGTCTGCTCAGCAGCAGCTGCTGCACCAGCAGCAGCAGGAGCTGCAACTACAGCTGCAGCAGCAGCCGGCTCAATTCCGTACTCCTCTTTAAGAACTTTAGCAAGCTCCTGAACGTCTTTTACTGAAAGGTTAACTAACTCTTCTGCAAATTTTTTGATATCTGCCATGATTTTATAATTTTAATGTGTTATTATTACTCTTTTTCTGATAGTGTTTTTACAATACCTGCAATCTTGCCACCGCCCTGTGATGTAAGAGCTGAGATAACGTTCTGTGCAGGTGACTGTAGCAAGCCGATGATGTCACCGATAAGTTCCTCACGAGACTTGATGTTAACAAGTGTCTCAAGGTTTTCAGCACCAATATAAGTGCAATCCTGAACCATGGCACCTTTGAGTGCAGGTTTGCCGCCCTCGGCACCAAACTCCTTGATAAGCTTTGCCGGAGCATTGGCAGTGTTGCAGAACATTACTGCTGTTGAGCCTTTTAATACGCCCGCAAACTGCTCGTAGTCAGTTACCTGATTCATCTCCAAAGCTTTGAAGAACAAGGTATTCTTAACTACTACAAGTTTGATATCCTTCTCAAAGCAAGCACGTCTGAGCTTTGTGGTAGCCTCCGCATTCAATCCCTCTACATCAGCAACATAGAAGTTAGGAGTCTCCTTAAGCTGTGCTGCCATAGATTCAATAATCTGAGCTTTATCCTCTTTTCTCATAATCTAATCTAATTTTTTAATTATTCAGCAGCACCGATTGTTTTGCAATCAACACAAATTCCAGGGCCCATAGTTGAAGAGAGGAATACACTCTTAACGTAAGTACCTTTAAGTGCTTGTGGTTTAAGTTTGATAACTGTGTTAAGGAACTCATTGGCATTCTCAGCAAGTTTGGCAGCATCAAAAGACACTTTACCGATACCGGCGTGAACAATACCCTGTTTGTCTACCTTAAAGTCAATTTTACCGGCCTTAACCTCAGTAACAGCCTTGCCTACCTCCATGGTAACTGTACCTGTCTTAGGGTTTGGCATCAAACCTCTAGGACCAAGAATTCTACCGATAGGACCAATCTTAGCCATTACAGAAGGGGTACAGATGATAACGTCAACATCTGTCCAACCAGCCTTGATTTTCTCAATATATTCATCCAAACCTACAAAGTCGGCACCGGCATTTCTAGCCTCCTCCTCTTTGTCGGGTGTACAAAGTACAAGTACGCGGGTCTGTTTTCCTGTTCCGTGTGGAAGAGTCACAACGCCGCGGACCATCTGATTTGCCTTACGAGGATCTACACCCAAGCGAACAGCAATATCTACAGATGCGTCAAATTTGGCAAGAGAAGTCTCTTTAACCAAAGCGCATGCTTCAGATACCTTATACTGTTTGCCAGCCTCAATCTTAGCGTTAGCTATTTTCTGATTTTTAGTAAGCTTACTCATTGCGTGTTGTGATTAATTAGTTTACGTCAGCTGGAAAAGTTCCCTCTACGGTTATACCCATGCTCCTTGCAGTACCTGCAACCATGCTCATAGCTGATTTCAAGGTAAATGCATTCATGTCAGGCATCTTGTCCTGAGCAATTGCGCGTACCTGCTCCCAAGTAACTGAAGCAACCTTCTTACGGTTAGGCTCAGCAGAACCTGACTGTACCTTGGCAGCCTCTTTCAACTGTACAGCTACTGGTGGTTGTTTTACTACAAAAGTAAAAGATTTATCACTGAACACAGTGATAATTACTGGCAACACCTTACCGGCCTTGTCTTGTGTACGGGCATTAAACTGCTTGCAGAAATCCATAATGTTTACACCCTTGGAACCAAGAGCAGGTCCTACAGGAGGTGATGGATTTGCTGCGCCACCTTTAATCTGCAATTTAATGAATGCGGCAATTTCTTTAGCCATAATACTACTTTAATTATTCTTTAACTACTTGAACAAAATTCAACTCCAATATTGTCTTCCTTCCAAAAATCTTAACCATTACCTTGAGTTTCTTCTTGTCCTCCAAGATTTCCTCAATTGTACCGTCAAAACCGTTGAAAGGTCCATCCACAACTTTTACTGCCTCACCAACTACAAAAGGTGTAATGTTCTCCTCCTCTTTATCAAGAAGCTCATCAACTCTACCGAGAATTCTGTTTACTTCAGACTGACGGAGTGGAGAAGGCTCTTTATCTTTACCCCCCTGTTTTTCGGTAAGGAAACCTGAAACGTGTGGAAGGTTTCTGATAATATGCTGGATCTCGCCCGTAAGGACAGCTTCAATAAGGATGTAGCCAGGATAGAAAATCCTCTCCATACTTACCTTCTTGCCGTTCTTTACCTGATAGATTTTTTCAGTAGGAATCAAAACCTGGGAAACATAATCTGTGAGTCCTAATCTTTTGATCTCGTTCTCTATATACTCCTTCGCTTTCTTTTCCTTTCCACCGGCTGCGCGAACAACATACCACTTCTTGTTGGCAATCTCACTCATGATTAGTACAGCATGTTATAGATAAAAGTCATAATGTTCCTGAACACGATGTCCATTCCAAATACGACCAATGCAAAAATAACAGAAGCTACCATCACTACTATCGCAGAGCTCTGGAGCTGCGCCCATGAAGGCCATGTTACTTTTTTGGATAACTCTAAGTAAGAGTCTTTGAAATACAAAGTTAATTTGTTCATTACCATTTAATTAATATAACAACAATTGGAAGCCTTGCTGTTACTTGATTAAAATTGAACCAAACCGTAACCTTTGGTTTGCAGGGGCAGAGCGATTCGAACGCCCATCAACGGTTTTGGAGACCGCTATTCTACCCTTGAACTATGCCCCTAAATATGGGCTTCCGGTTAGGGAAGCCCTTTATTTATTGTGTGGTTGGGAATTAGCTAATTTTAGTTACCTGACCAGCACCTACTGTTCTACCACCCTCACGGATTGCGAAACGGAGACCCTCATTGATAGCAACCGGGTAGATCAACTCTACATTGATAGTTACGTTATCACCAGGCATTACCATCTCTACACCCTCTGGAAGAAGAATCTCACCAGTTACATCCAAAGTACGGATAAAGAACTGAGGACGATATTTGTTGTGGAATGGAGTGTGACGTCCACCCTCTTCTTTCTTCAATACATAGATCTCAGCAGTGAAGTTCTTATGAGGAGTGATTGTGTTAGGTTTTGCGATAACCTGACCTCTCTTGATCTCTTTTTTGTCGATACCACGAAGCAACA